>NZ_CP197236.1:0-990000 GCF_052076015.1 Bradyrhizobium sp. 930_D9_N1_4
ATGACGACATCGGAACAGGATCGCTGGTCACGCGTGAAGAGCCGGCTGCGCTCGAACGTTGGCGAGGACGTCTATACGAGCTGGTTCGCTCGCATGGATCTGGAAGGCGTGCAGGAGGAGAGCGTGCGGCTCTCGGTGCCGACCCGCTTCCTGAAGAGCTGGATCCAGGCCCATTATGCCGAGCGCGTGCTGTCGTGCTGGCAGGCCGAGATGCCCGAAGTGCATCGCATCGACCTCACCGTGCGCTCCGCTGTGCGTCCGGTGTTGCAGCAGAAGGAGGCGCCCGCGCCGGTCGAAACGCGCCGCGCGCCTGCGCCGGAATTGCGCTCGACTGCGACCGCGCCGGTCTCCGCCAATCACGATGCGCTCGGCGGCTCGCCGCTCGACCCGCGCCTGACCTTTGCAAGCTTCGTCGTCGGCCGCTCCAACACGCTGGCCCATGCCGCCGCGCGTCAGGTCGCAGAAGGCCGCCGCGGCGACCCCGTGATGTTCAACCCGCTCTACATCCATGCTGGCGTTGGCCTCGGCAAGACGCATCTGTTGCAGGCGGTGACCTGGGCCGGCAATTCCGGCAACGAGCGCAAGGTGCTGTATCTCACCGCTGAAAAATTCATGTACGGCTTCGTCGCCGCGCTGAAGACGCAGACGGCGCTGGCCTTCAAGGAAGCGCTGCGCGGCATCGACGTGCTCGTGATCGACGATCTGCAATTCTTGCAGGGCAAGTCGACGCAGGCCGAGTTCTGTCACACGCTGAACGCGCTGATCGACGCCGGCCGCCAGGTCGTGATCGCGGCCGACCGTCCGCCGTCCGATCTCGAAAGCCTGGACGATCGCGTGCGCTCGCGGCTGGCCGGCGGTCTCGTGGTCGAGATGGGCTCGCTCGGCGAGGAGCTGCGCCACGGCATCCTGAAGTCGCGCGTTGCAGCTGCCCGTGCCCATCATGCGACCTTCGAGGTGCCCGAGGAAGTGCTGGCCTATCTGGCCCGCGCCATCACCCATAACGGCCGGGATCTCGAAGGCGCGATCAACCGCCTGCTGGCGCACTCGAAACTCAACAACCGGCCGGTGACGCTGGAAATGGCCGAGCACGAGGTGCGCGACCTGATCCGGCCGCAGGAGCCGAAGCGGATCAAGATCGAGGACATCCAGCGCGTGGTGGCGCGGCAGTATAATGTCAGCCGCTCCGACCTGCTGTCCTCGCGCCGCACCGCCAACGTGGTCCGCCCGCGCCAGGTGGCGATGTACCTCGCCAAGACGCTGACCCTGCGCTCGCTGCCGGAGATCGGCCGCCGCTTCGGTGGCCGCGACCACACCACGGTGCTGCATGCCGTGCGCAAGATCGAGGCACTGGTTTCCAAGGACAATGCGCTGTCCGAGGAAGTGGAGTCGCTGAAGCGCCAGCTTCAGGAATAAACGCCTATTCTCTCAACTTCGGCAGAGATCGTCATGCCCGGGCTTGTCCCGGGCATCCACGTTCTTTGTTCCGAGTGGCAAACCGTGGATGGCCGGGACAAGCCCGGCCATGACGCGTGGAGATGCCAGCGCCCCCGACGAGAGCGTCGAGTTTCGGCACGAATGCAGCGGTAAATCGTGGGGAACTGGTCCCCGATCCCTTGAATCCGGGGGCCATCCAAGCCACCTTGCGCGACCCTGACGGCTTTGGTCATATCGGCTGGATGATCCGGCTTTCCGGGGTCTTCGGTGCCGTGGCGCGCTTTTCGGCCGCCCGGCTTTTCCAACGTTATGTTTCCTTGGGATCGGGCGAGTAGTGCAATGAAGGTTACGGTCGAACGCGCGCAACTCCTGAAGTCGCTGGGCCATGTCCACCGCGTGGTCGAGCGCCGCAACACGATTCCGATCCTCGGCAACGTGCTGGTCCGCGCCGAGAATGCCAAATTGTCGCTGAAGGCGACCGACCTCGACCTCGAGGTAACGGAAACGCTGCCGGCGGAAACTGCCACGGCCGGCTCCACCACCGTGCCGGCCCACATGTTCTACGACATCGTGCGCAAGCTGCCGGATGGGTCGCAGATCGTGCTGGAAGCCGACGGCGACCGCGCCGTGCTGGCAATCCGCGCCGGCCGCTCGCGTTTCACGCTCCAGACCCTGCCGGAGAATGATTTCCCGGATCTGGCCGCCGGCGACATGTCGCACTCGTTCAATCTCGCCGCCAAGGACGTCAAGCGGCTGATCGACCGCACCCAGTTCGCGATCTCGACGGAAGAGACGCGCTATTATCTCAACGGCATCTATCTGCACGCCGCCGGCACCGCCAAGGCCGCCACGCTGCGCGGCGTCGCCACCGACGGTCACCGACTTGCCCAGCTCGATCTGGTGCAGCCCAAGGGCGCCGACGGCATGCCCGGCGTGATCGTGCCGCGCAAGACGGTCGGCGAGGTGCAGCGCCTGATCGAGGACGCCGAGGCCGAGGTCACGATCGAGCTGTCGCAGGCCAAGATCCGCTTCACCATCGGCAACGTCGTGCTGACCTCGAAGCTGATCGACGGCACCTTCCCCGACTACGGCCGCGTGATCCCGCAAGGAAACGACAAGGAACTCGTCGTCGACAAGAAGGACTTCGAGAACGCGGTCGACCGCGTTTCCACCATCTCCAGCGAGCGCGGCCGCGCGGTCAAGCTGTCGCTGTCGCCGGGCAAGCTGGTGCTGTCGGTGACCAATCCGGATTCCGGCAGCGCGACCGAAGAGCTCGAGGTCGAATACGCCTCCGACGCCCTCGATATCGGCTTCAACTCCCGCTATCTGCTGGACATCGCCGCCCAGATCGAAGGCGACGTCGCCACGCTCCGGCTCGCCGACCCCGGTTCGCCGACCCTGGTGCAGGACAAGGACGACAAGAGCGCGCTGTATGTGCTGATGCCGATGCGGGTGTGAGGTCTACCGCCTCTCCACGCATTGACTACATGCGTCATGGCCGGGCTTGTCCCGGCCATCAACGTCTTGGAAGCCTACGAACGTAGGCATCCGGCAATGACAGAGTGACATGACCCCCTCCCGCATTCATCGCCTGACGCTGACGCATTTTCGCAATTATCGGGCGGCGGGGCTCGAGACGGCGGCTGACATGGTGGCGCTGGTCGGGCCGAACGGGGCGGGCAAGACCAATTGCATCGAGGCGATCTCGTTCCTGTCGCCGGGGCGCGGCTTGCGGCGGGCGACGCTGGAGGACGTTGCCGACAACCAGGGCGACGGCTCCTGGGCGGTCTCCGCGCAAGCCGAAGGCGCGCTGGGGCTCGCCACGCTCGGGACCGGCATCGATGCGCCGCGCGCCGACAGCGCGGTGAGCCGGCGCTGCCGCATCGACCGCGAGCCGGTGAATTCAGCAACGGCGTTCGGCGACCACATCCGCATGGTGTGGCTGACGCCGGCGATGGACGGGCTGTTCATGGGCGCGGGCTCCGAGCGGCGTCGCTTCTTCGACCGTCTCGTGCTCGCCATCGACAATGAGCATTCCAGCCGCATCAACGCGCTGGAGCGTTCGCTGCGTTCGCGCAACCGCCTGCTCGAGACGCGCAATTACGACGACCATTGGTGTGACGCGATCGAGCGCGAGACCGCGGAGCTTGCCGTCGCGGTCGCGGCGACGCGCGGCCAGACCGCGGCGCGCCTGACCGGCATGCTCAATGCGCGCGCGCAAGCCTCCGCATTTCCCTCCGCACAGATCGCGCTCGACGGCTGGATGGAGAATGCGCTGCTGACGGAGACCGCGACATCGGTCGAGGACCGCTACCGCCAGATCCTGCGCGACAACCGCCCGCGCGATGCCATCGCCGGCCGCACCACCGACGGGCCGCATCTCACCGACCTCCAGGTGATCTATGCGCCGAAAAGCATGCCGGCGCGCGATGCCTCGACCGGCGAGCAGAAGGCGCTGCTGATCGGCCTCGTGCTGGCCCATGCGACGCTGGTCGCCGAGATGACCGGCATCGTGCCGCTGCTGCTGCTCGACGAGGTCGTCGCGCATCTCGATCCCAACAGGCGCGCGGCGCTGTTCGACGAGCTACGCAAGCTCGGCGCGCAGGTCTGGCTGACCGGCGCGGACCCGGCAGCCTTTGCCGAGATTGGCGCAGGCGGCGAAGTCTTTGACGTCGAGAGCGGACGAGTCTCCGCCCGGCGCTAGACCTCAGCGTTGAACCCCGTTGTTTGCCGCCGCGACTAGCTTTTTGAGGCCGCGCGACGAGGTGACGCGCGAATTCCCTGGAGAAGCGAGATGCGGATGGCAAGGACCGGGGCGCGAGTCCCGGCACGATGGCTGGCGTTTGCCTGCGGCTTCGTCCTGCTCGCGATCTGCATGCTCGCAGCGAGCGCGAGCGCCTGGGTGCCGCATCTGCCGCCGCTGTTCTCCGCGGCGCTCACGCCCGATCCCGATGCCAGACTGCCCGCGCCGACCCGCTACAGCTATCGCGAGACCGGCATCACCACGATGCTCGACGTCGAGGCTCCGCTCCGGACCAGGCTGATCGCCCGCATCCCCGCGGACCTCAACGACGTGCTCGCGTTCTATCGCACCGAGCTCGGCAAGCTCGGCTGGCAGGAGCAGCACGACGGCGCGGTGATCTCGGCCGATCACGTCCAGCTCGCCTTCGTCTCCCCACTGGGACCGGCGGCGCTGGAGCTCAACCGCAAGGACAGCAACACCTCGGTCAATCTGGTACAGAAAAACCAGGATGCCGCGACCCGGGCGCAGATCATGCCGAGGCCCGGCCGCGCGGCGCTGATGTTCACCAATCTCGCCGACAAGGACGCCGTGTTCATCATCGACAACCGGACCGTCACGCTCCCTGCGCGCGCCGGCAAGGAACGCCCCGAGGCGCCGCTGTTCAATATGCCGCCCGGCAAATACCCCTACACACTGAAGGTGGAGGGACGTCCGGACCGCGACACGACGATCGATCTCGTGGCCGGCGATGCCTGGGACGTCACGGTCGGGCCCGATGGCAATCCGTGGTCGCCGATCCAGCTCTACTGACCTCCGGACCCTTTGAACCTGCCCGGTTTCTGCCGCGACTTCTGGTCTGAGGCCGCGCCGACGGTGTCGCAGCCGGCAAATGCGCGCGAGCCCAAGCGGCGCGCAACATCCTGGAGATCTGACGATGTTTTTGATCCCGCGCGGGACACAAGTCCCGACCCGGCTGCTTGCCTGCGGCCTGGCCCTGATGGCGAGCTGCGCGATCGCGGCGGCTGCCGACGGAGGCGTCGTCGATGTCCATGCGCTGCCGAAGCTGGAGGGTGCGGTGGAAGACACCTCGCGCCCCGAATCCTGGCGCCTCGAATATCGCATGCCGACGCCGGAAGCCGTGACATTGCCGGCCGTGAAGAAGCTCCTGAGCGCCGACGGCTGGGTGCCCTATCTGCGGCCGCTGGAGGAGAAGAATACCACGCTGAACTTCAAGAAGGGACGGCAGGGCCTTTCGGTCTATCTCACACAGGGTCTCGGCCGGCCCGACCAGTCCGTGGTCCACTACTCCTCCGATCGCATTTACGGCAACGTACCGTTCCCCGATGGCGCGAGCGACATCATGTTCGACGGCACGAGGCCCTATCTCGGCTGCATCGCGCCCGGCACGCTCGATGCGACGTCGGATTTCTTTGGCCGCGAGATGGCTGCGATCGGCTGGCAGAAGCTCATACCGGAGACCGCCGCGCGCTGGACCACCGGCCTGGACGAGACCGTTGCCAACGGTTTTCGCGCGTTCTATGCGCACGCCGACAGCAAGGAAGGCGGCTTCTACCAGCAGAAGCCGGTCATGCTGACGCTGACGCGCCGCGACGATGGCCGGACCAATGTGGACATCCGGGTCGCGCCCTTCGCCTTGCCCGGCGAGCTCAAGGCCGATGGCGATCTTGCCGGCCTGCCGCGGCCGAATCCGACCAAGACGGCGAGAGGCCTCGGCAGTGCCGACTCCAACAAGCGCGAGATGTCGGCCGCCGCGATGGCCGAGCTGCCCGCGGTGCTCGCCTTCTATCATCGCGAACTCGCCGCGCGCGGCTGGCAGGAGGACGGCAGCGCGCCGCTCGGCCCCGGCGACGAGGTCGCGATCAAGGTCTCCAACACTGATGAAACCGGCGTGCTCAGGCTCGGCCGCAAATATGATTTCACCATGATCAGCCTGAACGTGCAGGTGAAGGAGTCGGCGCTTGCCGCCCGCGCCAGGGCGAAGAAGGACGCCGATGCGAAGTTCCTTGGCGATGCGCTGGGTGCGGCCCAGCAGCTCATCGCCGCCGACGAAGTCCGGCGCAAGACGCAGGCGGCCGCACTATCCGACGCGCCGCTCAACGCGCTCGCCGACAGCAAGACGCCGGTGCCGCTGCCCGAAAGCGCCGAGGACGTGACCTTCGAAGGCAGCGCCGGCCGGCTCGAATTTTCCGCGACCTCGAGTGTGAAGGCGCTGGGCGCGTTTTATCGCGCGACGCTGAAGAGCGCGGGCTGGAAGGAGCAGCCCTCCGTCATCAACCAGCCCAACATGGCGGTGATGGAATTCTCCAAGGGCGGCAAGTCGATCTCGATGACCGTGATGCAGATGGGTCCGAAGGTGAATGTCAGCGCCAACGGCTCCGGCCTGATCGTGGCCGCGGCAAAGCCGGCCGAGACCAAATCGGCTGAATCCAGGCCGGTGCAGACGAAATCGGCCGAGCCGCTCAAGCCCGATCCCGATTCCGCCCTGCCCGTACCGACGCAGCGCTCATCCAGCGGGATCAGCTCGACGAAATTCCCCGGCAGCGACCAGTCGTTCCGCAAGGAGCTCGAAGCCAGCATTCCCGCCGAGCTGTCGGACGTGCTCGCCTTCTATCGCGCCGAGCTGACCAAGCGCGGCTGGCAGGAAAAGAGCGACGGCGCGACTGTCACCGCGGATCGGGCGGAGCTCGCATTCACCTCGCCGGAGGGACCGGCCGTGCTGAAGCTCGGCCGTGCCCGGGACGAAACCAGTGTCAGCCTGGTGCAGCGGAATCCGCAGGCCGCAACCAAGGCCGACATCATGCCCAAGGCGGGACAGGCGAGGGTGATGTTCGGCAATATCGGCGCGAAGGAAGCCACGCTGACGATCAACAAGCAGACCGTGAAGATCGCAGCCGGCGCCGGCGGACCGCAATCGCCGAAAGGCCCGATGCTGGATCTGCCGCCCGGAAAGTATCAGTACGCGCTGCGCATGCCCGGCCAGCCCGCCCGCACCGACACCCTGACCGTCGCCGCTGGCGATGCCTGGGGCCTGCTGGTGGGGCCTGACGGGGCCGTGCTGCCGTTGCAGATGTATTGAGGCCACGCATTAGGTGCGCTCCCTCTCCCGCTTGCGGGAGAGGGTTGGGGAGAGGGTGCGTCCGCAATGGGACACTCCCCAAGAGCAAAAAGCCCCCACCCGGCGCTTCGCGCCGACCTCCCCCGCAAGCGGGAGAGGTTGCAGCGAGCCCGTGGCCCGACCAATTTCAACAAAGCTCGAATGCTCTGGCCCGTGTCTCGGAAGGCCATCCCCGCCCCGCAAAAACCACGCCTTCCGGAGCTCCAAAACACCCCTTTGAATCGCGCTTTTTTCGAGCCTCCGAATCGGCCTCCGGAAGCCTTGAAAACTCGCTAAAAAATCCTATCTGATCAAAGGGTTGCCGGAAGATACTTTGCGCTAGGCGCAAACCCTCTTTCATGGCACAAATAGCTTTGAAATCAGCGCCTTTTGCGCCGCTGATTCGGGCGACATCTCGAAGGCCTCTCATGACAGAACCTGCTCGGCAGACGCCTGCCGAAAACGAGCCCTCAAATCCGAGCGATTACGGGGCGGAATCGATCCGCGTGCTCAAGGGTCTCGATGCCGTCCGCAAGCGTCCGGGCATGTATATCGGCGACACCGATGACGGCTCCGGCCTGCACCACATGGTCTACGAGGTCGTCGACAACGCGATCGACGAAGCCCTCGCCGGCCACGCCTCGCGCGTCGATGTCGTGCTCAACGCCGACAATTCCGTCACCGTGCGCGACGACGGCCGCGGCATTCCCGTGGACATCCACAAGGGCGAAGGCATTTCGGCGGCCGAGGTCATCATGACCCAGCTGCACGCCGGCGGTAAGTTCGACCAGAATTCCTACAAGGTCTCCGGCGGTCTGCACGGCGTCGGCGTCTCCGTCGTCAACGCGCTGTCGAGCAAGCTTGGCTTGCGCATCTGGCGCGACAACAAGGAGCACTACATCGAGTTCGCCCATGGCGATGCGGTGGCGCCGCTGGTCGTCGTCGGCGACGCGCCCGGCAAGCGCGGCACCGAGGTGACGTTCCAGGCCTCGACGGAAACCTTCAAGAACATCGAATATGATTTCGCCACGCTGGAGCACCGGCTGCGCGAGCTCGCCTTCCTCAATTCCGGCGTCAACATCGCGCTGTCCGACATGCGTCACGCCGTCGAGAAGCGCGAGGAGATGCACTATTCCGGCGGTGTCGAGGAATTCGTCAAATATCTCGACCGCAACAAGAAGGCGATCGTGCCGGCGCCAATCATGGTGCGCGCGGAAGCCAACGGCATCGGCGTCGAGGCCGCATTGTGGTGGAATGACAGCTACCACGAGAACGTGCTGTGCTTCACCAACAACATCCCGCAGCGTGACGGCGGCACCCATCTCGCCGGTTTCCGTGGCGCGCTGACGCGCCAGGTCAACGGCTATGCCGAGGCCAATGCGAAGAAGGAAAAGATCGCGCTGACCGGCGACGATTGCCGTGAAGGCCTCACCGCCGTGCTGTCGGTGAAGGTGCCCGATCCGAAATTCTCGTCGCAGACCAAGGACAAGCTGGTGTCCTCAGAGGTGCGACCCGTGGTCGAGAACGTCCTCAACGAGGCGCTCCAGGCCTGGTTCGAGGAGCACCCGTCGGAAGCCAAGATGATCGTCGGCAAGGTGATCCAGGCCGCCGCTGCCCGCGAAGCCGCGCGAAAGGCGCGCGAGCTGACGCGCAAGAGCCCGCTCTCGGTCTCCTCGCTGCCCGGCAAGCTCGCCGACTGCCAGGAGAAGGATCCGGCCAAGTCAGAACTCTTCATCGTCGAGGGTGACTCGGCAGGCGGCAGCGCCAAGCAGGGCCGCAACCGTGAATTCCAGGCCGTCCTGCCGCTGCGCGGCAAGATCTTGAACGTGGAACGCGTGCGTCCCGACAAGATGCTGGGGAGCGAGCAGATCGGCACGCTGATCACCGCGCTCGGCACCGGCATCAGCGACGAGTTCTCGATCGAGAAGCTGCGCTATCACAAGATCATCGTGATGACGGACGCCGACGTCGACGGCGCCCACATCCGCACGCTGCTGCTGACCTTCTTCTACCGGCAGATGCGCGACATCATTGACGGCGGCTATCTCTATATCGCCCAGCCGCCGCTCTATAAGGTCAACCGCGGCAAGTCCGAGCAATATCTGAAGGACGAGCGGGCGCTGGAAGATTATCTGATCGATACCGGGCTCGACGATTGCCTCTATATCCCCGGTAACGGCGGCGACCGTACCGGCCGCGACCTGCGCTCGCTGGTCGACGACGCCCGCGCCGTCCGCGGCATCCTGCGCAGCCTGCACACCCGCTACAACCGCAAGGTCATCGAGCAGGCCGCCATCACCGGCGTGCTCAACAAGACGATCTACGGCGATCCGGAGAAAGCCGCCGCGGCCGCGCAATACATCGCGGCCCGTCTCGACACGCTCGCCGACGAGGTCGAGCGCGGCTGGGTCGGTCAATATGTGGAAGGCCATGGTTTCCAGTTCGAGCGCACGGTACGCGGCGTCAAGGAAGCCGCCGTCATTGACGACGCCTTCCTCGGCTCGGTCGAAGCGCGCAAGCTCGACGAGTACACGATGAAGCTGCAGGACGTTTATGCCCGCCCCGGCAAGCTGCGCCGCAAGGACGTCGAGCACATGGTCTACGGCCCGGTCGACCTGTTCGAAGCCGTCACCGACGCCGGCCGCAAGGGCATCACGCTGCAGCGCTACAAAGGTCTCGGCGAGATGAACCCGGAGCAGCTCTGGGAAACGACGCTGGACATCAATGTGCGCTCGCTGCTGCAGGTGAAGGTCAAGGAGGTCGACGAGGCCGACGACATCTTCACCAAGCTGATGGGCGATGTGGTCGAGCCCCGCCGCGACTTCATCCAGGAACATTCGCTGAGCGCGACGATCGATATTTGAGGCCTGCGGCGTAAGCCCGGATTAACGAGCGCTCCTCCGCAGCCATCCTTCGAGACGCCCGCTTCGCGGGCTCCTCAGGATGAGGTCTGGCTTCGTGGCGCAGCTCTCAACCCTCATGGTGATGAGCGCCGCTCGCGGCGCGTCTCGAACCACGAGGCCGAGATGTCGCGGCGCTCGTGCGGCGCTCCCCTGAACCTCCCCACCTGCCATCGCGACGAAACGGCATGAACCCGCCAGGCCAATCCGGCCAGGAAACGCCACGCCATGATCGCCTCTGCAACCACCAGCCCTGCCCTTCCCTCCCGCCGTCTCGGCGTGATCGGCAGCATCGTCGGTGTGCTGGCGCTGATCGCGGCCGTGTTGCCGCATTGGGTCATACCGGCGCTCTACCCGCCACCGCCGGCAGACAAGGTGATTGTCGACACCGGCCATCGCCTGAAGGATCGCCTGATCGCGCGCGTCAAGGGCGTCGAGTACCAGGCCCCGCCGCGGGAGAAGTCGACCGGGAGCCAGTTGAGGGAGGCGTCCTCGATCGGTGCAATCTCGCTCGGCCTGCTCGCCATCCTGCTTTCGGTCCTCGCCCTCGTGTTTCGCGAGGAGAGGCTGCTGGCGGGCGTTGCGGCCGCACTCGGGGCCGGCGCCATTGCCGTCGAAATCTCCTTCCTGGCCATGGGCGTGCTGGTGCTGATCGTCATCCTTTATGTGGTGGCGAATATCATCGGTCTGTTCTAGGGCTGCCACACACACCACCCTCATCCTGAGGAGCCCGCAAAGCGGGCGTCTCGAGGGATGGCCGCGGGCGAGAGCGGGGCCTTTCATGGTTCGAGATGCGCGTTCCGCGCTCCTCACCATGAGGGTCTCAGACCTTCATCGGGGCCAGCACAATTGCCCCCCTGCTCAATTCTCTGTAGTTTCCGCCCGAAACCGCCCCACCCAACAGCACAGCGAGAATCCACTTGGCGCCCATCCAGTACATCGTCGAGGGCGGTCACCGGCTCTCGGGCTCGATCGAGCCGTCCGGCAACAAGAATTCGGCGCTGCCGATCATCGCCGCAGCCCTGCTCACCGAGCATCCGGTGACGCTGGAGAACGTGCCACGGATCCGCGACACCGAGACGCTGGTCGAGCTGATCCGCTCGGTTGGTGCGGCAGCGGAATGGACCGCCCGCAACACGCTTCACATCCACGCCAAAAGCATCCGCGCCGCCGACCTCGACCCGGAGCTGTGCGTCCGCATCCGCGCCTCGATCCTGCTCGCCGGCCCCCTGCTCGCCCGCTGCGGCGAAGTGATGCTGCCGCCGCCCGGCGGCGACGTCATCGGCCGCCGCCGCCTCGACACCCATGTGCTGGCGCTGGAACAGCTGGGCGCCAAGGTCACCGCGACAGACCGGCTTGAGTTTCGCGCGGCACGGCTCGCGGGGGCCGACGTGTTCCTGGACGAGCCCAGCGTCACCGCGACAGAGAATGCACTGGTCGCGGCTGTCGCCGCCGACGGCGTCACTTATCTGCGCAACGCGGCGTCCGAACCGCATGTGCAGGACCTCGCCAATTTCCTGGTCGCGCTCGGTGCGAAGATCGAGGGCATCGGCACCAACACCATGATCATCCATGGTCCGGCGACGCTCGGTGGAACGACCTACCGGATCCAGCCCGACCACATCGAGGTCGGCTCGCTGATCGGGCTTGCCGCCGTGACGCGCTCGCAGCTCCGCATCACGCGCGCCGGTGTCGAGCATCTGCGCTCGATCCGCATGGGGTTCGAGCGGCTCGGCATCGTCTGCCGCGTCGAGGGCGACGATCTCATCGTGCCCTCCAATCAAACATTGAAGATCCAGGACGATTTCGGCGGCCACGTGCCGAAGCTGGAGGACCAGCCCTGGCCCGCCTTCCCCGCCGACCTGATGTCGATCGCGATCGTCACCGCCACGCAATGCGAGGGCGTGATCCTGATGTTCGAGAAGATGTTCGAATCGCGGATGTTCTTCGTCGACAAGCTGATCGCGATGGGCGCGCGCATCGTGCTCTGTGATCCTCATCGCGCCATCATCGCCGGCCCCAGCCGCCTGCGCGGGGCATCGATGATCTCGCCCGACATCCGCGCCGGCATGGCCATGCTGCTCGCCGCGGTCTGCGCCGAAGGCACCTCCACGATCAACAACGCCGACCAGATCGAGCGCGGCTACGAACGCATCGACGAGCGGCTCAACGCGCTGGGCGCGAAGATCAGGCGCGTGCCTGAGAGGAAGGGCTGAGGCTCTTCGCCTCTCAATCCGAGAATGGTCTCGTGCCCCGGACGCAGCGCAGCACCTCAGTGATGCGCTGCTGAGCCGGGGCCCATGTGGCCGAAAGCTTTTTGCTGTCGAGTTCTGGGTCCCGGCTCTGCGCAGCACCGCTTCGCGCTGCAGCGCGTCCGGGACACGAGAGCGCAGGCCCTGTTTTCGACGCGTCCCTGTGCTATTGCAGCGGCCCATGCTCGACACCACCCAACATCGATCGCAGCCGCAAGCCGGCGTGCCACCAAATCATCTCGCCGAGGAATTCGTCGAGACGCTGCGGCTGGCCGTGCCGATGATGCTGACGCAGCTCGGGCAGATCGCGATGATCACGACCGACCTCGCGCTGATCGGGCGGCTCGGCGAGGATGCGGTCGCGGCGGCCGCGCTGGCGCATACGGTCTATTTCGTCAGCTTCACCTTCGGCCTCGGATTGATGTCCGCGGTGTCGCCGCTGGCCGCGCAGGCCTTCGGCGCCGGCGATGTCGGGCGCATCCGCCGCTCCCTGCGCGTCGGGTTGTGGGTCGCATTGCTGATCTCGCTGCCGATGATGGCCTCGCCGCTCTATGGCGAGCACATCCTGCTCACCCTCGGCCAGGCGCCGCAATCGGCCGCGCTCGCGCAGCGCTATCTGAACGGACTCGCCTGGGGCATCGCGCCGGCGCTCGGCTTCATCGCACTGCGCAGCATGATGAGCGCCGTGAACCGGCCGCAGGCGCCGCTGTGGATCACGCTCGCGGCGATCCCGATCAATGCCGCGCTGGTCTACGCGCTCATCCACGGCCTGTTCGGCCTGCCGGAACTCGGCCTGTTCGGCGCCGGGCTCGCAACCACGCTGGTCAATCTCGGCACATTCCTCGCCGTGCTCGCCATCGCCGCGTGGCGCAAGCCTTTTGCGGACTACCATCTGCTCGCGCATCTCTGGCGGATCGACTGGCCCTTGATGCGCGAGCTCATCGCGCTCGGTGCACCGATCTCGTTTTCCCTGTTGCTGGAATATGGCCTGTTCTCCTCAGCGGCGTTGCTGATGGGGCTGATCTCGATCGCCGCGATCGCCGCGCATCAGATCGCGCTCCAGGTCACGGCCGTGCTGTTCATGGTGCCGCTCGGCATCGGCATGGCGGCGACGGTGCGGGTCGGCCACGCCTTCGGCCGCAATGACCCGGCCGCCGTAAAGCGCGCAGGCCTGGTCGCGGCTCTTCTCGGGATCGTGCTGGTTTCCGCGCTGACGGTCGCCATCATCCTCGGCCGCTACCAGCTCGGACGATTGTTCTTCGGCACCGGTGAGGCCAGCGCGGCAACCATCGAGCTGACGGCGACACTGCTGGTGGTCGGCGCGACCTTCTTCATCGCCGACGGCCTCCAGACCATCGTGGGCGGCGCGTTGCGCGGCATCAACGACACCAGGATGACGCTCGTGTTCGCGGCGATCGGCTATTGGGGCATCGCCTTTCCCGTCGCCTGGGTGCTGGCCTTCAACGCCGGCCTCGGCGCGATCGGCGTCTGGATCGGGTTCTCGGTCGGGACCTTCGTCTATGCGGGCCTCCTGATCTTGCGCTTCCGCATGCTGACGCGCAGACTGGCGGGATGAACCCCGTTCGCGAAGTCACCCCAAACGTCGACGCCGACGCAGTGCTGGCGGGTGCGCAGTTCATCGACGCGTTCCGCGTGGAGATCGGCGCAGCGACGGTCAGTGCGCGCGAGGCCTGCACACGGATGGTCTTGAACGGGCCACGCTGGGTCGATGCGCTGACGCGCCTGCGCAACATTCTGGTGACCCCGTTCGGCCTGAAGACGTCGGGCGAAGGCGCACCGGCCCCGGGCGGCTTGATCGGGCTGTTTCCGGTGCTGAGCGAAACGCCGGAGCGGCTGGTCGCGGGCTTCGACGATTCTCACCTCGACTTCCGTCTCGTGGTTGACGTGGCGGGCGATGATACGAACCGGCAGGTGACCTCGACCACGCTGGTGCGGACGAACAATTTGCTTGGCCGCACTTACCTCACCCTCATCACGCCCTTCCACAAGCAAGTGGTCCGCAGCATGATGGCACGCATCGCGGAGCCGGCCCGATGACGCTGTCAGTCGATCTTTTCTACTCTTATCGCAGTCCCTACAGCTATCTGGCGCTGCCGAAGACGCTCAAGCTCGTCGCGGCGTACGATCTCGCGGTGAATTTGCGGCCGGTCTATCCGATCGCGGTGCGCGTGCCCGGCTTCTTCAAGAAGGCCAGTCCGCAATTCGCGCGCTACATCGTGCTGGACAGCCGCCGCGTCGCCGAACACGAGGGCATTCCGTTCCGCTTTCCCAGGCCCGATCCGATCGTGCAGGACATGACGACGCTCGATGTCGCGGCCGAGCAGCCCTACATCCACCGCCTGACCCGTCTCGGCGCCATGGCGCAGCTCGAGGGGCGCTCGCTCGCATTCACGCATGCGATCGCGCCCGTGCTGTGGGACGGCTCGGTGACGGGCTGGAACGAGGGCGACCATCTCGCGCGCGCCGCCGACAAGGCCGGCTTCGATCTCGCCGCGATGGATGCAGCCATCAGCGCTGACGCGGATCGCTACGAACAGGTGATCACCGAGAACGAAAAGGACCACGCGGCCTCAGGCCATTGGGGCGTGCCGACCTTCGTATTCGAGAACGAGCCGTTCTTCGGCCAGGACCGCATCGACCTGCTGGTCTGGCGGATGCAGAGCAAGGGCTTGGAAAAACGCTGATTGGGCGCACAGTCGCGAATTGACCGAGGTCCTGTCATCGAAGCGTGAGTTCGATGCCATCCTCCGCTTCGTCGCCACCAGGACAGTGGCACCGGATGATCTCGATAAGCCAGTCGAATACCGTGGGCCCTTCGTGTCTCAGCGCCTCTGCCAGGTCATTTTCGACGGAACCTATGTTGGAGGGGTGACATCGCTCGAGCCTCTTCCGCAATTGGCGAGCGGTCTCATCATATCCAAGATTCTGTTTCGAGATTTCGTGATCGTCCCAGCAGAAGACGAAGCCCTCATCGGGCGTGCCAAAGCCACCTCGCAGAATGTCGTTGAAGGCTTCGAGATTTCTGCCCCACTCGGCGCCCGGAATAATGCGAAGGCCGACCTGATCGTAAAATCCTTCCAATGTCGAAAATTCGGACCCGTCGATGCGTAGCTCCGGCTTCGAGGCCGTCATGATTACCCTCTGATCCTTTGACTCATTCCGCCACGCGCGCGGACTTGTCGGACGAAGCCTCCGACCATTCGCCGACGACGCGATCGAGATCGCAGAGATTCTGGTGCATCTGCTCCAGCGAGAAGCCGATCGCGAAGAAGCGCTCCGCGGTGTCGCCGGGGTGGCCGCGGATCAGGCCGTCCTGGCGCACAGCGGCGACCGCTTCGGCATAATGCTGGAGCGCGACATGCACGGGATGGATCGGCGGCGCACCGGCGCCTTCGCGCAGGGCCACGGCGGCGGAGCGCAGGAAGCGCGCGATCACGGTCGAGACTTCCGTCAAGGGCGCTGCGAGCCGCATCTGCACCTCGACCGGCAGCGGCACCACCGTGGCGCGGCCGATCATCACGACGTCATGGCGCAGACGCAGGACCGTGCGCAGCAGCGGGCCGGTGTCGGGGCCGCTCGACAGCCGCGCGGAGCGCTCGCGTTCGGCTTCGGCGCCGATCGCGTTCATGCCGACCATCGCGGTGCCGATACCGTCCTGGATCCGGTGTAGCGCGTCGTTGTCGCGGCCGCGCGTCAGGCCCGCAAGCAACTCGGTGAAAGCGTCGGCGATCAGCTCGAGCAGCGTGGCCGCGCTGGCGCGGATCTGCCGCACCGCGCGCGAGGGCAGCACCAGGAACGAGACGAGCAGCCCCGTGATGGCGCCGACCCCGACTTCGCTGACGCGATCGATCGCAGACGTCATGGGATCGGAGTGATGCATGGTCGGAACCAGCAGCACGATGATTGCCGTCACCGTCGCCGCGTTGAGGCTTGGGTTGATCGCGGCGACGAAGGCGAGTGGCGCGACCGCGAGCACCAGCAGACCCAACAGGCCCGCCTCGGTGGAATAAGGGATCAGGATCGCGATGGCGCCGCCGTAGATCGCACCGCCGATGGTCCCGAGCACGTAGTCGCGCGTCGCCTTCAGCGAGCGGCCCACGCTCATCTGGGTCACGATCAGCGAGGTCAGCACCGCCCAGAGCGGCAGCAACAGATGCAGCGCCGTGGCGATGGCATAGGCCGCCACCGCGGCCACGGTGACCCGGATCGCCAGCCCGAGTTGGGTTCGCCGCCCGTGGACCCGGTCGAACAGCTGTTTCGCGAATGCCATCGTCGAATGTCCCGGTCCGATCCACGTGAAGCGAGCCAAAAGCATGGCTGATGCCCGCGGCCCCAAGGCCGCTTGAAAGGCCAAATCAGCCCGCCTAACTTGCGCGCCAAAACGAGGAAACACGATGGCCCACGAAACCGCAACGCTCGCCGCCTACGTCTTTAACCTGACCTTTCAGGATGTTCCGGCGGAAGTGCTGGACCGCGCCAAGGTGCTGACGCTGGACTTCCTCGGCAGTGCCATCCGGGCGCGGAGCGAAGCGGAATCGACCCCCTCGATCCTGAAGATGCTGGAGGCGCTCGCGCTCGACACCAAGGGCGAATCCACCGTGTTCGGCGACAGCAAGACCTGGACCCCGGCGGTCGCAGCCCTCCTCAACGGCGCGTTCGGCCATTCCCTCGATTTCGACGATACACATGCCGATTCCTCGCTGCATCCGAGTGCGCCGGTGGTTCCGGCCGCATTCGCCGTCGGCGAGATGGTCGGCGCATCGGGCCGCGACGTGCTGACCGCGATCGTCGCGGGCTACGAGGTCTGCTGCCGGCTCGGCAACGCGCTCGACCCGACCTCGCATTATGCGCGCGGCTTCCATCCGACCGCGACCGCCGGCACCTATGGCGCGGCGGCGGCGGCCGGCAAACTGTTCGGCCTGTCCGAGGCGCAGATCGTCTCGGCGTTCGGCGTCTCCGGCAGCCAGGCCGCGGGCTCGCTGCAATTCCTGGTCAACGGCGCCTGGAACAAGCGCTACCAGGTCGGCGCCGCCGCGATGAACGGCGTGATCGCCGCAACGCTCGCCCGCAACGATTTCGTCGGCTCGTCGGAATCCGTCGAGGGCAAGCACGGCCTGCTCGCCGGCTACACCGACGATGCGCATCCCGACAAGGCTGTCGCCGAGCTCGGCAAGACCTATGAGACGATGAAGATCGGCGTGAAGCCGTATCCGAGCTGCCGCTACACCCACGCCGCGATCGACGCGCTGATCGCGATGCGGCGCGAGCACAATCTGACGCCCGACCAGGTCAAGCGCGTCGAGATTGGTTTGCATCGAAACGGCATCACGCTGACCGGCGATGCCGCCACCAAGCGCCATCCGACCTCGATCGTCGGTGGCCAGTTCTCGATGTTCTTCACCGGCGCGCTCGCACTCGACCAGGGCTCGTTCGGCTGGGACGACTACAATCGCCTTGGCGATGCCGCGATCGACGCCCTCGCCGACAAGTTCGACGTGGTGCAGGACGACCGGCTCGAGGTTGGCCGCACGCATCCGTTTGGCGCCCGTGTCAGCATCACCACGGACGACGGCGTGCATGAGCGGCTCTACGCCGATCCCTCGGGAGAACCGGCCTCGTTCCCCGACGCGCAGGCGATGCAGCAGAAGTTCCTGACGCTGGCCCGCCCGGTGCTGAACGCGCGCGCGGAGAAGTTTGCCGATGCGATCATGACGCTGGAGCGGTTCGATCGCGTGGCCAAGGCGACGGAGCTGGGGAGGTAGTCGATCCTTCGCCTCTCCCCGCTTGCGGGGAGAGGCCGGAATTCAAGCGCAGCTTGGATTCCGGGTGAGGGGGGCTCTCCGCGAATCCAACTCTCACCTCCCCCGCGGAGATTTCCCCTCACCCCAACCCTCTCCCCGCAAGCGGGGCGAGGGAGAAGAGGCGGCGCTTCGCTCCTCAATTCACCCCCGCGATTTTCCCTTTCTCGCGCGTCGCCGCCACCACATCCCGCACGAGATCGAATACGCCATCCGCTTGTGGCGGTGCATTGGGCGAGCGGCCGAGCCGCACGATCACCAGCTTCTCCGACGGAATCACGATGGTGTATTGCCCGATCGTGCCCTTGGCGAAGAAGGCATCGCGCGGCCAGCCATGCTTCACGCGAACATTCGCGCCAAAACTGTCGCCCTGGTTGGTCCAGAAGCCGGCGCCGATACCGACCCAGGCATTTGGCGTGGCGGTTGCGGAATAGTTCACCCAGCCCTCGGGCAGGATACGCCTGCCGCCGGCGACGCCGTCATTGAGATAGAGCTGGCCGAAGCGCGCCCAGTCGCGCGCGGATGCGAGCATTTTACTGGAGCCTTCGATCGTGCCGGCGCCGTCGAGCTGGAGCGTGACGTGACGCATGCCGAGCGGCGCGAACAATTCACGGCGCGCAAAGGCCAGCGCATCGGCGGGCTTGCCGCCGGCGGCGTTGCGGATCAGATGCGCGAGCAGAATTGTGTTGCCGTCATGATAATTCCACACCGTGCCCGGCGCGGTCGCAAGCGGCATGCTCGCGGCATAGGTCGCCATGTCGTCTTCGGTGAACTTCATGGCGTTGACCGGCTCGAGCACGGAGCCGAGCGAAGCTTGCAACGAGCTTCCGAGTGCTATGCCCGCGGTGTGACGCAGCAAATGATCGATGGTGATGGCATGACGCGGATCATCCGGATTTTGCCAGGCCGCAATCGGCGCGCGCCCGTCGAGCTTCAGCTTGCCCTGGCGCACGAGAATGCCTGTCAGCGCCGACATCACCGACTTTGTCATGGAGAAACCGAGCAATTGCGTCTCGGGCCCGATGTTTTCGGCATAGCGCTCGGCGACGATGCGGCCGGACTTCATGACGACAATCGCACGGGTGCGGCGATAAGGCGGCTGCGCAGGCTCGGCGAAAGCGCGGTCGAGCGCGGCTGCCAGACCCTCACTCTGTGGCGGCACGAGCCCCGGGCCGGCGATCTCGGGGAGAGCCGCGGGCGGCCTGTCGTCCGGCGGCAACGCGACATCGGCGATCCCCTGACCGTGCTCGAGCGTGCAGCCGAGCCCCTCGCGATAGACGGCACGGCTGCGGCCGATGCCGAGCAGCGTCACCGTGACATCCTTGCGGGCGCGATCGATCTGCAAATTCATCGCCCAGGTCAGGAGGCCGGTGCCCGGCATCGCGTCGGTGGTCTCGGCGAGGTTGCGTTGAGGATCCAGGCCGGAGACGAACGTCTCCGAGCAGAGCGTGTCCGCGATGAAGCCGGTGGCAATCTGGGGCACGTCACGCGCCCGCGCCACGCCGAGCGCGAGGCCGCAGGCGATGGCGGTGGTGAGGAGGGCGATCTTACGGCGACGGGTCACTGGCTTTCTCCGGCTTCGGGACGAGTGCGGGAGAGCAGGCCGGATGCGGGCGATAGGCGCTCGCCGGATTTGAAAAACGACCTCGTCGAAACTGATCGAGGCTGGTCGATTCTGGAATTCTTGTGTGATTTCAAAGGCCTGAAATCTAAGCCGCATCGACCCTCAGCCGCCGATATTCGGTCGGAGTCACCCCGGTCACCGCCTTGAAGGCGCGGTTGAACGGACCGAGCGACTGGAAGCCGGCGTCCATCGCGATGGTGATCACGGGGACCTCGGCCTGCGCGGGATCGGCGAGCGCGGCCTTGGCTTCCTCGATGCGGTGGTTGTTCAGGAACACATTGAAGTTGCGATAGCCGAGCCGCTGGTTGATCAGCCGCCGCAATCGGTATTCCGGGATTTTCAGCCGGCCCGCCAGCACGCCGATGGTGATGTTCTCCTGCCGATAGATCCGCTCGTCCGCCATCAGCCGCATCAAGGCGTCGATGAGCTTCTGATCGGCGGCATCATCGGCCGCAGGCTGACTGAAAACGCTGGGCGGTGCGGGCTCCACTGCTGCCGGAAACAGATCCACCCCGTCAATGCGCATCATCGCATAGACGATCGCCGCGACGGTGCAGGCGAGCACGCCGGCATTGATGGTTTCGGCGACATCGCCGACGTGGTAGCCGGCGACGGCGATCTGGAGCACCGCGTTCAGCCCGCCATAGAGCGCGATTGCGCAGACGATGAAGACACGAACGCGACGGCGGCGCTCGACCAGGTCGGCTTGCCAGGAGGCGACCATCTGTCCGACCGCGAGCGCGATGAAACCGAGCACGATCAGATTGACCATAGTGACCGAGAACCGCACATGGCCGCTGGGTGCAATCCAGACACAGCCCGCGAAGCTGAAGGCCGTCACCAGCGCCCAGACCCATCCGTGCCACAAGCGGAGGCGAAACTCGTCGTCGAACAGGGAGCGTGTGAACAGCCAGAACACCACCATGGTGCCGGTCGACAACGCAATCAGCGGCGCATGCAAGAGCGGGATCCGCGACGTGACATCCACCGAGTAGCTCACCGCATGCGCGGCCGCGCCCAGCGCGAAGGCTGCGCCGAGGCGAGCTGCGAGCACTCTGCGAAAATCATGCAACAGCGACGCCGCCAGCATCAGCAGCAGCGCGACGCTAGCGGCGCGAAAGGCGAGTTCGGTTGCGGCGAGGGTCATCGGACGATGCGGTTGGATGCGATTAGAGACAGCCGAACATCGTTTGTTGGGACTGTTTTTTCAAGGACCATCCGTGCCACAGGTGTCATCGCCCGGCTTCATAGATCGTAGGGTGGGCAAAGCGCAGCGTGCCCAC
The DNA here is from genome assembly GCF_052076015.1 of Bradyrhizobium sp. 930_D9_N1_4. NCBI lineage: Bacteria > Pseudomonadati > Pseudomonadota > Alphaproteobacteria > Hyphomicrobiales > Nitrobacteraceae > Bradyrhizobium > Bradyrhizobium sp. 930_D9_N1_4. Next base: position 21,171 of record NZ_CP197236.1, read on the forward strand.
CGCTTCGTCTCGATCGGAGAATGGTCGTGGGCACGGCGCTGACGCGCCTTTGCCCACCCTACGGCCCGGCATTCGCGTAGCACCGCGACGTCACTACAAAATCCTGCTACGATCAGGCTCGCTAAAATACGGAAGGACTCCCCCATGAGCTGGCAACCCTCGAACGATCCCGTGCTCGGCGATCCCATGTCCTGCGATGCGCTCGATCTCGTCATCGTGCCGCGCACGCGCGACCTCGGCGACGGATTCGCGGTGCGGCGCGCGCTGCCGCACGGCAAGCGGCAGATGGTCGGGCCGTTCATCTTTTTTGATCATTTCGGGCCGGTGCAGTTCGTCTCGGGCAAGGGCATGGATGTGCGGCCGCATCCGCATATCGGGCTCGCCACCGTCACCTATCTGTTCGACGGCGCGATCATGCATCGCGACAGCGAGGGCAACGTTCAGGAGATCCAGCCGGGCGCGATGAATCTGATGACGGCCGGGCGCGGCATCGCGCATTCCGAGCGCACGCCGGATGTGCAGCGCGCTGCGGGCCAGAAAATGCTGGGCTTGCAAAGCTGGATCGCTCTGCCGGCCGGCTCGGAAGAGATCGCGCCGTCATTCCAGCATTATGGGGCCGGCGATCTGCCTGTCATCTCCGAGCGCGACTTCACCGCGAAGGTGATCGCGGGGTCGTCGTTCGGCATCACCTCGCCGGTGACAATGGCGTCGCCCTGGTTCTACACCGAGGTCACCGCCGTGGCGGGCGCTAGCGTGCCGCTCGATCCTGACCATGAGGAGCGCGCGATCTACATCGTCGACGGCGAGGTCGAGATCGCAAACGAGCGCTACGAGGCACCGCGGCTGCTGATCTTCCGGCCCGGCGACCGCATCACCGTGAAGGCGCTCAAGGCAACCCGGATGATGTTTCTCGGCGGCGATGCGCTGGAAGGACCGCGCCATGTCTGGTGGAATTTCGTCTCCTCCAGCAAGGAGCGGATCGAGCAGGCCAAGCAGGACTGGAAAACCGGCCGCTTCGCCGCGGTTCCGCAGGAACATGAGTTCATTCCGCTGCCGGAATAGGCTAATCCGGTTCCGGTCGCGCTATCCGGCGCGGCCGGATGTCCTGTCGTAAGGCCTGAAGATGACCACCATGCTCTCCAGCGACCTGCCCCTGACCAAGATCGGCCGCGGCAAGGTGCGCGATATCTACGCCGTCGACGACGACCGCCTGCTGCTGCTCACCACCGACCGCATCAGCGCCTTCGACGTCGTGATGGGCGAGACCATCCCGATGAAGGGCGCGGTGCTCACCCAGATCAGCGCGTTCTGGTTCGATAGGCTCGAAGGCGTGGTGCCGCATCACATGATCAGCGCCGACACCGACGAGATCATCGCCGCCGTGCCGGCCTTGAAGCCGCACCGCGCCGATATTCTCGGCCGTGCGATGCTTTGCCGTCGCACCACCGTATTCCCGATCGAATGCGTGCTCCGGGGCTATATTTCGGGCTCGGCCTGGAAGGAATATGCGTCAAGCGGCACGCTTGCTGGGGAGCAGCTGAAGGCCGGCCTGGTCGAGAGCGAAAAGCTCGAGCCCGCGATCTTCAGCCCGGCGACCAAGGCCGAGACCGGCCATGACGAGAACATCACCATCGCGAAGATGCGCGCAGTGGTCGGCGACGAGACGGCTTACACGCTCGAGAGCATGACGCGCGCGATCTACACGCTCGGCGAGGAACTGGCGCGCGAGCAGGGCATCATCATCGCAGATACCAAGTTCGAGTTCGGCCGCGACAAGGACGGCCGCATCATCCTGATCGACGAGGTGATGACGCCGGACAGTTCGCGCTTCTGGGCGGTCGATGCCTACAAGCCCGGCCAGCCGCAGGCGAGCTTCGACAAGCAGCCCTTGCGCGACTATCTCGACGTCGAGCGCCGCGCCGGCCGCTGGAACGGCGACGCCCCGCCGCCCCCGCTTCCCGCCAGCGTCGTGGACGCGACCAGCAAAAGGTATCTCGAAGCGTACCGGCGCGTGACGGGGAAAGAGCTGAAGATTTAGGCCGGGGAGGATTTAAGGCGCGCCGTTCCGTCTCGCTCCGTCATTGCGAGGAGCGCTTGCGACGAGACAATCCAGCATCCCTCCGCGGATACATTTCTGGATTGCTTCGCTCCGCTCGCAATGACGGGGGGAGGCCAGTGCCTTCCCTCCGCTGTCGTCCCTGCGAACGCAGGGACCCATACCGCGCGATTCATCGATTGCGGATGGTGGGAGTACCGGACTCCGAATCTTCGCCAAACTGCGGCCTCCCGTCTCAACCATATGGTTGAGCATTCACACGCCGTGAACGGGAATCCTCAGCCCGAAACTGTCGGATACTTCATCGTCACAAGAATCCTGTTGCGCTAAGCCCGTACTCGTCTACGTCTCAGAGGGCATTTTCCAGGGGCGAGCGCAACGGCGTGTCCGATCCAGCAATTGTTTTCAGTCCGGCGCCGCGTTTCAATCCGGCCCTCAAGCGTGCGCTGAATGATATATTGGGTGGCAGCGCCGCCAGCATCCTGACCGTCACCTTCGGACTGTCCTATTCGCTGCTGATCTTCGCCGGTCCGCTGTCGCCCTATCTGTCCTACGGGATCACTGCGACCTTCCTCAGCTCCGCGGTCCTCGCGATCGTCATCGGGCTGTGGAGCTCCCTGCCCTTTGCGGTCGCGGCGCCCGACAGCTCGACTGCCGCCGTGACGGGTATCCTGGTGGCTTCGTTGGTCGAGCGTATCGAGACAGCGAATTTGGCCACTCCGCTGCTCCCGCCGGTCCTGATCACGCTCGGCCTGTCGACAGTGCTGACGGGATTGGTGTTGTGTGGATTGGGCCTGACGCGGCTCGGCCGCGCCATCCGCTACGTGCCCTATCCCGTGGTCGGCGGCTTTCTCGGCGCCACCGGACTTCTCATCGCGCTCGGCGCGGTCCGCGTCATCACCGACCACCCGCTGCAGCTTTCGACGCTGCCGTATTTTGCCAACCCCACCATTTTGCTGGAGCTGGGGGCCGCCTGCGCGATGGCGCTGGTGCTATATCTCACCTGGCACCGCTCGCGCAGCCCGTTCGGGCTGCCGATCATCCTGGTTGGCGGCGTGCTCACGGCGCACCTGGCCTTCTGGATCACCGGCATTTCGTTCGACCATGCGCGGACCCTGGGCTGGACATTTCAGCCTCCGCCGCAAGCAGTGTTCATGCTGCCCTGGCATACCGAGAATCTCGCCCGCTATCCCTGGTTTGCCCTGCCTGATCTGATCGGCAACGTCGTCGCCGTCATCTTCGTTACGGCCTCCTGCACGCTGTTCAACACCACGGGCATCGAGGTCGCCGTGCACCGCGAAGCCAATCTGGAGCGCGAGCTGAACGTCACCGGCATCGCCAATGTCCTGACCGGCCTGCTCGGCGGTTATGCCGGCTGCAGCTCGACCAGCCGCTCGATCCTCAATTACAGCAGCGGCGGGCGCGGGCGCCTGTCCGGGCTCACCGTCGCGGCACTGTCACTGCTGATGCTCGCAGTCGCGCCCGAGCTGCTCGGCTTCATCCCGAAATTCGTGCTCGGCGGCCTGCTGCTCTATCTCGGCGCCGACCAGTTGCACCGATGGATCATCGAGTCGCGCAGGCGGCTTTCGAAGCTTGAATATCTCTCGCTGATCGCCATCATCGCGATCATCGTCACCTGGGGCTTCGTGCCGGGCATCCTGATCGGCGTGGTCATCGGCTGCGCGACGTTTGCCTTCAGCGCGGCGCGGGTGGAGTCGATCAAGTACAGCTTCGACGGCTCGGAATATCGCTCCTCGCTCGACCGCTCGCGCGACGACCAGGAGGTGCTGCTGGCGCATGGCGGCAATATCCAGGGCCTCAATCTCCAGAGCTATCTGTTCTTCGGCTCGGCCAACCGGCTCTACCAGCACGTCAAGCAGCTGCTTCAGGAGCGACCGGAGTGCCGCTATCTGCTGTTCGACTTCAAGCTCGTCACCGGCGTCGATTCGTCAGCGGCTTACAGCTTCGCCCAGATCAAGCGCAGCGCGCATGACCTCGGCGTCGAGCTGATCCTGGTGCATCTGTCGGCCGCGGCCGAGAAGGTGCTGCGCTCCAGCGACTTCGTCGGTGAAGGCGTCACCATCATTCCCGAGCTCGATCACGCGCTGGAATGGTGCGAGAACGAGCTCATCTCGCAGCATCAGGGCCTGGCGCAGGAGGAAGCCAGCCTGCATGACTGGTTCACGCGCATTCTGGACAGCGAGGACGACGCCGACCGGCTGATCCACCGCTGCCAGCGCATCGAGGTTGCGGCCGGCGACATCATCGTGCAGGCCGGCGATCCCGCCGATTCCATGCACTTCATCCTCGAAGGCCGCGTCGGCATCATGATCCCCGCCGACGACGACCGCACCACGCGCGTGCGCAGCCTCGGCCGCTACACCACGATCGGCGAAATGGGCCTGGTGTCGAACACGCCGCGCAGCGCGACGATCCAGGCCGAGGTCGACAGCGTGCTCTACGTGCTGAACACGCACCAGTTCGACGCGATCAAGGACGAAGACCCCGCACTCAGCCACAAGCTGCTGACGTATTTCGTGTCGGTGATGGCGGAGCGGCTGACGTTTGCAAACCGGACGATTGCGGTGCTGCGGCGGTAGTCCGTAGTCCCGTCATTGCGAGGAGCTCTCACGACGAAGCCATCCAGACTGTCTCTACGGAAAGATTCTGGATTACTTCGTTCCGCTCGCAATGACGGAGAGAGAGCCCGGCCTACAGCCCCGCCATCATCACGTATTTGATCTCGACATATTCTTCCATGCCGTGACGGGAGCCTTCGCGTCCCAGGCCGCTTTCCTTGACGCCGCCGAAGGGCGCGACTTCCGTGGTGATGAGGCCGGTGTTGACGCCGACCATGCCCGATTCCAGCGCTTCGGCGACGCGCCAGACGCGGCCGAGATCGCGGGAGTAGAAGTAGGAGGCGAGACCGAACGGCGAGGCGTTGCACATCGCGATGACGTCGGCTTCGTCCTTGAAGCGGATCACCGGCGCGAGCGGGCCGAAGGTTTCCTCCTGCGACACCAGCGAATCCGGATTGACGTCGGCCAGCACCGTAGGCTCGAAGAACGAGCGGCCGAGCTCGCTGCGCTTGCCGCCGGTGACGACCTTGGCGCCGCGCTTGACGGCATCCGCAATGTGGCGCTCGACCTTGTCGATGGCCTTCATGTTGATCAGCGGACCCTGGGTGACGCCGCTCTCGGTGCCATCGCCGATCTTCATCGCCGCGACCTTCGCCGACAGCTTCTGAACGAACGCGTCGTAGATCTTGTCCTGGGCGTAGATGCGGTTGGCGCAGACGCAGGTCTGGCCCATGTTGCGGTATTTCGAGACGATCGCGCCTTCGACCGCGGCGTCGATGTCGGCGTCGTCGAACACCACGAACGGCGCGTTGCCGCCGAGCTCGAGGCCGAGCCGCTTCACGCCGACCGAGGCCTGCTGATAGAGGATCTTGCCGACAGCCGTCGAGCCGGTGAAGCCGACGAAGCGTACGGCCGGATGCTCGCACAGCACCTTGCCGATCGGCGGCGCGTCACCGGTGATGATGTTGAGCACGCCCTTGGGGATGCCGGCCTTCTCGGCGAGCACCGCGAGCGCCAGCGCCGAGAGCGGCGTTTCGTTGGCGGGCTTGAGCACCACGGTGCAGCCCGCGGCCAGCGCCGGCGACACTTTGCGCGTGATCATCGAGTTCGGGAAATTCCACGGCGTGATCGCGCCGCAGACGCCGATCGGCTGCTTGATCGCGAGCAGGCGCGCATCGGGCCGCTGGCTCGGAATGGTCTCGCCATAGACGCGGCGGGCTTCTTCCGCGAAGAACTCGATATAGGCGGCGCCGATATCGACCTCGCCGAGCGCTTCGGAGAGCGGCTTGCCCTGCTCGGAGGTGAGGATCAGCGCCAAATCCTCGCGGTTGGCGGTGATCTGCTCGAACCATTTGCGCAGAATGTTGGAGCGCTGCTTGGCGGTGTGCTTGGCCCAGGCCGGGAAGGCCCTCTGAGCGGCTTCAACCGCCCTCGTCGTCTCGTCCGCGCCAAGCTGCGGGACTTTTGCGATCTCGGCGCCGGTTGCGGGATTGTTGACGGCGAACACCGGGCTGCCGACCCAGGCGCCGTCGATATAGCAGGCCTCCTTCAGCAGCGACGGATCCTTCAACCGGTCGCGCAGGGTGGCGGAGGTGTGCTGGGCGCGTGCGGCGGCGGTCGGGGTCATGGCGTTGCTCCTCGGACGATCAAGTGGGGGCGATCGGATCGGTCCGGAATATAGGGACAAGGTGCACGCAATGCACCGCCCCGCAACGCAAAGCTGCCTGTAACTAAATGGGAGCGGCCTTAGGCCGCGCCGCTCATGTAGGTCTCGCGCCGGCCGATCATGCGCTCGGCCGCGGCCTTGGCGTCGGCCTTCGAGGAGGTCGCGCAGGTCCGGTATTCGAGATCAGGCACGTCGGACGCGTTGCGGCGGCCGAACCAGTTCTTCGAGCCGACCGGCAGCAGCGCCAGCGATTGCGCGAGATTGTCCACCGCGCCGAACGAATAGAGTGCGCCGGTACCGGCAATGCGGACCTCGTAAATACCAGGCGCGATCGGCGCCTCGAGGTTCTCGCCCCGTCCGGGACGGGGATAGCGCTTCCATTCGCTCCAGGTCGAAATCATGTGAGGTCCCCCGCGGCGGGTCAGGCCGCTAACTTTTGCGTCAACTCTTAACGTCGGCCGCGACTGGGCCATAGGCCGAACGTCGCAGCGCACAAAATGTTTCAAAGAATTCCTGAAACATATCGCCGGAGCCCATCCGAGGTCACGGCGAAGTGCGGCCATCCACCGTAGATTGTGACGGGGTGTTGCAGTTCGGCCTCCCTGTCGTCCTGCGTGAGCCGGGGATGGTCAAGTCACGACATCGCGACCGGCGCGGGCATCTGGACGCGCTTGCCGCGCGGAGCGTGCAGGAGGACAATCGATCGCGTCTAACAATAATCAAACCGGAGGAAACGCCTATGCAAAGCCAAGCCCAGATCGATGAGATTCTGCGCAAGACGAGCGACGCCAGGGAGATTCCCGGCGTCGTCGCCATCGCCGCCAGCGGTAACGACGTGCTGTACCAGGGTGCATTCGGCAAGCGCGATCTGTCGAAGCCTGATGCGATGACCGCGGACAGCGTGTTCTGGATCGCCTCGATGACGAAGGCGGTGACGAGCGCGGGCGCGATGCAGCTGGTCGAGCAGGGCAAGCTGTCGCTGGATGCGCCGATCGGCGAGGTACTGCCTGATCTCGCCAAGCCGCAGGTGCTGGAAGGCTTCGATGCCAAGGGTGAGCCGAAACTTCGCCCGGCGAAGCGCGACATTACGCTGCGTCAATTGATGACCCACACCGCCGGCTTCGCCTACAACATGTGGAACGGCGAGCTCGCAGTTTACCTGGAGAAGTCCGGCATTCCCGCCATCACCACCTGCCAGAACGCGGCGCTGAAGACACCCATCATGACCGATCCCGGCACGCGCTGGGAATACGGCACCAATATCGATTTCGTCGGCAAGGCGGTGGAAGCCGTCAGCGGCAAGCGGCTCGATGCTTATCTGCGCGACAATCTGTTTGCTCCGCTCGGAATGTCCGACACCGGCTTCAAGATCACCGACGACATGCGCAAGCGCCTGGTCGGCATGCATGCGCGCGGCGAGGACGGCCAGCTCGCGGCGATCCCGTTCGAGCTCGAGCAGAACCCGGAATTCCACATGGGTGGCGGCGGCCTCTATGCGACTGCGGCCGACTACATCAAATTCACCCGGATGATCCTCAACAAGGGCCGCGGCAACGGCAATCAGGTGCTGAAATCAGAGACGATCGCCGCCATGAGCCAGAACCAGATGGGCGACATCAACATGGGCAAGCTGACGACCGCCGCGCCGATGTACACCAACGACGTCGACCTCTATCCGGAGCAGGTGAAGAAATGGGGCCTCAGCTTCATGATCAACACCGCGAAGACCGCTGAAGGGCGCAGCGCCGGCAGCCTCGCCTGGGCGGGCCTCGCCAACACCTATTACTGGATCGATCCCGCGCGCGACATCACCGGCGTGATCCTGATGCAGGTGTTGCCATTCGCTGACGGAAAGTGCCTGCAGGCGTTCGCGGGCTTCGAGCGCGGTATCTATGCCGGGCTCGATGCGGGCAGCGGGAAGAGGGCGGCGTAAGGAGCACCCGCTCTCACCACACGTCATGGCCGGGCTTGTCCCGGCCATCCACGCCTTATCTTGCGCACGAAGAACGTGGATGCCCGGGACAAGCCGGGCATGACGAACGAGAGAGACGGCGCCGACGACCTTTGAGGAGAGGATTTTCAATTTGTCAGATAAAGCCGACAGCTATGTTTGCGGCGTCTCGGACACGCCGCTGCTCGGCGACACCATCGGCCGCAGCCTCGATCACGCCGTGCGACGCTGGGGAAATCGCGAGGCGCTGGTCTCGCCCAGCCACGGGGTACGATGGACCTGGCAAGAGTTTTCCGAGCGGGTCGACGCGCTCGCCGCCGGCTTTCTCGCGCTCGGCCTCGAACGCGGCGAGCGGATCGGGATCTGGTCGCTGAACCGGCCGGAATGGACGCTGACCCAGTTTGCCGCCGCCAAAGCCGGCCTGATCCTGGTGACGATCAATCCCGCTTACCGGCTCAGCGAGCTGGAGTTCGCGCTGCGCAAGGTCGGCTGCGCCGCGATCGTCACGGCGACCGTGTTCAAGACCAGCAACTACATGGAGATGCTCAACACGCTGTTGCCGGAGCTGGCGGGCGCCACGCCGGGGAGGCTGAAGGCAGCGCGGCTGCCGGACTTGCGGATGGTGATCCAGATCGGCGGCCCCGCGGCATCAGGCACGATCCCGTTCGAAGAGATCGCGCGCATGGGCGGAGCGCAGCATCGCGAGCGGCTTGATGCGCTCGGCGCGGCGCTTCAATTTGACGATCCCGTCAACATCCAGTTCACCAGTGGCACCACGGGATCGCCAAAGGGCGTGACGCTGACGCACCACAACATCCTCAACAACGGCTATTTCACCGGACGTGCGATGCGCCTGACCGAACAGGATCGCATCTGCATCCCGGTGCCGCTGTATCATTGCTTCGGCATGGTGATGGGTAATCTCGCCTCGGTCACGCTCGGCACCACCATGGTCTATCCCGGCGAGGGCTTTGATCCGCTTGCGACGTTGCGGGCGATCGAACAGGAGAAATGCACCGCGCTGTATGGCGTGCCGACCATGTTCATCGCGGAGCTCGATCATCCCGAATTCAAGAATTTCAATCTGACATCGCTGCGCACCGGCATCATGGCTGGCGCGCCCTGTCCGATCGAGGTGATGAAGCGCGTCAACACCGAGATGAACATGGGTGAGGTCACCATCGCCTACGGCATGACCGAGACCAGCCCGGTCAGCTTCCAGAGCGCGACCGACGATCCGCTTGAGCGGCGCGTCTCCACCGTCGGACGAATTCATCCGCATGTCGAAGTGAAGGTCGTCGATCTCGAAGGCCGGATCGTCAAGCGCGGCGAACGCGGCGAGCTCTGCACCCGCGGCTACAGCGTCATGCTGGGCTATTGGGAGGAAAAGGAAAAGACGGGCGACGTGCTCGACGCCAATGGCTGGATGCACACCGGCGATCTCGCCACCATCGACGTATCAGGCTATTGCAACATCGTCGGCCGCATCAAGGATCTGGTGATCCGCGGCGGCGAAAACCTCTACCCGCGCGAGATCGAGGAGTTCCTGTACCGTCATCCCAAAATTCAGGACGTGCAGATCTTCGGCGTGGCGGACAGCCGCTATGGCGAAGAGCTCTGCGCCTGGATCCGCGTCAGGCCGGGCGAGACGCTGACGGCTGAAGAGGTCCGCGCCTTCTGCGACGGCCAGATCGCCCACAACAAGATCCCGCGCTATGTCGAATTCGTCGACGAATTCCCGATGACCGTGACCGGCAAGATCCAGAAATTCGTGATGCGGGAGGCGGTGGAAGAGCGGCTGGGATTGAAGGCGGCGAAGACGGCGTGAGGTGGTGAACACTCTCACCACCCGAAGACTGTCATCCTCCGCGAAAGCGGGGGATCCAGTACGCCGCAGCCTTTCGGCAAACCACAGACGTCTCGGAGTACTGGATCGCCCGGTCCTAGTGCGCAATTGCGCACTGGCCGGGCGACGACAGTGGCCTTAAACCGTCAGCCCGCGCTGCTGGGCCAGCTCCTTCAGCGACACCTGCGGACGCGCGCCGATGTGCTGGATCACTTCGGCGGCCGCGAGTGCGCCTAGCTCGCCGCACTGCTTGTGCGCGAGGTTGCGCGAAAGACCGTACAGGAAGCCGGCCGCGAACAGATCGCCGGCGCCGGTGGTATCCACCAATTGCTTGATCGGCGAAGCCGGCGCGGCGACCGCGTCGGTCGGCGTCACCACCACGCAGCCCTTCTCGCTACGCGTGACGACGCCGAGCTTGACGTCGTTGCGCAGCTGCTTCAGCGCGGTGTCGAAGTCCGAAGTCATGTAGAGCGAATGCAGCTCGGACTCGTTGGCGAACACGATGTCGACGGTGCCGTTGCGCATCAGTCCCAAAAACTCGTCGCGGTAGCGGTCGACGCAGAACGAATCCGACAGCGTCAACGCCACCTTGCGCTTGGCCTCATGGGCGATTCCGGCCGCCTTGACGAAGGCGTCCTTGGCGTTCTTGGGATCCCAGAGATAGCCTTCGAGATAGACGATGCCGGCGGCTGCGATCTCGGCCGGGTCGATGTCGGCGGGCGACAGATCCTGCGCCGCACCGAGATAGGTGTTCATGGTGCGCTCGCCGTCTCCGGTGACCAGGATGTAGGAGCAGCCGGTGGCGGGGCCGTCTTTCGCGGCGGGCGTGTTGAAGGCGACGCCGGCCGAGCGGATGTCGTGGACATAGAGCTTGCCGATCTGGTCGTCCTTGACCTTGCCGACATAGGCGGCGCGTGCGCCGAGGCTGCCGATGCCGACGATGGTGTTGGCGGCCGAGCCCCCCGAGACTTCCGTCGCCGGACCCATGTCCTTGTAGATCGCGGCGGCCCGCGCCTCGTCGATCAGGGACATGCTGCCCTTGGCCATGCCGTGCCTGGCCAGAAAGGCCTCATCGGTCTTGACCAGCACGTCGAACAGCGCGTTGCCGATCCCGAGAACGTCATATTTCACGTCAGCCATTCACCTTGATCCTGTTTGCCGGATTGCGATTGCCGCAGAAATCCGCTTCCTGTCGGCCTGAAATCTGGCTCGCGGCCTATCACGACCGGCCCCAAGCGGGCAAGCAACGGTATTATGTCGGCGCAATGATCCGCTCCTTCCTGACAGTTTCGACGGGAACACTGGCCTCGCGGCTGCTGGGCTTTGCGCGAGATTCCCTGATCGCGGCGCTGCTCGGCACCGGCGCCGTGGCGGATGCGTTCCTGGCGGCGTTCCAGCTCGTCAACGTGGTGCGGCGGCTGCTCAGCGAGGGGGCGCTGAATGCCGCGCTGATCCCGGCCTGGCTGCGCGTCCGTGACCGCGATGGCGCAGACGCTGCGGCCGCGTTCGCGGGACGCGTGCTCGGCACGGTCAGCGTGGCGCTGATCGCGATCTCGCTCGTCATTGCGCTTCTGATGCCGCTGATCATCACGGTGATCGCGCCCGGCTTCCTCGGCAGCGGCACGCTCGATCTCGCCGTCGCAAACGCGCGGCTGATGCTGCCCTATCTCGCCTTCGCCGGTCCCGTCACGGTGCTGATGGGGTTGTTGAACGCGCAAGGGCGCTTCGCACTCACCGCGTTCTCGCCGCTGCTGTTCAACATCGCCTTGATCGCCGCGATCGCGATGCTGCTTGTCTGGCACGCCGATGCAGCCTTTGCCGCCTGGATGCTGGCGGCGACTGTCGGCATCGCCGGACTGCTGCAACTCGTGATGCTGCTGTCGCAGCGAAGCGCACAGCTCGCGACACCGTTGCGCGTAAATTTCGACAAGGAGATGCGCGGCTTCTTCGCCAAGGCGATCCCCGGCATGATCGCAAGCTCCGGCCCGCAATGGCTGATGGTCGCCGGCGCGATCATCGCATCCGCCACGCCGTCCGCTGTGTCCTGGCTCTATTTCGCCAACCGCCTGATCGAGCTGCCGCTCGGCATCGTCGGTGTCGCCATGGGCACCGTGCTGGTGCCGGAGCTGACGCGCGCAGTCGGCAGCGGTGATCGCGACGCCGTGGCGCATGCGGAATCACGCGCGTTGGAACTCGCAACCGGACTGGCGCTGCCGGCGACGCTCGGCCTCGTCGTGCTGGCCGAGCCGATCGTGCGGCTGCTGTTCGAGCATGGCGCCTTTGGCGCGGAGGACAGCACGGCAACCGCGCATGCGCTGATGTGGCTGGCGCTGGGCCTGCCCGCGCACGTGCTGATCAAGGCGCTGTCGCCGGCCTTCTTTGCCCGCAGCGACACGATGACGCCGCTGCTCGCCACGCTCAAAGGGTTTGTGGTCGCGATCGCCCTCGCCGTCCTGCTCGGCCATTTCTTCGGCGCAAGCGGGATCGCCGCGAGCATCGCGGCCGGTGCCTGGAGCAGCGCGATCTCGCTGCTCCGGAAAGGCACCGGCGAGTTCGGCTTCTCGGTCGACGCCGCCGCCCGCAAGCGGCTGCCGCGGATCGTGCTCGCCGCTGCCACCATGGGCGCCCTGCTCTGGCTGACGGCGGGTCTCATCCCTGGCGAGGCGCATGGTCTCATCCGCTTCATCGTGCTGGGCGTGCAGATCGGGGCCGGGATCGCCGTCTATGGCCTGCTGCTGCAAATCCTCGGCGCGGCGTCCTGGCGCGAGGCGGTTAACGCCTTGAAGCGACCCGCTTAAACGGGCCTCGCCGCGCAAGTCCATCGAATTACCCTTGACGGGGCAGCGCCGCTGTTGGAAACGACGCCCCGTATCTTGCAGGAAAGCTGCCATGCCATTCGTTGAACGGGTTTTTTCGGGCGTCCAGCCGACGGGCAATCTGCACCTCGGCAATTACCTCGGCGCGATCGTCAACTTCGTGAAGATGCAGGAAACCCACAACTGCATCTATTGCGTCGTCGACATGCACGCGATCACGCAGGGCGTCGACGTCTGGGGCGGACCGGTCGAGCTCGCGCGCAACACCCGCGAGGTGACCGCCGCGTTCATCGCCGCCGGCATCGATCCGAAGAAGCACATCGTATTCAACCAGAGCCAGGTCTCCGGCCATGCCGAGCTCGCCTGGATCTTCAACTGCGTCGCACGCATGGGCTGGCTCGGCCGCATGACCCAGTTCAAGGAGAAGGCCGGCAAGGATCGCGAGAACGCCTCGGTCGGCCTGTTCGACTATCCCGTGCTGATGGCGGCCGACATCCTGCTGTACCGCGCCACCCACGTTCCGGTCGGCGAGGACCAGAAGCAGCATCTCGAGCTTTCGCGCGACATCGCGCAGAAGTTCAACAATGATTTCGGCGATTCGATTCGCGCCCAGGGCGCCAATGACGGTCTGTTCTTCCCGCTGCCGGAACCGCTGATCACGGGCCCGGCAACGCGCGTGATGAGCCTGCGCGACGGCACCAAGAAGATGTCGAAGTCGGATGCGTCCGACAATTCGCGCATCAATCTGACCGACGACGCCGACACCATCGCGCAGAAGGTCCGCAAGGCGAAGACCGATCCGGAGCCGCTGCCGTCAGAGGAAAAGGGCCTGGAAGCACGCCCCGAGGCCGACAATCTCGTCGGCATTTTCGCGGCGCTCTCCGGCCGCACCAAAGCCGACGTGCTCACAGAATTCGGCGGCGGCCAGTTCTCCGCCTTCAAGAATTCGCTGGTCGAGCTGTGCGTCACGAAACTGGCGCCGATCGCCGGCGAGATGAAGCGCCTCGTCGCCGACCCCGGCCATATCGACACGATCCTGAACGACGGCGCCGACCGCGCCCGCGCCATCGCCGACGAGACCATGAACCTCTCGAAGGACATCGTCGGCTTCATCCGCCGGCGCTGATCCTCGCATTCGCGAACCACGGCCTGCGCCTCAGCGCCGGCCGCTTCTCCTCTCCCCAACGTTGCGGGAGTGTGGCAGCATGTCGTTCGTGCACATTCCGGGACATCATGACCAGCAAGCGACTTTGCTTCGAGCCGGGTCACAAGCCCAAATGCCTCGTCATCGTCGATGACACCGCCGAATGGGATCGCGCGGTCTATTACGCCAGCCGTTGGGCGATCCGCGCTGGCGGCGGCGTGGTGATGCTGCGCATCATCGAGCCTGAACAGCAGACCCAGGAATGGCTGGGGGTTGCCGAGATCATGCGCGCCGAAGCGCAGGAGGCGGCGGAAGCAGCGCTAGACCGCGCCGCCGGCCGCGCCAACGGCATCGCCGCGATCACGCCGGAACGGGTGATCCGCGAGGGCGCGGCGATGGAACAGCTGCTCGCCGTGATAGATCAGGATCCTGATATCGCCATGCTGGTGCTCGCCGCCAACCCGGGCGCGGAGGGACCGGGGCCGCTGGTCTCTCTGCTCGCGCATGCGCTGGGCACGTTCCCGGTGCCAGTCACGATCATCTCGGGGGCGCTGAGCGACGAAAGCGTGGATTCGCTGTCGTAGTTTCCGTACTCGTCATGCCCGGGCTTGTCCCGGGCATCCACGTTTTGGCGCCACAAAGCAAGGCGTGGATGGCCGGGACAAGCCCGGCCATGACGGCGCAGAGGCTTTTGCCGCTCTCTAACCTGCTGATATGACAATGAAACGCCCTCCCCACCCCTTGACCGTGCGTTCGCCGTCGCCATCTGCTACTGGATAGCTTGCGCGCCGGCCTTGAACCGGCGACGTCTGGAGAAAACCATGTTCATTCAAACCGAAGCCACCCCCAATCCCGCCACGCTGAAATTCATTCCCGGCCGCGTCGTGGTCGATGGCGGCCCGATGGAATTTGCGAGCCGCGAATCGGCCGTGCGCTCGCCGCTGGCCGAAAAGCTGTTCGACGTGCCCGGCGTCACCGGCGTGTTCTATGGATCGGACTTCATCACTGTGACCAAGGCGAACGGGGAGTGGCAGCAGCTCAAGCCCGCGATCCTCGGCGCCATCATGGAGCACTACATGTCCGGCGCGCCGCTGCTCGCCGACGGCGTGGCTGCGAGCGATACCGATCTCGACGACGAGGACGAGTTCTTCGACGAGTCCGATGCCGAGACGGTCGACATGATCAAGGACCTGATCGAGACCCGCGTGCGGCCGGCGGTCGCCAATGACGGCGGCGACATCACCTTCCGCGGCTTCAAGGACGGGATCGTCTATCTCAACATGAAGGGCTCGTGCGCCGGCTGCCCGTCATCGACCGCGACGCTCCAGCACGGCATCCAGAATTTGCTGAAGCATTTCGTGCCGGACGTGGTCGAAGTCCGGCCGATGTGACGAGGTAGGGTGGGCAAAGGCGCGTTTGCGCCGTGCCCACGAAAAGAGATGGTGGGCACGCTTCGCTTTGCCCACCCTACGAGACCTTCCTACGCCGCCTGACCAATACTGGCCGCTTCTTCCGCCGCCTTGCGCATGCTCGCGGACATCTCGTTCGTCACCGTGCTCTGCTCCTCGACGGCAGCAGCCGTTGAAGAGACGTATTCGCTGACGCCCTGGATCGCACCCTTGATCTGCTCCAGCGCGGCGACGACGTCGACCGAGATGCCGTTGAGATTGCTGATCTCCTGCTCGATCCGGTCGGCTGCCTGCTTGGCCTGGTTTGCGAGATTCTTCACTTCGGACGCGACCACCGCAAAACCGCGACCGGCTTCGCCGGCACGCGCGGATTCGATGGTGGCGTTCAGCGCCAGCAGGTTGATCTGCCCGGTGATGTTGCCGATCAACTGCACGATCATGCTCATCGACTCCGCCGCCTGCGTCAGCCGCTGCGCCTGCTGATCCGCCACCTCGACGCGATCGACTGCGGTGGAGGCCGTTTCGCGCGAGCGCGTCATCGCTTCCGCGATCTCGCGCACCGAGGCGTTGAGCTCCTCGGCACCGGCGGCGACGGTTTCCATCATGTCGCGCACCTTCTCGCTGCGCTTGCGTGCGATCACCTGCGCCGTGGTGTCGGAGGCGTATTTCACGACCTTGAACGGCTTGCCGTTGAGATCGCGGATCGGATTGTAGGAGGCCTGGATGAAGACCTGCCGGCCGCCTTTGCCGAGGCGCTGATATTCGCCGGACTGGAATTCGCCGGCGTTCAGCCTGGTCCAGAAGGCGCGATAGGCTTCGCCCTCGCGCTCCCCGGCACTCACGAACATGCTGTGATGCTTGCCGACGATCTCGGACAGCGCGTAGCCGAGCGCGCCGAGGAAGTTCTCGTTGGCGGTCAGCACCTTTCCGTCCATGTCGAACTCGATCACCGCCTGCGACTTGCCGATCGCCTCGATCTGTCCGGCGAAGTTCGCATTCGACAGCTTCTGCGCGCTGATATCGGTGGCGAACTTCACCACCTTGAACGGCTTGCCGGACTCGTCGAGGATCGGATTGTAGGAGGCGAGGATCCAGACTTCCTTGCCGCCCTTGCCGAAGCGCTTGTACTCGGCCGACTGGAATTCGCCGCGGGAAAGCTTCGCCCAGAACTCGCGATAGGCGGCACTGTCGCGCTCGCCAGCGCCCACGAACATTTTGTGATGCTGGCCCTGGATCTCGTCGAGACGGTAGCCCACCGTCGCCAGAAAATTCTCGTTGGCGGTGATGATGGTGCCGTCGAGATTGAATTCGATCACGGCTTGCGCACGCCCGATCGCGGAGATCTTGCCGGCATCCTCGAGGCTGCGAATCTTGCGCGCGGTGATATCGGTCGCGAACTTGACGACCTTCACCGGCTTGCCGGCTTCGTCGATGATCGGGTTGTAGGACGCCTGGATCCAGATCTCGCGGCCGCCCTTGCCGAGCCGCTTGTACTCGGCGGACTGATACTCACCGCGGCTTAGACGTGCCCAGAACTCGCGATAGGCCGCGCTGCCCCGCTCCTCCGGTACCACGAACATGCTGTGGTGCTTGCCGGTGATCTCGTCGAGCCGGTAGCCCATCGCATCCAGAAAATTCCGGTTGGCGGTAAGGATGGTGCCGTCGAGATCGAATTCGATCACCGCCTGGGATTTCGAGAGTGCATTGACCTGGGCCATGGCCTCCCGGGCCGAAGAACCGCTTCGCCAAAAAGACATTAATAAATTCCTTCCCAAAAAGCGGGAACGCACACGGCCTGATGCGCCAAAAATGCATTGCCCGAGTCGTCGTTGACTCGCTTTTCCGCGCCGAGAAGGTCTCATTTGATTGCTAATGCATCCTTAATCACACATACTTTCAATGGCTTAGGCTTCTCTGAGGTTGCATTTGCCTTGTCTACACCGAAACAAATGAACCCGGATTGCATGCTTTTCCCGAACACGTAAAAATACGGAAAGGGTCGGACTGTCGCGCTCCGCGCGAGTTGTGCAACGCGCAAACTTGCTCTGGTTCAAGCTGCTCCGAAACGACTAGATTGCCGCCATGCTGATCCTTGCCATCGATACCGCGCTGGAGGCGTGCGCGGCCGCCGTTCTCGACACCGATGCCGGCCAGCTCCTTGCGCAGGAGCAGGTCTTGATGAAGCGCGGCCACGCCGAAGCGCTGATGCCGCTGATTGCGCGCGTGATGCAATCGGCCGATCTCGCCTTCACCTCGCTCGACCGCATTGCCGTCACCGTCGGTCCCGGAAGCTTCACGGGCCTGCGCGTCGGCATTTCGGCGGCGCGCGGCCTTGCGCTCGCGGCGAAGCGCCCCGCCGTCGGCCTGACGACGTTGTCCGCCTATGCCGCAACCATCGTCGGCCAGAGCGGAACGGTGCCGGTGATTTCGGCGATCGACGCACGGCACGACCACGTCTATTTCCAGATCGTCGCCGGCGACGGCAGCCAGCTGGTGCGGCCGAGCGTCGCGTCCATCGACGAAGCGATCGCGGCCTCGCAATTCGGCGCGCCGCATCTGGTCGGCAATGCCGCCAGGATCCTCGCCGATCGCTGGCCGAAGGATGGCCCGCAGCCGGTCGCGGTCGACGCGCAGCCCGCGCCCGACATCGGCTGGGTCGCATGGCTTGGCGCCGCGGCCAATCCTGAGACCACACCGGCGCGACCGTTCTATCTGAAGGCGCCCGACGCAAAGCCGGCCGCATTGCCACCGTTCGCACCAGCCGCAAGCTCATGATGAGATGGTTTTCGGAATGGTGGCGCGGCGGCACGGCCGCCGTCGAGCCCGCCACCGTACGCGACGCCGCGCGGCTGGCGCAGCTTCACGGCGAATCCTTCGCACGCGGCTGGGGCGAAGGCGAATTCGAGAGCATGGTCAGCGAGCGCAACACGCTCGTGCATCGGTTGCGGCTCGGCCGCAAGACCGTCGGATTCGCGGTGTCGCGGATCGGCGCCGACGAAGCGGAAATCCTCTCCATCGCGGTCGACAAGTCCCAGCGCGGCCGCGGCCTGTCCCGCACGCTGCTGATGACGCATCTCGGCCACCTCGCCGGGCGCGGCGTGCGCACGATATTTCTCGAAGTCGAGGAAAATAACCAGCCGGCGCGGCGGCTCTATGACCGGACCGGATTCATGGTGGTCGGGCGCCGCGAACGCTACTATAAGCAGCCCAACGGGGAACAATTGAACGCACTTCTGATGCGACGTGACTTGTCGTAATATTGATGGCAGAAAGCGCCCCGTCAGGCAGACAACACATGAGTGGACTTAAAGCTTCCGCCGCATCCAAGGCCTCCGGTATCGAGGCGCGCTGTGCCGCCACCGGCATGCGCATGACCGAGCAGCGCCGCGTCATCGCGCGCGTTCTCGCGGAATCGGTCGATCATCCCGACGTCGAGGAGTTGTACCGGCGCTGCGTCGCCGTCGATGACAAGATCTCGATCTCGACCGTGTATCGCACCGTCAAACTGTTCGAAGATGCCGGCATCATCGAACGCCATGATTTCCGCGAGGGCCGCGCACGTTACGAGACGATGCGCGACAGCCATCACGACCACCTCATCAACCTGCGCGACGGCAAGGTGATCGAGTTCACCTCCGAGGAGATCGAGAAGCTTCAGTCGGAGATCGCCCGCAGGCTCGGCTACAAGCTGGTCGACCACAGGCTCGAGCTCTATTGCGTCCCGCTCGACGACGACAAGCCGACGTCTTAAGTGGCATGATCTCCGCGCAAATGCCTTCCGCATTTGTCGCGCGGGAAAACCGCTCCACCCTTTTCCGGATCATGCCTTCGTGCCCATAGATCTCATCATCTTCGATTGCGACGGCGTGCTCGTGGACAGCGAGGTCATCTCCTGTCGCGCGCATGCCGATGTGCTGACGCGGCACGGCTATCCGATCACCTCGGAGCAGGTGCTGGTGCGCTTCCTCGGCGTCTCCGAGAAAGATGCCCGGCGGATGGTCGAGCAGGAGATCGGCCGCAGTCTCCCCGACGATCTCGAGCAGCAGGTGAGTGCGGCCACGCTGCAATTCTACGCCAGCGATCTGCAGCCGATCACCCATGTGGCCGCAGCGATCGCCGCGATCGATGTGCCCAAATGCGTCGCGTCGAGCGGCACACCGGAGAAGATCCATCACGGCCTGACTTGCTCCGGGCTCTACGACCTGCTTGCGCCGAACATCTATTCCGCAAGCCAGGTCGCGCGCGGCAAGCCAGCGCCGGACCTGTTCCTGTTTGCCGCCGAACAGATGAGAGTCGCGCCGGAACGGTGCCTCGTGATCGAGGACAGCGTCCCCGGAGTGACCGGCGCGCACGCCGCCGGGATGACCGTGCTGGGCTTCCACGGCGGCAGCCACTGCCCGCCGGGCCACGCCGAAAGGCTCCGCGCTGCAGGCGCCAACCTGACGTTCGACGATATGCGGCACTTGCCGGAGTTGGTCCGGCAGGTCGGGCGGGCGGGCGCTCTGACGAGCTAGCCGTTTGCCCTCATTCCAGGGCAATGCGCAGCATCGATCCGGAATCTCGTCCAAAACCTCTGGATTCCGGGGTCGTCTGCGGTGCGAGCGCCCCGGAATGACCTTTTGGGGTCCATTCGCTGGATTTTCGGCGCTCCAGCCTATATCTGAGGGCCGTCCTCCACCTCAATTTCGGGTTCCATGACGCCGCCGCGCAAGCTGCACATCAAATCATATGGCTGCCAGATGAACGTCTACGATGCCCAGCGCATGGTGGACACGCTGGCACCGGAAGGATTCGTGGAGACGACCAACGCCGAGGACGCCGACCTCGTCATCCTCAACACCTGCCATATCCGCGAGAAGGCCTCCGAGAAGGTCTATTCCGAGCTCGGGCGCCTGCGCGTCGCCAAGGACGAGGCTGCGCGCGGCGGCCGCACGATGCAGATCGCGGTCGCGGGCTGCGTGGCGCAGGCTGAAGGCGGAGAGATCACGCGCCGCGCGCCTGTCGTTGACGTCGTGGTCGGCCCGCAGAGCTATCATCATTTGCCGGAGCTTCTGAAGCGGGCGCGCGACCAAGGCCGTGCGATTGAGACCGAATTTCCCGCGGCCGACAAGTTCGGCTTCCTGGCCCAGCCGAAGCCCGATGCGATCCGTGCGCGCGGCATTTCCGCTTTCGTCACGGTGCAGGAAGGCTGCGACAAGTTCTGCACGTTCTGCGTCGTGCCCTACACGCGAGGCTCGGAAGTGTCGCGTCCCGTCGCGAAGATCGTCGACGACGTCAAGCGGCTTGCCGACAACGGCGTGCGCGAGCTCACGCTGATCGGGCAGAACGTCAATGCCTATCACGGCGAGGGACCGGAGGGAAAAGCCTGGCCGCTCGGCCGGCTGCTCGAGCATCTGGCCAAAATTCCCGGCATCGCGCGGCTGCGCTATTCGACCAGCCATCCCGGTGACGTCGATGACAGTTTGATTGCAGCCCATCGCGATCTCGGTGCCTTGATGCCGTTCGTGCACCTCCCGGTGCAGTCGGGTTCGGACCGGATTCTGGCCGCCATGAACCGGAAACATACCGCCGATGATTATCGCGATGTCATCGACCGTTTCCGGTCCGCGCGCCAAGACATTGCTTTTTCATCAGATTTTATCGTCGGTTTCCCCGGCGAGAGCGAGCAAGATTTTCTCGCGACCCTCGCGCTTGTCACGCAAATCGGCTACGCTGCGGCGTATTCGTTCAAATACTCCGCCCGGCCGGGAACGCCGGCCGCGGATATGCAGGAGACGGTGTCCCCCGCCGAAATGGACCAGCGATTGGAGCGGCTCCAGGAACTGATCGACAGCCAGCAATCGGCCTTCAACAAGGCTGCGATTGGCTCAACGGTCGACGTACTGTTCGAACGTCCGGCGCGCAAGGACGGCCAGATCGTCGGCCGCACCGCATTCCTCCAGCCCGCTCATGTGATGGCTTCTCCCGACATCATCGGACAGATCCTGCCGGTGCGGATCGACAGCCTCGAGCGCTACAGTTTCCTCGGCGAGCTCGTGACGCCGCGCAACGCGCGCGAGCCCGCTTTATCGCAAGCCAGTGGAGCCTGAACCCTTGCCAAAAAGTGCATCGGATTCGTCTTCTTCTATCGCTCCCAGCCGCAAATTTGACCGCGACATGCAAGTTCCGCCCGAGACCCAGGTCGTCATCGACTTCGACGACAACCGCGCTGCATCCGCGCTGGTCGGGCCTTATGGCCAACACCTCGCGCAGATCGAGCGGCGGCTCGGCGTCGTCGTGGACTCCAAGGGCAATCACATCACGATCGGCGGCTCGCGCGACGGCTGCGATGCCGCGCGCCGCGTGCTGGAGACGCTGTACGCGCAGGCCGTGAAGGGACAGGATCTCGACCAGGGCGAGGTCGAAGGTGCGATCCGCGCGGTGATCGCGCAGGGCTCCCTGTTCGAGTTCGACGCCAAATCGGCCAAATCCACTTTCGACAGCATCAATCTCCGTAAGCGCCCGGTGCGCGCGCGCACCGCCGCGCAGGACTCCTATATCCGCGCGCTGAAGCGCCATGAGTTGGTGTTCGGCATCGGCCCCGCCGGCACCGGCAAGACCTGGCTCGCGGTCGCACATGCCGCGCAATTGTTCGAGCGCAAGGAAGTCGACAAGATCATCCTGTCGCGTCCGGCGGTCGAAGCCGGCGAGCGGCTCGGCTTTCTGCCCGGCGATCTCCGCGAGAAGGTCGATCCGTATCTGCGCCCGATCTACGACGCGCTCTATGACCTCATGGATGCGCGCATCGTCGAGCGCGCACTGCAGACCGGCGAGATCGAGATCGCGCCGCTCGCCTTCATGCGCGGCCGCACGCTGACCAACGCCGCGATCATCCTGGACGAGGCGCAGAACACCACGTCGATGCAGATGAAGATGTTCCTGACCCGTCTCGGCGAGAACAGCCGCATGATCGTGACGGGCGACCCCTCGCAGATCGATTTGCCGAACGGCCAGACCTCGGGTCTCGCCGAAGCGACACGTCTGCTGAGCGGCGTCGAGGGCATTGCGCAAGTTCATTTCAAAGCCGAGGACGTGATCCGCCACGAGCTCGTGGCGCGGATCGTCTCTGCCTATGAAGGGCAGCCGCAGCGGCCGGCCGCCGGTAAATCCTGACGGGACAACAACCGGATCCCGGGGCGCGAACACGGCGTCCTCGTTCCGAACACACAAGATGTCACATCCGAACCTTCCCATGACCGAGGTGCTCGTCGTTGCCGATTGCTGGCAGCGCGAACCCGATTCCGAAGCCGTGATCCAGCGTGCCGTTGCAGCCGCCGCCGAGAGTGTCGACGAGGACGTCGCGGACGCCGAAGTGGCCGTGATGCTGACCGATGATTCCGGCATCCGCACCCTCAACAGCAATTGGCGCGGCATCGACAAGCCGACCAACGTGTTGTCGTTCCCCGCGCTCCAGCCGGAGGGCGAATGGAAGCCGGGCGATGCGCCGCGCATGCTCGGCGACATCGCAATCGCCTACGAGACCATGCGGCGCGAGGCGGACGAGGAACACAAGCCGTTCGATCATCATTTGAGCCATCTTGCCGTGCATGGTTTTCTGCATTTGATCGGCTACGACCACGAGAACGACGACGACGCCGAGGAAATGGAAGCGTTGGAGACCGAGATCCTCGCCCATCTCGGCATCCCCGATCCCTACGCCGACCGCGCGGGGGCGCACTGAAATGCCGGACTCCGAACCTACCCACGACAATCCGCGCCACACGGCCAATCTGCCGGCCGTGGTGACGTCAGGCGAGGTGCTGCGGCCGACCGCGGACGGCTGGCTGCTGCGCGCGATCCGCACGCTGTTCGGCTGGAAGGCAGGATCGGTGCGCGACGATCTCCAGGTCGTGCTCGACGCCACGACGCCTGACGATACCGGCTTCTCGACCGTCGAGCGCACCATGCTGCGCAACATCCTCGGTCTGCACGAGCGCCGCATCGCCGACGTCATGGTGCATCGCGCCGACATCATCGCCGTGAAGCGCGACATCCCGCTTGGCGAGCTGATGGACCGCTTCGAGAGTGCCGGTCATTCGCGCCTCGTCGTCTACAACGAGACGCTCGACGATCCCGTCGGCATCGTCCATATCCGCGATTTGCTCGCCTTCATGACCGCGCGTGCCCGCGTGTCGGAGGCCACCAAGACCAAGCGCAAGAAACCGCTGCCGGCCGGGCTCGATTTGAAGGCCGTCGATCTCGCGCTGCCGCTCGAGGACGCGCGCATCATCCGCAAGCTGCTCTACGTGCCGCCGTCGATGCGCGCGATCGACCTGCTCGCGCAGATGCAGGCGACACGCATTCACCTGGCGCTGGTGGTCGACGAATATGGCGGCAGCGACGGACTGGTTTCGCTGGAGGACATCGTCGAGCAGATCGTCGGCGAGATCGACGACGAGCACGACAGCGACGAGCCGCCGTCGATCGTCCGCTTGCCCGACAACGCCTTCATCGCCGATGCGCGCGCCAGCCTCGAGGACGTCCGTACCGTGATCGGCGAGGATTTCGTCACCGGCGAGGCCGGCGAGGAGGTCGAGACGCTGGGCGGCTATCTCGTCAGCCATGTCGGCCGCCTGCCGGTGCGCGGCGAGGTGATTTCGGGCCCCGGCAATTACGAGGTCGAGGTGCTCGACGCCGATCCGCGCCGCGTCAAACGGCTGCGCATCTCGACGCGAAAAGAACGCCCGGCACCGCGCACCCAGCGTGAGAGCCGCCGCCGCGAGACCACGCCGGAGAGCGGCCAGCCGCCGTCCGGCGACACGCCCACCCCGCCGCCAAGCGACGGGACCGGCCCGCAGTGAGCGCCTTCCAGCGATTTCGGCAGATTGCGCTTGCCGTCATCCTGACCTGGGGATGGAAGCGCGCGCTCCTCGCGATGGGATGCGGCGCGCTCTCGGTGCTGGCGCTGGCGCCGTTCAACATCTTTCCGGTGCTGTTCCTCACCCTGCCCGTGATGGTCTGGCTGATCGACGGCGCCGGCGCCGGACGCTACAATGGCGTTCCCGCCGCAGCGCTGACCGGCTACTGGTTCGGGCTCGGCTATTTCGTGCCTGGCCTGTACTGGATCGGCAAGGCCTTCTTCGTCGACGCGGACATATTCGCCTGGTTGACGCCGTTCGCCGTACTCGGCTTGCCGGCCTATCTCTCGATCTTCACGGCAATGGGCTTTGCGCTGGCGCGCCTGCTCTGGACCAAGGACGCCACACGCATCCTCGCGCTCGCCGCAAGCCTCACCATCGCCGAATGGCTACGCGGTCATCTGCTGACCGGCTTTCCCTGGAACGCGTACGGCTATGCTCTGTCCGAGCCGCTGCCGCTGGCGCAAACGGCGTCGCTGATCGGCCTGTGGGGCATGACGTTCCTCAGCATTGCGATCTTCGCAAGCCCCGCGGCGCTGATCGACCGCACGCCCGATCGCCGCCCGGCGTGGCGCGCGCCGGCGGCTGCGATTGCGCTTCTGATTGTCATGAGCATTTTTGGCGGGATCCGGATGTCGCTGCATCCGACCACGATGGTCGCGGGCACCAAGCTGCGCCTGATGCAGCCGGACCTCCAGCAGGACGCGAAATTCAACTACGCCGCCAAGGCGGAGGTGATGAAGAAATACCTCGCGCTGTCGGACCGCGCCTCCGGGCCGCAATCGACCGGCGTGCGCGATGCCACCATCCTGATCTGGCCGGAATCGGCGTTCCCGTTCTTCCTCACCCGCGAAGCCGACGCGATGGCGCAAATCGCAGAGCTGCTGCCGAAAGGCACTACGCTGATCACGGGCTCGGTCCGCGCGCCCGATCTGCCACGTGGCACGCCGGTCACGCGCGCCTATAACTCGATCTACGTGATCGATCACGAGGGCAACGTGCTCTCGGTCTACGACAAGTTGCACCTGGTGCCGTTCGGCGAATTTCTCCCCTATCAAGACCTGATGGAGAAGCTCGGCTTCGAGCAGCTGACGCGCATGCGTGGCGGCTTCATTCCCGGAACCGTGCGGCACGCACTCACCGTACCGGGCGCACCAAGCGCGCTGCCGCTGATCTGCTACGAAGCCATCTTTCCGGGCGAGGTCGCCGGCCGCAACGAGCGTCCGGGCTGGATCGTGAACCTCACCAATGACGGCTGGTTCGGCATCTCGACCGGTCCCTATCAGCATCTCGAGCAGGCGCGGATGCGCGCGATCGAGCTCGGACTGCCGCTGGTCCGCTCCGCCAATACCGGCATCTCCGCCGTGATTGATCCGGTCGGACGCACGATTGCCAGTCTCGGCCTCGGCGTCGAAGGCATTTTGGATGCAAGCTTGCCCGCCGCGATCCCGCCGACTGTCTATGCGCGGGTGGGCGACGTGCCCGCAGCCATGCTCGTCGCGCTGGCCGTGTTTCTGGCGGTCCGCCGACGTGTTGCCAAACGGCACCCGTGATCCATAGCCGCTAGCGGTTTTCGGTCGAAACGGCTGGAATCCTTTGACAACCGTAGTCCCACGGTTGACAGACTGCACGCGGCCTCCTCATTCTGCACCCGCTGCAAAAGACAGTGGGCATTGCTAAATTTCTCCGCAATGTTTCCCAATAACAGGGTTTGATTTTGACGATGCTGACACCGGAGGCATTCTCGACGATTGCGCCGAAGGTGATGTTTGGAGGCTGAGGAAATGTCGAAAGCGCCCAACCCTGTTGACAAATATGTCGGCAGCCGCGTGCGTATGCGCCGCATCATGTTGGGCATGAGCCAGGAAAAGCTCGGTGAGGCTTTGGGCCTGACTTTCCAGCAGATTCAGAAGTACGAGAAGGGCACGAATCGCGTCGGCGCGAGCCGCATCCAGCAGATCGCCGAGATTCTCCAGGTGCCGGTGTCGTTCCTGTTCGAGGGCGGCCCGAGCGGTGTGGCAGGTCCGGACGGCTTCGCCGAAGGCGCCTCGCCGTCCTATGTCTCGGACTTCCTCGCAACCTCCGAAGGTCTCGCCTTGACCAAGGCGTTCACGCGAATCACTGATTCGAAGATGCGCCGCTCGATCGTCGATCTCGTCGAGCAGATCGCGGCCCGCGAAGGTCCCGACAAGCGCTGACGCGCCCTCTCGATCCGATTTGAGACTGCGTCAAATCTGGCCTATGTCGTCATTTGCGGCCGCGCATTGATGCGCGCCCTGTTCGATGATGCAGTTCAAAGGCACAGATGCGTCCATGACCAACGCCAACTGGTTCGATTCCCAAACTATTCTCGATGGTATCCGCCGCTGGGTAGAGATCGAGACGCCGACGGAAGCGCCTGAACAAGTCAACAGACTGGTCTCCGTGGTCGCGGAGCAATATCGCGATCTGCCCGTTACGCTCGAACGCATCGCCGGTGTCGATGGCTGCGGCGACCATCTGATCGCGCGCTCGACCTGGGGCCAGGACAGCCCGGGCATTCTGGTGCTGAGCCACCTCGATACCGTTCACCCCATGGGTTTCATCGAGCGCCTGCCGTTCAAGGTCGAGGGCGACAGCGCGTTCGGTCCCGGCATCTACGACATGAAGGGCGGCGCCTATATCGCCCATCACGCCTTTGGCGCGCTTTGCGCGACGACCGACCGTTCGCCCCTCGGCATCACCCACATCTTCACCTCCGACGAAGAGATCGGCAGCCCGACCTCGCGTGCGCTGATTGAGAAGGAAGGGCGCAAGGCCAAATACGTGCTGGTGACGGAGCCCGCGCGCGACGGCGGCAAGATCGTCACCGGACGCAAGGGCGTCGGACGCTTTCGCGTCTTCATCAAAGGCGTGCCCGCACATGCCGGAACGCGCCCCGAAGACGGCCGCAGTGCCGTCCGCGAGCTCGCCAACGTGATCCTGGCGCTGGAAGGGATGAACGATCTGAAGCGCGGCGTCACCGTCAATGTCGGCGTGGCGCGCGGCGGCACGCGCCCCAACGTCACGCCGGAAGAAGCCTATGCGGAAGTCGATCTGCGCGTGATGAGCTTCGCCGACGCGGAAGAGTTCGTCGGCAAGATCCTCGGACTGACATCGAAGACCCAAGGCGTCACCGTCAAGGTCACCGGCGAACTCAATCGTCCGCCTTACGAGAAGGGCAATGCAGGTGCCTCGCTGTACGAGCATGCGAAGACGCTCGCCACCGAGATCGGCTTCGAACTGATCGACACCCACACCGGCGGCGGCTCGGATGGCAATTTCACGGCCGCGCACACCGCGACGCTTGACGGGCTCGGCGTCGACGGCAAGGGCGCACACACACACTATGAGCAGCTCTACGTCTCGTCGCTCGCGCCGCGCGCGCGGCTGCTCCATCGCCTGTACCAGACGCTGCGATGAGCGAACGCAAATCAGATCCCGATCGCGATGACAGCGAGCGCGCGTTCTTCGGACGCCGCAAGGGTCACAAGCTCAGGCAGCACCAGGCCGAGCTGGTCGATCATCTGCTCCCGCATCTTGCGCTCGACATCGAGAGCGAGAAGCCGGCGAACGCCAACGAGATCTTCGATCCCGCGGTGGACGATGTGCGGCTCGAGATCGGCTTCGGTGGCGGCGAGCATCTCGCGGCGGAAGCGCAGAACTTCGCCACGACCGGCTTCATCGGCTGCGAGCCCTATGTCAACGGCATGGCAAAGATCCTCGCGCAGATCGAGGCCGCCAACATCGCCAACATCCGCCTGTTCGCGGGCGATGCCGCCGAGCTCCTGGCCTGGCTGCCACCGTCGTCGCTGTCGCGGATCGACCTGATCCATCCCGATCCCTGGCCGAAGCGACGGCACTGGAAGCGGCGTTTTGTGCAGGACCGCACCATCGCGGCGATGGCGCGCGTGCTCAAGCAAGGCGGCGAATTCCGTTTCGTCTGCGACATCGACGATTACTGCGCCTGGACGCTGTCGCATCTTGCGCGCTCGCAGGACTTCACCTGGCTTGCGGAGCGCGCCGACGATTTCCGGCAGCCATGGGCCGGCTACACCATGACGCGCTACGGCCGCAAGGCCACGCGCGAGGGACGGAAGACGACGTATCTGCGGTTCAGGCGGGTTTAGATCGTCTGGCGGTTGCGCCAGAATTTCACGACGCGCTCGGCCGTCGCCGGCATCAGCCGTGTGAAGTTCACGCGCGCCTGCTCGATGTCCGCATCGGCCGGCGTGCGCTGCGGGCCATACCACATCAGGACCAGCGCGCGCACCGTGGGCCAGCCGAGATTTTGCATCCGTCCCAGGATCAGAATCGGATCGTAGCGGTCACCCGCCATCAGGCGGTCGAGGATCGAGAGGCGGATGCCGGCCATCGCCGACAGCGCCGCGATCGATTCCTCGTATTTGTGCGCCTTGGCGAAGCCGAGCAGCGCGCTCTCGCCGAGATGACCTTCGCGATGCAAGGCGAGCACCGTGCGCTGCGCCGCCGAGAAATCGCGACGCGGCCCGGGCGGCAGCGTGGCCTCCTCGATGGCGGCCATGGCGCGCTTGATCTCGACCTGGCGCGTCGGATTGACCACGATGGAGAGACGCCGGCGAATGACGTCGAGCGTGCCGTTGAGAAGCTCTTTCAGATGATCGCCCGAGAGATCGTTGCGCTGGCCGATCTTCAGCGTCAGCACGCCGTCCTGCGACGCGCGCTTGATCAGCTCGGAATAGCTGCCAGGCGAGAACACCGCACCGGCATTGCCGGCGGCGCGACGCACCACGTCGCGATCGCCACGCTCGACCAGCACGTCAGTGACGACCGACGACAAGACGGGACGCTCCGTCATCGCCAGCAAATGGCCCTGGCCCTTCAGCCGCGCGATCTCCACCAGCGCTGTTTCGTCGAGCACGGGCGAACGGCGCAGCACGGGGCCCGCCACCGCGATCTCGTTTTCGCGCGCGAGCTGAGTGACGAGATGCGGCGGCGCGTTGTTGAGGTGCGAGAAGCGCTCGGCCAGATCGACGCGCGAGGCCAGTTCGGCATGCGGGACGAGATCGATCAGCAGATTGTCGAAGAGGTCGACGAGATCGGGCCGGAGCTTCTCGGCGTCCTGGAAGAATAATTGGGAGATGGCGCGCGCGATCTCGCCGCGACGCCGGGGGTCGCCGCGTTTGACGATATCGTCCAGTCCGGGAATGAGCGACGTGGCAACGGTCATGAAAACGCAAACTCGTATAGGGCACGCCGCGGGTGCGCCCTTGGTCCAAGCCGCCCCACAATCAGGGAATTTAGGCCTCGGAGGTGAAGGAAGCGTTGCGCGGGTGGCCCCCGCCCGGGCGCAAAAAGCCTCGCTTGGGCTGCGATGGGCCTTGTCCGGCTGGGCAGAAAGGGCTATATCAGCGCCAATTCATCTTCTCATACGATCCGCGTAGTGAGAGTGGGCCCGAAAGGACCCGCTCTTTTTTATTACCTGAACGCGGCTTGGCGGAAGATGCGGCCCGACGATCTGTCGGGAGAGTTCCGAAGCGGGCTTTGCAGTCTTAACCAAGCCTTAACCCAAGCATTAACCAACGCGCCTTGACCCCTGATATGACCGAACCGAACACTGGTTCCACCGATGCCGAGTTGCTGGCCGAGCCGAGGCTCGTGGTCGAGCCGGGCGCGGCGGCACGTGTGTCCGCGGTCGCGGGTCCGGTGCTCGAGGGCATGGGTTACCGCCTGGTGCGGATCCGCATTTCCGGGGAAGCCGGCTGCACCGTGCAGATCATGGCCGAGCGGCCGGATGGCTCGATGCAGCTCGAGGATTGCGAGGCGATCTCGCGGGCGCTGTCGCCCGTGCTCGATGTCGCCGACCCCATCGAGCGCGCCTACCGGCTGGAAATCTCCTCCCCGGGGATCGACCGTCCGCTGGTGCGCCGCTCCGATTTCGAACGATATTCCGGCCATCTGGTGAAGATCGACATGGCGGTCGCCCATGAAGGGCGCAAGCGGTTCCGCGGCATGTTGGGCGCTGTCGAAGGCGATCGCGTGCATCTGCGCCGTGATGACTTCAAGGCCGGCGACGATGCCGAGGTTCTGCTGACGATGGAAGATATCGGCGAGGCACGGCTGGTGCTGACCGACGAGCTGATTGCGCAATCCATGCGTCGCGGCAAGGCCGAGGCGCGCGAGATGCGCCGCGATCTCGGCCTCGAGCCGCCGAAGGCGCCGCACGCCGAGATCAGCGAAAAAACCACCAAGAACACCAAGCCGAAAAAGAAGCCGGCCCCGACCAATACCAAGAAACATCGCCTTGCCGCCGACCGCGCGCGGCGCGGTGAGATCGAGCCTGAAGGAGACTAGCCATGGCAGTCAGCGCCAATCGACTCGAATTGCTCCAGATCGCGGACGCCGTCGCACGCGAGAAATCGATCGACCGCGGCATCGTCATCGCGGCGATGGAGGACGCCATCGCCAAGGCGGCGCGCGCCCGTTACGGCAGCGAGACTGACGTTCACGCCGAGATCGACCCGAAGAAGGGCGAGCTGCGGCTGTCGCGCCACATGCTGGTGGTCGAGAAGGTCGAAAACCATTCCAACCAGATCTCGCTGGTGGACGCACAGCGCGCCAATCCGGGCGCCCAGGTCGGCGACACCATCGCCGACACCCTGCCGCCGCTGGAATATGGCCGCATCGCCGCGCAGTCGGCCAAGCAGGTGATCGTGCAGAAGGTGCGCGAGGCCGAGCGTGACCGGCAATATCAGGAATTCAAGGACCGCATCGGCGACATCGTCAACGGCGTCGTCAAGCGCGTCGAATATGGCAGCGTGATCGTCGATCTCGGCCGCGGTGAAGCCATCATCCGCCGCGACGAGATGCTGCCGCGCGAAGTGTTCCGCAACGGCGACCGCGTCCGCGCTTACATCTTCGACGTCCGCCGCGAGACCCGCGGCCCGCAGATCTTCCTCTCGCGCACCCATCCGCAGTTCATGGCGAAGCTGTTCGCGCAGGAAGTGCCTGAGATCTATGACGGCATCGTCGAGATCAAGGCGGTGGCCCGCGATCCCGGCTCGCGCGCGAAAATCGGCGTGATTTCCCGCGATTCCTCGGTTGATCCGGTCGGCGCCTGCGTCGGCATGCGCGGTTCGCGCGTGCAGGCGGTGGTGAACGAATTGCAGGGCGAGAAGATCGACATCATTCCCTGGTCGCCCGACATCGCGACCTTCGTGGTCAACGCGCTGGCGCCGGCCGAAGTCTCCAAGGTCGTCATCGACGAAGACCGCGAGCGCATCGAGGTCGTGGTGCCCGACACCAACAACCAGCTCTCGCTGGCGATCGGCCGTCGCGGCCAGAACGTGCGTCTGGCCTCGCAGCTCACCGGCTGGGACATCGACATCCTGACCGAGCAGGAGGAATCGGAGCGCCGCCAGGCCGACTTCGAGAACTCCACCCGCGTCTTCATGGAATCGCTCAACGTCGACGAAGTGGTCGGCCAGCTGCTGGCGTCCGAAGGCTTCACCTCGGTCGAGGAACTCGCCATGGTGGACCTCAAGGAGCTCGCCGGCATCGAAGGCTTCGACGAGGAGACCGCGCAAGAGCTCCAGAACCGTGCCCGCGAATATCTCGAGCAGCAGGAGGCCGAGATCGAGGCCCGCCGCAAGGAGCTCGGTGTCGAGGACGCCGTCAAGGACGTGCCGGGCGTCACCTCGAAGATGCTGGTGAAATTCGGCGAGAACGACATCAAGACCGTCGACGACCTCGCCGGCTGCGCCACCGACGATCTGGTCGGCTGGACCGAGCGCAAGGAAGGTGGCGAACAGACCAAATTCCCGGGCGCGCTCGACGGTATCGAGATTTCCCGTGACGATGCCGAAGCCATGATCATGCAGGCCCGCGTCAAGGCCGGCTGGATCACCGAGGCCGATCTCGCCAAGCCGGCCGAAGAGGCTGAGGCGGCTGAAGATCAGCCGGCTTAAGGGCAAGGAGAATGTCGCCCGGATGCTCGCAGATACTGCCCCCGAACTTGACCATGGACCGCGGACCGAAAGGTCCGCGACCATGCGCATGTGCGCGGTCAGTCGCGAGGTCCGGCCGATCGACGAGCTGATCCGCTTCGTCATTTCGCCGCAAGGCGCTGTAGTTCCCGATCTCAAGCGCAAGCTGCCTGGACGCGGCATGTGGGTCACCGCCTCGCACGAGGTGGTTGCGGAAGCCGTGCGGCGTCACCATTTTGGCAAGGCCTTCAAGCGCGAGCTGCGCATTCCCCAGACGTTTGCTGCCGACATCGAGGCGCTCCTGGTCCGGAGCGTGACCGAGGTCCTCGGGATTGCCGCCAAGGCGCGCCAGATCGTCGCCGGTTTCGGCAAGGTCGAAAGCGCCCTTCGGGAAGGTACGGTCGAGGTCCTGATCCACGCCAGCGACGGGGCCGCGGACGGAATCCGCAAATTGGACATGCTGGCGCGTCAAAATGACGGAAATGGCGGCTCCAGGCCGCAGATTCCCGTCGTCACCGCACTGAAATCGATAGAATTGGATTTGGCACTTACCCGGTCAAATGTGATACATGCTGCCCTGCTCGCGGGCCCGGCGAGCAAGTCATTCCTGTCACGTAGCCAGATGCTGGTCCGATACCGGATGGCGGACGCTGACAAGACTGCCGAAAAGCCCGGCCAGGATTTCTGAGAGACAACGACCCCCGATAGGATGGTGCGGCAACGCACAACACTGAAAAATCAGGATTAGGACTGCTGAATGGTTGATACCAAGACCCCTGACGACAAGAAGCTGAGCGTTCCGAGCAAGACGCTATCGCTCAAGCCGCGCGTCGAAACGGGCACTGTCCGCCAGAGCTTCAGCCATGGCCGCAGCAAGCAGGTCGTGGTCGAGAAGCGCGGCAAGCGCCGCGTCGACGGCAGTCCCGAGCCGCAGGCTCCCACGGTTGTTGCGAAGCCGGCACCTGCCGCACCTGCACCCGCTCCCGCGCGCCCGGCTCCGCCGCGCAACGCCGGCTCCGGCGTGGTGCTGCGCACGCTGACCGAGGACGAACGTTCCGCCCGCGCCAGCGCGCTGGCCGATGCCAAGGTGCGCGAAGTCGAAGAGCGCCGCGTGGCCGAGGAAGAGGCCGCGCGCCGCGCTGTTCGCGAAGCCGCCGAACGCGCCGACCGCGAGGCCGCCGAATCCCGTCGCAAGGCCGAGGAAGAGCGCCACCGTCACGAGGACGAAGCCAAGCGCAAGGCCGAGACCGAGGCCAAGAAGCGTTTTGGCGAAGGCGAGCAGCCGTCCGCTGCCCGCCCCGCAGTTGCGGCGGCCCCGGCCGCTCCCGCGCCGCGCCCCGGCGCGCCCGCAGCACGCCCCGGCACCACCACGACGGCACGCCCGGGAACAACGACCGCACGCCCGGGAACGACCACCGCGAGGCCGGGAGGCGGCCCGTTGGGTCGCGCGCCTGCGGTCGCAGCCGGACCGGACGAGGATGACGGTCCGCGCCAGATCCGCCGCGGTCCCGGCGGAGCCGCGCGTCCTGTGATCCCCCCCAAGCCGACCCACAAGCCCGGCCCGCAGAAGGAGCGCGGCCGCCTGACGGTCGTGACCGCATTCAATGCTGACGACGTGCGCGAGCGCTCGATTGCCTCGTTCCGCCGCCGCACCCAGCGCCTGAAGGGCCATGCCGCGAACGAGCCGAAGGAAAAGCTCATCCGCGAGGTGGTCATTCCGGAAGCGATCACCATCCAGGAGCTCGCCAACCGCATGGCCGAGCGCGCGGTGGAAATCATCCGCATGCTGATGAAGCAGGGCGCGATTCACAAGATCACCGACGTGATCGATGCCGACACCGCGCAACTGATTGCCGAAGAACTGGGGCACACCGTCAAGCGCGTGGCCGCGTCCGACGTTGAAGAAGGTCTGTTCGACGCCATCGACGATTCGACCGACACCGAGCCCCGTTCGCCCGTCGTGACCGTCATGGGTCACGTCGACCACGGCAAGACCTCGCTGCTCGACGCGCTCCGTCACGCCAACGTGGTCTCCGGCGAAGCCGGCGGCATCACCCAGCATATCGGCGCCTATCAGGTGCTGTCGCCCGAAAGCGGCAAGAAGATCACCTTCATCGACACGCCCGGCCACGCCGCGTTCACCGCGATGCGCGCCCGCGGCGCCAAGGTGACCGACATCGTCGTGCTGGTGGTTGCGGCCGATGACGGCGTGATGCCGCAGACGATCGAAGCCATCAACCACGCCAAGGCGGCGCGGGTGCCGATCATCGTTGCCATCAACAAGATCGACAAGCCCGACGCGAAGCCCGAGCGCGTGCGCACCGAGCTGCTCCAGCACGAGGTGCAGGTGGAATCCTTCGGCGGCGAAGTCGTCGACGTCGAGGTGTCCGCCAAGAACAAGACCAATCTCGACAAGCTGCTCGAGATGATCGCACTCCAGGCCGACATCCTCGACCTCAAGACCAATTCGGATCGTCCGGCCGAAGGCACCGTGATCGAAGCCAAGCTCGATCGCGGCCGTGGTCCGGTGGCGACCGTGCTGGTCCAGCGCGGCACGCTCCGTGTCGGTGACATCATCGTCGCCGGCGCCGAAATGGGCCGCGTCCGCGCACTGATCTCGGATCAGGGCGAGACCGTGCAGGAGGCAGGTCCGTCGGTGCCCGTCGAGGTGCTCGGCTTCAACGGCCCGCCGGAAGCCGGCGATCGTCTGGCGGTCGTCGAGAACGAAGCCCGCGCCCGCCAGGTCACCAGCTACCGCGCCCACCAGAAGCGCGAGAACGCGGCTGCCTCGATCTCCGGCATGCGCGGCTCGCTCGAGCAGATGATGTCGCAATTGAAGACGGCGGGCCGCAAGGAATTCCCGCTGATCATCAAGGCCGACGTGCAGGGCTCGCTGGAAGCGATCCTCGGCTCGCTGGAGAAGCTCGGCACCGACGAAGTCGCCGCCCGCATCCTGCATGCCGGCGTCGGCGGCATCTCGGAATCCGACGTGACGCTCGCGGAAGGCTTCAACGCCGTGATCCTCGGCTTCTCGGTTCGCGCCAACAAGGAGGCCGCTGCCGCCGCCAAGCGCAACGGCATCGAGATCCGCTACTACAACATCATCTACGACCTCGTGGACGACATAAAGAAGGCGATGAGCGGTCTGCTCGCGCCGACCTTGCGCGAAACCATGCTGGGCAATGCCGCGATCCTGGAGATCTTCAACATCTCCAAGGTCGGCAAGGTTGCCGGCTGCCGCGTCACCGACGGCACCGTGGAACGCGGCGCCAATGTGCGCCTGATCCGCGACAACGTCGTCGTGCACGAAGGCAAGCTGTCGACGCTGAAGCGCTTCAAGGACGAAGTGAAGGAAGTCCAGTCCGGTCAGGAATGCGGCATGGCCTTCGAGAACTACCACGACATGCGCGCCGGTGACGTGATCGAGTGTTACCGCGTGGAGACGATCCAGCGCTCCCTGTAAGTCCAAATCTTACCGAAGCGTCCGGATCTTTTTGAGCTGACATTGCGGGAGTGCGATGGCCGGATTTATTCCGGCCATCGCGCCGCATTCGTTTCAACAAGACAAATGACAATGCTCGTGTCCCAAACGCGGGCACGACGAGGTGATTTTCAAAAGATGCCCCGCCATCATCAGAAGAAAAGTTCCGCACCAGGCGGAGGCTCGCAACGTCAGTTGCGCGTCGGCGAGCAGGTTCGCCACGCGATAGCCGAGATTCTGGCGCAAGGCAGCGTGCATGATGCCGACCTCGAAGGTCACATCATCACCGTGCCGGAGGTGCGGATGTCACCCGATTTGAAGCTCGCAACAGTCTACGTGATGCCGCTCGGTGGCCGCGACACCGAGGTGGTTCTCGCTGCGCTCGAGCGCAACAAGAAGTATCTGCGCGGCGAGGTCGCGCATCGCGTTAACCTGAAATTTGCACCCGATCTTCGCTTCCGCGTCGACGAGCGATTCGACGAAGCGGAACGGATCGAGAAGCTTTTGCGAACGCCTGCGGTGCAAAGAGACCTGGAACAGGATCCGGATACGGATCGGGAAGAAGAACAATGACGATGGACCCGGCTCACGGCACTATCGGCGGCGAAGACGCCGATCAGCGCGACGTGCAGAAAAATAATTTTGCGGATCTTGGCGGCGATTCCCAGCCGCATCAGGAGCCGCGCCGCGTCAACAACGATCCCCGCGCCAACAACAAGCAGAAGGGTCAGCAGCCGCGCCGCGACCGCCGCGACGTCCATGGATGGGTCGTGCTCGACAAGCCGATCGGCATGACCTCGACGCAGGCCGTCGCCGTGCTGAAGCGCCTGTTCAACGCCAAGCGCGCGGGCCATGCCGGTACGCTCGATCCGCTCGCCTCGGGCGGTCTGCCGATTGCGCTTGGGGAAGCCACCAAGACGGTCCCGTTCGTGATGGACGGCCGCAAGCGCTACCAGTTCACCGTGTGCTGGGGCGCGGAACGCGACACCGACGACATCGAGGGCCAGGTCACCGCGACCTCCGACCAGCGTCCGACCCGGGAGGCCATCCTGGCCCTGCTGCCCCGCTTCACCGGAGTGATCCAGCAGACCCCGCCGCGCTATTCCGCGATCAAGGTCCAGGGCGAGCGCGCCTATGACCTCGCCCGCGACGGCGAGGTCGTGGAACTGGCCCCCCGCCCGGTCGAGATTCACCATTTATCCCTTGTAGATCAACCAGATAACGATCGGGCCGTATTCGAAGCCGAGTGCGGCAAGGGCACCTATGTCCGGGCGCTGGCCCGGGATATGGGGCGGATTCTCGGCACTTACGGCCATATCTGCGCGCTCAGGCGGACCCTGGTCGGCCCATTTGACGAGAACGACATGATTCCGCTGGATCAGTTGGAGGCTTTATGCGATAGAGCCGCGTCCGGCGAGGGCAGCCTCGCCGACGCGCTGATGCCCGTTGAGACCGCGCTGGACGACATCCCGGCACTGGCCGTCACTCGGGCTGATGCGGCAAGGCTCCATCGGGGCCAAGCCGTTTTATTGCGCGGACGGGATGCGCCCACTAGTAGCGGCACAGTCTATGTCACGGTGGCAGGCCGTCTTTTGGCGCTTGCTGAAGTCGGCAATGGCGAAATCATCCCCAAGCGTGTGTTCAACCTGACCGGCTTGACTGCCTCAACCGGTCGCAACGAGAGAATTTGACGATGTCGATTGCCGCAGAACGCAAAGCGGAAGTCATCAAGACGAATGCCAACAAGGCCGGCGACACCGGCTCGCCAGAGGTTCAGGTCGCGATCCTGTCGGAACGCATCACCAACCTCACCAGCCATTTCAAGACCCA
The DNA here is from genome assembly GCF_052076015.1 of Bradyrhizobium sp. 930_D9_N1_4. Classification (NCBI taxonomy): domain Bacteria; kingdom Pseudomonadati; phylum Pseudomonadota; class Alphaproteobacteria; order Hyphomicrobiales; family Nitrobacteraceae; genus Bradyrhizobium; species Bradyrhizobium sp. 930_D9_N1_4. The sequence goes on from NZ_CP197236.1 coordinate 58,828, forward strand.
CGTGAAGGACAACCATTCGCGTCGCGGCCTCTTGAAGCTGGTCTCGACCCGCCGCTCGCTCCTCGACTATGTGAAGAAGAAGGACGAGGCGCGCTACAAGGCGCTGCTCGAGAAGCACAACATTCGTCGCTAAGTGTTCCCACGCGCGCCATTGGCGCGCGTTTTCGTGCGCGGTTTCGAACGAAAGCGTTTGTAAAAAAGGTTTTTGATCGAGACTGCGTGCGCGTCGGGTGCGAGCCCAAAGCGCGATTAGAATCGCACTTTGGATTATTGTTTGAGCATGATCTTTTCGGAAAACCGCTTCGCACTTTTCCGGATCATGCTCAGGTGACGGCAAGCATCCGAGGCATGAGGGGCGAAGACCGCAATCCGGTGTTCGCGTTCGTGCCGACTGACAGTCCAGCAGCAATCCGGCGGCTGGGCACAACGGGCAAGGCGCCCGTATGACCCGAAAGGATGGACGCCATCCGAAATCCAAAAACCATGGCAGGATCGCAGGATGCTGATCGCCCGCTTCGATCAGCATCCCGCAATCTTGCGCATGGTTTTTGTTTTTCGAGCCGTCTTTTCTTTCGAGAACCCATGAAAGAAGACCTCTATGTTCAATAAGCATTCCGTCGAGATCGACTGGGGTGGACGCCCCCTCAAGCTCGAAACCGGCAAGATCGCACGCCAGGCCGACGGCGCCGTCGTCGCCACCTACGGCGAGACCGTGGTGCTCGCCACCGTCGTCGCGGCGAAGTCGCCGCGTGAAGGCGTCGACTTCCTGCCGCTGACCGTCGACTACCAGGAGAAGACCTACGCAGCCGGCCGCATTCCCGGCGGCTATTTCAAGCGCGAGGGCCGTCCGACCGAGAAGGAGACGCTGGTCTCCCGCCTGATCGACCGTCCGATCCGTCCGCTGTTCGTCGACGGCTGGCGCAACGAGACCCAGGTGATCGTCACCGTGCTCTCGCACGACATGGAAAATGATCCCGACATCGTCGCGCTGGTGGCTTCGTCTGCCGCGCTGACCCTGTCCGGCGCGCCCTTCAAGGGCCCGATCGGCGCGGCGCGCGTCGGCTTCGCCAATGACGAGTTCATCCTCAACCCGACGCTCGACGAGATGGTCGAGACGCAGCTCGACCTGGTCGTCGCCGGCACCGCCGACGCCGTGCTGATGGTGGAATCGGAAGCCAAGGAGCTGAACGAAGAGATCATGCTCGGCGCGGTGATGTTCGGTCACCGTCACTTCCAGCCGGTGATCAAGGCGATCATCGAGCTCGCCGAGAAGGCCGCCAAGGAGCCGCGCGAAGTCACCGTCATCGACAATTCCGCGCTCGAGAAGGAAATGCTCGGCCTCGTCGAGCAGGAGCTGCGCGCCGCCTACGCCATTCCGGTCAAGCAGGATCGCTACGCCGCGGTCGGCAAGGTCAAGGAAAAGGTGATCGCCCATTACTTCCCCGAAGGGCAGGAGCCGAAATTCGACAAGCTGCGCGTCTCCGGCGTGTTCAAGGAGCTCGAGGCGAAGATCGTTCGCTGGAACATCCTGGACACCGGCAAGCGCATCGACGGTCGCGATAGCAAGACCGTCCGCAACATCGTCGCCGAAGTCGGCGTGCTGCCCCGCGCCCACGGCTCGGCGCTGTTCACCCGCGGCGAGACCCAGGCGCTGGTCGTGACCACGCTCGGCACCGGCGAGGACGAGCAGTACATCGACGCGCTGTCGGGAACGTACAAAGAGACGTTCCTGCTGCACTACAACTTCCCTCCCTACTCGGTCGGCGAGACCGGCCGCCTCGGCGGCACCAAGCGTCGCGAGATCGGCCACGGCAAGCTCGCCTGGCGTGCGATCCACCCGGTGCTGCCGCCGCATCACGAGTTCCCCTACACCACACGCGTGGTGTCGGAGATCACCGAGTCGAACGGTTCGTCCTCGATGGCTTCGGTCTGCGGCGCCTCGCTCGCGCTGATGGATGCCGGCGTGCCGTTGAAGCGGCCGACCGCGGGCATCGCGATGGGCCTGATCCTCGAAGACAAGCGCTTCGCGGTTCTCTCGGACATCCTCGGTGACGAAGATCATCTCGGCGACATGGACTTCAAGGTCGCCGGCACCGAGCAGGGCATCACCTCGCTCCAGATGGACATCAAGATCGAGGGCATCACCGAAGAGATCATGAAGGTCGCGCTCGGTCAGGCCAAGGATGGTCGCATCCACATCCTCGGCGAGATGGCCAAGGCGCTCACCAACGCCCGCGCCGAGCTCGGCGAATATGCGCCGCGCATCGAGACCTTCAAGATCGCCACCGACAAGATCCGTGAAGTGATCGGCACCGGCGGCAAGGTGATCCGCGAGATCGTCGAGAAGACCGGCGCCAAGGTCAACATCGAGGACGACGGCACCGTGAAGGTCGCTTCCAGCGACGGCGAAGCCATGAAGGCCGCGATCAAGTGGATCAAGTCGATCGCTTCCGATCCGGAAGTCGGCCAGATCTATGAAGGCACCGTCGTGAAGGTGATGGAGTTCGGCGCTTTCGTGAACTTCTTCGGCTCCAAGGACGGTCTCGTCCACATCAGCCAGCTCGCTTCGGCGCGCGTGCAGAAGACCTCCGACGTCGTCAAGGAAGGCGACAAGGTCAAGGTCAAGCTGCTCGGCTTCGACGATCGCGGCAAGACCCGCCTTTCGATGAAGGTCGTCGACCAGACCACCGGCGAAGACCTCGAAGGCAAGGGCGGCGAGGGCGAGAAGGCCCCGCGCGAAGCGGCCGGCGAGTAATCGCTCTCACGATGCAGAAACACGAAGGGCGGCCGAGAGGCCGCCCTTTTTGTTTGCGCGCTGTAACCATGCGCGATTCCGCCGCAGCGTCAGAATGCCTTTGGCTGAAACCGGCCATGCGCCGTGACCCGTAACTGAACGCACTGCCCGCGCCGCGTTCCGCCGGCGTCGTCACCCACCTGAAGCGAAGGAAGATCAGATGTCATCGATGTCCAGGCGCCATCTCATGCTGGCCGCCACCGGCATTGCGGCGATCGCCGCCGCCCCGCGCGTGTTCGCGCAAGCCGCAGCGCCGGCCGCAGCAGCGGGTCCGTTCATGCTGCCGCCGTTGACCTATCCGACCGCGGCGCTCGAACCGCATATCGACGCCAAGACGATGGAAATCCACCACGACCGGCATCACCAGGCCTTCATCACCAACCTCAACAATTTCGCAAAGGACAATCCGGGGATTGCCGACAAGCCGCTCAGTGAGGTCCTCGGCAATCTCGCTGCCGTGCCCGACGCGATCCGCACCGGCGTGCGCAACAATTTGGGCGGCCATGCCAATCACACGATGTTCTGGCAGATCATGGGACCGAACGGAGGCAAGCCGGAAGGCGAGGTGCTGGCCGCGATCGACCGCGACCTTGGCGGCGTGGAGAAATTCACGACCGACTTCAACGCCGCCGGCGGACGGGTGTTCGGCTCGGGCTGGGTGTTCGTCACCGTCGACAAGGACGGCAAGCTGGCGATCGAGACGCGCCCGAACCAGGACAATCCGATGATCGACGGCAAGCGCGCCTTGCTCGGCAATGACGTCTGGGAGCACGCCTATTATCTGAATTATCAGAACCGCCGCGCCGATTATCTCAAGGCGTGGTGGAACACGGTGAGCTGGAGCAAGATCAGCGAGCGCTACGCCGCAGCGAAGGCCGGCACGCTCGGGGTGTAGGCACGGGACGTCCGGACGAAAAAAGGGCGGCCGCTCGGCCGCCCTTCCTGTTCGTCGCTTGGTAGACTCCGAGATCAACCCGCGATGTCGTACCGGTCGAGGTTCATCACCTTGGTCCAGGCCTTGGCGAAATCCTGCACGAACTGCTGCTTGGCGTCCGACGAGGCATAGACCTCGGCGAAAGCGCGGAGCTGCGAGTGCGCGCCGAAGATCAGGTCGGAGCGCGTGCCGGTCCACTTCACCGCGTTGGTCTTGCGGTCGCGGGCCTCATAGGTGCCGTCAGCCGCCGGCGTCCACTGCGTGCTCATGTCGAGCAGGTTGGCGAAGTAGTCATTGGAGAGCGTACCCACCTTCGCGGTGAGGACGCCATGCTTCGAACCGTTCGCATTGGCGCCGAGCACACGCAGGCCACCGACGAGCACGGTCAGCTCGGGACCGGACAGCTTCAGAAGCTGCGCGCGATCGACGAGGGCTTCCTCCTGCTGGAGGAACTGATGCCGCTTGCTGATGTAGTTGCGGAAGCCATCGGCGCGCGGCTCCAGCGGAGCAAACGAAGCGGCATCGGTCTGCTCCTGCGAGGCATCCATGCGGCCCGGCGTGAAGCCGACCTTCACATCGACGCCGGCATCCTTCGCGGCCTTCTCGACCGCGGCGGTGCCGCCGAGGACGATCAGGTCGGCGATCGAGACCTTCTTCGCACCTGCGTTGAACTCCTTCTGGATCGCTTCGAGCTTGCCGAGCACCTTGGAGAGCTGAGCCGGCTCGTTCACCTCCCAATCCTTCTGCGGGGCAAGACGGATGCGCGCGCCATTGGCGCCGCCGCGCTTGTCGGAGCGGCGGAACGTCGAGGCCGACGCCCACGCCGTCGAGACCAGCTCGGACACCGAGAGACCCGAGGCCAGGATCTTCGTCTTCAGCGCAGCGATCTCCTGATCGCTGGCCAGCTCGTGATTCACCGCCGGGATCGGATCCTGCCAGATCAGCGTTTCCTTCGGCACCAGCGGGCCGAGATAGCGCTGGATCGGGCCCATGTCGCGATGGGTGAGCTTGAACCAAGCGCGGGCAAAGGCGTCCGCGAACTGATCGGGGTTTTCCAGGAAGCGGCGCGAGATCTTTTCGTAGGCCGGATCCATGCGCAGCGAGAGGTCGGTCGTCAGCATCGTCGGGCGATGCTTCTTCGACTTGTCGAAGGCATCGGGGATGATCGCGTCGGCGCCCTTGGCCGTCCACTGGTTCGCACCACCCGGGCTCTTCGTCAGCTCCCATTCGAAGTTGAAAAGATTCTCGAAGAAGTTGTTGCTCCACTTCGTCGGCGTCGTGGTCCAGGTGACTTCAAGTCCGCTGGTGATGGCATCACCCGAGTGACCCGACGCGTGCTTGCTCTTCCAGCCGAGGCCCTGGTCTTCCAGTGCGCCCGCTTCCGGCTCCGCTCCGACCAGCGACGGATCGCCGGCGCCGTGAGTCTTGCCGAAGGAGTGGCCGCCGGCGATCAGCGCGACGGTCTCTTCGTCGTTCATCGCCATGCGGGCGAAGGTCTGGCGGATGTCCTTGGCCGCGGCGACCGGATCCGGCTTGCCGTTCGGGCCTTCCGGATTGACGTAGATGAGGCCCATCTGCACCGCGCCGAGCGGCTCGGCGAGCTCGCGTTCGCCGCTGTAGCGCTCATCGCCGAGCCAGGTGCCCTCGGGACCCCAATACAGCTCTTCCGGCTCCCAGACGTCGGCGCGGCCGCCGGCGAAACCGAAGGTCTTGAAGCCCATCGATTCCAGCGCGACGTTGCCGGCGAGAACCATCAGGTCGGCCCAGGAAATCTTGCGGCCGTACTTCTGCTTGATCGGCCAGAGCAGGCGACGGGCCTTGTCGAGGTTGGCGTTGTCGGGCCAGCTGTTGAGGGGCGCGAAACGCTGCTGACCGGCACCGGCGCCACCGCGGCCGTCCGTGGTGCGATAGGTGCCCGCGCTGTGCCAGGCCATGCGGATCATGAGGCCGCCATAGTGACCGAAATCGGCGGGCCACCATTCCTGCGAATCCGTCATCAGAGCGGTCAGGTCCTTGATGACCGCGTTGAGATCGAGCGTCTTGAATTCCTTGGCGTAGTCGAAGTCCTTGCCCATCGGATCGGAGAGGCCGGAATTCTTGTGCAGCATCTCGATGCTGAGCTGTGTCGGCCACCAGTCGTGGTTCGCCGGCGCGCGTTTTCCACCCGAAAACGGGCACTTCGAAGAGTCGTCCATGAATACCTCCTCTGGTGGCGTCGAACTCGCGCCTTTGACCAGGTAGAACCACTCTAAGCGTCCCACTCCATCAGGGGAAGTTGACTTTAATGATCGCTGCGATAGGATTTTCTGATGGCCAACGTAACAATGCGCCAGCTCCGGTATTTCGACGCGCTGGCGCGTCACGGCCATTTCGGCCGTGCGGCCGAGGCGAGTTCCATCTCGCAACCGGCCTTGTCGATGCAGATCAAGGAGTTGGAGGAGGCGCTCGGCGGCTTGCTGCTGGAGCGCAGTGCCCGGCAGGTCGCCCTGACCCGGTTCGGCGAAGACCTGGCGCCACGCGTCCGCGACATCCTGCGCTCGGTCGATGAACTCGGCGATTTCGCCCGCGCCTCGCAGGACCGTTTCTCGGGCCGCCTGCGCATCGGCATGATTCCGACGATCGCGCCCTATCTCCTGCCCACGATCACCAAGAATCTCACGCGCATGCATCCGGAGCTCGACATCCGGGTGCGCGAGACGATGACGCCGCGGCTGATCCAGGAGCTGGTGGAAGGCCGGCTCGATACCGCCATCGTCGCGCTGCCGGTGTCCGAACCGTCGCTCACCGAGGTCGCGCTGTTCGACGAGAAGTTTTTGCTGGTGCGGCCGGGCTCCGATGAGGGCACACCGGCACCATCGCGCGAGATGATGCGGGAGATGCGGCTGTTGCTGCTCGAAGAGGGGCACTGCTTCCGCGATCAGGCGCTGTCGTTCTGCAACATGCAGTCGGCGCCGCCACGCGAGATGCTGGACGCGAATTCACTGTCGACGCTGGTCCAGATGGTCAGCGCCGGCATCGGCGTGACTCTCATTCCGGAAATGGCCGTGCCGGTGGAGACGCGCTCCGCCTCGGTTTCGCTGGCGCGCTTCCGCGATCCCGAGCCGTCGCGCACCATCGGCATGGTCTGGCGCAAAACGAGTCCGCTGGCGCGTCAGCTCCTGCAAATTTCAGAAGTGGTGTGCCTGTCGGCCGGCAAGGTGCGCGCGAAACAATCGTTGCGCAGCCAGCCGGCCTGAGCTCCCGATGTCTCAGCCGATGATCCGCCCTGCCCGTGCCGACGAATATGACGAGGTCGGCCGCGTCTGGATGGAGAGCTGGGTCTCGAGCGGGCTCGGTGACGCCAGCGGCTTCCTGCTCGCCAATTTACGTGCACGCATAAGGCGCGAGATCGCGGACGGCTGGAGTCTGTTCGTCGTCGACGACAACGGCACCATCGCCGCGATGCTGGCGCTGCATCTGCCAAAGCTCTATCTCGACATGCTGTTCGTCGGGCCCGCCTATCAGGGGCGATCGCTCGGACGACAACTCCTCGCCTTCACGCGCACGCAGATGCCCGACGAGATGTACCTGCGTTGCGTCCGCGAAAACGAAAAGGCCTGGCGCTGGTACGAGCGCGAGGGGTTTGTGTTCGAGAAGGAAGAGATCGAGCCGTCGAACGGATTCATGATGAAGTATTATCGATGGAAGCGGCAGCGGCCGACCGGATAGACGGTGAGCTCCGGGTGCATCTTGCGGTTGTCGCACGGCCAACCTAGTGTGATGCGTCCGCTGTCCTCCTGCCCCTGATCCCCTTGGAATTCATGTTTCGATTTGCTGCTTCGGCGCTCGTCCTGCTGTGCTTTCTGGCACCAGCAGCGGCACAAACCCCTCCCGCAACCACCACTCAGACTCCAGCACCGGCAAAGCCGGCTGTCAAAAAGGCAGCGCCGAAAGCCAAACCGGCTGCGAAGCAGCCGGTCGCGATCGAGAGCGGGCCGTGCCGGCTCGGCGTGATCTCAGTGATCGGAGACCGCTACGCCGTACAGAAATTCGGCCTCACGATCTTCGAGAACGAGGCAAGCGAGGTCCCGATCGACTGGGGACTCGATGACCTCGTCTTCTCGCACGTGCGCGCGGCAACGGGCAACGATCCCACGGTGCGCAGGATTGCCTATCCCAAGGGCGTCTTCGAGCCGTTCTATCATCCGAAAACGATCCTCATCCGGGATCCCGGAGAGCGCCTGCCGACGATTGTGCGTAGCTTCACGACGAATGCGAACTGCGATCGCTATCTCGTCGCAACCACGTACAAGGCGGAGCTGCCGAACACGCACATGACGTTGAACGGCATAGGCACCTACAATCAGGGTCTCGGCGGCATCCTTCGGCACTCGCATCTTTTCGCCAATATTGCGATTACGCTGGTCGACGGTCGAAGCTACGAGGAGATCAAGCGCCCCTTTGTGAATTTCGGCGCCAACTTCGCTGCGGGTCTGCGACTGACCGAAGACCCACTCAACAAGCTCGACAACTCGCTATTTCCCGACCCACCCGCGGCAGCTTCCGCCAGCGCGGCGCTGCGCGAGAGGACGCGCGCGCTCATCACCGACAGGCTCGACCGGGGTCTGCCGGGCTATCTCAAGGAAGACTGAGCGGAGTTCGGACGGTTTGTTCCGAGGCATCAAGCGTTGCGTCTTCGATGCAGACACGTCATGAATCTGGTCCGGCCCGCCTCGTGCCAATGAAAGGTCCGCTCCCATGATCAAGCTCTATTGGTCGCGCCGCTCGCGCTCGTTCACGACGCTCTGGCTGATGGAGGAGAGCGGCCTGCCCTATGAGCGCGTGCTGACCGACATCTCGACCGGCGCGCAGAAAGCGCCGGATTATCTGAAGGTCAATCCGATGGGCAAGGTGCCAGCGCTCGCCGACGGCGATGCCGCGCTCGGCGAAGCTGCCGCGATCTGCGCCTATATCGCCGATCGCTATCCCGAGACCAAGCTAGCGCCTGACGTGACCGATCCGCGCCGCGCGCGCTATCTGCAATGGCTGTTTTTCTCGCCGGGCTGCATCGAGCCGGCCATCATCCAGATCTTCACCAAGATCGAGATCCCGACCTCGACCGCCGCCTGGGGCAGCGCGACGCAGGTCTTCGACGTGCTGGAGGCTGCGCTCGAGAAGGGACCGTGGATTCTCGGCGATGAATTCTCGGCCGCCGACATCACGATCGGATCGGGGATAAATTTTGCCGTGCGGCGATTCAAGATGGTGCCGTCGCGGCCCGCCTTCGACGCTTATCTTGAACGTTGCATGGCGCGGCCGGCGTTCCAGCGCGCGGAAACAATCGCGGCAGGTTAAGCCAGCTCTCGTAGGGTGGGCAAAGCGAAGCGTGCCCACGATCTGGTCGCGATTATTGGGAGCTGGTGGGCACGTCGCTTGCGCTCCTTTGCCCACTCTACGGAGTCTTAGCTATTCCGTCTTCAAATCGTCCGGCCTCGGCATAAGGACGATGTTGTAGCCGGAATCGACATAATGAATCTCGCCGGTCACGCCGCCGGAGAGATCCGACAACAGATACAGCGCCGAGCCGCCGAGCTCGTCGAGCGTGACGCCGCGGCGGAGCGGCGAATGCTTCTGCATGTAGGCGAACATCGCGCGCGCCTCGCCGATGCCGGAGCCGGCGAGCGTGCGGATGGGACCGGCGGAGATCGCGTTGACGCGGATGCCGCGCGGGCCGAAATCGGAGGCGAGATAGCGCACCGAGGCTTCCAGCGCCGCCTTGGCCACGCCCATCACGTTGTAATTCGGCATCGACCGCTCCGAGGCGCCGAAGGTCAGCGTGATCATGCTGCCGCCGTCGCTCATTAGCTCGGCGGCGCGTTTTGCCACTTCCGTGAACGAGAAGCAGGAGATCACCATGGTGCGCGAAAAATTCTCGCGGCTGGTGTCGGCGTAGCGGCCCTTCAGCTCGTTCTTGTCGGCAAAGCCGATAGCGTGGATGACGAAATCGAGCTTGCCCCATTTTTCGCGGAGCACGTCGAAGGTGGCATCGACGCTGGCGATGTCCTCGACGTCGCAAGGCAGCACCAGCTCGACGCCGAGTTGCTCCGCCAGCGGCTTGACGCGCTTGCCGAGCGCCTCGCCCTGGAAGGTGAAGGCCAGCTCGGCACCATGGGCATGCAGCGTCTTCGCCATGCCCCAGGCGATCGAATGATCATTGGCGATGCCCATGATCAGACCGCGCTTGCCCTTCATCAACAAAGTCATGTGGTGGATTCCATCAGTCGGAAAGATCCAGCTTCAACTTCGATGGTTCCGCCAAACAGGCAGACCACGAGAATTTCCGTATCGGCCGTGAATTCCATGCGTAACAGGTCGATGTTTCCGCTGGATCGATTCTTGAGAAGCCGCCCGATGTCGCCGCTCATGACGAAACGCGAGACGTTCGTTCCAATGCAGTGATATCGGCGGCGCTGGGAGAATCTGTCGTTATCCGGATACAGATCGACGACAAGGTTGAATTCCTGCTGGCCCTCCGCAAATCCCGAAAGTCGAAGGTCAACGAGAACCCCGTCGTGCCAGTTGATCTCATATGGCCCATCATCCGTCGGGGCCGGCAAGGCAGAACTCACACGTCCAGCCGGCTGAACACCAGCGTGGCGTTGGTGCCGCCGAAGCCGAAGGAGTTCGACAGCACGGTGCCGATTTTGACGTTGTCGATGCGCTTGCGCACGATAGGCATGTCGGCGAACACGGGATCGAGCTCCTGGATGTGCGCGCTCTCGCAGATGAAGCCGTTGTTCATCATCAGCAGCGAGTAGATCGCCTCCTGCACACCGGTTGCGCCGAGCGAGTGACCGGTCAGCGCCTTGGTCGCCGAGATCGGCGGGCATTTCTCCCCGGCACCGAACACGCGGCGGAGCGCGTCGATCTCCGGCGGATCGCCGGCCGGTGTCGAGGTCGCGTGCGGATTGATGTAGTCGACCTTGGTCTTCACCGTCGACATCGCCATGCGCATGCAGCGCTCGGCGCCTTCACCCGACGGTGCGACCATGTCGTAGCCGTCCGAGGTGGCGCCGTAGCCGACGATCTCGCCGTAGATGCGCGCGCCGCGCGCCTTGGCATGCTCGAGCTCTTCCAGCACCAGCACACCGGCGCCGCCGGCGATGACGAAGCCGTCGCGGTTGACGTCGTAGGGACGCGAGGCGGTGGCGGGCGTGTCGTTGTACTTTGACGACATCGCACCCATCGCGTCGAACAGCACCGAGAGCGACCAGTCGAGCTCCTCGCAGCCGCCGGCGAAGATGACGTCCTGCTTGCCGATCTGGATCGTCTCATAGGCATTGCCGACGCAGTGGTTCGAGGTCGCGCAGGCCGAGGAGATCGAATAGTTCACGCCCTTGATCTTGAACCAGGTCGCGAGCGTCGCCGACGCCGTGGACGACATCGCCTTCGGCACTGCAAACGGCCCGACGCGCTTCGGTCCCTTGGTACGGGTGATGTCGGCGGACTCGACGATGGTGCGGGCGGACGGGCCGCCGGAGCCCATGATGATGCCGGTGCGGATGTTGGAGACTTCGTCAGGCGACAGACCGGAATCCTGGATCGCCTGCTCCATCGCGATGTGATTCCACCCGGCACCCTGGCCGAGGAAGCGCATTGCACGGCGGTCGACGACCGTCGCAGGATCGATCGTCGGCGCACCTTGCACCTGCGAACGGAAGCCGAGCTCGGCATATTTTTCAGCCCGCGAAATGCCCGACTTCGCCTCGTGGAGGCTCGCAAGCACTTCCTGGGTGTTGTTTCCGATGGAGGAGACGATGCCCATCCCGGTGACCACAACCCGCCTCATGACAGCCTCGCCTTAATCGTTGTCTTCGTGGTGATGCCGCTCAGCCCAGGCTCGTGCCCTGCTTGAACAGGCCGACCTTCAGATCCTTCGCGCGATAGATAATCTGGTCATCGACCGAAAGCCATCCATCGGCGATCCCGAGCACGAGCTTTGAACGCATCACGCGCTTGATATCGACGTTGTACACAACCTTGCGGGCCTCAGGCAGCACCTGACCGCTGAACTTCAATTCGTTCAGGCCAAGCGCGCGGCCGCGACCTTCGCCTCCGGTCCAGCCCAGAAAAAAGCCGACCATTTGCCACAGCGCATCGAGGCCGAGGCAGCCGGGCATGACGGGGTCGTTCTTGAAGTGGCAGCCGAAGAACCAGAGGTCCGGCTTCACGTCGAGCTCGGCGCGCACCACACCCTTGCCGTACTCGCCGCCATTGTCGTTGATCTCGGTGATGCGGTCGAACATCAGCATCGGCGGCAGCGGCAGCTGGGCATTGCCCGGGCCGAACATCTCGCCGCGGCCACAGGCCAGCAGATCTTCATATTCGTAACCGTTGCGCCTGTTCAGCATGCGGAAGCCTCTGTTCTAACCCCGATTGAGCGGCGTTTCTGGCAAAATTGGGCCCCGTTCTGTTCGGAAAGCAACGCCTTTTGCGGTCGTCAGCAGGCGCGAATGCCGAGAGTCCGGATGGACGTGCGAACCCGGCCTCAATGCCCGGCCGCGCCAAAATGGCTAATCGGAACCGCGGGCTCTCTAACACAGGCATTTCGGGTGGCAAAGCGATCTCATGAAGGTAAAATGACCAGGTGCTCGCCCGGTTCCAAGTCTGATTAGAACCTCTCTAGTTGCGAGAAACTTGCATCTACATCTATCTGTCCATATATTGCAGATAGATACAGTGTCCACGCGTGCCCGAAATCTGGAAATGAGCGAGAATACAGCGCATCATCACGACGACGACGCCCATACCGCGGCCCTCCTGTCCGGCCGCCAGCCGGCCCTGACCGGCTGCCCGTGGCACGACGTCAACGAAATGCTCCAGTCCGCCGGTCTCCGCCCGACGCGCCAGCGCATGGCTCTCGGGTGGCTGCTGTTCGGCAAGGGCGCGCGCCACCTCACGGCTGAAATGCTCTACGAGGAAGCGACCTTGGCCAAGGTGCCGGTGTCGCTGGCGACCGTCTATAACACGCTGAACCAGCTGACCGATGCCGGCCTGCTGCGTCAGGTCAGCGTCGACGGCACCAAGACCTATTTCGACACCAACGTCACCACCCATCACCACTACTACCTCGAGAACAGCCATGAGCTGGTCGACATCGAGGATCCGCATCTGGCGCTGTCCAAGATGCCGGAGGTGCCGGAGGGTTACGAGATCGCCCGCATCGACATGGTCGTGCGCCTGCGCAAGAAGCGCTGAGATCGCACGTTGGCGTCATCCCCGCGAACGCGGGGATCCATACCGCGTGATCCCTCAATGAGGCACGCTGGCTGACACCTTCCAAAACAACCAGACCCTGTGGTTATGGGTCCCCGCGTTCGCGGGGACGACAGAAACGCGTCAGTTGACCGGCTCGTCGGCGTAGACACCCCACAGGCGTTCCTGCTGGATCCAGCCGTCGAACCCGTTGCCGGTGACGCGGCACCAGTTTGCGGTGCACTTCTTCACTTGGGTGACAACGCCAACCTGGAGTTTTGCTGCAACCGCGCTGTCTGCGTCGGCACGATCGTAGATCGGCGCGAGGTCGTCCTTGTGCTTCATGGTGACGACCGCGGTCCGGCGGCCCGACAGCAGCGAATGATAAACCCAGCCCTCGGCGCCCTCGGAATCGCGCACCCGGCGCCAGTTCTCGAACTCGGCGGTGATTTCGACCGGCAGGCCTGACCGGGTGTAGACCCAGGCCACGTCATTGTCCTTGGTCGGACCGGCGCGGACGTTCACGTGATCCGATTTGAGGCTGACATAGCGCGGCACCGGCAGGCCGCTGGCGGTCTGGGGGGTACTGTCCTTCGCCGAATGCGAGGGGCTGACCGAGGCGCTCAACCAGGTGCACACGAGCGCCATCACCGAACAAAAACGCCCCAACGCCATCAACCCGTCTCCTGTGGAGGATCCCAAGCCGGATCCTCACCCCGAATTCCAAAACCCGCCGCGACAACCCCTTTCCCGCCCCACGCGGGTGTTCCGCCAAGCAAAACCCGTGGTTCTTGTCTTGGCCCGGCCTTCTGCTAGAGAGGACGGACTTCTGAACAACCAGTTTGCCCGATTTTCCGGCCGGAAATGTCGGGAGAGCTTGAAGGAAACGCCGGGGAAGACACGGCAAAGGGCAGTGTCGAACAACCGGGTTAATGAGGCCTCAACGGCCGGCCTTTGGCGACAGAGGCGGCCTGCAATGCCTCATGAGGGCAGGACATGACGGTGAAGAAAAAGCCCCTCGTCGTGGTGACGCGCAAGCTGCCGGACTCGATCGAGACCCGGATGCGCGAGCTGTTCGACGCGCGGATCAATCTCGAGGACACGCCGCTGTCGGCCGAGCAGATCGCCGAAGCCGCGCGCACGGCCGACATCCTGGTTCCGACCGTCACCGACCACATCACCGCCGATATCGTCAACCAGCCCGACTGCAAGCTGAAGCTGATCGCGAATTTCGGCAACGGCGTCGACAATATCGACGTCGAGGCGGCGCATGCCCGTGGCATCACCGTCACCAACACGCCGAAGGTTCTGACCGAAGACACCGCCGACATGACCATGGCGCTGATCCTGGCCGTGCCGCGGCGGATGATCGAAGGCGCGTCGATCCTGACCGAAGGAAAACCGTGGGCGGGCTGGTCACCGACCTGGATGCTCGGCCACCGCATCGGCGGCAAACGCCTCGGCATCATCGGCATGGGCCGCATCGGCCAGGCGGTCGCGCGCCGCGCCCGCGCCTTCGGCCTCCAGATCCACTATCACAACCGCCGTCCGGTCGCCCCGAAGATCGCCGAAGAGCTCGGCGCGACCTATTGGGAAAGCCTCGACCAGATGCTGGCGCGGATGGACATCATCTCGGTGAATTGTCCGCACACGCCCGCGACCTATCACCTGCTCTCCGCGCGGCGGTTGAAGCTGATCCGCAAGGACGCCTATATCGTCAACACCGCGCGCGGCGAGGTCACCGACGAGGACACGCTGATCAAGCTGATCGAAGGCGGCGAGATCGGCGGCGCCGGCCTCGACGTCTACGAGCACGAGCCGGCGGTGAATCCGAAGCTGGTGCGGCTCGCCAAAGCCGGCAAGGTGACGCTGCTGCCGCATATGGGCTCGGCCACGATCGAAGGCCGCGTCGAGATGGGCGAGAAGGTCATCATCAACATCCGCACCTTCCTCGACGCCCACAAGCCGCCGGATCGCGTGCTGCCGAGCATGCTCTGAGTTCTCAATTTAACTGCGTGACAAGCCCTCCACCCTCATCCTGAGGAGACCGCGCAGCGGTCGTCTCGAAGGATGGCCATCGGCGAGAGCCGGGCCTTTCATGGTTCGAGACGGCGCTTCGCGCCTCCTCACCATGAGGGTCTAGGTTCGCGATGTGCTTCGCTTGCGCCAGTCCGCAACGAAATCGATGAACGCCCGCAGCGCTGGCGGCGTCTGCCGCCGGCTTGGATAGTACAGGAACGGTCCGGGAAACGACTCGCACCAGTCTTCCATCAAGCTGACCAGCGCGCCGGATTTCACGGCTTCACCGACATAGCCGTCGAGGCTTGCCCAGATGCCCGCGCCGGCGAGCGCGGCGTGCATGGCAAGATTCATATTGGTCGAGATCAGTTTGGCCGGCGGATCGACCTTCACGACCTGGCCGGCTTTCTCGAACTCCAGGTCATGCATGACGCCGCTCGAATAGCGCGCGCGGATGCAATCGTGATCGAGCAGATCCTTCGGATGCCGGGGCTTGCCGCGGCGCGCGATGTAATCCGGCGAGGCGACCACGACATAGCGCTGCGGGCCGCTCAGCGGAATCGCCACCATGTCCTGCGCGAGATGCTCGCCATAGCGCACGCCGGCATCGTAGCCCCCGCTCACAATGTCGACGAAACCGCTCTCGGAGACGATATCGAGATCGACCTGCGGATAGGCACCAAGGAACGGCCCGACCATGGGCGCCAGCACGAGATCCACCGCCGGCGGCGGCGCGTTGATGCGGAGGCGGCCCGAGGCGACCTCGCGCAGGCCGCGGACCTGATCCAGGGCGTCGCCGACATCGCGCAGGGCCGGGGCGATCCGCGACAGCAGGAGCTCACCCGCCTCGGTCAGGGCGACGCTGCGGGTGGTGCGGTTCATCAGGCGGACGCCGAGGCGCTCCTCCAGGTCCCGTAGCCGCTGGCTAAGGCTCGACACCGACACCCGAATTTCGATCGCCGCCCGCCGAAAATTGCGGGTGCGGGCCACCGCCACGAAGACGTCGAGATCGCGCAGATCGGGTTCAGCCATTGTTCGTTAATGTGAACAAGTCATTCTGGATTGTCCAGCTTATCGGCGTAATCAGCCGAGCGCATATCTGGCCTCGTCACGCGGCGCAATCAGCCTGCCGCTTTTGAGGAGAGCCATCATGGAACAGCGCAAACTCGGTTCGACCGGCCCGGCCGTCTCCGCCCTAGGCCTCGGCTGCATGGGCATGTCGGAGGTCTACGGCCACGCGGATCGCGGCGAGGCCATCGCCACGGTGCATGCGGCGCTCGATGCCGGCATCACCCTGATCGACACCGGCGACTTCTACGCCATGGGTCACAACGAGATGCTGGTGCGGGACGCGCTCAAGGATGTGCCGCGCGACAATGTGCAGATCAGCGTGAAGTACGGCGCGCTGCGCGGTCCGGCCGGCGAGTTCGCGGGCATCGACACGCGGCCGGCCGCGACCAGGAACTTCCTCGCTTATTCGCTGCAGCGTCTCGACACCGACTATGTCGACGTCTATCGCCCGGCGCGTCTCGACCCGAACGTTCCCATCGAGGAGACCATCGGCGGCCTCGCCGATCTCGTGAAGGCTGGCTATATCAGGCATATCGGCCTGTCCGAGGTCGGCTCCGACACCATCCGCCGCGCGCATGCGGTACATCCGATTGCCGATCTCCAGATCGAGTACTCGCTGATCGAGCGCGGCGTCGAGCGCGACATTCTCGACACCTGCCGCGAGCTCGGCATCGGCATCACCGCCTACGGCGTGCTGGCGCGCGGCCTGATCAGCGGCCATTGGTCGAAGGACAGCGGCAAGGCCGGCCGCGACTACCGGTTGATGACGCCGCGCTTCCAGGGCGCAAATCTCGACACCAATCTTGCACTGGTGGAGCAGCTCCGCGCGATCGCCACAGAGATCGGCGCGACGCCGGCGCAGGTCGCGATCGCCTGGGTGGCGGCACAGGACAAGGCGATCGTGCCGCTGGTCGGCGCCCGCACCCGCAACCGTCTCACCGAAGCACTCGGCGCAACGAAGGTGAATCTGACGCAGGCTCATCTGGCAGCGCTGGCAAAAGCCTTCCCGCGCGATGTGGCCGCCGGCACGCGCTACGCCGCCGAGCAGATGGCGCATCTCGACAGCGAGAAACCGGCCACGGCCTAACGGCAGCAATCAGGTGCGATGGGCGCTGAGGTCGGTGATCACAGGCCCGTCGCCATTGAGCGGATTGGCCGGATCGCGCGCGTAACGCAGCGTCTCGAAGCGCATCGCGCGCGCATCGATCATCAGGAGACGGCCGACGAGGCCCTCGCCGAAGCCGACGATCTCGCGGATCGCCTCCAGCGCCATCATCGAGCCCATCACGCCCGCCAGCGCGCCCATCACGCCGGCCTCGGCGCAGGCCGGCACCGTGCCGGGCGGCGGCGCTTCCGGAAACAGGCAGCGATAGGTCGGATTGAATTCGCCCTGCTCGTTCTTGTCATGCGCGCGGATGGTGGTGAGCGAGCCGTCGAAGGTGCCGAGCGCCGCGGTGATCAGCGGCCGCTTCGCGAAGAAGCACGCGTCAGAGACGAGATAACGCGTCGAGAAATTGTCGGAACCATCGAGCACGAGATCGTAGTCGCCGATCAGGCTGAGCGCGTTGTCGGCATTGAGCCAGGTGGCGTGGCCGACGAAGCGGACATGCGGATTGAGCGCCGAGATCCGCTCGGCCGCGCTCTCGACCTTGTGCCGGCCGATATCGGGCGTGGTGTGGATGACCTGGCGCTGGAGGTTGGACAGCGACACCAGATCGTCATCGACCACGCCGAGCGTGCCGATGCCGGCGGCGGCCAGATACATCAGCGCGGGTGCGCCGAGCCCACCGGCGCCGATCACCAGCACGGAAGCCCGCTTCAGCGCAGCCTGGCCGGGGCCACCGACATCGCGCAGCACGATATGGCGGGCATAGCGTTCGAGTTCGTCCGGGCTCAGCATCGTCGTACGTCACTCCTGCTACGCCCTCGCCCCAACTCCTCATGGTGAGGAGCGCGGAACGCGCGTCTCGAACCATGCAGGCCCGGCTCTCGCCCGTGGCCATCCTTCGAGACGCAGCCTTCCGGCCGCTCCTCAGGATGAGGATCTGAGTTCGAGGCTTCTATGCCACCTGAACCACCCCAATAGTGTTCGCGACCAACGAGATGTGCTTGAATGGCAGCACGTTCAATGGGCTGGCTGGATTTGTCATGAGATCGATGCTTGCGGCAACACTGATGTTTGCGGCTGCCACGGCTGCGAACGCCCAGATGACGACGCCACCGATCCCCGGCACCAAGCCGAAGGTCGTCCAGACCGTTCCGATCAAGCCGCCCGCGCTTCAGACGCCGTCGGAGACGGCAGACGGCATGACGCAAGGAGAGCGGCTGGCGCTCCAGTCCGACCTCGCCTGGGTCGGCCAGTACAACGGCGCCATCACCGGCGACGTCAGCACGCGGATGGTCGAGGCCATCAAGGAATACCAGAAGCTCAAGGGCGGCAAGCCGACCGGCGTGCTCAATCCGCAGGAGCGCGCCGCGCTCGCCGAGACCGCGCGGCGCAAGCAGGACAGCGTCGGCTGGAAGATCGTGACCGAGATGACCAGCGGCGCGCGGCTCGGTATTCCCGGCAAGCTCGTGCCGCAGCAGGCGACCGACGCCAGCGGCTCGAAATGGACCTCGCCGACCGGCACGGTGCAGGTGGTGCTCAGCCGACGCAAGGAGGCAGGCCCGACCACGGCAAAGCTCGCGGACGCGGAGAAGAAGGAGCCGAACCGCAAGGTCGACTACACCGTGGTGAAGCCCGACTTCTTCGTGCTTTCAGGGTTACAGGGCCTGAAGAAATTCTACGTGCGCGGCACGTTCAAGGGCGACGAAGTCCGCATCATGACGATCCTCTATGACCAGGCGACCGAGAACACGGTCGAGCCCGTCGTGATCGCGATGTCGAGCGCGTTCAATGCGTTTCCGACGGGGCCGCAGGCCGGACCGCCGCCGCGCAAGACCGTCGAATACGGCACCGGCATCGTCGTCAGCGACGACGGCGCGATCGTCACCGACCGCCTCGTCACCGACAGCTGCCTCGCCATCACGATCGCCGGCTATGGCAGCGCCGACCGTCTCGCCGAGGACAAGGAACACGATCTCGCGCTGCTGCACATCTACGGCGCACGCGGCCTGAAGCCGCTCAGCCTCGCAGGCGGCGCGGCAAAGACGAACGTCGATGTCGTCGGCATCGCCGATCCCCAAAGCCAGGGCGGCGCGGCGGGCATCTCAAACCTCAAGGGCGCACTGGCGCCGGTCACGTCAAGCGATTCCGCGCTGTCACCACCACCGGCGGTCGGATTTTCCGGCGGTCCGGCGATCGATGGCGACGGCAAGTTCGCCGGCGTCGCGCTGCTCAAGCCGACGATGGTCGCGGGCCCCGCCACATCGGTACCGGCGTCGCAGGCGGTGATGGTCTCGGCGGAAACCGTGCGCGATTTCCTGAAGGCGAAGGGCGTTGCGGCGAACGGCACGTCGACCGATGCGAAGGCGGCGGTCGTCCGCGTGATCTGCGTGCGGAAGTAGACGCCGCACAGAAAGTGCGCCCCCTCGCCCGCTTGCGGGAGAGGGTTGGGGAGAGGGTGTCTCCCCAACGAGACACTCCCCAAGAGGAAAGAACCCTCACCCGGCGCACGGGGCGCGCCGACCTCTCCCGCAAGCGGGAGAGGTTAGACCGAGCCCGCAGCTGGTTGCTCGCGCTCCATTTCAACGTGCTTTAGCTCAGCCTGAACCTGATCCCGCTCTTCGCGAGCCCGCCTGAAATCCCCACCGGCGTGCCGTCCGCGCGCCAGCAGGCGGCGCCGGTCATGGTGCCGTCGTCGTGGAAGGCAATGCCGTTCATGCCGCCCGCGACCGTCGCGACGGGCTGGACCTTGTGGCCAAGCGCCGCGAGCTTTGCACGCACGCTCTCCGGCACCGCCTGTTCGACCTCGAGCGCGTTGCCCTCGGTCCAGACGCGCGGCGCCTCGACCGCCTCCTGCAAGCTCATGCCATGGTCGATCAAATTGACCAGTGCCTGCATCGCGCTCGGGAAGATGCGTTTGCCACCGGGCAGGCCGAGCGCATAGCGCAGCTTGCCGTCGCGTATCGCCATCATCGGCGACATCGAGGTCGTCACGCGCTTGCCCGGCGCCAGCGACAGCGCATGGCCGGGACGCGGATCGAACAGGTTCATGTAATTGTTGGCGATGGCGCCCAGGCCCGGGATCATGATCTTGGCGCCGAACAGATTGTTGATGGTCTGCGTCGTCGCGACCACGTTTCCAAAAGAATCTGCCGCCGTCATGTGCGTGGTGTGCGCGCTTTCGAGCTGCGACACGCCGGCGCCAAAAGCCTGCGCCCGCGACGGATCGATGGCGCGGCGGCGCTCCTCCGCGTAGGCCTTGGACGTCAGCTTTTCCACGGGCACGCCGACATAATCGGGGTCACCGCTGGCCGCGGCGCGATCGGCAAAGGCGATCTTCAGGACCTCGGCGAGATAGTGGATGGTCTCCGATGTGCCGAAGCCGAGGCCGCCGATATCGTAGCCTTCCAGGATGTTGAGCATTTGCGCGATGTGCACGCCGGAGGCCGCGGGCGGCGGCGGGCCGAAGATGGTCCAGCCGCGATAGTCGGCGCGGATCGGCTGCCGCTCGACGGTCTTGTAAGCCGTGAGATCGTTACGGCGGATGAAGCCGCCGCTCTTCTCCATGTAGTCGGCGAGGATGTCGCCGAGCGGGCCCTCGTAGAGCGCCTGCTCGCCATGATCGGCGATATAGCGCAGCGTCTCGGCGTATTCGGCCTGCACCACGCGCGCGCCGACTTTCAAAGGTTCGCCGTTCGGCAAGTAGATCGCCGCGATCGGCTTGTCCTTCCGCATCTCGGCGGCGCTCTCGCTGATACATTCGTGCAAATAAGGCGTCGCCGCATAGCCGCGCGCGGCGTGCTTGATCGCCGGCTGCATGACGTCTGCGAGGCTCATGGTGCCGAACCGGCGCAGCGTCTCGCACCAGGCTTTCAGCGACCCCGGCGTCGCGACCGCCTTCGTCCCATTGAGGTTCTCGTTGCCGACGGTGTCGAACACGTCATGCGCCGAGCCCGGCTTCGAGCTGTAGGTGGTGTCGCGCACCGAAGCCGGCACCGTGCTCTGGCCGTCGATGAAGCGGTGGCTGCCGTCGGCGAGGCGGATATGCGCCATGCCGCCGCCGATGATGCCGACCATCATGGGCTCGACCACGGTCAGCGTGAACAGGGTCGCGATCGCGGCATCGATGGCGTTGCCACCGGCCGCCAGCATCTCGGCGCCGGCGCTGGACGCCAGCGGATGGTTGCTCACCACCATGCCGCGGCTCGAAACCGCCGGCATCTTCTGGCATTCAAAACTCGTTGCCGTCCGGTCGCGCCAGTTGCCGCTCATGCCGCTCGTCCCTCTTGTTCACGGCGGCGAGCACATCATAGGCACAATTACGGGTCCAGTAGTGGTACGGATTAGCTGGCATTCCCGATTCTGCCATCATCGTTAGCGTTGATTCGGACATCCGCGGTCCCCTTTGGATCGGGCAGGGCACGTCCTGAGCGAGAAGAGCTCAGCATCGAGAAGCGATGCACGTTCGCGTGGCGTTTCCCCTAGACCCTGGCACTCCAAAGGATTCATCTTCCAATGCACACGATCGTACTGGCCACCCAAAAGGGCGGCAGTGGCAAGAGCACGCTCGCCATCGGCCTCGCGCTGGCTGCCAAGCAGGCCGGCTTCACCGTCCGCCTTATCGAAACCGACCCGCAGGGCACCCTGTCCAACTGGGCCCGCCGTCGCAACAATGACGATGTCGTCGTCGAGCCGATCTATCATGCCGCCGACATCGAACCGCGCATGAAGATGCTGGCCGACAGCGGCCTCCAGCTCGCGATCGTCGACACCGCGGCCGGCCTGAGCGCCGCGACCACGGCTGCGATCCGACATTCCGACCTCTGCCTGATCCCGGCCCGCCCGAGCGTCGCCGACATCGAGGCCACCGTCTCGACGCTGAGCGTCGCCCGCGCCTGGAAGCGTCCCTACAGCTTCGTGCTGAACCAGACGCCGATCCGCGGCCAGCGCATCGACAACGCCGCCAACACCCTCGCCGAGGAAGCTGCGCTCGATCTCGCCGAGGTGCTCGCGCGCCCGCTGATCGTGATGCGCAACGACCATCAGGACTCGCTCGCCTCAGGTCTCGCCGTCAGCGAATTCGCGCCGAACGGCAAGTCGGCGGACGAGATCCGTGGCCTCTGGCGCTGGGTCGAGACCCGGCTCGAGCTCGAAGCCACCACCAATGTGCTGATCGACCAGGTCATCTCGGCCGCGGACGGCATGCTGCACGTCGCCACCGAGCTTGCGGCAGACGAAACACTGGCGTCCTGAGCGGGCATCGCTCAGACGACAGCCGGCCCTTCGCCATCCGGAGGGGCCGCTAGCGACGAAGCAATCCGGCCGCCAGCCCGGCCGGATTGCTTCGTGCTTTTTCGGACGTTCCATCCACCCGTCATTGCGAGCGCAGCGAAGCAATCCAGAGTCTTTCCGCGGAGGGATTCTGGATTGCTTCGCTGCGCTCGCAATGACGTGGTGGGTCTGTTGTCCCACCGGGACTCACAGCCTCCCGGCTGCTATCCCTCTCACTTCTGACATTTCGGGCACCAGAAGGTCGATCTGCCGTTCTGGGTGAATCGCTTCACCGTCCCCCCGCACTTCGGCGTCGTACATTTCTCGTCTTCACGGTCATAGACCTTGAACGAATGCTGGAAATAGCCGAGCTCGCCGGAGGTCTGGCGATGGTCGCGCAGTGACGAGCCGCCGGCCTTGATGGCGTCGTTCAGCACGGTGTGGATCGCACCGACCAATCGCTTGGCATGATCCGTGGGCTCGCTCTTCTTGGTCGACAGCGTCGCGGCGATCCGTCGCGGCGACAGATGCGAGCGGTGCAGGGCCTCACAGACGTAGATGTTGCCAAGCCCCGCCACCACGCGTTGGTCGAGCAGCGCCGCCTTCAAGTTGGTCTTCTTGCCCTCGCAGGACCGCGCCAGCATCGCCGCGTCGAATTCGTTGCCGAGTGGCTCGGGACCGAGGCCGCGCAGCAGCGGCTCGTCCTCGATCGCGTTGCGCGCGATCACTTTCATGTAACCGAAACGGCGCGGGTCGTTGAAGACGATGTCGGCACCGGAGGACATCCGGAACAGCACGTGGTCGTGCGTGGAATCCTTGCCCTTCGGATAGTGAAACTCACCGGGCGCCGCCTCGTTGTCCGGCTTGATGACGCGGAACGAGCCCGACATGCCCAGATGCATCAGCAGCACGTCGCCGGAGGCGAGATCGGCCATGAGATATTTTGCACGGCGGCCGAGCCCAGTGACGACCTGGCCCTGGAGCCGGGCCACGAAATCCGGCTGGAACGGGAAGCGCAGATCCGGCCGGCGGGCCTCCGCGACCAGGATTTTCGCGCCCTCCATGACGGGCTGAAGGCCGCGGCGGACGGTCTCGACTTCGGGCAATTCGGGCATGGTCGGGCATTCACCTTATGAGGGCGGTGTGATAGCGCCATTGCGGCGGGCGGGCTATGGTCCGCCCAGTGGAGTAGAGTAATGGATCGGCCGGGCGAAACCACGCATTTTGGCTTCAAAGACGTTCCCCTGGGGGACAAACAGACGCTGGTGAACGATGTGTTTCACAGCGTGGCGTCGCGCTATGACCTGATGAACGATTTGATGTCCGGGGGCCTGCACCGGGTCTGGAAGGACATCATGATCAACGCGCTGAACCCGCCCAGGGGCGACCGGCCGTTCGCGTTGCTCGACGTGGCCGGCGGCACCGGCGACATCTCGTTCCGCGCCGCCAAGGCGGCAGGCTCGGGCTTCCATGCCACCGTCTGCGACATCAATTCCGGGATGCTCGACGTCGGCCGCGAGCGCGCCGCCAAGCGCCATCTCGACACCCAGGTCGATTTCGTCGAAGGCAATGCCGAGGCGCTCGCCTTCGCCGACCGCAGCTTCGACGCATATACGATCGCTTTCGGCATTCGCAACGTGCCGCAGATCGACAAGGCGCTGGCCGAGGCCTATCGCGTGCTCAAGCCCGGCAGCCGCTTCCTGTGCCTGGAATTCTCGACCGTCGAGATGCCCGGGCTCGACCGGATCTACGATCTGTTCTCGTTCAAGGTGATCCCGCCGCTCGGGCGCATGGTCACGGGAGACGCCGAGTCCTACCAGTATCTCGTCGAGTCGATCCGCAAGTTTCCCAAGCCCAATGCCTTCGCCGACATGATCCGCGACGCCGGCTTCGCCCGCGTGAACCACCAGATCTTGTCCGGCGGCATCGTCGCACTGCATTCGGGCTGGCGTTTGTGATCTCTGCCATCACCCACACTGCGCGCCTGATCCGCGCCGCGTTTGTCTTTGCGCGCGAAGGCGTGTTCGGCTCGGTCGATCCGAGCCTGGTGCCGGCGCCCGGACAGCTTGCGCTCAAGCTTGCGCGCCTCGTCGAGCGGCGCGGCCCGAAGCACGGCCCGCGGATCTCGCGCGCGCTGACGCGGATGGGCCCGGCCTATCTCAAGCTCGGACAATTCCTGGCGACCCGGCCCGACGTCGTCGGCGTCATGATGGCGCGCGACCTCGAAAGCCTGCAGGACCGCCTGCCGCCGTTCTCGCAGGCCGAAGCGGAAGCCGCGATCGCGACGTCGCTGGAACGGCCGCTGACGGATGTGTTCGCGAGCCTCAGTCCGCCGGTCGCGGCGGCCTCGATCGCACAGGTTCATCGCGGCGAAGTCTTGCGCGACGGCATCCGCAAGGCGGTCGCCGTCAAAGTGCTGCGGCCCAACGTGGCCACGCGCTTCCGCCGCGATCTCTCCGATTTCTTCTTCGTCGCGCACAAGGCCGAGGCCTATTCGTCCGAGGCGCGGCGCCTGCGCCTGATCGAAGTCATCAACACCATGTCGCGCTCGGTCGCGATGGAGATGGACCTGCGGCTGGAAGCCGCGGCGCTGTCGGAGATGGCCGAGAACACGCGCGACGACCCTGATTTCCGTGTGCCGACCGTCGACTGGGACCGCACCACGCACAACGTGCTGACGATGGAATGGATCGACGGCATCGCGCTGAACGATCACAAGCGCCTGGCGGAGTCGCAGGTCGATCTGCCCGATCTCGGCCGCAAGGTGATCCAGAGTTTCCTGCGCCACGCGCTGCGCGACGGCTTCTTCCACGCCGACATGCATCCGGGCAATCTGTTCCTCGATGACGCCGGCCGCCTCGTCGCGGTCGATTTCGGCATCATGGGCCGGCTCGGCATGAAGGAGCGGCGCTTCCTCGCCGAGATCCTGCTCGGCTTCATCACCCGCGATTATCGCCGCGTCGCCGAGGTGCATTTCGAGGCGGGCTATGTGCCCGCGCATCACTCGGTCGAGAACTTTGCGCAAGCCATCCGCGCCATCGGCGAGCCGATCCATAATCGCACGGCCGAAGAGATTTCGATGGCGCGGCTGCTGACGCTGCTGCTCGAGGTCACCGGCCTGTTCGACATGACGACGCGGCCGGAGCTGATCCTGCTCCAGAAGACCATGGTGGTGGTCGAAGGCGTGGCGCGCGGCTTCGATCCCAGGCTCGACATCTGGAAAGTCGCCGACCCCGTCGTGCGCGAATGGATCGAGCGCAATCTCGGCCCGATCGGCCGGGTGCAGGGCGCGTTTGCCGGCGGCGGCGACCTTGCCCGCGTGCTGATGCGCCTGCCCGACATCGCGCAGCGCTCCGTCCTGGTGCTCGAACAGCTGGAGACCATGACGCGGGAGGGCATCCGCCTGTCGCCGGAGAGCATCGCCGCGATGGGCCGCAGTGAAGGCCGCAAGAACCGCTGGCGCACCGTGGCGCTCTGGATCATCGCGGCGACCTTCATCGGAATCCTGATCGCCGTCCGGAATCTCTGATTTTCCAGATGATTTGATTGCAGTGCAATCAAGCGAATGATAGCATCGCTATCATTCCGTGCTGGAGGGGCGTCATGGCAAGCCTGACCATCCGTAAGCTCGACGAGGGCGTCAAAACCTATCTGCGCCTGCGCTCGGCCAAGAACCACAGGTCGGTCGAGGAAGAAGTCAGAGTCATCCTGCGGGAGCTGATCGAGGGCCGCGAGGAGCCGCTGACACCATTTTCGGCGCCACCCGCGGCATCCACCGCCCCCACGCCCCAGCGCACCGGCGCGGTCCCCGAAGCCAGTGTCACCCTGATCATCGGCGGCGGCATCGCCGCTTTCAAGTCGCTGGATCTGATCCGTCGACTAAAAGAGCGGCGGATCGAGGTTCGCTGTGTGCTGACCAAGGCCGCCCAGCAGTTCGTCACCCCGCTTTCGGTCAGCGCCCTCTCTCATGAGCGCGTCCATACCGATCTGTTCGACCCCCAGAGCGAGTTCGATGCTGGCCACATCCGCCTGGCGCGCGAGTGCGACCTGATCGTGGTGGCGCCTGCGACCGCCGATCTGATGGCCAAGATGGCCAACGGTCATGCCGACGATCTCGCCAGCGCCATCCTGCTCGCGACCAATCGCAAGGTGCTAATCGCACCGGCGATGAATCCACTGATGTGGAACAACGCGGCGACGCGCCGCAACGTCGCGCAGCTTCAACGCGACGGCGTGGTGCTGATCGGACCGAATTCCGGCGAGATGGCCGAAGCGGGTGAAGCCGGTGTCGGCCGCATGTCGGAAGCCATCGAGATTGCCACCGCCACCGAGCGGCTGCTGCGGCCGCCGGTGCCGCGTCCACTCGCCGGCAAGCGCGTGCTGATCACCGCAGGTCCGACGCACGAGCCGATCGATCCGGTGCGCTACATCGCCAATCGTTCTTCGGGCAAGCAGGGCTTTGCCATTGCCGCCGCCGCACAGGCCGCGGGCGCCGAGGTGATTCTGGTGAGCGGTCCGGTCGATCTCGACGATCCCGCCGGCGTCACCGTCAAGCACGTCGAATCCGCACGGCAGATGCTGGAGCAAGTGCAGGCCTCCCTTCCTGCCGACATCGCGATCTTCGCGGCAGCCGTTGCCGATTGGCGCGTCGTCAATGAAGGTGAGCAGAAGCTGAAGAAGAACTCGGCCGGCATGCCGCCGCTCCAGCTGGTCGAGAACCCCGACATTCTCGCGACCATCTCGAAGCTGACCGACAAGCGCCCGCCGCTGGTGATCGGCTTCGCCGCCGAGACCGAACATCTCATCGACAACGCAAAATCAAAGCTCGCCCGCAAGGGCTGCGACTGGATCGTCGCCAATGACGTCTCGCCGGCCACCGGCGTGATGGGCGGCGACCGCAACACCGTGCATTTGATAACCCGCAAGAATGGTGAGATCGCCGTTGATTCCTGGCCGGTGATGACCAAGGAACAGGTCGCCATCGAGCTGGTCGCGCATGTCGCAGAGAGCGTGACCGGCAAATCCCTCGACGACAGAGCCCCGGAGCCGGCATCTTGAGCACGAAAGTCACGGTCGAACTCCAACAGCTGGCCCACGCCGAAGGCCTGCCGCTGCCGGCCTATCAGACCGCCGAGGCTGCCGGTCTCGATCTGATGGCCGCGGTGCCGGACAACGAGCCGATGACGCTCGCCCCCGGCCAATATGCGCTGGTGCCGACGGGGCTGGCGATCGCGCTGCCGCCGGGGCACGAGGCGCAGGTGCGGCCGCGCTCAGGGCTCGCCGCCAAGCACGGCGTCACCGTGCTGAACTCGCCGGGCACGATCGACGCGGACTATCGCGGCGAGATCAAGGTGATCCTGATCAATCACGGCCAGGCAACCTTCGTGATCAAGCGCGGCGAGCGCATCGCGCAAATGGTCATCGCGCCCGTGTTGCAGGCCGCGCTGGTTCCCGTCGCGACATTGTCCGCGACCGATCGCGGCGCCGGCGGTTTCGGCTCGACCGGCCGCTAACACACGGTACCGCCAACCGAATCACCCGCGGAACTACGTGAGCCGGGAACGCCTCTCCCTGCATTTTTTTCGGGCCGCCTTTGCGTTCACGATCTGGACTCTTACCGCTGGAGTCACGGTGAGGGTATTGTCGTTTGATTCGCGCGCGTGACGGGGGTCGTCGCGCGTAAATCTGTGCGGTCTTGGGGCAACTATGTCAGGCGTGATCGTGTCGATGCGTCGGACGCTGTTGTCGTGCACCTCGTTGGCACGCAACGGCCTGCTGGGAGGCGCTCTCGCAGCGCTGCTGCCGGCTGCGCCGGCCGAGGCCGCCGATTTCATCGACACACTCTCGATAATGCTGGACTTCAACCGGCAGGAACTCGCGGTGCTCGCCACCGCGCTGGCGCTGCTCGGCTTCTCGGTCGTGGCCGCGATCCTGCTGATGCGCACCCGCGTGCGCACGGCGAAGAACGAAGCGCGGCTGCGTGCGCGCGTCCGGGAACTCCAGCTCCAGTCCGATCGCTTCGGCGCGCTGCTGTTCGCCGAGCCGCAAATCCTGATCTCCTGGCCGGCCGGCGATAACCGCGCGCAGATCTCCGGCGACATCGCCCTGGTGCTGCCGCGCGATCCGACCCCGCAGCGCGTGCTCGCGTTCGGAACCTGGCTGCCGCCGGAACCTGCGCTGCAGATGGACCACGCGGTCGATGCGCTGCGCGAGCGCGGCGACGGGTTCCAGATGACGCTGACCACCGCGCATGGCCACACGCTGGAGGCCATCGGCCGCGCCATCGGCGGCCAGGCCATTGTCAGGATTCGCGAACTCTCGGGGCTCCGTCGCGATCTGGCCGAGACCAATCTGCGCTACAAGGCGCTGTCCGACGAGACCGAAATGCTGCGCGGCTTTGCTACCGCCGCGCCCTGGCCGATCTGGGCCAAGTCCGAGAACGGTGCGCTCACTTTCGCCAATCCGGCCTATGTCCGCGCGACCGAGGCCAGCAGCGTCGCCGACGCGCAGGAGCGCAAGCTCGAGCTGCTCGACAGTGCCGACCGCACCGCGATGGAGCGGGGCCTGAAGGACGCCGCCAATTTCACCTCGCGACTGCCGATCGTGATCGGCGGCGAGCGGCGCATCTATGACGTGCGCGCCGTCAATGTCGGCAGCGGCAGTGTCGGCGTCGCCATCGACGCCAGTGAAGCGGACGGACTGAGTTCGGCGCTGGTGCGGATGGCGGAAGCGCATCGCCGCACGCTCGACCAGCTCTCCTCGGGCGTTGCCGTGTTCGACGGCCAGCGCCGGCTCGCCTTCTACAACGATTCCTACCGGCGGCTGTGGGACCTCGACCGCACCTTCCTCGATGCCCATCCCGATGATTCCAGCGTGCTCGACCAGCTGCGCGCCGGGCGCAAATTGCAGGAACAGCCGGATTTCCGCACTTGGAAGGCCAAGCTGCACGAGGCCTATCGCGCGGTCGAGGCCGCAAAGGACACCTGGTATTTGCCGGACGGCCGCGCCATCTCGGTCGTTACCACGCCGAACCCCGAAGGCGGGGTCACCTATCTGTTCGACGACGTCACCGAGAGCCTCCAGCTCGCCCGCCGCTTCGACGGCATGCTCCGGGTCCAGCGCGAGACGCTGGACAGCCTCGCCGAGGGCGTCGCGGTGTTCGGCAGCAACGGCAAGGCGCAACTGTTCAACCCGGCCTTCGTCCGGATGTGGAAGCTGTCGAGCGATGCCATGCGCGACGAGCCGCACATCCAGACCGTCGAGGGCTGGTGCCATCAGCTGTTCGACGAGCCCGCGGTCTGGCGCCAGATCCGCGAAGCCATCACCACGATCGAGAACCGCGCCGACGTGCCGCTGAAGCTGGAGCGCAAGGACGGCAGCGTGCTCGACGGCATGATCCGGCCGCTGCCCGACGGCGCGACCATGCTGACGTTCCAGGACATCACCGACACCGAGAACGTCGAGCGCGCGCTGCGCGAGCGCAACGAGGCGCTGGAGACCGCCGACCAGATGAAGGTGGATTTCGTCCACCACGTCTCCTACGAGCTGCGCTCGCCGCTCACCACCATCATCGGCTTCGCGCATTTCCTCAGCGATCCCTCGACCGGGCCGCTGACGCCGAAGCAGGCGGAGTATCTCGACTACGTCACTAAATCGACCAACGCGCTGCTGGCGCTGACCAACAACATCCTCGATCTCGCCACCATCGACGCCGGTGCGATGAAGCTGGAACTTGGGCCCGTCGACGTCAGCAAGACCATCGAGCTCGCCGCCGAAGGCATCCAGGACCGCCTCGCCACCGATCGCATCCGCCTCAAGGTCGAGATCGCGCCCGATGTCGGCAATTTCGTCGGCGACGAGAAGCGCGTGGTGCAGGTGCTCTACAACCTCCTCGCCAACGCCGTTGGGTTTTCTCCACAGGATTCCACCGTCGGCATCAGCGCGCGCCGAACTGAACGCAGTGTGGTCTTCACCGTGACAGATTCCGGGCCTGGAATACCTGCCGACATGAAGGACAAGGTGTTCAACTGGTTCGAAAGCCGCTCGCAGGGCTCGCGTCACCGCGGCGCCGGGCTCGGCCTGTCGCTGGTGCGCTCCTTCGTCGAGCTGCATGGCGGCAAGGTGCGGGTGGATTCGATCGTCGGCCGCGGCACGGTCGTGATCTGCGATTTCCCGACCGACCAGGCGGCGCATCGCGACGCCGCCGAATGATCGCGCCCACCACATTCTCCGTCGCGCTTCACAACGAGACGGCGACTGCGCAATTGATGGCCGACCTCGCGCTGCTGGTGGGTCCGGGTGACGTCATCACGCTGACCGGCGATCTCGGCGCGGGCAAGACAGCCGGCGCCCGCGCCATGATCCGCTACCTCGCCGGCGACGATGAGCTGGAGGTGCCGAGTCCGACCTTCACGCTGGTGCAGGGCTATGAGTTGCCGCCATTCCCTGTGATGCATGCCGACCTCTACCGCGTCGAGGACGAGAGCGAGCTCGAGGAGATCGGCCTGTCGCCGCTCCCCGATGCCACGCTCGTGCTGATCGAGTGGCCGGAGCGCGCGCCATCGGCAATGCCGCAAGACCGCATCGACATCGCGTTGACGCACCGGCCCGCACTGGGCTCGAATGCACGGGCCGCCGACATCACCGGTCATGGCAAGGCCGCCGCCATTGTCGCGCGGCTGAAAGCTCTGCGTGAATTCCTCGACGCATCCGGCTACATCGATGCCACGCGCAAGCGCATGGCCGGCGATGCCTCGACGCGCTCCTATGCGCGGCTGCTGCGTGACGACGGAATCGTCATCCTCATGAACTCTCCGCAGCGGCCCGATGGCGCTGCGATCTACGACGGAAAGTCCTACAGCGCCGCCGTGCATCTGGCCGAGAACATCAGGCCGTTCGTTGCCGTCGACGAAGGCCTGCGCGCGCAGGGACTCTCTGCGCCGAAAATCCATCATTCCGATCTCGACCACGGCTTCCTGATCAGCGAGGACTTCGGCAGCGAAGGCGTGATCGAGGGCGATCCGCCGCGTCCGATTCCCGAGCGCTACGAGGCCGCGATCGACGCGC
The DNA here is from genome assembly GCF_052076015.1 of Bradyrhizobium sp. 930_D9_N1_4. NCBI lineage: Bacteria > Pseudomonadati > Pseudomonadota > Alphaproteobacteria > Hyphomicrobiales > Nitrobacteraceae > Bradyrhizobium > Bradyrhizobium sp. 930_D9_N1_4. Next base: position 90,322 of record NZ_CP197236.1, read on the forward strand.
TGGCGCTGCTGCATGGCAAGACGCTGCCGGAGACGCTGCCGCTGGCGGATCAGACCTACGCCATTCCGGTCTTCGACACCGACGCGCTGCTGATCGAAATCGGATTGATGCCGGAATGGTACCTGCCGGACCGCAACGCGCCGCTGAGCGACGACAAGCGCGACGAATTTTTCGCGATGTGGCGCGAGCTGCTGAAGAAGCCGCTGGCGGCGCCGAAGACGTGGATCATCCGCGACTATCACTCGCCCAATCTGATCTGGCTCGCAGACCGCACCGGCATCGCGCGGGTCGGCGTGATCGATTTCCAGGACACCGTGCTGGGTCCGCAATCCTACGACGTCGTCTCGCTGCTCCAGGACGCGCGCATCGACGTCCCCGAAAACATCGAGCTGACGCTGCTGTCGCGCTACATCAAGGCGCGGCGCGCGGCCGATGCGAGCTTCGATGCCGCCGGCTTCGCCGAGCTCTACGCCATCATGTCCGCGCAGCGGAACACGCGTCTGCTCGGCACCTTCGCCCGGCTCAACCGCCGCGACGGTAAGCCGCATTACCTGCGTCACCAGCCGCGAATCTGGACCTACCTCCAGCGCTCGCTGGCGCATCCCGCGCTTGGCTCTTTGCGCGACTGGTATCTCGCCAACGTCCCGCCCCCCAAATCGGGAACCTGATTTACCGGCTGTTAGCCATCGCATCGGTATCATCGCCCGCAGGCCGCCGGACAAATACGGGGCTGGAGCAGAGGCAGATGGCGGTCAAGACGGACCAGCGTGGCAACAGCCGGGTTGTTTTCGAACGCGGGATTGCGGCCCAGATGATGGGGATCGACGGCACCTGGCGACGCGACTGCACCATGGAGGACGTCTCCGAGAGCGGCGCCAAGCTGACCATCGACGGCTCGGTCGAGGGCCTGCATCTGAAGGAGTTTTTTCTGCTGTTGTCGTCCACCGGACTTGCGTACCGGCGCTGCGAACTGGCCTGGGTCAATGGCGACCAGATCGGCGTCAATTTCCTCAAGATCGGGGACAAGAAGAAAAAGTCGCGCTCCACAGCCGTCGGGGCGTGAGCGCAACACTCGTCGTACAACCGTCACCGCAGGCGGTTAAGGCGGTTAAGACGCGGTGCGGCTGATTACGGTCCGTGCTAGATTGCTGCGAACGCGAAATCCAAATGTTCTGAGTCGAAAGGCTGAGAAAGACTGATCCGAGAAGGCAAACGATGTCCGTCAAACCGACCAAAGCCATGGTGCTCGCCGCAGGGTTCGGCCTGCGCATGCGTCCGCTGACGGACAAGATGCCGAAGCCTCTCGTGCCGGTGGCGGGCCAACCGCTGCTCGACCACGTGCTCGACAAGCTCGGCGATGCCGGCGTGACCGAGGCGGTGGTCAACGTCCACTACCTGCCCGACCAGATCATCGACCACACCGCATCCCGCCAGCATCCGTGCGTGACCATCTCGGACGAGCGCGACCAGGTGCTCGGCACCGGTGGTGGCGTGGTCAAGGCGCTGCCGCTGCTCGGCGATGCCCCGTTCTACCACGTCAATTCCGACACGCTGTGGATCGACGGCGTGCGCTCGAATCTTGCCCGGCTTGCTGAAAATTTCGATCCCGCGCGCATGGACATCCTGCTCCTGATGGCGCCGACAGCGACCAGCATCGGCTATAGCGGCCGTGGCGATTACGGCATGCTGCCCGACGGCGCCCTGCGCAAGCGCAAGGAAAAAGAGGTCGTCCCGTTCGTTTACGCGGGCGCCGCAATTCTCTCCCCCTCGATTTTCACCGACGCCCCTCAGGGCGAGTTCTCGCTGACGAAAATGTTCGATCGCGCCAACGAGCAGGAGCGGCTGTTCGGCCTCCGCCTCGACGGCGTCTGGATGCATGTCGGCACGCCCGATGCGGTTCATGCCGCAGAAGAGGCGTTTCTGGAGAGCGTGGCGTAGGGCCAGCCTCGAAGACGGTGCCGTAGGGTGGGTTAGCTTGCGGTCGCGCGAAGCGCGATCCGCGGGCGTAACCCACCTCTTCTGTCACCGCGAAAACCAAAGAGGTGGGTTACGCTGACGCTAACCCACCCTACGAAGGCCGCGAACAGCGGGGACTATCTCCCCTCCACCCATATCCATTTGAATCCGCCTCCCTATATTGGCGCCTGATCCCCGAATCAGGCAAGCCATGCGCGTTTTCAGCGTTCCCCTCTCGGTTCCGTTCCTGCGCACGATCGTCTCGGCCCTGCTGGACGGCCGGCTGGTCGACGGATTCGAGGCGCGCAAGGAGCCGGCGCGGCTGGCCGACGCCACGCTGTATCTGCCGACAAGGCGCGCCATGCGCGTCGTTCGCGAGATCTTTCTCGACGAGATGAAGGCGGATGCCGTCGTGCTGCCGCGCATCGTCGCGCTCGGCGACATCGACGAGGACGAGCTCGCCTTCGCCGACGAAGGCGAGCAGTTTTCCGGCGCAACGCCGCTCGACATCCCGCCGCGGCTTGGCGAGCTCGAACGGCGGCTGACGCTCGCGCAGCTGGTCGCGACCTGGGCCAAGGGCCCGGTGCTGTCGCCGCTCGTGGTCGGCGGCCCCGCATCGACGCTGGCGCTGGCCGGCGACCTCGCCCGCCTGATCGACGACATGGTCACGCGCGGCGTCGACTGGAGCGCGCTCGATGGCCTCGTGCCTGACATGCTCGACCGCTACTGGCAGCACTCACTCGAATTCTTGCGCATCGCGCGCATCGCCTGGCCCGGCCATCTCGCCGAGATCAACCGGATCGAGCCTGCCGCGCGGCGCGACCTGCTCATTGCAGCGGAAGCCAGGCGGCTGACTGCGCATCCCCATGGCCCGGTGATCGCGGCCGGCTCGACCGGCTCGATGCCGGCCACCGCAAAATTCCTGCATGCGGTCGCATCCCTGCCGCACGGTGCCGTGGTGCTGCCGGGGCTCGACACCGATCTCGACGACGACGCCTGGCGCAGCATCGGCGGCGTGCGCGACTCGCTCGGCAAGTTCGCGGAGCATCCGGCGTCGAACCATCCGCAATATGCCATGCACGCGCTGCTGGATCGCTTCGGCATCAAGCGCGGCGACATCGAGCTCCTCCAGCCGCCGGCCGAAGGCGGCCGCGATCTGCTCGCGTCCGAATCGATGCGGCCGTCGTCCCAGACGGAAGTCTGGCACGACCGGCTGAAGCAGCCCGATGTCGCCGTCAGAATCGCGGGCGGCATGAAAAACCTCGCCGTCGTAGAAGCCCCGAACCCTGAGATGGAAGCACTTGCGATCGCCATTGCGATGCGCGAGGCGCGGCATCTCGACAAATCCGCTGCACTGGTGACGCCCGATCGCGCCTTGGCGCGGCGGGTGATGGCCGCATTGACCCGATGGGATCTCGTATTCGACGATTCCGGCGGCGACGTGCTGATGGAAACGTCCGCCGGCGTTTTCGCGCGGCTCACGGCTGAAGCGGCGACCAGGGGATTGGAGCCGCCGACCCTGCTGGCGATGCTGAAGCATCCGCTGTGCCGGCTCGGCCAACTGCCTGGCGCGTGGAAAGCCGCCATCGAGGATCTCGAGCTTGCGGTGTTGCGCGGCACACGTCCGCCTGCGGGCACCGGCGGACTGCTGCGCGAGTTCAACCGCTTTCGCGACGAGTTGACGAAGCTGTGGCGCAAGGAGGTTTCCGCGCTCCACAGGGCCGAGCCGCGTGCACGCCTCAAGGCCGAGGACCTCGATCGCATCCAGGCGCTGATCGACGCCTTGCAAAAGGCGCTGGCGCCAATCGAAAGCCTCGCATCGTCAAAGCCGTTCGACTTCGCCGAGCTCGCGCACCGGCATCGCGAAATCATGATCGAGCTGTCGCGCGACGAGCAGGGCATTCCGCTGGCATTCGAGGAGCGCGAAGGCATCGCGCTCGCCAGCGCTTTCGACGATCTGCTGCGCGGCGGCACCACCAGCGGCTTGATGGTGACGCTGCCCGACTATGCCGACGTCTTCCAGACCGCGTTCGGCGACCGCGCGGTGCGGCGGCGTGACAAGCCGGGCGCGCGGCTCCAGATCTACGGCCCGCTGGAATCGCGCCTGATGCAGGCCGACCGCATCATCGTCGGCGGCCTGATCGAGGGCGTGTGGCCGCCCGCACCGCGCATCGACCCCTGGCTGAGCCGGCCGATGCGGCACGAGCTTGGTCTCGACCTGCCGGAGCGCCGTATCGGCCTTTCCGCCCACGACTTCGCGCAGCTGCTCGGCGGCGATGAGGTGATCCTCACGCATTCCGCCAAGGCCGGCGGCGCGCCGGCGGTGGCCTCGCGCTTCCTGCATCGGCTGGAGGCGGTCGCAGGCGACGATCTCTGGAAGGCGGCCGTTCGCGCCGGCGAAAAATACGTGCAGTTCGCAGGCGCGCTCGACCAGCCCGCCGAGGTCACGCCGGTCAAGCAGCCGGAGCCGCGGCCGCCGCGTGCGACGCGGCCGCTGGTGATGTCGGTGACCGCAATCGAGGACTGGCTGCGCGATCCCTACACGATCTACGCCAGGTTCATACTGAAGCTCGACCCGCTCGATCCCGTCGACATGCCGCTCTCGGCCGCCGATCGCGGCTCGGCGATCCACGAAGCGCTGGGTGAGTTCACCGAGACCTACGCCACACGCTTGCCCGACGATCCCGCCCGCGTGCTGCGCGCGATCGGCGAAAAACATTTCGCGCCGCTGATGGAACGGCCCGAGGCACGGGCGCTATGGTGGCCACGCTTCCAGCGCATCGCGCGCTGGTTCGGCGAGTGGGAGACGGCGCGGCGCGACGTGATCGAAGCCATCACCGCGGAGACGCGCGGCGAGATTTCGATTCCGCTCGATCCTGAACGCAGCTTCAAGCTGTCCGCCCGCGCCGACCGCATCGAGCGGCGCCAGGGCGGCGGCTACGCCATCCTCGACTACAAGACCGGCCAGCCACCGACCGGCAAGCAGGTTCGCATGGGCCTGTCGCCGCAGCTCACGTTGGAAGCCGCGATCCTGCGCGAGGGTGGCTTTCGCGACATCGATGCCGGTTCGTCCGTCAGCCAGCTGGTCTATGTCCGCCTGAGCGGCAACAATCCGGCCGGCGAGGAGCGCATCCTCGAACTCAAATACAAGCAGGGCGATGAGCCACAGCCGCCTGACACGGCAGCCGCGGAAGCACGGGCCAAATTGGAGGCGCTGATCCGGGCCTTCGACGACGAGAACCAAGCGTACACCTCGCTGAACCTGCCGATGTGGACCAACCGCTACGGCACCTATGACGATCTCGCGCGGATCAAGGAATGGTCCGCGGCCGGCGGTCTGGGGATCGAGGAATGGTGAAGCTGCCCCGCCCTATCCCGGATGAAGTGCGTGCGCGGCAGGCGCGTGCGTCCGATCCGACCGCGTCGGTCTTCGTGTCGGCCAATGCCGGCTCGGGCAAGACGCATGTGCTGGTGCAACGCGTGATCCGTTTGCTGCTGTCAGGCGTGCCGCCGGAAAAGATTCTCTGCATCACCTTCACCAAGGCGGCCGCCGCCAACATGGCCGAGCGCGTGTTCACCACGCTGGGACATTGGGTGACGCTTGACGATACCGGGCTCGATGCCGCGATCCGCGCGGTCGGCATCCCGCATCCGAGCGTAAAAATACGCCGCGACGCGCGAAAACTGTTCGCCTGCGCGCTGGAGACGCCGGGCGGCCTGAAGGTGCAGACCATTCACGCGCTGTGCACGCGCCTGCTCCAGCAATTTCCGTTCGAAGCCAATGTGCCCGCGCGCTTCGCCGTCATCGACGAGCGCGACCAGACCGACATGATGGAGCGCGCCAATCTGAAGGTGCTGCTGGAGGCCGCGCGCGATCCGGAGAGCATCACCGGCCGGGCGCTGCTGACCGCGATGGCGAGCGCTGCCGACGTCACTTTCAAGGAAGTGGTGCGCGAGGCTTGTCTGAGCCGCGACCATTTCATGGCCTGGACCGACGAGGCCGGCAATGCCGGAGCGGCCGCCGATCAGATGGGAGCCGTGCTGGGCGTCGAGGTGGGCGATCGCGTCGAGGACGTCGAAACCGAGATTCTCGACGGCCCGTATTTGCCGCGCGCGCGCTGGGACGACATCGCCTTCGCGCTGGAGGACGGCAGCAAGTCGGACAACGATCAGGCGGGCCGGTTCCGCGAGGCAAAAGTGTTTTCCGGCGCCGCGCAGGTCGATGCCTATCTCTGCGTCTTCCTCACCGACGAAAAACTGCCGCGCAAGGCAGTGCTGACCAAGAAGTTCGGCGAGCACAACCCGTCCGTCGCCCGCTTGTTCGAGAACGAGGCGCAGCGCCTCATCGGATTGATCGAGAAGCGCCGCGCGGTGACCATGCGCGACCGCACCGCGGCCCTCTTGCATATCGCGACGGCCGCCGCCGCGAACTATCGCCGCGAAAAGCAGGAGCGCGGGCTGCTCGACTATGACGACCTCATCGACAAGACGCTGGCGATGCTCAACCGCGTCGCCTCGGGCTGGGTGCATTACAAGCTCGACCGCGGTGTCGATCACGTCTTGATCGACGAGGCCCAGGACACCAGCCCGCGGCAATGGGACATCGTCGTACACATCATCTCGGAGTTCACGGCCGGCGAAGGCGCGCGCGAGGGGCTGAACCGCACCGTCTTCGCGGTCGGCGACGAGAAACAGTCGATCTTCTCGTTCCAGGGCGCCGACCCCCATGAATTCGATACGCGCAAGCGGGAGCTGGACCGCAAGTTCACGGCGGCCGGGCTGAAATTCGATCCCGTGGCCTTCACCTATTCATTCCGCTCGGGCGCCGCGATCCTGCATTCAGTCGACCACGTCTTCCGCGAGCAGGAGATCTACAAGAGCATCCATTCGGTCGAGATCGGTCATCCCCTGCACAACGCGCTCGCCGATGCCGGCCCGAGCGTGATCGAGCTGTGGGATCTGGCCGTCGCCGACGACCGGCAGGACATCGAGGGCTGGCGCGCGCCATTCGACGGCGTCGCCGCCACCAGTCCCGAGGTCAAGCTCGCGCGCCGCATCCAGACCGAGATCAAGCGGCTGGTCGAGAGCGGCACGCTGACCGGGCACGAAGGCGAGCGCCGTCCGCTGCGTTATGGCGACATGCTGATCCTGGTGCGCCGGCGCGGCAATGCATTCGACGCCGTGATCCAGGCGCTGAAGCACGCCAACGTGCCCGTTGCCGGCGCCGACCGCCTCAAACTCACCGAGCATATCGGCATCATCGATCTGATGAACCTGGCGGACGCGCTGCTGCTGCCGCAGGACGACCTTGCGCTCGCAGTGGCGCTGAAGAGCCCGCTGTTCGGGCTCGATGACGACGATCTGTTCCAGTTGGCCCATGGCCGCAAGGGATCGCTGCGCAGCGCGCTCACCGAGCATGCGGCCGAAGGCGAGAAGTTCGCCACAGCGCTGCGAAGGCTCGACGCCTGTGCGATGCGTGCGCGCGAGGAGACGCCGTTCGCGTTCTACGCCTGGCTGCTCGGCGGCGACGGCGGACGTGCGCGCATCCTGCGCCGGCTCGGCCACGAGGCCAACGACGCGCTCGACGAGTTCCTGGAGCTGGCGCTGAACTATGAGCGCAAGGCGCCTGCCTCGCTACAAGGCTTCATGGCCTGGCTGCGCTCGGCCGATACCGAGGTGAAGCGCGACATGGAGATCTCGCGCGACGAGGTGCGGGTGATGACGGTGCACGGCGCCAAGGGCCTCGAGGCTTCCGTCGTGTTCATGGTCGACACCACGTCCTCGCCCGCGGACTCGCAGCGGGTCCGGCTGATCCACGTGCCACGCGGCAATGGCGGTGAGGTCGTGGTCTGGGCCGGACGCAAGGCCGATGACCCCAAGCCCGTCGCCGATGCGCGCAAGGCCATGATCGAGGAGACAGAGGACGAATATCGCCGCCTGCTCTATGTCGCGATGACGCGCGCGGCCGACCGGCTGATCGTCGGCGGCTGCATGCCCGGCAATATGAAGACGGTGCGCAAGCTGAGCTGGTACGACCTCGTCGACACCGGGCTCACCGGCTCGGGCCTCGACAAGGAGACGATCGAGACGCCGCTCGGCAAGGTGACCCGATTCGCCCGGCCGGAGGATGTGGTGGCGCTGGGGACGCCGGCAACGTCGGTGGACCAGACGATCGCGCTGCCGGACTGGTTGCGGACGCGAGCGCCAATCGAACTGATCGAGGACGATCCGGTGCGCCCGTCCGGGCAGCCGACCGAGGAAGGCCGCGCCGTGCGGACCGGCGAATCGGTGCAGTCGCGCGCACTGGCGCTGCAACGTGGCACGTTGGTGCACAGGTTGCTGCAATCCCTGCCCGACATCACCATCGAGCGCCGGCGCGAGGCCGCGCTCGGCTTCATGGCGCGCAACGCCGCGGATTGGACGGAAGCCGACCGCACCGCGCTGGCCGACAAGGTGCTCGCCTTGATCGCCGAGCCGCGCTTTGCACCCGTGTTTGCCGAGGGCAGCCGGGCGGAAGTCGCCATCGTGGGCAAGCTTGACCGGCCGGGACGCCCGCCGGCGCTGGTGTCGGGGCAGATCGACCGGCTGGTCGTTCGTCCGGACGAGATCCTGATCGTCGATTTCAAGACCAACCAGGCGGCGCCCAAAAGCGCCGCGGCGGCGCCGGCCGTCTATGTCCGGCAGCTCGCGCTATACCGGGCGGTGCTCGCCCGGCTTTATCCCCAAAAGCCCATCAGGGCCGTCCTGCTCTGGACCGAGGCCCTTGAATATATGGAGATTTCAGCCCCCGCGCTGGACGCGGCGCTGGCATCCCTTCATCTCGGTGTGAGCGTCCTTGACCCGGCAAGGGGCCGTTCATAGGTTGACGCCATGATCCCGGGCGCGATTCCCATCCGCGCCGATTCTTTCAACCGAGTGAGGTACTCCAATGGCCGTTAGCAAGGTTTCCGACGCCGATTTCGAAGCCGAAGTGCTCAAGGCGAACGGCCCCGTGGTCGTCGATTTCTGGGCCGAGTGGTGCGGCCCCTGCCGCATGATCGCACCCGCCCTCGACGAGATCGCCGGCGCGATGGGCGACAAGGTCAAGATCGTGAAGCTCAATGTCGACGAGAGCCCGAAGACCGCGTCGAAGTACGGCGTGATGTCGATCCCGACCCTGATGATCTTCAAGGGCGGCGAGATGGCCTCCCGCCAGGTCGGAGCGGCGCCGAAAGCGAAGCTCCAGCAGTGGATCACGTCGGCGGTCTGATCCGCAGGCGCGCGTAACGAGTTGTGCAACGGCCGGCATCACGCCGGCCGTTTTGTTTTGACAGCTACTTGATCCAACCCGTCGCGAGCGCGTTCGCCAGTTCCGGCTGGCCATTGCGATGCGCGAGCGCGGCCATCGTCTCGTGATCGTAGGCGAGCTGGCGGAACGTCACCTGCCAGGCACCGTCTGCCAGTTCGAGGATCGCATAGCGCGCGTGTGGCGTGCCGGCCTCGACGACATGCGGAAACGGATGCACGTCGCGATAGCCGGGGCTGCCGACGCTGCCGGGATTGACGACCAGCCGGCCGTCACGAAGCCGCACCGCGCGGGCAAGATGCGTATGAGCGCAGAGGATCAGCGATTGCGTGATGCCTTGCGCGAATTGGTCGATACGGTCGAGCGGCGATAGCGCCACCGTACCGTCGGGGTGCACGGTGTCGAGCCAATAGACTTCGTCGTTCTCGGGCGTCGCGTGGCAGAGGAACACTTGCCCGCGAAACACGCGCGTCATCGGCTGCGCACGCAGCCAGTCGAGTTGCGCTTCATTGAGCGCTTCGTAGGCGGGACGGTCCCACGAGCCCATCTTCTCCGGCGGACGGTCGAGCAGATAGCGGTCGTGATTGCCGAGCACATGCGCGGCATCGAGCTGCATCAGGATCTCGATGGTCCTGGCAGCATCGAGCGGGCCGCTCAGCATGTCGCCGAGGTTGACGATGTCGGCGATCCCCAACGCGCGGATGTCGGCAAGCACCGCCTCCAGCGCGAGGTGATTTCCGTGAACGTCGGCAATCGCGGCAAAACGCATTGGCGTTCTCATCACTCTCGTGCCCCGGACGCTGCGCAGCACGAAGTGATGCGCTGCAGAGCCGGGGCCCACCTAACAGCATTCTGGGTCCCGGCTCTGCGGAGCAGCGTTGCACGCTGCACCGCGTCCGGGACAAGAGACCGACTATGCAGGTGGCGTGCCGTTGAGCCCCAGTACGTGGCCGGCAAGATAGAGTGAACCGGTAATCAAAATGCGCGGCGGCACTTCATAGGCAAGCTTCGCCAGCCCGCGCAGCGCGGCTTCGATGCCGGGCGCGGTTTCGACGCGCATACCGAGGCTGCGCGCGGCATCCGCGAGACGATCGACCGGCATCGCGGCCTCGGTGTCGGGAATCGGCACGGCGATGATATGACGGGTAAGGCCGGCGAAATTGGCCAGGAACGCTTGCGCATCCTTGTTGGCCATCATGCCGGCGATGACCACCAGCGGCCGCGACACCCGCTCTTCGAGATCGCCGAGCGCAGCCGCGGCGACACGCCCGCCTTCGGCATTGTGCCCGCCATCAAGCCAGATCTCAGACCCCTGCGGCCCCCAGCCGAGCAATTCGCCCGCGGTGAGGCGCTGCATCCGCGCCGGCCATTCGGCACCGACGATCCCGGCCTCGAACGCCGCCTGATTGACCTTGAAGGTCGGAATCGCGCGCAGCGTCGCGATCGCAAGGCCGGCATTGTCGAACTGGTGGCGGCCGAACAGGCGCGGCGCCGTGAGATCCATCAACCCGCGCTCGTCGGAATAGACCAGGCGCCCGTGCTCAACATTGACGTGCCAGCTCTCGTTTGCCGCAAACAGCGGCGCGCGCATGCGGCTGGCCTGCGCCTCGATCACCGTCATCGCCTCGCTTGTCTGCTCGGCACAGATCACGGGCACGCCGCGCTTGATGATCGCGGCCTTCTCGCCGGCGATCGAGGTCAGCGTGTCGCCGAGGAAGTCCATATGGTCCATGCTGACAGGCGTGATCACGCAGGCCGCCGGCGTATCGACCACATTGGTCGAATCGAGCCGGCCGCCGAGGCCGACTTCGAGCAGCACGACGTCGGCCGGGTTCTGCGCGAACAGGTGGAAGGCGGCTGCGGTCTTCAGCTCGAACACCGTTGCCGCTTCACCGGCATTGACGCGCTCGACCTCTTCCAGCGCCGCGCGCAGCTCATCGTCGCCGACCAGCACGCCGCCACCGACGCGGCCGAGACGGAAACATTCGTTGATGCGGACCAGATAGGGCGAGGTGTAGGCATGAACCCGCAGGCCCGCGGCTTCGAGCGTCGCGCGCAGATACGCCAGCGTCGAGCCCTTGCCGTTGGTGCCGGCGATGTGGATCACCGGAGGCAGCTTGCGTTCGGGATGGCCGAGCCGTTCGAGCAGGCGGTGCATCCGCTCGAGCCCGAGATCGATGCGCTTCTGATGCAGGGCCGACAGCCGCCCGATCAATTCATCGAGCGGCGGCTTTGCGCTGTCAGAGGAGGCGTTCACGCGTGCGGCGCAGCCGGCGCCGTCTCAGCGGCCGATACGATCTGCGCCGGGCTGACGACCGGCTGAACCGATTTCGATGCGCCTTCCTGCGCCGGTGCCTTGGTCAGCAGGCGGCAGAGCCGCGCCAGGGTCGGACGCAGCTCGTGGCGATGCACGACCATGTCGACCATGCCGTGGTCCTTCAGATACTCGGCCCGCTGGAAGCCTTCCGGCAATTTCTCGCGGATGGTCTGCTCGATCACGCGCGCGCCGGCGAACCCGATGAGCGCACCGGGCTCGGCGATCTGGACGTCGCCCAGCATCGCATAGGAGGCGGTGACGCCGCCGGTGGTCGGGTTGGTCAGCACGACAATGTAGGGCTGCTTGGCTTCGCGCAGCATCTGGACACCAACCGTGGTGCGCGGCATCTGCATCAGCGACAAAATGCCTTCCTGCATGCGCGCACCGCCGCTCGCGGCGAACACGATGAACGGCGACTTCTTCTCGACCGCGAGCTCCAGCCCGCGCACGAGGGCCTCGCCCGCGGCCATGCCGAGCGAGCCGCCCATGAAATCGAAATCCTGCACGGCGACGACGACGGCCGCGCCTTCGAGCTTGCCGTAGCCGACCTTGACCGCGTCGTTGAGGTTGGTGCGCGCCCGCGCATCCTTGATGCGGTCGGCGTATTTCTTCTCGTCGCGGAACTTGAGCGGATCCGGTGTCACGTCGGGCAGCGCGACGTCGTACCAGGTCTCGTTGTCGAAGATCGACTTCAGGCGCGCCACTGCGCTCATGCGCATGTGGTAGTTCGAGCCGGGAATCACGAACTGGTTGGCCTCGACGTCCTTGTAGAACACGAGCTGTCCGGAATCCGGGCACTTGATCCACAAATTCTCCGGCGTCTCCCGCCGCAGCATGTTGCGGATCTTCGGCCGGACCACATTGGTAAGCCAGTTCATGGTTTGCTCCGATGTGCGCACCCGCTGGGGGCCGCCTGAAAGGATATATGGCGGCCGGGCCCTCGCCCGGCAAGCCGCCGTGTCGTCCGCCTTAGAGCATGATCCGGAAAAGTGTGAAGCGGTTTTCCGACCAGATCATGCTCAAACTAAAGAGCTAAAGCGGAATTATGGCCTATTCCGCTGCCTGCGGCGCGGACTTGACGCCCTTGGCGAGGGCCGCCGTCAGCTCAGCCACGGCGTTAACGGTTTTGGCGGTCGCCCGCCCCTCGGCATCGAGGCTGTTCTTGAGTGCATCGACCAGCGCGGTGCCGACCACCGAACCATTGGCCTTCTCGGCAATGGCGCGCGCCGCCTCCGGCGTGCGGATGCCGAAACCAACGCAAATCGGCAATTTGGTGTGCCGCTTGATGCGCGCGACAGCTTCACCGACGGCATTCGCGTCCGCCGCCGCTGCACCGGTGATGCCGGCGATAGAGACGTAATAGACAAAGCCCGATGTGTTCGCGAGCACCGCGGGCAGGCGCTTGTCGTCGGTGGTCGGGGTCGCCAAGCGAATGAAGTTCAGCCCCGCCTTCAGCGCGGGAATGCAGAGCTCGTCGTCTTCCTCCGGCGGCAAATCGACGATGATCAGGCCGTCGACGCCTGATGTCTTCGCATCAGCCAAGAACTTGTCGACGCCGTAAATGTAGATCGGATTGTAATAGCCCATCAGCACCAGCGGCGTGACACTGTCGTCCCTGCGGAAGTCGCGCACGAGATCGAGCGTCTTCTTCAGCGTCATGCCGACCTTGAGCGCGCGCAGCCCGGCGGCCTGGATTGACGGACCATCCGCCATCGGATCGGTGAAGGGGATGCCGAGCTCGATGACGTCGGCGCCTGATTTCGAGAGCGCCTTGACGATCTCGAGCGATGTCGCCGGATCGGGATCGCCGGCCATCACATAGGTGACGAAGGCCGCGCGGCCCTGCTTTTTCAGCTCGGCGAAACGGGTGTCGATACGCGTGGTCACTTGCTCTTGCCCCTCAGGATGTCGCCGACCTGCGGGACGTCCTTGTCGCCGCGGCCGGAGAGATTGACGACCATCAGGTGATCCCTGGGCCGCTTGGGCGCGAGCTCCATCACCTTGGCGATGGCATGTGCGGGCTCGAGCGCCGGAATGATGCCTTCGAGCTTCGAGAGCAGCTGGAATGCGGCGAGCGCCTCGTCGTCGGTCGCGGAGAGATAATTCACGCGGCCGACTTCATGCAGCCAGGAATGCTCGGGACCGATGCCGGGATAGTCGAGGCCGGCCGAGATCGAATGCGCGTCCTGGATCTGGCCGTCAGCGTCCATCAAGAGATAAGTGCGGTTGCCGTGCAGCACGCCGGGACGGCCGCCCGCGATCGACGCCGCATGCAATTGCGTCAGCCCATGGCCCGCCGCTTCGACGCCAAAGATTTCGACAGAGGGATCGTCGAGGAAGGGATGAAACAGGCCCATCGCATTCGAGCCGCCGCCGATGCAGGCGACCAGCGAATCCGGCAGGCGTCCCTCGATCTCCTGCATCTGCGTCTTGGTCTCGTTGCCGATGATCGACTGGAAGTCGCGCACCAGCGTCGGATAGGGATGCGGACCCGCCACCGTGCCGATGCAATAGAAGGTATTGTGCACGTTGGTGACCCAATCGCGCAGCGCCTCGTTCATGGCGTCCTTCAGCGTGCGCGTGCCCGACTGCACCGGGATCACCGTTGCGCCCAGCATCTCCATGCGGATGACGTTGGGCTGCTGCCGCTCGACGTCGACGGCACCCATATAGACAACGCATTCGAGGCCGAAGCGCGCGCACAGCGTCGCAGTGGCCACGCCGTGCTGGCCGGCGCCGGTCTCGGCGATGATGCGCTTCTTGCCCATCCGCCGCGCCAGCATGATCTGGCCGAGCACGTTGTTCACCTTGTGCGAGCCGGTGTGGTTCAGCTCTTCGCGCTTGAGGTAGATCTTGGCGCCGCCGAGATGCTCGGTGAGACGCTCGGCGAAATAGAGCGGCGAGGGCCGGCCGACATAGTTCTTGAGATAGCCGTTCATCTCGCCCTGGAAGGCGGGATCGGCCTTGGCCTCGGTGTAGGCCTTATCGAGATCGAGGATCAGCGGCATCAGGGTTTCGGCGACGAAGCGTCCGCCGAAAATGCCGAAATGGCCGCGATCATCGGGACCGCTGCGATAGGAGTTTGGTTTGGCGATGTTCATCGGACGCTCAACTCTTGAGTAGCGCGCGCGGCGCGAATGAAGGCCTTGATCATCTCGGGATCCTTGACGCCGGGGGCGCTCTCGATGCCGGAGGACACGTCGACGCCACCGGCGCGGGTGACACGAACGGCTTCCGCAACGTTGTCGGCATGAAGCCCGCCCGAGACCATGTAGGGCAGTTTGAGATCGAGATTTTCCAGCAGGTGCCAGTCGAACGGCGCACCGAGGCCGCCGGGCCGTGTGGCATCCTTCGGCGCGCGCGCATCGAACAGGATGCGGTCGGCGACCGCTGTATAACCCGGCAGCACGGCGAGGTCGGCGGCAGTTGCGATCGGCACCGCCTTCATAACAGGGCGGCCGAACTTCTGCTTGATGTCGCGCAGCCGCGCCACGCTCTCCTGGCCGTGGAGCTGGAAGACGTCCGGCGCCAGCGCGTCCATGATGTTGTCGAGCGTGGCATCGTCGGCATCGACGGTGAGCGCGACCTTGAGCGCGCGCCGCCTCACCTGCCGGCCGAGGTCACGGCCGAGCTCCAGAGACACATGCCGCGGCGACGGCGGAAAGAACACGAACCCCACCATGTCGGCGCCAGCGTCGAGCGCGACGTCGAGCGTCTCGCGCGTGGACAGGCCGCAGATTTTGACGAGCAGGGACATGGTCTCAAAGCAGGTGAGGGCCGCAAGGTGCGGCCGGAAAACAGGATTTTCGGTCGGGGCCGCTTCTACAACGTCGCGCGCTGCTTGTCTCGCCCGACGGGCCCGTAAAGGCCGGCCCCTGACGGGACCGGGAGACGGCGGGAATCGGACGTTGCCGCGGCCGCCTGGGCCCGCAGATCGGCCAATTCGACCCTCGCGGCCCGGGCATCCGCGTCATTCCGCCGTGCCGCCCGCCGCCAGTGCCGCTGGCCGAACCAGACGGCACAGCCGCCCGCGACGACCCCGAAGGCGGCCACCAGGATCAGGAGAAGGAACAGCGGCATCGTGACTGCGAATGACGGGTCGCTGGACAGGAAGGGATCGAAGGAGACCGTCACGAAATGCCGGTTGGCGACGGCGAAGGTGACCAGGATCAGGCCCAGCGGAATCACGATCAGCGCGGTCAGAAACTTTCGCATCTCGCTTCGCTCGCGCTTTGAATCAAGCTTGCGGCCGCATCTTTCGCGACCGCGGAAAACCCTGACGCCGGCCTCAGTCTGGCGCGCCTGGATCCGGATGGTCGCGATTCAGCCGTTCACGCATTTCCTTGCCGGTCTTGAAGAACGGAACGCTCTTCTGATCGACAGGCACATGGGCGCCGGTGCGCGGATTGCGCCCTGCACGTGCAGGGCGATGCTTGACCGAGAAGGCACCGAAGCCGCGCAACTCGACGCGATCACCGCGCGCGAGAGCCGCTACGATCTCTTCGAGAATCGCATTCACAATGTTCTCGACATCCCGCTGATACAGATGCGGGTTGTGCTCGGCGATACGCTGAACAAGTTCGGATTTGATCATCGAGAGATAGGACCCGGAAGCGTGCGGATGACCATTTCCGTGAAAATACCGTGATCTGTCAAGACGCTAAATGAAGGTTGAGCGTCTCGAAAATACGTGACAAATGCCGAAAAAGCGGGCTGCCCCTCTACCCGCCAGACGGGAAAAGCCTCTGGGGCTCGCTTGGTTCCGTCAGTTTGACGCGGCCGGCTGCCACAGGGCCAGCATTCCATCCATTCCGAGGCGATCCACAGCCTGCGCGACGCCGGTTTGCGCGATCTGATGCGCAATCGAGCCTAAACCAAGTGCTTCCAGCGTTACGACCGCAGCTGTTTTGAGGAACGGCAGATCGCCAAAGCGCGGCTGAAGCTTGTAATCGCGCACGGTGAGACCCTTCTTGACGCCCTTCTGCTCGACCAGCCAGGTCACGGCGGTCTTCTCGTCGCCGAGCTGATCGATCAGCTTGAGATCGATCGCCTGGCGTCCGGTGAAGACGCGGCCATCGGCGACTTTTTCGAGCTGCGTGTCATCCATGCCACGCCTTTCCTTCACCAATCCCTTGAACCAGGCATAGGAATCCTTCACCAGCGCGTCGAGCGCGGCGCGCGCTTCCGGGCTGGTCGGCTCAAAGCCGTTGGGCGCAGCCTTCAGCGGCGAGGACTTCACCTCTTCGACCTTGACGCCGACGGTCTTCAGCAGCTCCGAGACGTTGGGAAACTGGAACAGCACGCCGATCGAGCCCACCAGCGAGCTCTGCTGGGCGATGATGTGATCGCTGGCGATCGCCGTGATGTAGCCGCCGGAGGCGGCGAGGCCTTCGACCACCACGACGAGCGGCTTCTTCGCCTTCAGCCTCACCAGTGAATCGTAGAGCTGCTCGGAGCCGGCGGTGGTGCCGCCCGGCGAGTTGATGTGGATGATGACGGCGGCAGCCTGCGAATTCTCCAGCCGCTCCAGCGCCTGGGTGCGATCGGAATCGCTGCGGATCAACCCTTCGATCTGGACCCGCGCGATCGAGCCTGATGATGCGAAGGTGCCACGCGCACCCGGCGTCGCGACCAGCGCGAAGCTCGCAATCGCCGCGATCGCGATCAGCGCGGCGACCACGCGCCAGAACGTCAGCTTGCGGCGGATCCTGCGGCGATCGACGATGATGTCCGAATCGAGCGACATCGGAATGTCTCCAAATGAAAGGCCGGCTGCGTTGTGCCGTCACAACGTGACCAATGGCTTGTCTGGATACATCAATTGCGGCGCAATTTGAAGAAAACAAGGCCGTGACTGCGTGGCCAAGTACGTCGCCACGCGCTCCGCTGTCGTCCCCGCGAAGGCGGGGACCCATACCCCTAAGGGGAAGTTGTCGCGCGAGTTGGCAACCACGAATCTTCGCCAATCTCGATCCTGTGGGTATGGGTCCCGGGTTCGCGCTTCGCGCGCCCCGGGACGACAGCGGAGTATGCCGCAACAAAAAAGCCCCGGCTCACGCCGGGGCTTCGATGTCTGGCGAAACGAACGTTTCGCTTACTTGTCGCGGTTCTTGAGCGCGGTGCCCAGGATGTCGCCGAGCGTCGCTCCCGAATCGGAGGAGCCGTACTGCGCGATGGCTTCCTTCTCTTCGGCAACTTCGAGCGCCTTGATCGACACCTGGACCTTGCGGGCCTTCTTGTCGAACTGGATCACGCGGGCATCGACCTTCTCTCCGACGGCAAAGCGTTCGGCGCGCTGGTCGTTGCGGTCACGCGCGAGCTCCGAGCGCTTGACGAAGGTGGTGAAGTCGGTCCCGGTGATCTTCACCTCGATGCCGCTTTCCTTCACTTCGAGCACTTCGCAGGTCACGACCGCACCCTTCTTGACATCGCCCGGCTCGGAGAACGGGTCGCCTTCGAGCTGCTTGATGCCGAGCGAGATACGCTCCTTCTCGACGTCCACATCGAGCACCACGGCCTTCACCATGTCGCCCTTCTTGTAGTTGTCGATCACCTGCTCGCCCGGCTGCTTCCAGTCGAGATCGGAGAGATGGACCATGCCGTCGACGTCGCCTTCGAGGCCCAGGAACAGACCGAACTCGGTCTTGTTCTTGACTTCGCCCTCGACGGTCGAACCGGTCGGGTGACCTTCGACGAAGACCTCCCACGGGTTGCGCATGGTCTGCTTGAGGCCGAGCGAGATGCGGCGCTTGACGGAATCGACTTCAAGCACCTGCACTTCGACTTCCTGCGAGGTCGAAACGATCTTGCCGGGGTGCATGTTCTTCTTGGTCCACGACATCTCGGAGACGTGGATCAGGCCTTCGATGCCCGGCTCGAGCTCGACGAACGCACCGTAGTCGGTGATGTTGGTGACGCGGCCGGAGAAGCGCGCACCCAGCGGGTACTTGGCTTCGATGCCCTGCCACGGATCGTCCAGCAGCTGCTTCATGCCCAGCGAGATGCGGTGCGTCTCGTGGTTGATCTTGATGATCTTGACCTTCACGGTCTGACCGATCGAGAGCACCTCGGTCGGGTGGTTGACGCGGCGCCACGCGATATCGGTGACGTGCAGCAGGCCGTCGATGCCGCCGAGATCAACGAACGCACCGTAATCGGTGATGTTCTTGACCACGCCGTCGATGACCTGACCCTCTTCGAGGTTCTGCACCAGCTCCTGGCGCTGCTCGGCGCGGGTCTCTTCGAGAACCGTGCGGCGCGACACCACGATGTTGCCGCGGCGGCGGTCCATCTTGAGGATCTGGAACGGCTGCGAGTTGTTCATCAGCGGCGCAACGTCGCGGATCGGACGGATGTCGACCTGCGAGCGCGGCAGGAAGGCCACGGCACCGTCGAGGTCGACGGTGAAGCCGCCCTTGACCTGGTTGAAGATGACGCCGTTGACCTTCTCGTTGTTCTGGAAGGCCTTCTCGAGCTTGCCCCAGCTCTCTTCGCGGCGCGCCTTGTCGCGCGACAGCACGGCTTCGCCGAGGGCGTTCTCGATCCGATCGAGGAACACTTCGACCTCGTCGCCGACCTTGATCTCGCTGTCACGGCCGGGGCCGGAAAATTCGCGCAGGGCGACGCGGCCCTCGGTCTTCAGGCCGACGTCGATGACGGCCATGTCCTTTTCAATTGCAACCACCTTGCCCTTGACGACGGAGCTCTCCTGCAGGTTGCCACCTGCGAAGGACTCGTCGAGCATCGCGGCGAAATCGTCGCGCGACGGGCTATAGGTATCAGCAGAAGTCGAAGCCATTTGTTCTCCAGTTGCGGAAGCATGCCGGCCGTTGGGTTCATGGGCACATCGCACGCGCAGTGTCGGAAGGTCCGCAAAACCTTCGAGCGACCGCTCGTTGCTCCGGCCGAAAGGCCAGAACAGCGGAAGCGGGCCGGCTGGGCCCGCGCGTTCGATGCGTGAAAATCTTTGTCCGGAGCCTGGATCGCGCCGGTCCCAAGCAGGGGATCGGGGTATCGACCTCAAAGAGCGGGAGCGGGCGCTTCCTCCAATGACGGCGGCGGCTTAACCCCGCGACCGGCCCGCTCGGACGGCCTCGATAATGTCGATGGCGGCCCGGACGCCGCCTTCTATATCCAGTTGGGAGTTATCTAGCAAGTAAGCATCCGCAGCCGGTTTCAGGGGTGCAATCGGCCGGTTTTTGTCGCGTTCGTCGCGCTGGATGATGTCGGCCAGCACGGCCGCCTCGTCGGCTGCCTCGCCCCTCGCCTTGGCCTCCATGGTCCGCCGGCGCGCGCGGACTTTGGGGTCGGCGACCACGAAAATCTTCACGTCGGCGTCCGGGCAGATCACGGTTCCAATGTCGCGGCCGTCCAGCACGGCACCGGGCGGATCGGCGGCGAATTGCCGCTGGAAATTGAGCAGGACCTCGCGAACCCGCGGGATCGCCGAAACGATCGAGGCGCCCTCGCCGGCCAATTGGGTCTTCAGGGCCGGATTGCCGAACTTTTCGGGATCGAGTTCCAGCGCGGCCGCAACCGCCGCCGCCTCGTCCCGGAGATCGTGGCCGGACTGCATCAGGGCGTAAGCCACGGCGCGATAGATCACGCCGGTATCGAGATGACGGTAGCCGTAATGATGGGCAAGCCGCTTGCCGAGCGTCCCCTTGCCCGAGGCCGCGGGACCGTCGATGGCGATGATCATTTTACTGGGTCTCGACTGCTTGAGGACCGCGCGCACGTCGCAGCGGTCGCTCTTCGGTAAAAATGTTGCGAGAGGCAAATTCGGCAGGGCTCGCAAAAGTGAGATATTCGCGCATCGCGTCGGATGGAGACGAAGCCGTGAACCAAGGTTCGGCAAGGCGCCGCGCCGGATCGCAGACCCACGCCGGAACCCGGCCCAGGCGGCGTTGCTTTGCCAGATATTCGGCGATCGCACCGACCAGGGCATCAAGCCGGTCGTTTCGCGTCAACGCCGGTTCGTCTTCGATCGTCTCGTATTGAGTCCGGCTCGCCTCAGCCAGGTCGAACGTGTCGAGGAATTCCGCCAACGTGGCATCCTGCGGCGCGCCGGCGCAAATGCGATCGACGGCCTCAGCGAGGGTATTTGGGCGCATCCGCTCCTCCCTCCAGGTCCATGTTCTTCAGCAGGAAGCGCTGCCTTTCCGAGGAAGCCGCGCTCACCGGAAAATACCGGCCGAGCAGCGCGATGGCTTCTTCCACGGTCGAGATTCCAACCACTTTCATCAAGTTCAGGATATCCAGCCTCTCCGTTTCTCCGCGAACGGGATCCGTGATCCGGAACGCCTTCAATTTGAGCGCGAGAAGATATGCAGCAGAGGGCACCGAGACCTCAAGCCCCGGCGGCGTGCCATCACGTGGGAAAGTGCCAAATTCAAGGTGATCCGCGGCGCGGTCCGCCAGTGGGCTGAGATGGAATACGACGTGATCGTTGAACCAATCGGCGTCCCATCCATTCCTTGCGGCAATTTCGGCCGTTGTCCTCTCCAGCCAATCCGGCAGCGGACGCTCCAGCTTCGAGACGTCGACAGCTTCGGTCGCAAAACGGAAATTACTGGCCAGCATAAGTGCCGAGCCGCCATAGACCGCGATCTGAAGCTTGGTCCCCGCTTCGGCCGCAGCGCGGCCGATCGAATCGAAAGCGTCCAGCAAAGCATCGCGGTCGAAGGCAGCGCTCATGGCCGCGGCCTCATGAAAACTCGGCCCCAAGCGAACGCATCATCGGAATGAAATCCGGAAAACTGGTGGCGATGAAGGCGGTGTCGTCGACGGTCACCGGCTGGTCGGAGGCGCAGCCCATCACCAGTGCGGACATCGCGATGCGATGATCCATGTGGGTGGCGACGGTGCCGCCGCCGGGGACATGGCCGCGGCCCTCGACGATCAGATCGTCGCCGGAGACCTCGACCTTCACACCGTTGACGCGGAGCATGTCGGCGGTGGCCTCCAGTCGGTCGGATTCCTTGACGCGCAGCTCTTGCAGACCGCGCATGATGGTCGTGCCTTCGGCGAAGGCGGCGGCTACGGCCAACACCAGATATTCGTCAATCATCGAGGGCGCGCGCTCCGGCGGCACCTCGACGCCGCGCAGCTTCGAGGCGCGCACGCGCAAGCGCGCCATCGGCTCGCCGGCGTCGCCGCGGACTTCGCTTTCCTCGATCGAGGCGCCCATTTCGCGCAGCGTGGTGAAAAGACCAGTGCGCAGCGGATTGGTCATGACGTCGGACAGGACGACATCGGAGCCTTCGACGATCAGCGCCGCGACGACCGGGAAGGCCGCCGAGGAGGGATCGGCGGGCACGATCACATTGGCGCCGTGCAGCTCGGGTTGGCCGACGAGCGTGATACGGCGGCCGTGCTGACCTTCCTGGACGGACGTGATGTCGGCGCCAAAATGCTTGAGCATCAGCTCGGTGTGATCGCGGCTGGCCTCGCTCTCGATCACGGTCGTGGTGCCCGGCGCGGCGAGGCCGGCCAGCAGCACGGCCGATTTGATCTGCGCCGAGGCGACCGGGGTTTTGTAGGTGATCGGCAGCGGATCGCGCGCGCCCTGGACCGTCAGCGGCAGACGCCCGCCTTCGCTGCCGGACACGACCTTCGCCCCCATCTTTTCGAGCGGATCGAGAATCCGGCGCATGGGGCGGCTGCGCAGCGAGGCGTCGCCGTCAAAAACTGCCGCGATCGGGCAGCCGGCGACGGCGCCCATGACCAGCCGGCAGCCGGTGCCGGAATTGCCGAAATCGAGCGGCTCCCTGGGCGCGGCAAAGCCGCCGACGCCCACGCCATTCACCTTCCAGGCGAAATCGCCGGTGCGCTCGACCCGGGCGCCCAGCGCCTGCATGGATTTGGCGGTGTTGAGGACGTCCTCGCCCTCCAGGAGGCCCGAAATCCTGGTCTCGCCGACCGCGAGCGCGCCCAGAATGAGCGCGCGGTGCGAAATCGACTTGTCCCCGGGCACCCGTACTTTCCCGGTCAGAGGACCGCTTGCGCGCGACTTGAGCGGCGTCGGCTTGTCGGAATGGGTCAAGATTATGTCCTTGGATAGGCCCGGAACGTCCCCGCGGGGCTCGCGGGGCAGGTACCACATGGTCTCCCCGCCGTCACCGGCATGTCTTTCTCCCGTAATGCGCTATTGACAGCGGCCCGCCAACTAGCCAAGTGAAACACCGCTTTTCCGACATTCCCAGGATTACTCTGCCGTGGCCAAGTCCGAACTCGGAACCAAACGTATTTGCCCGACCACGGGCAAGAAGTTCTATGATCTCAACAAGACTCCGGTGATCTCGCCCTATACCGGCGAAGTCGTGCCGATCGCGCCTGTGGCGCCGGCTCGCGTGCCTCGCGGCGCCGAAGCCCGCCACGCTGCAGCAGCAGCCGACACGACGCCGGAGCCGGCCGAGGTCGAGGAGGTCTCCCTCGAGGAGGCCGATGCCGAGGAGAACACCGGCAAGGTCAAGGCTGTCGTCCCCGAATCCGAGGACGACATCGAAGCCGACGAGACCATCGACGACGACGACGATGATGATTCGACCTTCATCGCCGACGACGAAGAGGGCGATGAGGACGTGACCGACATCATTGGTGACGTCGGAGGTGATGAAGAGACTTGAGATCAGCCCTGATCTGTGAAAAAGGGTGCACCGCGCGAGTCGCTTAGAGGCTCGCCGGCCGGGACGGATCCCCCAGGATCCTCCCATCTGGACTAAGGGGCCATAGCTCAGCTGGGAGAGCGCTTGCATGGCATGCAAGAGGTCGGCGGTTCGATCCCGCCTGGCTCCACCAGCCTTCGCTCGCTTCGCGAGCTACGGCTCGGCAAGCCTGGGGAAGTCCATCGTAGCGAAGTGAGCGAAGGCTGCCGCGCCGAAGCCCGCAGGGCGAAGGCGGGCTCCATCTAGTCATCGGAATTCGCGAGCTACGGCTCGGCAAGCCAGCTTCCGCTCTATCGTAGCGAAGCTAGCGAAGGCTGCCGCGGCGTAGCCCGAAGGGCGAAGCCGGGCTTCACCAGATAAAATGCGGATGTAAGCTCCTCTCTCGACAGCTGGGGAGCGTGCCGTGAAATACGTCTACATCCTCGAGAGCCTCGATTCCCTGCACTTCTATGTGGGCATTACCGACGACCTGCGCGCGCGACTGAAAAAGCACAATGCTGGCGAGGTACCGCACACCTCCAAATACGGGCCTTGGCGTCTCAAGACTTACGTTGCGTTCAGCAACGAGCAGCAAGCCGCCGCATTCGAGAGATATTTGAAGTCAGCGTCGGGTCGCGCCTTCGCTAAGAAGCGCCTCTAATTCCCCTATTCCCCGATCACCGCATTCAACCGATCCCTCAACGCGACGATCTCGTCCTTCATCGCGACCAGCTCCGACACCGAGCAGTCCGAGGCCGCCAGGATCGACTGCGGTACGGCGCGGGCTTTGTCCTTCAACGCATGGCCCTGCGGCGTCAGCGCGATCAGCACCTGACGCTCGTCCTCGCTCGAGCGCGTGCGCCTGACGAGGTGGGCGGCCTCGAGGCGCTTGAGCAGCGGCGTCAGCGTGCCTGAATCCAGGAACAGCTTTTCGCCGATGTCCTTGATCGGCACGTCGTCGCGCTCCCACAGCACCAGCATCACCAGATATTGCGGATAGGTCAGGCCGAGGCGGTCCAGCAGCGGCTTGTAGACGCGGTTGAAGGCGTGCGCGGCGGAATAGACCGCGAAGCAGATCTGGTTGTCGAGGCGTTGCGGATCGAGGGTCGACAGTTTCCGGGGCATTGAGAATCTCGTGAGGCTTTCCTCATTCTGGGGCCGGCCGCGGGCACATTCAATTGCGAACAATTAAATGTGAGGCATGCAAATTTCAATTGTGCGCAATCTAATTGTTTGCGATATACATCGCACCCCAACCGAAGACCCGAGGAGACGAAAATGTCCGTGAACGTCCTCTACAAGACCAGCGCAAAAGCCACCGGCGGCCGCGACGGCCATGCTGCGACCCTCGACGGCGCGCTCGACGTCAAGCTCACCACGCCGAAGGAGCTCGGCGGCGGCGGCGGTGCCGGCAACAATCCCGAGCAGCTGTTTGCGGCCGGCTATGCCGCCTGCTTCATCGGCGCGATGAAGTTCGTATCCTCGCAGGGCGGGCCGAAGGTTCCGGCCGACGCATCGGTGACCTCGACCGTCGGCATCGGCCCGCGTGCGGCCGGCGGCTTCGGTCTCGACATCGATCTCGCCGTCTCGCTGCCTGGCCTCGCCCGTGCGGAGGCCGAGGCGCTGGTCGAGAAGGCGCACCAGGTGTGCCCGTACTCCAATGCCACCCGCGGCAATGTCGACGTTCGCCTGACGGTCGTCTGATCACACGGCGGATTGGCTGGCCCGAGATCCCCCTCGGGCCGGCCGCTTCCGTTTGATTTGCCACGTTGCGGGATAGAAGCGCGGCACCGCATACGGCCCTACGCACCAAACCATTGCTGGCTCAAAAAAACCTCGCTAGGCCTGTGATCAATGATCGCCACAGGGGAAGCGAAGGCATGACTGAAGCCGTTTTGGGCGCAATGAGCGGACTGCGCGTCATCGATCTCACGCGCGTGCTCGGCGGTCCCTACTGCACCCAGATCCTCGCCGACCATGGCGCCGACGTGATCAAGGTCGAGCCGCCCGCAGGCGACGAGGTGCGCGACTGGGGCCCTCCCTTCCACGACGAAGACGCCGCCTATTTCATCGGCATCAACCGCAACAAGCGCTCGATCGGCCTCGACCTCGCCTCCGAGGGCGGCCGTGTCGTGCTGCTGAAAATGCTGGAGACCGCCGACGTCCTGATCGAGAATTTCAAACCGGGCACGCTGGAGAAATGGGGCATCGGCAACGACGTCCTCAGCCAGAAATATCCGCGCCTCGTACATTGCCGGATCTGCGGCTTCGGCGCCGACGGTCCGCGCGGCGGCAATCCCGGCTATGACGCCATCATCCAGGCCATGACCGGCATGATCGCGGCGACCGGCTCGCCCGAGAGCGGACCGATGCGGATCGGCGTGCCCCTGGTCGACATCGGCACCGGACTGTATGCCGCGATCGGCATCCTGATGGCGCTGTCGGAGCGGCAGCGCTCAGGGCTCGGCCAGTTCCTGGAGACGACGCTGTACGAAACCGGCCTCGCCATCATGCATCCGCACACCGCGAATTATTTCATGCACGGCAAGCCGCCGTCGCTCACCGGCAACGAGCACCCGAACCTCGTGCCTTACGCGATCTTCCCGA
Organism: Bradyrhizobium sp. 930_D9_N1_4; assembly: GCF_052076015.1. NCBI lineage: Bacteria > Pseudomonadati > Pseudomonadota > Alphaproteobacteria > Hyphomicrobiales > Nitrobacteraceae > Bradyrhizobium > Bradyrhizobium sp. 930_D9_N1_4. Next base: position 116,132 of record NZ_CP197236.1, read on the forward strand.
CCAAGACCGACAACATCTTCATCGGCGTCGGCAATGACGGCACCTTCCGCAAGCTCGCCAAGGAGATCGGCAAGCCCGAGCTCGGCACCGATCCGCGCTTTGCCCGCAACAAGGACCGCATCGCCAATCGCGAGGCGCTGCGCGCCGAGCTTGCCGCGGTGTTCAGCCAGCACGAGGCCGAGCCGCTGTGCAATCGCCTGCTCGCCGCAGGGCTTCCCGCAGGCCCCGTGCAGAAGATCGACCAGGCGTTGACGAATCCGCACACGATCGCGCGCGGCGATGTCATCGAGAAGGACTGGTACAAGGGCGTGGCCTCGCCGATCCGGCTCGATCGCAGCAAGCCGAACCTGCGCCGGCTGCCGCCGAAATTCAGCCAGCACGCACAGGAGGTGCTGGGCGAGTTCGGGTATTCCAAGGCCGAGATCGACGCGATGGTCGAGCAAGGCACCGTCTGCGGCCCCGAGCGCAAGCGCTGAGGTGATGCGCTCCCTCTCCCGCTTGCGGGAGAGGGTCGGGCATAGGTTTCGGAGCTCGCGGCCTGACGGCTGCCTCACACAATCGATGCCGCACTGCGGCGCGGGCGCGCATGTGCACCGCGAACGGAGGAGGCTGTCCGCTTCGTCTTCGCCTATTTGACGGCTTCCCTTTTCCAGCGCTTGCCGCTTTCGTTTCTCCCGCTTACACAGTCATGTGAACGTCATATGGCGCTGCTAGCGCAAGCGATCATTTTTGACGGCCCAAGGGAGGTTTCTTGATGGCTCTTCGACACTTTGGCGCGGCTGCCGCGCTTGCAGTCACCGTTGGTTTTGGCGCGTCGCCGGCATGGGCCGCGACTGAAATCCAGTGGTGGCACGCGATGACCGGCGCCAACAACGACGTCATCGTCAAGCTCGCCACCGACTTCAACGCGTCACAGACCGACTACAAGGTGATCCCGACCTACAAGGGCAACTATCCCGATACGATGAACGCCGGCATTGCCGCGTTCCGTGCCGGCAACGCCCCGCACATCATGCAGGTGTTCGAAGTCGGCACCGCGACCATGATGGCCGCAACCGGCGCCGTGAAGCCCGTCTACAAGCTGATGGCCGATGCCGGCGAGAAGTTCGATCCCAAGATCTACCTGCCCGCCATCACCGGCTACTACTCGACCTCGAAGGGCGAGATGCTGTCCTTCCCCTTCAACTCGTCGTCGACCGTGATGTGGGTCAACCTCGACGAACTCAAGAAGGCCAATGTCGAGATCCCGAAGACCTGGCCCGAAACCTTCGAGGCCGCCAAGAAGCTGAAGGCTGCCGGTCACGACACCTGCGGCTTCTCGGGCTCCTGGGTCACCTGGGTCAATCTCGAGCAGCTCTCCGCCTGGCACAACGTGCCGCTCGCCAGCAAGGCCAACGGCCTCGACGGTTTCGACACCGTGCTCGAGTTCAACGGTCCGCTGCAGGTCAAGCATCTCGAAACCCTGGTCGAGCTGCAGAAGACCAAGGTCTACGACTATGCCGGCCGCACCAACACCGGCGAAGGCCGCTTCACCTCGGGCGAATGCGCGATCTACCTGACCTCCTCGGCCTTCTTCGGCAACGTCAAGGCGCAGGCCAAGTTCAACTTCGGCGCCGTGCCGATGCCGTATTATCCGGACGTCAAGGGCGCGCCGCAGAACTCGATCATCGGCGGCGCATCGCTCTGGGTCATGGGCGGCAAGTCGGCCGACGAATACAAGGGCGTCGCGAAGTTCCTGACGTTCCTCTCCGATACCGACCGTCAGGTCTACATCCACAAGGCCTCTGGCTATCTGCCGATCACGAAGGCGGCTTACGAGAAGGCCAAGGCCGAAGGCTTCTACAAGGACCAGCCCTATCTCGAGACCCCGCTGCTCGAGCTGACCAACAAGGAGCCGACCGAGAATTCCCGCGGTCTGCGCCTCGGCAACATGGTCCAGCTGCGTGACGTCTGGTCGGAAGAGATCGAGCAGGCGCTGGCCGGCAAGAAGACCGCCAAGCAGGCGCTCGACGCCGCCGTCGAACGCGGCAACACGATGCTGCGTCAGTTCGAAAAGACCGCTGTAAAATAAGGTGAAGGCGTCGGCAGGCCGCAGGGCCCGCCGACGCCGCCCATCATGCAAAAACAGGCCATTTTCCAGTCCAAGCTATTGCCCTACGCGCTGGTCGCGCCGCAGCTGGCGATCGTCCTGATTTTCTTTTACTGGCCGGCGTTCCAGGCGGTGATCCAGTCGTTCCTGCTCCAGGACGCCTTCGGCCTGTCGACCACCTTCGTCTGGTTCGAGAATTATATCGACCTCTTCAAGGACCCCGCCTATTTCGAGGCGATCGTCCGGACCTTCCTCTTCTCGTTCGCCATCGCGGTGTCGTCGCTGTCGTTCGCGCTGCTGCTCGCGGTGATGGCGGACAAGCCGCTGCGCGGCTCGATGCTCTACCGCACGCTGCTGATCTGGCCCTATGCGGTGGCGCCGCCCGTCGTCGGCGTGCTCTGGATCTTCATGCTGCATCCCTCGCTCGGCGTGCTCTCGCGCTATCTGCGCAATTTGGGCGTCGACTGGAATCCGCTGCTCGATGGCGACCAGGCCGCGGCGCTGATCATCCTCGCCGCCGCGTGGAAGCAGATCTCCTACAATTTCCTGTTCTTCCTCGCCGGCCTGCAAGCCATCCCGAAGAGCGTATTCGAGGCCGCCGCGATCGACGGCGCGCGCCCGATGCGCAGGTTCTGGACCGTGACCTTCCCGCTGCTGTCGCCGACCATCTTCTTCCTGCTGGTCGTCAACATCGTCTACGCCTTCTTCGACACTTTCGGCATCATCGACACCATGACACGCGGCGGGCCGGGAACGTCGACGGTCACGCTGGTCTACAAGGTTTATTCCGACGGCCTGCTCGGCGGCAATCTCGGCAGCTCCGCGGCGCAATCGGTGATCCTGATGGTGATGGTCATCGTGCTGACGGGAATCCAGTTCCGCTTCGTCGAACGCAAGGTGACCTACTGATGGTCGAGGAAGAAGGTTTTCGACGCTACGTCGCGCACGCCATTCTCTGGATCGGGATCGCGATCGTCGCATTCCCCGTCTACGTCGCGTTCGTCGCCTCGACCCAGGACAACGCGCTGATCGCGAACGGACAGATGTCGCTGCTGCCGGGCGGCCATTTCTTCGAGGTCTACTACCAGACCATCTTCGTCGGCACGAGCGGCTCGACCCGCGAGCCCGTCGGCAACATGATGCTGAACTCGCTGGTGATGGCGCTGGCCATCGCGATCGGCAAGATCGCGATCTCGATCATCTCGGCCTATGCGATCGTGTATTTCCGCTTTCCGTTCCGGATGGCGATCTTCTGGATCATCTTCATCACGCTGATGCTCCCGGTCGAGGTCCGCATCTATCCGACCTACAAGATCGTCGCCGATCTGCACATGCTCGACAGCTATGCGGGTCTCGCGCTGCCGCTGATCGCGTCGGCCACCGCGACGCTGCTGTTCCGGCAATTCTTCATGACCGTGCCGGACGAGCTGCTGGAGGCCTCGCGCATCGACGGCGCCGGTCCCTTGCGCTTCTTCTGGGACACGCTGCTGCCGCTGTCGCGCACCAACATGGCGGCACTGTTCGTGATCCTTTTCATCCTCGGCTGGAACCAATATCTCTGGCCGCTGCTCATCACCACGCGCGACGACATGCAGACCATCCAGGTCGGCATCCGCAAGATGATCACCACCACCGACGCGCTGACCGAATGGCCGATCGTGATGGCCACCGCCGTGCTGGCGATGCTGCCGCCGGTGTTCGTCGTCGTCGCCATGCAGAAACTGTTCGTGCGCGGCCTGGTCGAGACGGAGAAGTAGAGAGTTATGGCCAACGTCACCCTGCGCAACGTCCGCAAGACCTATCCCGGCGGCTTCGAGGCCATCAAGGGCGTCAACGTCGATGTCGCCGACGGCCAGTTCTGCGTGCTGGTCGGTCCCTCCGGCTGCGGCAAGTCCACGCTGCTGCGCATGGTCGCAGGCCTCGAAACCGTCACCGGCGGCGAGATCGACATCGGCGGCCGGGTCGTCAACCAGGTCGAACCCGCCGATCGCGACATCGCGATGGTGTTCCAGAACTACGCGCTCTATCCGCATATGAGCGTCTTCAACAACATGGCCTACGGCCTGCGCAACCGCGGCATGAAGGAGGCCGAGGTCAAGACCCGCGTCGACGAAGCCGCGCGCGTGCTCGAGCTCATCCCGATGCTGGAGCGCAAGCCGCGCCAGCTCTCCGGCGGCCAGCGTCAGCGCGTCGCCATGGGCCGCGCCATCGTGCGCCAACCAAAGGTGTTTCTGTTCGACGAACCGCTGTCGAATCTCGACGCCAAGCTGCGCATCGCGATGCGCGTCGAGATCCGCAAATTGCAGCGCCGGCTCAACACGACGTCGATCTACGTCACGCACGACCAGCTCGAGGCGATGACGCTCGCCGACGTGCTCGTCGTGATGAATGGCGGCCAGGTCGAACAGGTCGGCAATCCCCTCGCGATCTACGAGAAGCCGGCGACGACTTTTGTGGCCTCCTTCATCGGGGCGCCGCCGATGAATTTGATGTCGACGCGCGCGGACGAGATCAAGTCGCAGCTCGGTGGCGGCGCAGGCGAGGCCGGCATTCTCGGCATCCGCCCCGAAGACTTCGTCATCACCGACCAGACTCCGGCAGGCGGCATCGCCTTGCCGCTCACCGTGGAAGCGATCGAACGTGTCGGCGCCGAAACTTTTGTTTACGGCTCGCGTGCTCAGGACGAGCAGCGCGTCGCCGCCACCCCCGGCGAGCTGCCGCCCGGTGAGGTCATTGTCCGCATCCCGGGTTCCGAGGCTCCGCCGATCGGCCAGAAAATCCGCGTCGCGGCGATACGGCCGAAGCTGCACCTGTTCAGTGGCGACGGTCGGACGCGAATCGAGGCCTGACGGGTTCCGAAGGGCCGGGGTAACAAAAAGCGCAAAAACAACCCCATGCACAGTAGCCGGCGGTCTGTTTTCACTCGGAAAATTCGCCGCGCAAAATCCTTACGCCGAGGCCTGTCAGCTTGACCCGGACAAAATCGCCAATGGGGCGTTCGGAGACATGGCTGACACATCAGATGGCGGAACGGGCGGGACTGCCGCCATGCCCCATCCACAGCCCTCCCGCTACCTGCTTGAACCACCACGGGGATATGCCCATATTGCTGACCAAGGGGCGCCTCTCAGGGCCCTGATGCACCAAAGTCGCTTCGAGAGGACTTTGTAAACTATGTCTCGTGTTCCCACGCTTTCCAGTCCGTTCCTTCTGGGCTTCGACGAGATCGAGCGCGTGCTCGACCGCGTCGTCAAAGGCGCCGACGGTTACCCTCCCTACAATATCGAGAGGTGCGACCGCTCGGACGGCCAGCCGGAGCGTCTGCGGATCACGCTGGCGGTCGCCGGATTCACCCGCGACCAACTCGATGTTACCATTGAGGAAAACCAGCTCGTCATTCGCGGACGCCAGCAGGACGACAAGACCCGGCAATACATCCATCGCGGCATTGCCGCGCGCCACTTCCAGCGCACTTTCGTGCTGGCGGAGGGGATGCTGGTGCTGGGTGCGGATCTGAAGAACGGGCTGCTGTCGATCGATCTAGCCCGGCCTGAACCGGAGAGGATCGTTAAGACAATCGCTATCAATGAGCACGAATAATGGAACGAGTAGCGGACTCGACCGCTTAGTTTCGAGATAGGAGTCGAGACCATGAGTGAAGGTCACGTTGTGTTCGAATACGAAGCCAGGAACGCCTCGCCCGAGACGCTGGCAAACCTCGGCGAAGGTCACATCGCCTATGTGAAGCAGATCCGCTCCGAAGACGTTCCGGGCCTGTTTCCCGAAGCGCCGAAAATCGCGCCGGGCCTCAAACTCTTCGCGCTCCACGCCGCCGACGGCACGCCGATCATGCTGACCGACAGCCGCGAAGCCGCCGTCGCAAATGCCTGGAGCAACGAGCTGCAAGCGGTGAGCGTGCACTGAGCGCACACGCGACGCAGGATTAGGAATTCAAGCGGGCATGCCTTCGGACGAAGGCGTGCCCGTTTTAGGTGATGAGGCCGTTGCGCGCGCCGTTTGGTGCTGCCGTCGAAATTGATCACCGGACTCTAAACTGCTTAGATGGGGCATGTCGCTCAACGCGAAACGTCTCCCCAAGCAACAGTTGTGGTTTCCGGCGGGACCTTATTTCCTCCGCACCGTCAAACGCGAAGATGCCTCGCAACGCTGGGCAGACTGGTTGTCCGATCCCTGGACAGTGCACGTGCTCAACACGTCGCCGCGCGCGATGACCAAGCTGGACATCGCCGACTACATCAAATCATTCGATCAGCGCGAACGGCTGCTGCTGGGAATCTTCGAGAAGGGTAGTCGCTCGCATGTCGGCTTCATCCGCCTGGACATCAACGCTGCAGCCAGCGAGGGGCTCGTCAGCGCCGTAATCGGCGAAAAAGATCACCGAAACGCGGGGGCCACGGTGAACACGTTCATTCCCCTGCTACGATTCGTGTTCGACGATCTCAAGCTCGGTCGTATTCGCGCGTTCGTGCTGGAGCGAAACCAGACGACCATTCAATATCTCTCGAAGCTCGGATGGATGCTCGATCCTGAACCCGAAAAGCCGGTGCAATCGCACACGGATGGATCGCTGCTGGTGCTGCGCCGGATGAGCTGGGATCGACCTGGTTTTCAGGCCTGGCTGAAAAGCCCGATCGGACAGCGGATCGTGAAACGCATGGAAGCGGCGCAGGGCTGATCCCGGCCGCTTCCTGTGTCAGCTTGATTTCGATCAGTACTTGGCAACGATCGCCGACCCACCGAACCGATAGTTGATGCCGACCTTCACGATGTCGATGTCCTGCTTGATGTCGATGAACGCAGTGCTTCCGGCTGGGTTCACGAAGGCGACCCGCTTGCTGTCGAAGCCATAGTGATTGTATTCGACCAGCGCCGACCAGTTGGGCGCGAAAGCCCATTCGAAACCCGCGCCGGCGACCCAACCAACGCGGTCGGTGCTTGCCGACGCGTTACAAGGGCCAAATGCGAAAACACCGGTCGGGCAGATAGCACCGCCTATATCAACGAAATTGTTCAAGCTGTAGCGGTCGTGAGCAAAACCTACACCGCCCTTGCCGTACACCAGGAAGCGATCCCAAGTATAGCCGACGCGTCCCGTGACACTTGCAACCCAATCCGTGCGGCTCGAGAGCGTGGCCGGGTTACCGCTCTTGCCAGCGAAGAACGGATCGTTTGCGACGCCATGGAGGTCGGTACCGGAGAAGTCGCCGGCGAGGCCGATCACCCAATTGTTCGAAAACTGGTAGTCGCAGCCCACCTGCACGCCGCCGACGACGCCAACGTCACCATTCACCGCGATCCGGTCGCCGGGCAGCAACCCGATGGTCGTCACCGGTGCCGGATTCGCCGAAGCAATGGCCGGATCCGTGAAGCCCGTCCGGCTCGCGCCGCCGCCAATGTGGCCGCCGACGTAGCAGCCGGTCCAGCTGAAGGGCACGGCTGCCGCGACCGGGGCCTTCGTGTACGGACGGGCGCCCAAATCCGCAGCCTGAGCGGAGCTTGCAATAATCAGAGCCGATGTCGCCAGAAGCAGTTTTTTCATTGTCATTCCCAACCAATCAGCAAATCGAAATCTTGCGTAGGGTACATTGGCCGGCGCATGCATGCTGTACCGACTCAGCAACACTCCGATACTTTAGGAAACGCTGCTCTGTTCAGAAGTGTACGCAAGGCGCACTTGCGACGCCTCAAGCTTGAAGACGGCGCTTCAATCCCAGCTCGGATGACTGTGCTTCTTTTGGCGCGATAGTTCCGCATCGTCCTTGCGCGAGCGCTTGCTACGACGCAATTCAGAGTCTTTTCGCGGAGAGTTCCAGGGATTGCTTCGCTGCGCTCGCAATGACGGAGGCAGGCTACGGCGTGCTTAGCTCGCGCCCATCCCAACCTGCTACTTCAAAAACCCCAGCCCCTCGCGCGCCGTGTCCACGGCCCATTTGTCGGTCGGCGGCAGCGCGAGCACGCTGTTGAAATCGGCGCGCGCGTGTTTGGTGTCGGACATCATCATGTAGAGCAGAGCCCTGTTGACCAAGGCATCCTGGTCTCTGGGATCGATTCGAAGCGCCTCGTTGTAATCGGCGAGCGCGCGAGCGTGCTCTCCCATTTCGCGCAACGCCATGGCCCGATTTTTATAGCCCGTCGCATTTCCCGGCTGCAGCCTTATCGCTTCATCGAAATCGGCAACCGCGCGTTTATCGTCGCCCTTCTTGTGCCAGGCGAGCGCGCGAGCAGAATAGGCCCTCATGAAGGTCGGATCGAGCCTTGTAACTTCGTTGAACTCCCGTATGGCGCCATCGGCGTCGTCCCTTTTCAGAAGAACGACAGCCCGGCAAAAGTGGCCCCCGGCGCTCCCTGGCTCCAGACGAACTGAATTGTTGCAGTCGTCGAGAGCCGCGTCGAATTCGCCCTTGTTGACACGGACGTTGCTTCGCAGCTCGTAAGGCGATGCGGCGGCCGGATTCAATTGCATCGCTTCGTTGTAATCGGCGACCGCGCGATCGGTGTCGCCCTTCGCCGCATACGCCTGCCCTCTCATGAGGGTCGCAAAGTAGATTTGCTTGGGGTTGCGTTCGATCGCATCGGTGAAGCCGGCGATGGCGAGATCCAGGTCGCCCTTGTTGAAATATTCCTGCGCCCGCGAGGTGTAAGACGGTCCGTAATCGGGATCGAGGCGAATGGCCTCGTTGTAGTCGGCCATGGCGTGATCGTGGTCGCCCTTCGAGGAATAGGCACGGCCGCGGCAATTGTAGGCTCGCCCGAAATTCGGATCGATCCGGATCGCGGCGCTACAATCCTCGAAGGCGCGGTTCTTGTCGCGCTTCATGTAATACGCTTCGCCGCGCAGCTCGTAGGCCACCGCATTGGTCGGGTCAGTCGCAATGATCTCGGTCTTCTCGGCGATGACGCGGTCGTTCGACGCATCGTCGGCATGGGCCACGGCCGTGGCAGCAATGGTGACCGTGCAAAGCAGACCGAAAACCCGGCCGATCGAACCGCAATTCATCGCGCAAAACCCCACGCCGAAATCGTGCCGGTCGCAGGTGGACATGATGGCGAAATATGCCAGCGCCCGGCTGCAAATAAGTCGCAGACGGCGCGGCGCGGGTTCGAACGGGAGAGGTTAAGCGGCAGTCGCCGGCGGCAGAGCGAGCACCGAATAGATCGCCTGGGCGTCGCGCGAGGCGCGGAGCTTCTTGGCGATGTCCTGGTCGCGCAGCAGGCGCGCGATGCGGGCTAGCGCCTTGAGGTGATCGGCGCCGGCGCCTTCGGGGGCGAGCAGCAGGAAGACGAGATCGACCGGCTGGCCGTCCATCGATTCGAAATCGATCGGACGATCGAGACGCGCGAACAGGCCGAAGATCTTCTCCAGCTTGGGCAGCTTGCCGTGGGGAATGGCGACGCCGTAGCCGACCGCGGTGGTGCCGAGCTTCTCGCGCTGGAGCAGCACCTCGAACACGGCGCGCTCGTTCTGGCCGGTCAGCTCGGCGGCCCTGGCCGCAAGCTCCTGCAACGCCTGCTTCTTGCTGTTGACCTTCAATGCCGGAAGTATCGCCTCGGGCGCGACCAGATCGGTAATCGGCATGAACGTCTTCCGAGGTGAATTAAACCGTCAGGTTCCGAAATGGCCGGCTTGGCAAGCGCCGAGCCGGGCCGGCAAGAAGGTGAAGCAGGAAGGGGACTTAGCCCGGTCCTGATGTGGGGCGCTTCTACTCCAACGCAATCCCGGTGCCAACTGCCGCGTGCGGCTTTGCCCCGGTCATTGTTAAGAGCTGTGGTTGCTACGGGGCCCGGTTCCAGCCCTATCCGCCCGCCTTGCCGTCCGGTTTCGCGCCCGGCGGGTCGATCCAGCCCACATTGCCGTCGGCCCGGCGGTAAATGATGTTCACCCGGCCGCTGGAGCCATGCTGGAATACCAGGCAGGGTGCCCCGCTGAGGTCGAGCTCCATGACGGCCTCGCTGACCGACAGCGGCTTCAGCGAAGTGGTGGCCTCGGCGATGATCACGGGGCTGTAGCCGGTGACCTCATCCTCGTCCTCACCCTCGCCCGGCGCCTCCAGCACGTAAGAAGTGGCATCCATGGCGGCGAGCGCGGCGGAGGCGACATGGGCCTTGCGGGCGGAGCGGTCCTTGAGCCGGCTCTTGTAGCGCTTGAGCCGCTTCTCGATCATGATCAGGGCCTGGTCCGCGCTGGCATAGGCGTCCGGCGCGTTCGAATCGGCCTCCAGCGTAATTCCCGAATCGAGATGCAGCGCGCAATCAGTCCGGAAGCCGAAGCCATCCTTGCTCAGCGTGATGTGGCCGGAGTAATTGCCGTCGTAAAATTTACGCAGGACCTCTTCGGTCCGGTCGGTGACGCGGCCGCGCAGGGCCTCGCCGACGCTGACGCTCTTTCCCGAGATTCGAAGAGTCATGTGATGCCTCGCTTGGTTTAAGTGCCCAGCTTGGATCGGTCTCGATGGGGAGGTGAGAGTAACGCGATTTGACGCCAGCGCAATCAGGCCAGCTCGGTGTTGCGGGAGCGATCGGACATTGCGGTGGAAAGGACGTTACCAAGAGCGCTCTGCTTGTCGCGGCGGCGTTGCACCGAGGAAGGAATGCGCATGGCTTCGCGGTACTTCGCGACCGTGCGGCGGGCAATATCAATGCCCGAAGCGCGCAAGCGTTCCACGATGGTATCATCCGACAGGATCGCGGCGGGGGCTTCCGAATCGATCAGCTGCTTGATGTGGTGACGCACGGCTTCCGCCGAATGCGCCTCGCCGCCGTCGGCCGAGGCGATCGAGGCCGTGAAGAAATATTTCAACTCGAATGTGCCGCGATTTGTCGCCATGTATTTGTTGGCGGTGACGCGCGACACCGTGGATTCATGCATCTGGATGGCGTCGGCGACGGCTTTCAGATTCAGTGGCCGCAGGTGCGCCACGCCATGGGTGAAAAAGCCGTCCTGCTGGCGCACGATCTCGGTTGCGACCTTCAGGATGGTGCGGGCGCGCTGGTCGAGCGCGCGGACCAGCCAGGTCGCGTTCTGGAGCGCGTCGGTGAAGTAGGACTTGTCGCCGTCCTTGCCGATCTTCTTCGAGAGTTGCGAATAGTAGGTCTGGTTCACCAGCACGCGCGGCAAGGTGTCGCTGTTGAGCTCGACATGCCAGCCGCCATCCGGACCCGGGCGGACATAGACGTCCGGCACCATGGTCTGGAGCCGCGCCGAGCCGAACTTCATGCCAGGCTTGGGATTGAGTCGACGAATCTCGCCGATCATGTCGGCGATGTCCTCGTCGTCGACGCCGCACAGCTTGCGCAGGGCGGAGATGTCGCGCTTGGCGAGGAGATCGAGATGCTCGACCAGGGCCTGCATCGCGGGGTCGTAGCGGTCGAGCTCGCGGAGCTGGATCGCCAGGCATTCGCTCAAATTACGCGCGCAGACGCCGGGCGGATCGAATTTTTGCAGCACGGCAAGGACGGCCTCGACGTCGGCCTGCGATGCGCCAAGCCGTTCGGCAGCCTGGCCGAGATCGCCCGGCAGGTAGCCGGCCTCGTCGACGAGGTCGATCAGGTACTGGCCGATCATGCGCTGCGCGGGCCCGCTGAAGGCGACCGAAAGCTGCTCGGCGAGATGGTCGCCGAGCGTGGTCTCGGCCGCGACGAAGGCCTCGAGATTGTAGTCCTCGTCACCGGAGGCACCGCCGCCCCATTCGGTATAGGTTGTCGGTGCGGCGTCCTGGGCGTTGCGGGCGGCGGTCTCGGCCGGTTCCTCGGAGAAGACGTTGTCCAGGCCGGTGTCCAGGGTCTGCTCGATCTCGGCGCGGGTGCCGAGATCCTTGCTCATCCATTCTTCCTGGCCCGGCTCGAAGGCGTTGTCGCTGCTGCCAAAGCCGTCGTCGCCGTGACCGTCACCCTGGCCACCGGAATCGTCGCTGAACTGGCCGGCCTCAGCGGAGGCTTCACCCGCGGGGGGCTCGTCGTTGGCGCGCTCCAGCAGCGGATTGCGCTCAAGTTCCTCTTCCACGAACGTCGTGAGATCGAGATTGGACAATTGCAGCAGCTTGATCGCCTGCATCAGCTGCGGCGTCATGACCAGCGACTGCGATTGCCGGAACTCTAATCTCTGCGTGAGCGCCATGAAGCAAGAACCGATCCCAAAAAGTTGGTCCGATTTTTGCTTATCCTAGTCTCAGCCCGATGTACACGGCTTGACGAAACCGAAAAACGGGCTAGAGGCGGAATTCCTCGCCAAGGTAAAGACGGCGAACATCCGGATCAGCGACGATCTCATCCGGGCTGCCCTCGGTCAAGATTTCACCGGCATAGACGATATAGGCGCGATCGGTGAGGCCGAGCGTCTCGCGCACATTGTGGTCGGTGATCAGCACGCCGATGCCGCGATTGGTGAGATGGCGGACGAGGTCCTGAATGTCGCCGACCGCGATCGGATCAATGCCCGCGAAGGGCTCGTCGAGCAGCATGTAGTTGGGACGCGTCGCCAGCGCGCGCGCGATTTCGACGCGGCGGCGCTCACCACCCGACAGCGCGATCGAAGGTGATTTCCGCAGGCGCGTGATGTTGAACTCGTCGAGCAGCGAGTCGAGCTGCGCCTCGCGTTTCTTGCGCGAGGGCTCGACCACTTCGAGCACGGCGCGGATGTTCTGCTCGACGGTGAGGCCGCGGAAGATCGAGGCTTCCTGCGGCAGATAGCCGATGCCGAGCCGTGCGCGCTGATACATCGGCAGCTTCGTCACGTCGTGGCCGTCGAGCTCGATCGCACCGCGGTCGGGCTTGATCAGGCCGGTGATCATGTAGAACACGGTGGTCTTGCCGGCGCCGTTCGGGCCGAGCAGGCCGACCGCTTCGCCGCGGCGCACATAGATGCTGACGCCGCGCACCACCTGGCGGCTGCCGAAACTCTTTTCCACGCTATGCACAGCCAGGAAACCCGGCCGCTTCAAGAGCTGCGGGCCACCGGCGCCGTTGGGCTTGCCGGCAGCCCTGACCGGATGAACGGCCTGCGCGCGCGGCGGCTCGGCCTGATAGTCGGTTTCGTAGTCCGCTTGATAGTCACCCTGGAACTGGCCGGGCGCGTGCATCGGCTGGTCGCGGGAGATCGGCGGCACGTCCCTGATCGGGCTGGCCACGAGGCCGCCGACGCTGTCACCGAGCGCGGTGATGTCCTGGCGCGCAAATCCTGGCCGGCCGCGTTTGGCGGGGCGCCGACGGAACATGCTGAAGAGATCGACCATCCCCGCCTTCTAGCCTTCCAAGGTGATCCTGCGCGATATCCGCACGATCTGCCGCGCCGGCTTTTCGATTCGCCGACACAGCATGAGTGAAGGGATGTCTCATGCCCAGTGAAACACGCCCGAAAAGCGGCAAACCCCGCTTCGAAAGCCCTGCGCGCTAGATACAGTCTCGCCGGGCAAGCTTCAACCTCGGATCGGCCGCATCCGGCCCAAAGCGTTGAAATCACGCCCGGAATTTACTTTTAGCAATTTATTTTTTGCCAACACCGGGCAGTTGCAGCGGCGCGCCCGGGCCGGGCTTCGCGGGAGCTGCGGGACTGCCCGATCCGCAATCATTGCCGGCGCCCTGCGGCAGCAGGACCTGAACCCGGCCGGTGTCTGATTCCACCCGCGACACCCCGGTCGTCATGTCGACCTTCAGCCGGTCGCCCCGCATCACGTTCTTGCACTGCGTCATGACCACCTGGCCCGAGCCGCCGCCAAGCATGGTGATGAGATTGGTCTTGGTATCGAACACGGCGGTCTCGCCCGTCACCACCTGGTCCTTCTGAGTGACCACGACATTGCCATGTGCTTCCAGCCGCTTGATCGAGGAGCTCCCGCCCGGGCCGGGCTGCGCCGATTGCATCGGCGCGCTCTTTGCGCCCTTCGCGGCCGGTGCTGGCGTCGCCGGCTTGTCGCCGCCACCCGATTCGTAAAACACCACGAGAGTCTTCGAGGTCATGGTGGTGTCGCCCTGGATGACCTTCACATTGCCGGAGAAGGTCGCTTCCTTCTTCTTGTCGCGCATCTCGAGCGAGGCGGCTTCGATCTGGATCGGCTGATCGCGGTTCTGCGAGAAGCCCTGCATCGCATTGGGTGGCGCCGGCTGAGCGCCTTGCGCGCGCGCCGCACCCGACGAGGCGAGCAGCACCAGGCCGGCCATCAGCGCGACCTTGCCGACGACAGTCTCGCGCGAAAATGGGGTCATCATGAAAATCACTTCGAATTGGCGGACTTGTTCTGAGGCGTACGTGTCTTTGCAGGCAGCGGCGCGGGCTCGGCCGGCGCCGGCTGCGCAGCCGGGTCGTCCAGCTTGTCCAGATGCATCACCACATTGCCCTCGAAGCGGATGACGTCGCCGCCCTCCGTGATGCGCAGCCGGTCGGCGGTCAGCGTGCCGTTGGTCAGCTTGACGTCGACATGCTCGTCCGACGAAACGGTGCCCTTGCCCATGTCGACGAAGGCCGAGTTCAGCCGCGCCTCGTAGCCGGTCGAGGTGCGCAGGAAGATATCCTTGTGCAGGTCGAGCTGCTGCTGCTTGTTGTCGAAGCGGCCCGTGCGGGCATCGAGCAGCAGGGTGGATTTGTCCTCCATCAGCACCTTTGCGCGCAAATCGTTGAGATCGACATGATCGGGGTCGGTGATGTCCTGCGTCGCGGTCTTGGCCCAGAGCTCGTAGGGCCGCTGGTCCGGGGTGAAGCCGGACATATGCGGCGATTCCATCGTGATCTTGGTGCCGGTCACCACGAGATTTCCGGAGTCGAGCTTCACGGGAATCTTGAAGGGATTGAGGATGGTCGAGATGGCGACGATTGCGGCCATGGATGCAACCACCGTCGCCGGCACCGCAACGCGCAGAATCCGCACCAGGCGGCTGTGGCGCGCCGCGCTGGCAAACTTCGCCGCAAGCGCGGCGTCGTAGGTGGGATTGTGGGCCGAATTCACCGCTGCTCCAGGGTGTCGCTCGCCTTGTCCGGTTGAAGGGCGCCTCATTGTACCCGGCGCCGCCAAAATATGCAGCCTTGGACATATCAGCTTTGGAAAGGCCGCACGAAAGTGACCGAAACGGGGCGGCCGGCAGCCTCAAGCTATGGTCGCGCGCGCGATTTACGAGTGCGCGAAAATGTCCTCTTCCTCCCAGCCCTGAAGGTCGAGCAGGCAGCGGGTCGGCAGGAAGTCGAAACAGGCCTTTGCGAGTGCGGTGCGGCCTTCCCGGACCAGCATGGCATCGAGCCGCTCACGCAGGCCGTGCAGATGCAGCACGTCGGAGGCGGCGTAAGCGAGCTGCGGCTCGGTCAGGCTGTCGGAACCCCAGTCGCTGGATTGCTGCTGCTTGGAGAGATCGACATTGAGCACCTCGCGCACGAGGTCTTTCAGGCCGTGGCGGTCTGTGTAGGTGCGGACCAGGCGCGAGGCAATCTTGGTGCAATAAATCGGCCCGGTCATGACGCCGAAGGTCTGGTAGAGCACCGCGACGTCGAACCGCGCGAAGTGGAAGATCTTGGTGATCTCAGGGTTGGCCAGCAGCGCCTTCAGGTTCGGCGCGTCGGTGTGGCCCTGGGGGATCTGCACCACGTCGGCGCTGCCGTCGCCGGGCGAGAGCTGCACCACGCAGAGCCGGTCGCGGTGCGGGTTCAACCCCATGGTCTCGGTGTCGATCGCCACCGCTCCGGAGTAGCGGGACAGGTCGGGCAAATCACCGCGATGCAGGCGTACGGTCATGGCGTGTCAAAACCTCGGTCAAAACCTTGGGTCGAATCGGTCTGTCGGCATCTTAAGCCAATCGGATGGCCCGCGATGTAGCCACTGGAAGCGGGCCGCGCAAGCGCCGGCTCAGATGGCGGCCAGCATGATGCAGATCATCGCCGCGACCGTGGTGCGGCTCGGGCCGTCGCGGAAGGCGTAGATGATGGGATCGTCGGGCATCTCGCGGCGATGCGCCATCATCAAGGCGCGGCCGAACCAGTAGAGCAGCAGCGGGGTGAGCAGCCACAGCATCCAGGGCCGGCTGTAGAGCGGCATCACCGCTGACGACGAGACATATAGCGAGAACACCGTCACCGCGTTCATCGCGCTTGCGGCCGCCATCGCGCCGATGATGTGGAGGTCGGTGATCCTGTAATCGCGGTTGGAGGGATCGGCGAGGCCCGCGGTCTCGCGCATGCTGAGCTCGCTGAAACGCTTGATTAGCGCCAGCGAGGTGAACACGAACAGTGAGAAGATCAGCAGCCATTCCGACAGCACGACGCCGACACCGACGGCGCCTGCGATGATGCGCAGCGTGTAGAGGCCGGCGAGCGTGACGACGTCGACCAGCATCTTGCGCTTGAGCACGAGCGAATAGGCGATGGTGGTGGCGAGATAGCCGCCGAGCACGGCGAGGAACAGCGGCGAGATGGCGAGGGCGGCCGTGACCGCGAACAGCCACAGCGCAGGGATCGCCAGCAGCGCGGACGAGATCGGCAAATCTCCTGCCGCAAGCGCGCGATGCCGCTTGGTCGGATGCTGCCGGTCGGCGGCGAGATCCAGCAAATCGTTCATCAGATAGGCGCCCGACGCGCAGGCCGAGAACGCCATGAATGCCAGCAGCGCCGAGCCGAGCGTCGCAAGATTCATCTGATGCGCGGTAAGCGCCGGCACGAACACCAGCGTGTTCTTGGCGTATTGATAGACCCGCAGCGCCTTCGCCCAGGTCTTGAGACTCGCGCGGCTGCGGGTTTGGTTGTCGATGCGGTCGATCGATGCGCGATCGAATGGCAGCTTGTTGCCTGCGGCGAGATCGGCCGGCGTCACGATGCCGTCAAAGCCGAGATGCGCGGCGATGCCTGCGGCATGACCGGGAAAGCGGCCCGCAACGAGATAGATCTTCCCGCCCCGCGCCCGTGCCGCCAGCGCCTGGTTCAGCACATCGGGCTCGTAGGGCAGATGGGCGTAGTCGAGTTCGGCCTGCGCCAGGATATCCGTGAGCGCCGCCATGCCAGGCCGTCCCCCCGCACCGAAGCGGGCCAGCAGGCGCCCGGGGCTGGAGAACAGCGCCTCCATCAGCAGTTCGGACCGCAGCAGGGCGCCTTCGAGATCGATGACGAGCGTCCGCGCAGCCGCCGGCGTTGCCGACGATGTCGGGACGCCAGAATCGTACTGCCAGGCAGGCTGCTCCATCCGAAAACGCTCTATTGCCGCAACACAGCCAGCCCGAAGACGAAGGAGGCCGGGGAGCAGGGAAATGGACGGCCGCGAGCCTAGGCGGCATTCACTAAGGGCGGCTTAATCGGGCGTCGAGGCGTAACCGGACATCGGAACGGAACGCCTGGCAGACGCAGCCAAAACTTATGCTTTGTCAGATGGATAAGACAGATATGCGACCCGGACGTCCGTCACGTCCTGTCACGGGTTCGTTCGCCCCATTTGCGAAATTGCAGTCCGAGCAAATCATAGCGGACACGAAGATAGCCATCGGGACCGTGCACCACGGCGTTCGGCGCGACCCGCTCGACCTCCTGGGCCATCACCCCGACATAGAACGTATCGTCCCAGAGATAGCGAAACCGGTAGAGGCAAATCCCGCTGTCGAGACACCGGAGCCGCAAGATATCCCGCTTGAGCCGCTGATCGGACGTCACAGGCGGAGGAGGTGGTGGTGGTGGCGGTGGTGGAGTTGGCGGCACGGGCGGCAATGTCGGAACCACGGCCGGCAGGGGCCGCGGAGGCGGCGGTCCATACTTGTCGTAAGACCGCTCGATCGATCTCGGCGTGCCCGTGTCCTGGCTCTCGCCACGGCTCTGCGAGGCCGACGCGCCGGTGTAGGACAGCTTCGGCTGCGTGAAGATGATCGCGCGCTGGCGCATCGACCTAGCGAGCCCGCCATTGACGCATTTGCCGCCGGCCGTCCTGCCCTCGGGGCATCTTGCTTGTGCCTGCGCCGGATCGGACATCGCCAAGCCGGCGACGAATGATGCGGCAAGAGCAAGGCTGCTCGATCTGATGATATGGCGCGTCAAAATTTCATGCTCCCGCCGAACATCGCGATCCAGCCGCGAACACGAAGGTCCGGCGTCAGCTCGGTGAGGTTCTCATTGATCCAGAAATGCTCCGCACTCGCTTTCAGCGACATTCCCTCGCTGATCGCGTATTGCGCAGAGGCGCCGGTGCCGATGCGCGTCTTTGCCGGAATGAACTGCTGCGTGACCGGATTGTAGGCGTTCTGATCGCGCCGCATGTAGTTCACCATCGGCGCGACAGTCCAGTTGTCGCGCGTGAAGCTTTGCTCGAGGCGGTACCGGTACACGGCGCTATTGGAGCGAAACGATTCGGGAACGACAGCCATCAGGTCCGGATCGAGGACCCTGTTCTTCTCGGCATTCGTCCATGTCGCCGTAAACGCCGTGCTCGACCATGGCGTCCATGCATACCCGACCGTGCCGGAGATCGTGTAACGGTCACCCAGCACATAGGATGCGACGTGATCGAGATAGGTCGTGGTTTCGTGGGCGTAGGACGCCGAAGCCAGCAGGGTCAGGTTTGCCTGCTGGTAGCCCAGCGATGCGCTCTGCGTTGCGATCCGGCCCGGCCCCACCAATGTGGTTGCCTGCTCCGGTGCCGTGGGATCGAGCAGCGCTTCCATGCGGTATCCGCCGCGCCAGGTATAGCCGGAGCCGAATGTCAGGATCAGCGCGTCACCGATGGGAATGTTGACGCCGATGGTCGGGCCCATGTTCAACCCTTCGCCGAATGTTGCGAGGTCGACGATGTCGGGATCCATCCGTGCATTCGCGGTGATGCCGTAGAGCGCCGTCGTTCCGGTGGGAAGGTTCAGGTTCATGGCGATGAAAGGCTGAATGCCGGGAATGCCGAGATAAGTCGCGGTCCCCGAGACGACCGTATCGGTCGTCGTCGCCAACGTGCCGCTCAGTCCGGGCGTCGATTGCCGCGACCAGACGGAGCCGCCCTTGGCCAGCAGCTCCACTTTCGTATCGTCGAGCGGTTGCCCGGTCGCCTGGATCGTGAGCGGCGCATATAGCTGCGCACCTGCACCCGGCGACGTCGAGCCGCCGGCGGGAAAACCTCTCGTTCCGCTCCAGCTGGAATAGCGCAGCTCCTGATCGGCGCTCAGCGACCAGTCGGCCTGAGCGGATTCGGCGGCCCTCACGGCGGAGGAGGCGGTTGCTACATAGGCAATCGCCAGCGTGAGCGCCAAGAGGGCACGGTTGATCGATGGCACGCGTGAGCACCGTGATGGAATGCGCTCGCATCCGTCTCGAACAAAAAGGCGCGCGCGCATGATGGGCTTACACGGAATGCTGCTGCAAACGATTGACGACAGCGAGGCCGCCGGATCTACGGCGACCTCGCTGTTCAACACACGGGTGTGACGGTTACGGCTTTTTGCCGGGAGCGGGCGCAGGCGGCTTGGGCGCGGCAGCAGGCTTCGGAGCCGGCGGCGTGGCCTTCTTCGCCACCATGCTGCTCAGCGACGGCGCATGTGTGTAAGCCATGGCCGGGCCTGCGGTGGTCGCCGCGAGCAGCGTCGCCGCGATCATCATTCGAAACATCATGAACCTGATTTCCTTTTCGAGTTCCGTCCTGGGAGCAATCCAGAATTCCAGCCGATGACGGCCGCGGCTGCGAATCTGTTGGCCGCGCGGCTGCGCCGGTGCGGCTGATCGGTGACTCATGGTGACTTCTTCTGCACGGACGCGACCGGCTTCGCGGGTGCCGCCTGGGCTTGCGGCTGTGCGGATGCGGATTCCGGCGTGGCGATGGCGATCCCGAACAGGCGCCATTGTCCGGCGACGATCTGAAACATGAGATCGAATTTGATCTGTTGCGGCTGGGTCGGAATGTGACCTGCAAGATGCAGCATTCCGCGCTGGTCGAGCGACGGCGCCTCGGTGAATTGCGGCGCCAGCAGTGCCGCGCCGTAGAGGTCGAAATTGCGACGCCGCAGGTCGAGAAAATTCAGCCCGAGATCGGCGGCGGTATTGCGCGCCTGGAAGTCGGGCGCGGCGAGATCGCGCAGCACGGTGTAATTACCGGTCCGGTTGGCGTCGTTGAGCGTAAGCAGCGTCGAGCGGATCAGGTAGAGCGCCTGCTCCAGCGTGACAGGCAGCGACGGCTGCGCGGGAGCGGCCGCCGGCGCAGGTGTCTTCTGTTGAGCCGCCGCCCTGTCGCCCGCACAGGCCAACAGCAGCATCGACGCGATCAGCGCACGCGCGATCAGGTGCATGGAATCACCGCGCCTGCCGTCACCAGCCGACGCGCATTCCGACGCGTCCGCCCAGTCCGCCGCCATTCGTGCCATAAGTGAGGCCGCCGCTGGCCTGCACGTGCTCGCTGATGCGGAGCGCCGCGCTCATCGAGAGTGCATTGGTATTCTGAAACGTGCCCCAATTCGCGGTCACCGCAATCTTCTCGGACGGCATCAGCCACGGCGAGCCGGACATCGCAAAGGCCATTGCGACACCGTTGATCGCCTTGCCGGTCCGGCCGTCGAGGTCGTTGAGGCGCGAATTGATGCCGGCGAGCTGGCCGTTGATGCCCGCGAGCTGACCGTTGATACCGGCGATGTCGCCGGAGCTAGCAAGCCCGAGCGCAGCCAGCGACGAGGAGGCGAGATTGCCGGAAGCATCCGTGGTGACGAGCTGCGTCGGTCCGGACTGCGCGGCCGTGCTCGCGGCCGAGGCGATGCCTGCCATCGTGTAGGTATTGGCGGCGGTGCCATAGACCTGCTGGTTCGCGCGCGTCGCGCTGGCGCCGTTGCCGATCGCGGTGGAATTGGCGAAAGTCGCCGACGCGCCGTTGCCGAACGCCGATGAATTCGCACCCGTGGCGTTGGAGCCGTTGCCCACCGCGGTATTGGCGACGCCGTTTCCACTGGCGTTGGCGTTAAGCCCCATCGCGACGTTTGCGCTGCCGTCGCCGTTCGCCAGGGCGCCAGGCCCCGTCGCGGTATTCCCGGCGTTGGCGCCGCTCGCATTGGAAAGATAACCGGTCGATGCGTTGAAGCTGCCGGCACCGCTTGCGTTGGCGCCGTCACCGGTCGCGACGTTTCGGCTTCCGGCTCCGCTCGCATTGGCGTTGAAACCGCTCGCGACGTTGGAGCTGATGTTACCGCTGGCGTTGGCGCCGACCCCGGACGCAAGGTTGTTGCTCGCGTTGCCGGTGGCGTTGGCGCTGGCCCCCATCGCAGTATTGTTGCTGCCGACGCCGCTGGCGGCGGCGCTGAACCCGGTCGCAACGTTCCGGCTGCCGTCGCCGTTCGCCAGAGCGCCAGGCCCCGTCGCGGTATTCCCGGCATTGGCGCCGCTCGCATCGGAAAGGTAGCCGGTCGATGCGTTGAAGCTGCCGGCGCCGCTCGCGTTGGCGCCGTCGCCGGTCGCGACGTTTCGGCTTCCGGCTCCGCTCGCGTTGGCGTTCAAACCGCTCGCGACGTTGGAGCTGGTGTTACCGCTGGCGTTTGCGCCGACCCCGGACGCAAGGTTGTTGCTGGCGTTGCCGACGGCATTGGCGCCGGCCCCCGTCGCGGTATTGCTGCTGCCGACGCCGCTGGCATGGGCGCTCGACCCGATCGCAACGTTCTTGCTGCCATCACCATTGGCGAGGGCGTCAAAACCGCTGGCGGTGTTGGAGCTGTTGTTGCCGTTGGCGACGGATTCGCCGGTCGCGGTATTGACGCTGTTGTTGCCGCTGGCATTGGCGTTGTCCCCGACCGCGGTATTGACGCTGGTATTGCCGCTGGCGTTGGCGAGGCCGACAGCGAGATTGCCGCTGACGTTGCCGCTGGCATTTGCGCCGGCTCCGATCGCGCTGTTGTTGCCGCCTGTGCCGGTGGCGTTGGCGTTGGTCCCGCAGGCGAAATTAGCGCCTGATCCGGTTGCCGTTGCGCCCTGGGCAGAGGCCGCGGTGTCGACGCACACGAACTGAGCTCGAGCCTGCGGCACGCCGGCAAAGGTCGCGATCACGGCAACAAGCGCGGCCGCAAGGAAAACGGCTGTTCGTGTTGGAGCCTTGGCTGAATTGTTCATGTTCTCCCCCGCCGTCTCCCAACTCGCTGTTGGGAAGAGGGCGCGGGAAGAATGAGCACCGCCGTCAATCCGGGCGTTAATCCGGCGTTAACCAGGCGTGAATGCCGGCTTAGCGGCCTTCAAAGCTGCAAGCTGTGTCTTTAGGGAGACTCGCGCTTGTGCCCACCAGGCTGTTGCCCGGATCCCACACCCGCCGCGAGCTTCGTGTTCGAGCAGGGCTCGTGGCATGCGGGCCCGTGAAAATCGCCCCGGCCCACCCTATCTGCCAGTTCTCTCCCCGCTCGCCATGAATCGAGACAAATGACCGAACAGACGCTCGCCGCGCCTCTCGACGACCCCCAGCAACGCCCACGCGGCTTCTCGCGCTACCAGGCGCTCCTCATCGCGCTGCTCGCGTTCACGCAGTTCACGATCATCCTCGACTTCATCATCATGTCGCCGCTCGGCGCCATCCTGATGCCCGCGCTCGACATCACGGCCACCCAATTCGGCGTCGCGGTGTCGGCCTACGCGTTCAGCGCGGGACTATCGGGCATTCTCGCCGCCGGCTTTGCCGATCGATTCGATCGCAAGCGACTGCTGCTGTTCTTCTATGTCGGCTTCACGCTCGGCACCCTGCTCTGCGCCGCGGCGCAGACTTACCATGTGCTGCTGCTCGCCCGGATCGTGACCGGTTTGTTCGGCGGTGTGATCGGCTCGGTCGTGCTGGCCATCGTCACCGATCTGTTTGCGCTGCATCTGCGCGGCCGCGTGATGGGCTTCGTGCAGACCGCATTCGCCGCAAGCCAGGTGCTCGGCGTTCCCGCCGGGCTGTTTCTCGCCAATCACTGGAACTGGCACGTCTGCTTCGTCGCGATCGTCGGCCTGTCGATCGTCACGATCGCCGTCATCGCGTTCGCCATGGAGCCGGTGGACGCGCATCTGAAGCTGAAGCAGGACAAGAACCCGTTCCATCATCTGATCGCGACGGTCGCCGAGCCGCGTTACACGCTGGCCTTCGCGGTCACGACGCTGCTGGCGACCGGCGGATACATGCTGATGCCGTATTCCAGCGCCTTCACCGTGAACAATATCGGCATCGACATGGCGCATCTGCCGACGATCTATCTCGTCTCCGGCCTGTTCAGCATCGTCACGGGACCGCTGGTCGGCCGCGCCAGCGACGCGTTCGGCAAATACCCGACCTTCGTGTTCGGCTGCGTCATGACCGTCATCATGGTGCTGATCTACACCCATCTCGGCCACGTCTCGCTCGCGACCGCGATCACCGTCAACGTGCTGATGTTCGTCGGCATCTTCTCGCGCATGATCCCGTCGCAGGCGCTGATCTCGGCGATCCCCGACCAGAGCCAGCGCGGCTCGTTC
The DNA here is from genome assembly GCF_052076015.1 of Bradyrhizobium sp. 930_D9_N1_4. Taxonomy (NCBI): domain Bacteria; kingdom Pseudomonadati; phylum Pseudomonadota; class Alphaproteobacteria; order Hyphomicrobiales; family Nitrobacteraceae; genus Bradyrhizobium; species Bradyrhizobium sp. 930_D9_N1_4. The sequence goes on from NZ_CP197236.1 coordinate 139,618, forward strand.
AGTGCAGTCAGCGCGTCATTGCAGCAGCTCTCCGGCGGATTAGGCTCGGTGCTCGCCGCGGCGATCATCTCGCAGCAGCCCGATGGCTCGCTGCTGCATTTCGAGCGGATCGGCTACGTCGTCGTCACGACGACGATCATCACGATGGTGATGATGTATTTTGTGCAGAAGGGGGTGGCGGAGCGGGCGGGGAGACGGGTGGTGTGAGGGCGAGGTCGGCCCGCGCCGCTTGCGTAAAAGGAGCTTGGCCACTTATCGTGACCGGCGCTCAAGCTCGGCGTCGATATCTTCCCAGGGAACCGCATCGCGGCAGTGCGCGTCAAAAGTCGAAAGCCGACGGTCCAGCTCGGCCTCCTGCGCAGGGGTCAGCCGCACGTCGGCCGCGGAGAGACTGTCCCAAAGCTCACCGATGAGGTCGAGCCGCTCCTTGGGCGTCAAGCGACTGATGTCGAGCGTTGCCATAGTCCCAAATTCCTTTGGCGCTTCCACCAACGAAATCACAATCCTTGCGAACCCGTCGAGACCAATATCACTATCGCAGCGGTCAGTGGGAAGAGGGCTTCGCCGAGCATTCATCGATTCCTGGATCGATTCCGCAACATTGTTGCGCACCCGGCCACCACTATGGAGACCGTCCACTAACCTTGGGCTGCGCCTTGAAGGGCATCCGAAAGGAAAGTGGTGCCCAGGAAAGGACTCGAACCTTCACGGCCGTTAAGCCACTGGCACCTGAAGCCAGCGCGTCTACCAATTCCACCACCTGGGCATGCCGTTTGGGGCACGGAGGCGGTTACTACGGTTCGGTGACGCCGTTGTCAATTCATGGTTCGGCTTGCCGATTGCGCATCGCAAACCGGACCGGTAGAAGCCTGATATCACGCACTCTTCCCGCAGGATTGGCTCCCATGGCATCGAATCTGGAAACTCTCGTCACGGTTTTCGGCGGATCGGGGTTTTTGGGCCGGAATGTCGTCCGCGCGCTGTGCCGGCGGGACTACCGGGTCCGGGCCGCGGTGCGGCGGCCGGAACTGGCCGGATACCTCCAGCCCTCCGGCAAGGTCGGGCAGGTCCACGTCGTCCAGGCCAATCTGCGCTATCCCGCCTCGATCGAGGCGGCGGTGCGTGATTCGGATGTCGTGATCAACCTGGTCGGCATTCTGGCCGAGGGCGGCGCGCAGAGCTTTGACGCCGTCCAGGCCAAGGGCGCCGAGACCGTCGCCAAGGCGGCGGCTGCCGCAGGCGCGCGCCTGATCCATGTCTCCGCGATCGGCGCCGACGCCGAATCACCCTCGCGCTATGCCAGGGCCAAGGCGGCCGGCGAAGCCGCCGTGCTGGCGGCGGTGCCGTCGGCGACGATCTTCCGCCCGTCCGTGATGTTCGGCCCCGAGGACCAGTTCACCAACCGTTTTGCGGCGCTGGCGCGGATGTCGCCGGTGCTGCCGCTGATCGGCGCCGACACGAAGATGCAGCCGGTCTATGTCGGCGACGTCGCCACCGCGATCGCCGATGCCGTCGACGGCAAGGCCAAGGCGGGCGCGACCTACGAGCTTGGCGGGCCGGAAGTGCTGACCATGCGCGAGATCATCGAGGCCATCGTCGCCATCGCCGACCGCAAGCCGGCACTGGTGCCGCTGCCGTTCGGCCTTGCCCGTTTCCAGGCCAATTTCCTGCAATTCGCGCCGGGCGCGCTGAAGCTGACGCCGGACCAGGTCACGCTGCTCGCACGCGACAATGTGGTGTCGGATGCGGCGAAGGCTGCCGGGCTGACGCTCGAAGGTCTCGGGATCACCGCCGATTCGCTCGAAGCGATCGCTCCGCAATATCTCTGGCGTTTCCGCCCGCAGGGTCAGTTCCAGCGCAAGAGCGCGTAGGGCTCTTCTCCACCTCGCCCCGCTTGCGGGGAGAGGTCGGATCGCCCCCGGCGATGCGAAGCATAGTCCGGCGCGATCCGGGTGAGGGGGTACAGGTCTCTCGACGACCTCGCATGGGGAGAGAGGCCCCTCACCCCAACCCTCTCCCCGTAAGAACGGGGCGAGGGAGCGCATCGTCAGCGCAGCGCCACCTCAAAACTTCAGCTTCTTGAACACCGCTTCCGGCAGCGTCTTGATGATCAGCATCACGAGACGCCATTTGCCGCTGACATAGACGACGTCGGTCTTGTTTTCGACGGCGCCGAGGATCGCATCGCCGACGACGGGCGCCTCGACGGTGAGCGGGCCGATCAGCTTCATGCCTTCGGTCATCTTGGTGCGGACGAAGCCGGGTTTCACCGTGACGACGTGAACGCCGCCGCGGCTCGCACGGGCGCGCAGGCCGGAGAGGAAAGCGGAGAAGCCGGCTTTCGCCGAGCCGTAGACGTAATTCGAGGCGCGCCCGCGATCGCCGGCCACGGACGACACGCCGACGATGGTGCCGTTGCCGCGCGCCAGAAATTTCTCCGCAAACAGGCCGAGGATCAGCGACGGACCTTCGTAGTTCGAGCGCATGATCGTGGTCGCGTGCGCGAGATCGCTCTCCGCATTTTGCTGCACGCCGAGTAGGCCGACGATCGAGATGACGACATCGGGCAACGCGGGAAGAGCGCCGACGAAGCCCTCGAACGCGGCGGTGTCGAGGACGTCGAATTGATGGAGACCGATCTCGACGTTGTAGCGCGCGCGCAGATCGGCGGCGTCGGGCTCCAGCGCGGCGATATCGCGGCCCGCGAGGCCGACGTCGTAGCCGGCCTTGGCAAAGGCGCGTGCAGCGGCGCGGCCGATGTCGGAGGAGCCACCGAGCACCAAAACGGTTTTGCGTGACGTCACGGCCTAGACCTCATCGAACAGGCGTTGTGAAAGCTTTGAGCGGATGCTTGCTGCGGGATCGAGCGATTTGCGGATCGCCTTGAAGCGCGACAGCGCGGGATAGCCGGCCTCGAACGTTGCGCGCGACTGCCGCGCGTCCTTGGCCAGATAAAGCCGGCCACCGGCGGCGACGACGAGACGATCGATCTCGTCGAGGAAGTTCAGGATGTCGCCCTTCAGCGGGAAATCCAGCGCCAGCGTGTAACCGGGCAGCGGGAACGACAGAATGCCGTCGCCCTGGCCGAGTTTCTTGAGCACCGCGAGGAAGGAAGCATCGCCGCGCCTGGAGACGCGGTCGAGGATGTCGCCGAGTACGGCGCGCGCGCCCTGCTCCGGGATCACGCATTGATGCTGGAGGAAGCCGCGCCGTCCATAGATGCGATTCCAGTCGGCGATGCTGTCGAGCGGAAAGAAGTACGGGTAGAGCGAGACCAAGTGATCGCCGCCGGCGCGCCGTGCGCCCATGCGGTAATAGAGCTCGTTGAAGGCGCGGATGCTGGTGCGATTCAGCGTCATCGACGGCAGGTCGATGGGCACGCTGAGGCCCGGATTCTTGCCGACGGGAAAGACGGCGGCACCGCCCGCGAGCTCGTCCTTGCCAGCGTGCTCGCCGAGATAGACCAGCGAGCGGCCGAGATCGCGGCCGCGCGCGGCGCAATCGATCCATGCCACCGAATAGGTCGCGGCATCGCCCGCCTCGAGCGCACGCATCGCGGCGTCGAGATCGGATGCGGAGATCAGGCGCTCGCGGATCCACCCCGTCTCGACCGGCCGCAGCCGCATCGTCGCTTCGAGGATCACCCCGGTGAGGCCCATGCCGCCGACGGTCGCGAAGAAGGCATCGGAATTTTGTTCGCGCGAGGTCTCGATGATGTCGCCCTGCCCGGTCCGCAGCAGGATGCTGTCGACATAGCGGCCGAAGCCGCCCTCGCCATGATGGTTCTTGCCGTGCACGTCGGCTGCGATGGCGCCGCCGACCGAGACGAACCGCGTGCCGGGCACGACGAAGGGCAGGAAACCGCGCGGGCCAAAGGTCTCGATCAGGTCCGACAGCAGCACGCCGGCTTCGAGACGGATGCGGCCGGTCGCGGGATCGAACGACCGGACCCGGTCGAACCCCGTCATCCCGATCGTCCTGACGACGCCGATCGCGGCATCGCCATAGGCGCGGCCGTTGCCCCGCGCCACCGAGCCCGCCACCACGGCCTCGCCCACCGCCTCGAACGAGCGCGGGCGCAGCACGTCGCTATCGACGACCGGGAAACGCCCCCAGCCGCTGACGAGGGTCATGGTTCAGCTCCTGTGCCGGGCGCGCGCCGCCCCGCTCTGGAAACTGCCTACCGATCAAAAGCTTATTTTACGTTGCGGCGTATCAGCGAGTTTTCGAGAGGTTAACGGCCGAGCGCCAGCGCGATCAGGCCGAGGGTGCCGACGATCACGCGCCACCAGGCAAACACGGTGAAGCCGTGGCGGGTGACGTAGCTCAGGAACGTCTTCACCACGATGATCGCGGTGATGAACGACACCACGAAACCGATCGCGACGATGCCCATGTGGTCCATCGTCATCTCGGAGCGGTTCTTGTAGAAGTCGTAGGCGAACGCGCCGATCATGGTGGGGATGGCGAGGAAGAACGAGAACTCCGCCGCCGCGCGCTTGTCGGCGCCGAGGAACATCGCCGCGACGATGCTGGCGCCCGAACGCGACACGCCCGGGATCATGGCGATGCACTGCGCGATGCCGATATAGAGGTACATCAGCAGCGGAAATTTGGTGGCGTCATGTTCGCGCGCCTTGAGGTCGAGCCGATCGACCCACAACAGGATGGCGCCGCCGACGATCAGCGAGAAGCACACGACCCACGGGTTGAACAGCAGGCTCTTGATGTATTTGCCGGCGACGAGACCGACGATCACGGCCGGCAGGAACGCCACCAGCACGCCGATCACGAAGCGGCGTGCATCGGCGTCGCCCGTGAACATGCCGATCGCCACATCCCACAATTTCTTGAAGTAGAGCACGACGATCGCGAGGATCGCGCCAAGCTGGATCAGAACGGTAAACGAATCCCAGAACGCGCCGTCGCCGAGATGGAAGAAACGCTCCGCAAGCAGCAGATGGCCCGTCGAAGACACGGGAAGGAACTCGGTCACACCCTCGATGATACCGAGGATCACTGCCCGTATTGCATCTGACATATTTACGGTCCATTTCGGCTGGAAAAGCGGGGCTCTTCTCGCCTATTCCCCCTTCTCTCGCAATCGCAAAATGCGACGCCCGCCCTTGCTTCGCGGTTTTGAAGGACTAGTGTGGCGCCGCACAAACATTGATGGATTCTTAAGCACCATCACATAGTCAAAGGCTTCATGTTTACGCTGTTTCATCATCCGTTCTGCCCGCATTCGCGTTTCATCCGCCTGATCGCGGGAGAATACGGGCTCGACCTGAAGCTGGTCGAAGAGCGCAGCTGGGAACGGCGCGAGGCGTTTCTGCTGCTCAATGCGGCGGGCACGACGCCCGTTCTGGTCGACGACGAACAGCCGCCCGTCCCGGGTGCGGCCGTCATCGCCGAATATGTCGACGAGGCCTATGGCGCCGAGATAGGACCCAAGCGCCTGATGCCCGATGCTGTCGCCGAGCGCGTCGAGGTGCGCCGGCTGATGGCCTGGTTCAACGAAAAGTTCTTCGAGGAGGTCTCGCACCCTCTCGTCACCGAGCGCATCTACAAGCGCTTCATGAGCGAGGAAAGCGGCGGCGGCCCACCGTCGCCCGACGTGATGCGCGCGGCGAAGGCCAACGTGCGCTATCATCTGGCCTATATCGGCTGGCTGGCGCAGACGCGTAACTTCCTCGCCGGCGACCGGATCACCTACGCGGATCTCGCCGCCGCGGCGCATCTCTCGGCGATCGACTATCTGGGCGACGTGCCATGGAGCGAGGACGACGCAGCAAAGGCGTGGTACGCGCGGGTGAAATCCCGCCCGTCGTTCCGTCCGCTGCTGAGCGAATGGCTGGCGGGCGTGCCGGCGTCGCGGACCTACGTGGACCTGGATTTCTGAACTCCGATCCGACCGAACTGAAGGCGGCGCTTGCGCGCGAAGCGCGGGCGCTCGGCTTCGACTGCATCGGGATCACAGAGCCCGGCACGATCGAAAAGGCCGGAGCGCATTTTCTCGAATTCATCGCCTCGGGCGGCCATGGAGACATGGATTGGCTTGCCGCGCAGCCGGAGCGCCGCGTCGATCCGCGCGGGCTATGGAGCGACGTGCGCTCGGTGATCATGCTCGGCGTCAATTACGGCCCGGACCAGGATCCGCTCGCGATCCTGGGAGAGCGCACGCGCGCGGCGATCTCGGTCTACGCACAGGGCGACGACTATCACGATCTCATCAAGAAGCGCCTGAAGGCACTGGCGCGCTGGCTGGTCGCGACCGCACCGAGCGAAGTGAAGGTGTTCGTCGACACCGCGGCCGTGATGGAGAAGCCGCTCGCCCAGACCGCAGGTCTCGGCTGGCAGGGCAAGCACACCAATCTCGTCTCGCGCGAATTCGGCTCGTGGCTGTTTCTCGGCGCGATCTACACCACACTGGAGCTGCCGCGCGATGACGCCGAGATCGATCATTGCGGCTCGTGCCAGGCGTGCCTCGACATCTGCCCGACCTCGGCGTTCCCCGCGCCTTACAATCTCGATGCACGGCGCTGCATCTCCTATCTCACCATCGAGAACAAGGGACCGATCCCGCGCGAGTTTCGCAAAAGCATCGGCAACCGCATCTATGGCTGCGACGACTGCCTTGCGGCGTGCCCCTGGAACAAGTTCGCGCAGGAGGGACGCGAGGCGAAGCTCGCGGCGCGCGATGAATTGCGTGCGCCTGGTCTTGCCGATCTCGCGCGGCTCGATGATGCCGCGTTCCGTACGCTGTTCACGAAGTCACCTGTGAAGCGGATTGGCCGCGATCGCTTTTTGCGCAATGTGCTGATTGCGATTGGCAACTCCGGCGAGGCCGCGCTGGCCGAAGAGGCGCGGCGATTGCTGGATGATGCGAGCCCGCTGGTGCGCGGAGCTGCGGTGTGGGCGTTGGCGCAGTTGGTGGCGCGGGATGAGTTTGAGGCAGTGAGAGCTGCCGCGGCGAACAACGAGCATGATGACAGCGTGCGTCAGGAATGGCAGACCGCCTCCTAACTCTCGGCGTCATGCCCCGCGAAGGCGGGGCATCCAGTACGCCGCGGCCCATCGACTCAATCACTGCTGTCTCTGGAATACTGGATCGCCCGCCTTCGCGGGCGATGACACCGTTTTGTGGTGACGGTACACGCTCTCACCACTCTTGATTTCCCCTCGCATTCCTTCAATCTCGCGCGCCATGACAAACATGCCTTTCTTCACCCGCGACGGCGATACATTCCATCCGACGGAAGTCGCCAATGGTCCCTGGGATCCGAAATCGCTGCACGGACGCGTCATCGTCGGCCTGCTCGGCTTCGCTATCGAGGAGCGCCATTCCGGCCCTGAATTCGTGCCGGCGCGGCTCACCGTCGACATGTACAAGCTGCCGACGATCGACAAGCCGATCGAGGTGACGACGCGGCTGGTGCGCGACGGGCTGCGCATCCGCGTGGTGGAGGCGGAGTTCTTCTCGGCCGGCGTCAGCATGGCGCGCGCCTCGTGCCAGTTGTTGCGCAAAACGCAGAACCCGGATGGCAATGTGTGGTCGCCGCCGAACTGGGACGTGCCGAAGCCGGCCGACATTCCGAAGCCGACCGATCCCAGGCTCGGCATGAACGGCAAATGGGCGACGCGCCCGATCGTCGGTCACATGGGCTCGCTCGGCCCGCGGCGGCTCTGGATGAGCGAGGTGCGCGAGCTCGTGGCCGGCGTGCCGATGACGCCGTTCGTCCATGTCGCAACGGGTGCAGATTTCGCAAGCCCGTTTGCCAACGCCGGCGACAAGGGGCTCGGCTACATCAACAGCGACGTCACGATTTATCTGCACCGGTTGCCGGTGACGAACTGGATCGGTTTCGACGTCGTCAACCACCAGGCCACCGACGGCGTGGCGATCGGCGAATGCTGGCTCTACGACGAGCAGGGCCCGATCGGCACCGCAACGGTCGCCGCACTCGCGCAGCGCAAGCCGATGGCGAAGCCACCGCCGCCGTAGCGGCCCTGCGGTCAGGCAAGATGCCGCTGCATCTCCGGCCGCGCCTTCAGCTCGGCGCCCTGCTTGCTGACGATCTTCGCAATTCGCTCCGGCGCAAACTTCAGATCGACGAACGCCGGCGCGGTGTTGGCGACCTCGTGATAGCTCACGATCCTGCCGTCGCGCAGCGTCATGATCGCGACGCCCTCGAACATCGCCCGCGCGCCCTGCGCGTCCGGCAAAGTCGAGCGGTAGCTGAACGTGTAGCGCGCGTAGAGCGTCGCGCCATTCGACACGGGGTCGTGCATATCCCAGCGAAAATCGGTCGCCGTGCGATAGAACCAGTCGTCGACCATCGCGGCGATCTTCTCGCGGCCTGCGAAGGCACCGTAGAAGACGTCGTGATAGATTCCGTCCTCGGTGAAGAGCTCGGCGAACGCTTTGCCGTTGCGCTGCTCGACCGCATCGCAGAACGCGCGCAGCATGGCGGTGGTGGTCATTGGCGTTTCTCCCAACTTCTTGGTCATGCCCCGCGAAGGCGGGGCATCCAGTACGCCGCGGCTTCTCGAGTAAGACACGACGGTCTCTGGAATACTGGATTGCCCGCCTTCGCGGGCAATGACACCGAGCTACACCTCACCCGATCTCGGCGACCGCCGCAAGAATGCGGGCGATGTCCTGCGGGCGGGACAGGCGGTGATCGCCGTCCTGGATCATCGTGAGCACGACGTCGTCGGCCGGCAGGCGATGCGTCAGCGCGAAGGCGTGCTGCCAGGGTACGTCGGGGTCCTGCGCACCTTGCAGAATGCGGACGGGACAGCCGAGATCGATGGCGCTGCCGAGCACGAGATGGTTGCGTCCCTCCTCAATCAGCCTCTTCGTGATCGGATAGGGCGAGCCGTCGCCATAGTCCGACGGCCGCAGCCAGAAGCCCTTGGTCTCGATCTCTGTCTTCACCGCGGGCGAAAAATTCTTCCACATCAGCTCTTCGGTGAAGTCGGGCGCGGGCGCGATCAGCACAAGCCCGGCGAGCGACCCATTGCCCGAACGCTTCCTGATCTCGCGTGCGAGCAGCAGCGCCATCCAGCCGCCCATGGACGAGCCGATCAGGATTTGCGGGCCGTCGCAGAACCGCTCGAACACGGCCACGCTGTCCTCGAGCCAGCTTCCAATGGTTCCATCGGCGAAATCGCCGCCGGATTCGCCATGGCCGGAATAGTCGAACCGGACCATGGCGCGGCCGTGGTCTTTGGCCCAGCCGTCCAGCGCCACGGCCTTGCCGCCCTGCATGTCCGACTTGAAACCGCCGAGCCAGACGAGGCCAGGTCCTTGGTCAGGTCCTTGGCCAGATCCTTGCCTAAGTCCTTGGTCAGGGTCGTTTCCGGCGCGGCGGCGCACCGCGATCTTCCGTGCGGACGGGCCCTCGCCCAGTTCGATGAAGTCGAGCACGGTATCGGGACTTGCATGGGTCATGGAACGTTTACTCTGTCTGGCCTGTTTGAGCTGTCTGGACCTGTTCCGCAGCGCGGCCCGGTATTGGTCCTTGGGGACGCTTGCGGAACAGAAGCAAGGTGTCTATGTCGTGCAGCGTGCCGACGGGCGTGGCCAAAATGCCTCGCATTTGAGGGTTCTTCGCCTCCTGCACGAGCGAATTGCTTGCCGGCAAACGCATCTTCCTTCAAAATAGCCGCTTCTTTCACAACTTTGGAGAACCACCCATTCGCCGTCCCAATAAAGCCCCGCCCGTTGCCAGCAAAGATGGGCCGCGCATCAATGATGATATTCGCAATGCGCAGATCCAGCTGATCGACCAGGCCGGTGACAACAAAGGCACCGTCGAGACCGTCATGGCCATCAAGATGGCCCAGGAAGCCGGCATGGATCTGGTCGAGATCTCGCCGAACGTCAGCCCTCCCGTCTGCAAGATCATGGACTACGGGAAATACAAGTATTCCGCCCAGAAAAAAGCCGCCGAAGCCCGCAAGCGGCAGAAGATCGTCGAGATCAAGGAGATCAAGCTCCGCCCGATGATCGACGATCACGATTACGAAGTGAAGATGCGCGCGATGCAGCGGTTCTTCGAAGAGGGCGACAAGGTCAAGATCACGCTGCGCTATCGCGGCCGCGAAATGGCCCACCAGGAGATCGGCACCAAGCTTCTGGACAAGATCAAAACCGACGTCGCCGAGCTCGCCAAGGTCGAGCAGGACGCGCGGTTCGAAGGCCGCCAGGTCGTCATGGTTCTGGCGCCGCGCTGACGCCGGCACTTCGGAACTGAAAGTTCAACGGCCCGTCCGGATCTCCGGCGGGCCGTTTTTGTGTGTCAGGAGCGGGTCGCCTGCCAGGTGCCGCTGCATTGGTCTCCGGAGATGATGCCTCGCCACGAGCCGGCGCCGGCCACACGGGCGAGCCGGCCGCCGCCCGTCGCGTGTGACGCGCCGACCGAGACCTGGACCGCGACGGCACCGCCGCGATTTATCGTGCCGGAAACCCGGCCACCGCCGGCGGACGACACCCGGCTGCCGGTGACGGTGAAGGGAACGCTGTAGCCGGAGCTGCAATTGCCGCGGGTGGTGGCGAAGGTGACATTCCAGATGCCGTCATAGCTTCCGGCGCGGGCATCCGCGGTCGAGGGCAGTGCAGCCGTGGCAAGCACGGCGAGCAGCGCCAGATGGCGCGGGCGGGCGAAATCAGTCAAAAAGAAACGAGATCGGAAGAAATGGGCCATTTTGGTCCTGCTCCAGGCGACGCGGCTTGGACATAAGGGTAACAATTCCGGATAGTCGCTGGCTAGGTTCCGGTGGTTCATCGTTGCCAATTCGCCCGTCCTCTGTCATAAGCCCAGCCTTCATCGCCCGGCTGATTAAGGGCTGCCGCGGCGATGTCCGTGCGGGTTTTCGCGCTTGTTCGTGAAAACCTGAGCACAATCAACGCTCTAACGAGCATTTTAGACGGCCAGCCGCCTTCACGGGCGGCATTCTGTTGTGGCCATAGGAGAGCAAAATGCCCAAGCTGAAGACCAAATCGGGCGCTAAAAAGCGCTTCAAGGTGACTGCCACCGGCAAAGTGATGTTCGCCCATCGCGGCAAGCGTCACGGCATGATCAAGCGGACAAAGAAGCAGATCCGTCAGCTGCGCGGCACCGCCGTGCTGTTCAAGACCGACGGCGACAACGTCAAGAAGTACTTCTTGCCGAACGCCTGATCGCGTCCAAGATCAGTCCAAGATCATTGCCATCTCCGCCGCACCTGGTGCGGCGATCCGAAAACCAAGTCATCCCTGAAGGAAATTTGTCATGGCTCGCGTCAAACGCGGTGTGACCGCCCACGCCAAACACAAGAAAGTCTACAAGGCCGCCAAGGGCTTCCGTGGCCGCCGCAAGAATACGATCCGCACCGCCAAGCCGGCCGTCGAGAAGGCTCTGGTGTATGCTTTCCGTGACCGCAAGCGCAAGAAGCGGACCTTCCGCGCGCTCTGGATCCAGCGCATCAACGCTGCCGTCCGTCCGTTCGGCCTGACCTACAGCAAGTTTATCGACGGCATGGCCAAGTCCGGTATCACCGTGGACCGCAAGGTGCTGTCGGATCTCGCGATCAACGAGCCCGCGTCGTTCCAGCTGATCGCCGAGAAGGCCAAGGCTGCTCTCGCCGCCTAAAGCTCGCGCTAACGGCCGGCTCCGCCGGCCTTCAGTGCACGCCGCGAGTAACGCTGGGCGACCTCCGCCCGGCAGAAGGCTGTTGCCGAAATATACATGGTGCCGGACTTGTTCCGGTACTTCCGGTCGCACGCCGCCAACTCGCGCTGGTAACTAAGCTTTTGCGGCGGCTTGGCCTGGCCGACAAAATCGGCCTCGCACTTCTTCTCGACGGCTTCGCCAAATTGCACGTCGCCACTGGCGCCGTAGGCGCAGGCCTCGAACAGCTTCATGGCACGGTCGCAACTCGGGGCTCCGTTCAGGACTGCGATGATGTCCTCCATCGCATTGGATTTGGCCGGGCATTCCTCGGCGGCCTGAGCCGCGCCTCCCGGGAAAGCTTCCAGGAGAACCAGGGCCAGACCGGCCAGGCAGGATCGCAAACGCATCGCCCTCTCCTTCATCAGGTTGGTGCAAGCCATGCCTAACAAGTCCTGCCTATCAAGTGATGCCTATCAAGCCACGCCTATCAAGCCATGCCCATAGCGTTCAAATGCCCTGCATTTACGACGGCTATACGGCTTGACGTTCCGGCCCGGCTGCGGCCACAACCGGCAGCCTTTTGAAAGGATCCGACCGTGTCCGACCTCGCCAGTCTCGTCCAATCCATCCTCGCGGAGATCGCTGCTGCCGGCGACGAAGCGGCCCTCGAAGCCGTCCGCGTTGCCTCGCTCGGCAAGAAGGGCTCGATCTCCGCCTTGCTCGCCACGCTCGGCAAGATGTCACCGGACGAACGCAAGACGCAGGGCGCTGCGATCAACCAGGCCAAGGACGAGATCACCCAGGCGCTCACTGCGCGGCGTGATCTCCTGAAATCGGCAGCGCTCGACGCGCGGCTGGCGTCCGAGACCGTCGACGTCACCTTGCCGCTGCGCGATGCGCCGGCTGAAGCCGGCCGCATCCATCCGCTGAGCCAGGTCTGGGACGAAGTCACCACGATCTTCGCCGACATGGGATTCTCGGTCGCCGAAGGTCCCGATATCGAGACCGACGACTACAATTTCACCAAGCTGAACTTTCCGGAAGGCCATCCCGCGCGCGAGATGCACGACACGTTCTTCTTCCATCCGAAGGAGGACGGCTCGCGCATGCTGCTGCGAACCCACACCTCGCCAGTGCAGGTGCGCACCATGCTGAGCCAGAAGCCGCCGATCCGCGTGATCTGCCCGGGCCGCACCTACCGCATCGATTCGGACGCGACCCATACGCCGCAATTCCACCAGGTCGAAGGCCTCGTCATCGACAAGATCTCGCATCTCGGCCACCTCAAATGGATCCTGCACGAGTTCTGCAAGGCGTTCTTCGAGGTCGACCACATCAACATGCGCTTCCGGCCGTCATTCTTCCCGTTCACCGAGCCGTCGCTGGAAGTCGACATCCAGTGCCGCCGCGGCAAGGACGAGATCCGCTTCGGTGAAGGCGAGGACTGGCTCGAGATTCTCGGCTGCGGCATGGTGCACCCCAACGTGCTGCGCGCCTGCGGCATCGATCCCAACGAATACCAGGGCTTTGCCTGGGGCATGGGCATCGACCGCATCGCCATGCTGAAATACGGCATCGCCGACCTGCGCCAGCTGTTCGACAGCGACGTCCGCTGGCTGTCCCATTACGGCTTCAAGCCGCTCGAAGTGCCAACGCTTGCCGGAGGGCTGAGCTCGTGAAATTCACCCTCTCCTGGCTGAAGGATCATCTCGACACCGACGAGCCGCTGGAAAAGCTCGCCGAGAAGCTCACCATGATCGGGCTCGAGGTCGAGAACATCGAGGACAAGGCGAAGGCGCTGAAGCCGTTCACGATCGCGAAGGTGATCTCGGCCGAGCAGCATCCGAACGCGGATCGCCTGCGCGTCTGCATGGTCGACACCGGGAACGGTGACGCGCCGGTGCAGGTGGTGTGCGGCGCGCCGAATGCGCGTGCCGGGCTCGTCAGCGTGTTCTCGCCGCCCGGCACCTACATTCCCGGCAAGGACATCACGCTCGGCGTCGGCACCATCCGCGGCGTCGAGAGCCGCGGCATGTTGTGCTCGGCGGCTGAACTCCAGATCTCCAACGACCATGACGGCATCATGGAATTGCCGGCGGACGCGCCTATCGGCGCGGGCTATGCCGAATGGGCCGCGCTGGGCGATCCCGTGGTCGAGATCAACCTGACGCCGAACCGGCAGGACTGCACCGGCGTGCACGGCATCGCGCGCGATCTTGCCGCCGCCGACATGGGCAAGTTCAAGGACCCGACCATCAAGGCGATCAAGGGTGAATTCCCGTGCCCCGTGACGGTCACGGTCGAAGACGCCGCGCTGTGTCCGGGCTTCGCGCTGCGTCTCGTGCGCGGCGTCAAGAACGGCCCGTCGCCGGAATGGCTGCAGAAGCGGCTGACCGCGATCGGCTTGCGTCCCATCAACGCGCTGGTCGACATCACCAACTTCATGACCTACGACCGCGCGCGGCCGCTGCACGTGTTCGACGCCAAGAAGGTGAAGGGCAATCTCGTGGTGCGCCGCGCCCGCGACGGCGAGGCGCTGCTCGCGCTCGACGGCCGCGCCTACAATCTTGATTCCAACATCTGCGTGATCGCGGACGAGGAGGGCGTCGAATCGCTCGCCGGCATCATGGGCGGGGAAGCCTCGGGCTGCGACGAGAACACCACCGACGTGCTGATCGAATCGGCGCTGTGGAACGAAATCAACGTCGCCCAGACCGGACGCAAGCTCGGCATCAATTCCGATGCGCGCTATCGTTTCGAGCGCGGCGTCGATCCGGCCTTCATGGTGCCGGGGCTCGAGCTCGCGACGAAACTCGTGATGGAGATGTGCGGCGGCACGCCGTCCGAGAACGTCGTCGTCGGCAAGGCCTTTGGCGACGACCGCGTGATCGATTTCCCTGTCACCGAGGTCAAGCGTCTCTCCGGCATCGAGGTGCCGCAAACAGAGATGAAGCGCATCCTGACCCATCTCGGCTTCATGATGGCGGGCCCCGGCCCGGTCGTGAAGGTCGCGGTGCCGTCATGGCGGTCCGACGTGCACGGCAAGGCCGACATCGTCGAGGAAGTCGTCCGCATCTTCGGTGTCGACAAGGTGCCGATGACGCCGTTCGAGCGCGGCGGCGATGCGCGCAAGTCCGTGTTGACGCCGCTCCAGCTCCGTACCCGCCGCGCCCGGCGTGCGCTGGCAAGTCGCGGCATCATCGAAGCGGTGACGTGGTCGTTCATCACGAAAGCTGCGGCCGAATTGTTCGGCGGCGGCCAGCGCGAGCTCGAGGTCGCCAACCCGATCGCCTCCGATCTCTCCGACATGCGCCCGACGCTGCTGGCGGGCCTGATCGCGGCAGCACAGGCGAACGCCAATCGCGGCGTGAACGATGTTGCGCTGTTCGAGGTCGGTCAGGTGTTCAAGGGCGACCGCCCACAGGATCAGTTCATGGCCGCGAGCGGCGTGCGCCGCGGCTTTGCGTCCGCGGAAGGTCTGGGACGGCACTGGACGGGCTCGGCGCAGGCCGATGTGTTCGACGCCAAGGCCGATGCATTGGCGGTGCTCGCTGCCGCCGGCGCGCCGATGCAGGCGCTCCAGATCGTCGCGGGCGGGCCGAACTGGTTGCATCCCGGCCGCTCCGGCACGATCCAGATCGGACCGCAGAACGTGCTCGGCCATTTCGGCGAGGTCCACCCCCGCGCGCTCGAAGCGCTCGGCGCCGACGGTCCGCTTGTTGTGTTCGAGGTGATCCTCGACCGCATCCCGGAAGCGAAGAAGAAGCCGACCCGCGCCAAGCCGGTGATCGACCTGTCGGCGTTCCAGCCGGTGACGCGCGACTTCGCCTTCATCGTCGATCGCACCGTGAAGGCCGGCGACATCGTCCGCGCCGCGCAGGGCGTCGACAAGAAGCTGATCACCGGCGTCAACGTCTTTGACGTCTACGAGGGCAAGGGCATCGACGACGGCAAGAAGTCGATCGGCATCGCCGTGATGCTCCAGCCGCGCGAGAAGACCCTGACCGACCAGGAGATCGAGGCCGTCGCCGCGAAGATCGTGGCGGAAGTCACGAAGAAGACCGGGGGCACTCTTCGCGGATGACACTTGCGGATTTCCTCCCCAAGGACGTCAGCCTCACCATTGCGATGGCGCTCTGCGCCGTCGCCTTCGTTTCCGGCACTGCGCGCGGCTTCTCCGGTTTCGGCTCGGCGCTGATCTTCATGCCGCTGGCGAGCAGCATCGCCGCGCCCCGGCTCGTTGCCGCCCTGCTGCTCGTGATCGATTTCGTCGCGGCAGCGCCTATGCTGCCCGATGCGTGGCGGAAGGCCGATCGCAAGGCCACCGCCGTGATCGTGCTGGGCGCGCTGGTCGGCGTCCCCATCGGCACCTATTTCCTCAGCGTGCTCGAACCCGTCACCACGCGCTGGATCATCTCCTGCTTCGTCGCAGCGCTCCTGCTTCTGCTGCTGTCGGGCTGGCGCTATCGCGGCAAGGACCACGCCTGGCTCTCGGTCGGGATCGGCGGTCTCTCCGGCTTCTGCAGCGGCCTGGCGCAGACCGGCGGTCCGCCGATCGTCGGCTATTGGCTCGGCCGCCCGATTGCGCCGATCGTCGCCCGCGCCAACATCGTCCTGTTTTTTGGCGCATCGGATTTCTTCTCGATGGTCAGCTACGCGACGACGGGGCTGATCTCGCGTGAGTCGCTCCTGCTCTCACTGATCGTCGGTCCGGTCTACGCGATCGGCGTCGCCTTCGGCGCCTCGCTGTTCGGCCGCGCGAGCGAAACGTCGTTTCGCAGGATTTGCTACGGGCTGATCGCGATCGCGGTCATCACCGGGCTGCCGGTACTGGACGGGATTTTGCGGTAGCAATCTCCGCTGTCGTCCCCGCGAACGCGGGGACCCATACCGCGTGATTTTTCGGTGAAACACAGATAGCAATACCGACCAAGGATTTGCGAACTGCTTGTCTTCGCCAAACCACTCCCTGTGGTTATGGGTCCCGGATCGGCGCTCCGCTTGTCCGGGACGACAGCGGAGATTGTTGCGGCTTAGTTGCCCTGCTGTCGCGGCGCGCGGCGCTTCTTCGTCGACTGTGTCGGCACCTCGGCCGGCTCGTCCTTGAGCGCGCCGATCTTGCGCAGCGCTGCATCTGCGGCACGCTCGCCGCTTTCCCAGGCGCCGTCGACGGTGCCCCACAGCGTCTCATGGGTGGCTTCGCCGGCGAGGAACATGTTGCCGATCGGCTCCGCCAAAATCCTCCGCGAGAGCTGACCGCCGGGCGAGGCCGCCGACATCGCGCCCATCACGAAGGGCGAGGCGTTCCAGCGCGTGACGCTGGTTTTCTGCACGGCCGCCGCAGCCTCGCTGCCGAACAGCTTCGTGATCCATTCCTTCGCGAAGGCGATCATTGCCTTCTCGCCCTGCCCGGTGAGATCGCGGCCGAATGCGCCGCCGACATCGATCGAGCACAGCGAGGATCCCCCGATATTGGCGTACATCAGCGCGGTGCGGCTTGAATTGCTCTGCTCGACGAGGATATCGTCGCGCGACAGGCCGAGCGGATTGCCCGGCAATTGCAGCACGATGTGATCGTAGCTGCCGAGGGTGAGCTTCGACGCCGCGTCCAGCGTGCGCTTGGGAATGTCGGGCCCGAACTTGATCGCGCCCGATGTCAGCACATTGGTCGAGACCGTGACGATGGCGGCGCGCGCGGCGATCTTGCCGGATGGCGTCTCCACGCTGACGTCGCGATTGCTCCAGGCGATGCGGCTCGCCGGCGTCGACAGCGCGATGGGCGCCTGCTCGCCGAGCTTGCCGATCAACGTGCCCAATCCCTGGCGGCAGGCGATCGCTGCATTGCGGTCCTGTGCGCGCGCCTTGTCGATCGCCGACAGCTCCTTCAGGTCCTTGCCGGCAAAGCTCGCACCGAGCACGAACTCGGCCGCGCCCGCCCAGTCACCGAGATCCCTGGGCAACACCGAGGCGCAGGCGGTGTCGAGCTTGCCGCGCGCGGCCTCGTCGATGGCACGGTTGGCACGGACCAGCGCAGCGAGAAACTCCTCGGTCTCGCCGGCGCGCGCGTTGCGGCGGCCGATGCGCATCTTCTGGCCGGCCGGCGCCTGCGCCACGTCGAGCCCGACGCTGCGCGCCAGGCGGATCATCGGATTGGTCTCGGGATTGTGCATCCAGCGCGCGCCGCGATCGAACGGCGTGTCGAAGGTCGTCGTATCCGTGATGCAGCGGCCGCCGATCTGCGAGGCCGCTTCCACCACCACGACCTTGCGATTGGCCGCCATCACGCGCCGCGCTGCGGCAATTCCGGCCGCGCCCGCGCCGATCACGACGATGTCAGCCTCACGCGGCAGGGGTGCGGCGGTTGCGCGCAGAACCGGCATCGCAGCAACAGCCGCCGACGCCGATAGGAAGCTGCGGCGCGTGATTGTCATGTCATGGTTTCCGGGGACTTGCGGCAAACGGGAACAGCTAGCGAACCTTGCCGTATCTGATGTTGCGCGGCAACCATCATGGTGAATCAATCGTGCTTGATCTCACAGACTGATGAACCGAATTGCAACACGTTTCGACCATGATAGAGAAGGGAAAAAGGCAGCCGGAAAAGGCCGCGGGGGGAGTTTGAAATGGGGACGGTCCTGGACTCAGTCGGCAAGCTGATTGCCGCGTACCTCTCGAAGGAGGTGCCGGGCTATGAGCCGTTCACGCCGAGCGACCCCGAGCATCTGCGCGGCGTCATCGAACCCGGCGACGTGCTTCTGGTCGAGGGCAACAACCGCATCTCCGGCATCATCAAATATCTGACGCAGTCGACCTGGTCGCATGGCGCGCTCTATGTCGGTCCGGTCGAAGGCGCTGTGGAGCCCGATGGCGAGCCGCATGTGCTGATCGAGGCCAATATCGGCGAGGGCGTCACCTCGGCGCCGCTGTCGAAATATTTCCCCTATCACACCCGCGTCTGCCGTCCGGTCGGGCTGTCCTATGAGGACCGCACCACGGTCTGCCGTTACGCGATCAACCGCATCGGCTTCGGTTACGACACCAAGAATATCCTCGACCTGATGCGCTTCCTGTTTCCGCTGCCGATCCCGCAGCGCTGGCGACGGCGCATGATCGCGATCGGGTCGGGCGATCCGACCAAGATCATTTGCTCGGCGCTGATCGCGCAGGCCTTCGACGCCGTGCGCTACCCGATCCTGCCGAAGATCACCAAGGCCGGCAGCCGCGCCGCCCGCCGTGAGATCCTGCACATCCGCGATTCCTCGCTGTACATGCCGCGCGACTTCGACATCTCGCCCTATTTCGAGGTCGTCAAGCCGACCATCGTCAATGGATTCGACTACACGGCTCTGCACTGGGCCGACAAGCAAAAGCCGCTCGAGGAGGTAGCAGGCTCATTCGGGGTGTTTCCAGAAACGTTCCGTGCGCCGCCGCTCGTTCCTGAAGCGCCTGACCAGGAAGCGCCGGCTGAAGTTTCGGCTGCGCAAATGATGCATGATGCGGCTGCGGAGATGGCCGTCACCTTCTCCGAGCATTTCGTGCTGCTGGACGATCTCGCGAAGTACCGCGCGGAGCACCGCGAGCGCGCACACGAGATCGCGGCGTAGCTGTCACTCCATCCTCGTTCCGGCGAACGCCGGGAGAGACGTCGCTCCTCTCTATCCACCGTCATTGCGAGCGCAGCGAAGCAATCCAGAATCCCGCCGCGGTGGGATTCTGGATTGCTTCGTCGCCAGCGCAAAATTGCTTCGCAATTTTGTCGCGGGCTCCTCGCAATGACGCGGAAAGCTACCTTTCCGCCCGGCCGATCACCGCCATCAGCTCCGCGATCTTCTCGCGCTGGTCGGCCTTGTCGCCGCTCGATATCGCGTGCTCGACGCAATGGGCGACGTGGTCTTTCAAAACCTCTTCCTCGACACGGCGCAGCGCAGCGCGCACCGCCGAGATCTGCGTCACGATGTCGATGCAGTAGCGGTCCTCCTCGACCATTTTCGAGAGGCCGCGAACCTGCCCCTCGATCCGGCCGAGACGTTTTCCGACGGATGCCTTGATGTCCTTGCGCATGGGCTCTATATACCCCCCTAGGGTATATGTTGCAAGACCTGAACGACAAGGCGGAGCATGGCAATGAACGACGCCGACCACGGGCACCATCACAAGCCGGAACAACATTCCGGATGCGGCTGTTCCGCCAAGGCTGCTCCGCCCGCCGACAAGCCCGCGGCGTCCTCCTGCTGCGGCGGGCATGGCGATCACGCACATCACCATGGCGATGCCCCGACAAAGGTCCTCGATCCCGTCTGCCGCATGACGGTCGATCCCGCGACCTCGAAGCACCACCTCACACATCACGGCGAGGCCTTCCATTTTTGCTCGGCCGGCTGCCGCACCAAATTCGCCGCCGATCCCGCAAAGTATCTTGCGAAAGAGAAAGCGCCCGGGCCAAAAATGCCCGAGGGCACGATCTATACCTGCCCGATGCATCCGGAGATCCGCCAGGTCGGACCCGGCAGCTGTCCGATCTGCGGCATGGCGCTGGAGCCGGAGGTCGCGAGCCTGGAGACAGGCCCCAATCCGGAGCTCGCCGACATGACGCGGCGGTTCTGGATCGGTGGCGTCCTGGCGCTGCCGGCGGTGGTGCTGGAGATGGGCGGCCATCTCGCCGGCCCGCACAACTGGATCGATGCAACGCTGTCGAACTGGATCCAGCTCGTCTTCGCCACGCCTGTGGTGCTGTGGGCCGGCTGGCCCTTCTTCGTCCGCGGCTGGCAATCGCTGCTGACGCGCAATCTCAACATGTTCACGCTGATTGCGATGGGCACTGGCGTGGCCTATGCCTACAGCATCCTCGGCACCGTCGCGCCGCAGATCTTTCCTGCAACCTTCCGCGGCCACGGAGGCGCGGTCGCCGTCTATTTCGAAGCAGCCGCCGTCATCACCGTGCTGGTGCTGCTCGGCCAGGTGCTGGAGCTGCGCGCCCGCGATGCGACGTCGGGCGCGATCAAGGCGCTGTTGCAGTTGGCGCCGAAGACCGCCCGCCGCGTCGACGCCGATGGCGGCGAGCATGAGGTCGAGATCGACTCGCTGCACGCTGGCGATTCCCTGCGCGTCCGTCCCGGCGAGAAGGTGCCGGTCGATGGAATCATCATCGAGGGCCGTTCTTCGCTCGATGAATCCCTCGTCACGGGCGAATCCATGCCGGTCACCAAGGAGGTCGATGCAAAAGTCATCGCCGGCACCCTCAACCAGTCCGGCAGCTTCATCATGCGCGCCGACAAGGTCGGACGCGAGACGCTGCTGTCGCAGATCGTGCAGATGGTCGCCGACGCGCAACGCTCGCGGGCGCCGATCCAGCGGCTGGCCGATCAGGTCGCCGGCTGGTTCGTGCCGACGGTGATCGCCGTCGCCATCGCCGCCTTTGCCGCCTGGTCCTGGTTCGGACCGGAGCCGCGGCTGGCGTTCGGTCTCGTTGCCGCGGTCAGCGTGCTGATCATCGCCTGCCCCTGCGCGCTGGGGTTGGCGACGCCGATGTCGATCATGGTCGGCGTCGGCCGCGGCGCGCAGGCTGGTGTGCTGATCAAGAATGCCGAGGCGCTGGAGCGGATGGAGAAGATCGACACGCTGGTGGTCGACAAAACCGGCACGCTGACCGAGGGCAGGCCAAAGGTGGTCGCGATCGCGCCGGCATCCGGCTTCGCGGACAACGACATTCTTCGGCTCGCGGCCAGCGTCGAGCGCGCCAGCGAGCATCCGCTGGCCGACGCCATCGTGCGCGCGGCGAAGGAGAAGCAGCTCACGCTCGGACAAGTCGAGGCGTTCGACTCGCCGACGGGCAAGGGCGCGACCGGCAAGGTCGAGGGCAAGACCGTCGTGCTCGGCAATGCCAGGTTTTTTGCCGCGATCGGGATCGACACCCGAACGTTCGACACCGAGGCCGAGCGCCTGCGCGGCGATGGCGCGACCGTCATCAACATGGCCGTCGACGGCAAGCTCGCCGGCCTGTTCGCGATCGCCGATCCGGTCAAGGCCTCGACGCCCGAGGCGTTGAAGGCGCTCGCCGCCGAAGGCGTCAAGGTCATCATGCTGACCGGCGACAACCGCACGACGGCAGAGGCCGTGGCGCGCCGGCTCGGCATCGCCGATGTCGAGGCCGAGGTGCTGCCGGACCAGAAGAGCGCCGTGGTCTCGCGGCTGCAAAAGGCCGGCCGCAGCGTCGCGATGGCCGGCGACGGCGTCAACGACGCGCCGGCGCTGGCGGCGGCCGAGGTCGGCATCGCCATGGGCACCGGCACGGACGTGGCGATGGAAAGCGCCGGCATCACGCTTCTGAAGGGCGATCTCACCGGCATCGTCCGTGCGCGAAAACTGTCGCAGGCGACGATGAGCAACATCCGGCAAAACCTGTTCTTCGCCTTCATCTACAACGCCGCCGGCATTCCGATCGCGGCCGGTATCCTCTATCCTGCTTTCGGCGTGCTGCTGTCGCCGATCATCGCTGCGGCGGCAATGGCGCTGTCATCGGTGAGCGTGGTCGGGAATGCGCTGCGGCTGCGGGCGACGAAGTTATAAAGGACTGCGTAGTCCGATTGCGCTTCGCTCCATCCGGGCTAGGGTTCAGCGGGCACAGGCGAGACGCGGGGAATATCTGATGCAACGTATCACCATCACGATCGAGGATGATTTGCTGGCGGAGATCGATGCCGCGGCCGAGGCGCGCGGCTACCAGAACCGCTCGGAGATCATCCGCGACCTCGCCCGCGCCGGGCTGCAGCAGAGCACCGAGGACACGGCGCAGACCGGCCCATGCGTGGCCGGTCTCGTCTATGTCTACGACCACGCCGCCCGCGACCTCTCGAAACGCCTGGTGCAGGAATTCCACGGCCACCACGACCTCGCGCTGGCGACGCTGCATGTCCATCTCGACGACAACAATTGCATGGAGATGACGGCGCTGCGCGGCGATGCCGGCGAGGTCAAGCATTTCGCCGACCACATCATCGCCGAACGCGGCGTGCGCTATGGGCGCGTGGTGATGATCCCGACCGGCGAAGGGAAGCCGGCCAAGGCACGGAAGCATGGGCATCGGCATGAGTAGATTGCTTTCGAGGGACCTCCTCGTCATTGCGAGCGCAGCGAAGCAATCCAGAATCTTTCCACAGAGACAGCCTGGATTGCTTCGCTGCGCTCGCAATGACGGGGGCTGAATGGCTCGCTGGGCCCTGATCGGCGCCAGAATTGGTCAGTAACACAGACCATTCGGCATCTGTAATTTCGATCTAAGATTGCAACCGTCGGCTGCCTCGGCCGACCAATGAAAGATATTTGTCAGAATCAATTGCGGAGACGACTGGCCATGGCGCAGATCACGATCAACGGCATCACCATCGATCCCTCGGCTCCGCAGGCGGAGCTCGCGGCGCTCTCTCTGGACCATGCGAATGCCAAGGCATCCGACTACATCATCGTGCAGACTGACCAGCCACTCAATGCCGAGCGCAGACAACAGTTGGCCAAGGCGGGCGCCAAGATCCTGGAAGCCGTGCCGGGCAGCGCCGTCATCTGTCACTTTCCGGCGACCGGCCTCGACAAGGTCCGCAAGCTGCCGTTCGTGACATGGGCGGATGTTTACCCCGGCATCGTGAAGATCGCGCCGGCCCTGCGCAATCTGGGCACGCAACCCGGCGGGGTCGCCGCCGCGCATGCGCTTGCGGCCAAGCCCGCCGCGCTCGATCGCACCAGCGTGACCGTCGACGTCATGCTCCATCGCAATGTCGGCGTAAAGGCCGCCGCGAAGAAGATCGCGGAGGCCGCGCACATCCATCTCGAGGACGTCGTCGCAGGCACCGCCAAGGTGCGCCTGACGCTTAAGATGCGCCGGCTTGCCGACGTTGCGGCGCTCGACCAGGTGCGCAGCGTCGAGAAGGTCTATCCCCGCAAGCTGCTCAACAACATCGCGCGGGACATCCTTCGCGTTCCCGCGGCAACGCCGGGCAATGGCGGCGAAGGCGCCGGCGAGATCATCGCGATTGCCGACACCGGTTTCGACAAGGGATCGACCACGAACACGCATCCGGCCTTCAAGGGGCGCGTGAAGAAGCTCTATGCGCTCGGCCGTCCCGGGCGGAAGGACGATCCCGATGGCCACGGCACCCATGTCGCCGGCTCCGCACTGGGCGACGGCGTGTCGACAAGCGACGGCCCCATCCGCGGCACGGCTCCCGGTGCAAAACTGGTGCTGCAATCGGTGCTCGACAGCGGCGGCGACCTCGGCGGCCTGCCCGACAGCCTCGATGAACTGTTCAGCCCGCCCTACAAGACCGACAAGGCCCGCATTCATTCCAACTCCTGGGGCAGCGACGGCAATGCCGGCGTTTATGACTCGCAAGCCCACGAGCTCGACGCGTTCGTCTACAAGCATCGCGACATGCTGATCTGCTTCGCTGCTGGAAATGAAGGCACGGACAAGGACGGCAATGGCCAGGTCGATCCCAACTCGGTGTCGCCGCCCGGCACGGCCAAGAATTGCATCACCATCGGTGCGTGCGAGAACGATCGTCCCACTCAGTCTCTGACTTACGGCGATGCGTGGCCCGAGGATTTTCCGGCCAAGCCCATCAGCACCGATCGTCTGGCCAACAATCCCGAGGGCATGGTGGCCTTCAGCAGCCGGGGACCGACGAACGACGAACGCATCAAGCCCGACGTCGTGGCCCCGGGATCGTTCATCCTGTCGACGCGCTCACGCGCGACGAAATCGAAGGGATGGAAACTCTCGAAGGACCCGCTCTACATGTTCGAGGGCGGCACCAGCATGGCCACGCCCCTCGTGGCCGGGTGTGTCGCAGTCGTCCGTGCCTTCCTGCGGAAAAGCCAGGGAGTGAAGTCGCCGAGCGCCGCATTGCTCAAGGCGCTCATCATCAACGGAGCCCGCAGTCTTGCCGGACAATACAATCCCTCTGAAGCGGGCTCTGTCGCGAACAACAGTCAGGGCTTTGGCCGGGTCGACGTTCAGGCCGTGGTCGGTCCCTATGCCGCGCATGAAACCCTGCAATTCTTCGACGAGAAGAAGAAGCTCGACGCCGGCAACCGCGAAGACCGCACGGTGACGATCCCTGCGGGAGGCCGCCGCCTGAAGGTCACGCTGGTCTGGACCGATCCGCCGGGCGAAGGCCTGCAAAGCGACCTCGACCTCGTCGTGGTCGCCAACAAGCAGGAACGTCACGGCAACATGCCGGCCGGCTCGAAGCAGTTCGACCGCAAGAACAATGTCGAGCAGGTCGCCTTCGACAATCTGCCGCCGGGGGAGGCCGTGATTTCCGTCATCGCGCATTCCGTCGCCGTCGCGCCGCAGACCTACGCCCTCGTCGTCAGGGTGAGCTAGCGCGTTCCCGGGAGGTTCGGCCTCTTGTCGAACCTTCCGCACATGTCTACCTCTCGCGGGTGGTTTTCCCTGAGAGGTCCTCCCATGCTGGATGCCGCCGTCAAGGCGCTGTCGCAAATGATGTCACCGGCGATGCGTTCGATCCTGTGGCGATCGATCGGGCTGGCGCTGGTGCTGATCATCGTGCTCGCGGTCGGCTTGCAGCGGCTGCTGAGCTGGTTTGCGACCTATGGCGAGGTCTGGCTGGAAGGCCTGCTCGGGCCGAGCTGGCATTCGTCACTCGAGGTCCTGGCGTGGATCGTCTCGATCGCGGCGGGCCTCGGCGTCGTGTTCGGCGGCGTGTTCCTGATGCCCGCGATCACCTCGGTGGTGGCGAGCCTGTTCGTCGACGACGTCGCCGACATCGTCGAGCGCCAGCATTATCCCGCGGAGCAGCCGGGCGCCGCGTTGCCATTCAGCCAGGCGATCTACGAGGGCGTCAAGACCGCGCTGTTGACGATCCTGGTCTATCTGATCGCGTTGCCGCTGGTGTTGTTCGCCGGCGCCGGCTTCCTGGTTTTCTTCCTCGCCGCCGCATGGCTGCTCGGGCGTGAATATTTCGAGCTCGCGGCGATGCGCTTCCGCTCGCCGGAGGAAGCCAAGGCGATGCGGCGCGACAATGCCGCGACCATCTTCACCGCCGGTCTCTTCATCGCCGCCTTCGTCTCGATCCCGATCGTCAATCTGGCGACGCCGATCTTCGGCATGGCGTTCATGGTCCACATGCACAAGCGGCTGTCAGGGCCCCGCCCCGAGCTGATCGAGCCGGCCCGGCAGATGCGGTGACGAGCCTTACACGGTCTTCTCCGGCCACCGGCAGAGGTCGTTGATCAGGCAGACCTCGCAGCGCGGCTTGCGCGCGAGGCAGGTGTAGCGGCCGTGCAGGATCAGCCAATGATGCGCATGCAGCATGAACTCGGCCGGTATCACCTTTTCAAGACCCAGCTCGACTTCGAGCGGATTCTTCCCGGGCGCCAGGCCCGTGCGATTACCGACGCGAAACACATGCGTGTCGACCGCCATGGTGTGCTCGCCGAAGGCCATGTTGAGCACGACGTTGGCGGTCTTGCGCCCGGCACCAGGTAGCGATTCGATTTCCGCGCGCGTGCGCGGCACCTCGCCGCCAAAATCTCTGAGCATCTTGGTCGACAGCGCGATGACGTTCTTCGCCTTGGTGCGATAGAGGCCGATGGTCTTGATGTAGTCGCGCAGACGCTCTTCGCCGAGATCGAGCATCTTCTGCGGCGTGTCGGCGATCTCGAACAAGGCGCGTGTCGCCTTGTTGACCCCGGCGTCGGTCGCCTGCGCCGACAGCACCACGGCAACCAGCAGCGTGAACGGATTGACGTGTTCGAGCTCGCCCTTCGGCTCGGGATTGGCGTTGCGAAAACGGCTGAAGACCTCGCGAACCTCCGCCGGCGTCCAGGGTTTTGGAGCTTTAAGCGATTTCTTCGCAGGAGCTTTCGGCTGCGCGACCGCCGCCTTTGCCTTTTTCTTCGGCACGGACGCTTTGCGCGGGGCCGGCTTGCGGGTGATTTTCGCCATGATCGGGATATACTGAGGGACGATGAGCACAGGCAACGAAATTGAGCGCGAACGCGAAACGCAGATCTTCTCTGCGCTGCTGACGCCGCACCGTTCGTTGAACCGCACCGGCTTCCTCGCCGTGATGCTGTTCCTCAGCGTCGTCAGCTTTGCCACCGGAATTGTCTTTCTGATGAAAGGCGCCTGGCCGGTGCTGGGCTTTTTCGGCCTCGACGTGCTCGTGGTCTGGTGGGCCTTCAAGGCCAATTTCCGCACCGCCCGGGCGCGTGAGGAGATCACCGTCACGACCTCCGAACTCCGCGTGCGGCGCATCAGCCATCACGGCCAGGTCGCCGAATGGACTTTCAATCCGCTCTGGGTCCGCCTCGACATGGAGATCGACGAGGATTTCGGCATCGAGCATCTCTATCTGATCTCGCGCGGCCACCAGATCCGGATCGCAAGGTTCCTGGGACCGGAGGAAAAGGCAAGTTTTTACAAAGGTTTGGTTGAAGCGCTGAACGCCGCCAGGCGCGGGCCCACATACAACCCGATCAGCTGATTGCACGTCGGAAATCGGGTGGTTTCCCAGCCGCGCGGCGCCTACATTTCCACGCATGATGACACTCGCCATAAACGACCAGCGCCTGGCCAAGCCGGGCCCCCAGCACGCCGCGTTGCGCGACTATGATTCCGTGCGCCGGGCGATCGCGTTCATCTCGGAGAACTGGCGCACGCAGCCGGCCATCGAAGCGATGGCGGATGCCGCCGGCGTCACGCCGGACGAGCTGCACCATCTGTTTCGCCGCTGGGCCTCGATCACGCCGAAGGCCTTCATGCAGGCGCTCACCCTCGACCACGCCAAGGGTCTGCTGCGGGATTCCGCGAGCATCCTCGACGCGGCGCTCGACTCCGGGCTCTCTGGTCCAGGCCGGTTGCACGATCTCTTCGTCACCCACGAAGCGATGTCGCCGGGCGAATGGAAGAACGGCGGCGCGGGACTCACCTTGCGCTACGGCTTCCATCCCTCGCCCTTCGGCACGGCGATCGTGATCGCGACCGACCGCGGCCTGTCGGGCCTCGCCTTCGCCGACCCCGGTGAGGAGAAGGTCGCGCTCGCCGACATGACGCGACGATGGCGCAACGCAACTTACGTCGAGGATCACGAAGGCACCGCACCGCTCGCGGCGCGCATCTTCGATACGAAAATGTGGCGGCCGGATCAGCCGTTGCGTGTGGTCATGATCGGCACCGATTTCGAGGTGCGGGTCTGGGAGACGCTGCTGAAGATCCCGATGGGCCGCGCGGTGTCCTATTCGGACATCGCCTGCAACATCGACAGTCCGAAAGCCTCGCGCGCCGTCGGCGCTGCGGTTGGCAAGAACCCGGTTTCGTTCGTCGTGCCCTGCCACCGCGCGCTCGGCAAGAGCGGCACGCTCACCGGCTATCACTGGGGCATCACCCGCAAGCAGGCGATGTTGGGCTGGGAAGCCGGGCAGTTGGGGATGCAGTGATGCCGCGTAGGGTGGGTTAGCATCAGCGTAACCCACCACTTCTGCCACCACGGAAACCAATGAGGTGGGTTACGCCGAGCGGTCTGCGCTTCGCGCAGTCCGCAGGGCTAACTTTGGTCTCTCAGGAGGTTGTCCATCTGGTCTGAACCGAGGAAGCTGAGGTTGCGAAGCTTCAGTATTCCAAGGAAAGACCAGATGAACGTCCACAAGAATGCGCCTTTGACGCCCAAAGGTCGAGAGGCGATGGTGCGCAGCGTCGTCGAGGGCGGGCTGAGCCCAGCCGACGCGGCCCACCAGTTCAACACGACAGCGAAGACCGTTGCCAAATGGGTCAAGCGGTTCCGCGCGGAGGGTGTCGAAGGGTTGCGGGATCGCTCCTCGAGGCCTCTTTCATCGCCAAGCCAAACCCCGCCAGCCACGCGCGCCGCCGTCGAGACGTTGCGCCGGCAGCGCCACACCGGCAAGCAGATCGCAGCCGAGGTTAAGGTGTCGCCGGCCACTGTCAGCCGCATCCTTCGTCACTTGGGATTAAGCCGGATACGCGATCTGGAGCCCGCCGAACCGGTGCGCAGGTACGAACGCGAGCAGCCCGGCGAACTCATCCATATCGACATCAAGAAGCTCGGCAGGTTCGTCAGACCAGGCCACCGCATCACACACGATCGCCAGATGGGCGAAAGCCGTGGCGCCGGCCACGAGTTCGTCCACGTTGCCATCGACGATGCATCGCGCCTGGCCTTCTCCCAGATCCGGCAAGATCAAAAAAAGGAGAGCGCCATCGCCTTCCTCAAGGAGGCCGTCACCTACTACCGCAGCCTCGGCATGAAGGTCACCGGCATCATGACCGACAACGGCTCCTGCTACCGCGCCAAGGCCTTTGCCAGAGCGTGCAGCAAGCTCGGCCTCAAGCACATCTTCACCAGGCCCTACAGACCGCAAACAAACGGCAAGGCCGAGCGCTTCATCCAGACAGTGCTCCGTGAGTGGGCTTATGCTCGGGCCTACGACACCTCAGATCAGCGCGCCAAAAACCTGCCAATCTGGCTTCATCACTACAACTGGCATCGCCCGCACGGCAGTCTGCAAGCCAAACCACCCATCAGCCGCCTCGGCCTACCGATGGACGACCTCCTGAGATTCCACAGCTAACCCACCTTACAAATTCAACCCGCCAGATCCAGCTTCGACGCCACCGTCGAATCCGCATTGAGCCGGTAGATGATCGGCACACCGGTCGCCAGTTCGCGCTTCAGGATGCCTTCGGGCGAGAGATTCTCCAGCACCATGATCAGCGCGCGCAGCGAGTTGCCGTGGGCGGCAACCAGCGTGCGCTTGCCGTTGAGCACGCCGGGCAGGATCTCCTGCACGTAGTACGGCAGCGCGCGCGCCAGCGTGTCCTTCAGGCTTTCGCCGCCGGGCGGGGGCACGTCGTAGGAGCGGCGCCAGATCAGCACCTGGTCCTCGCCCCATTTCTTGCGGGCGTCGTCCTTGTTGAGGCCGGAGAGATCGCCGTAATCGCGCTCGTTCAGCGCGAGGTCCTTGGTGGTCGGCAGGCCCTTCTGGCCGAGCTCGCCGAGGATGAGCTCGAGCGTGTGCTGCGCGCGGGTCAAGACCGAGGTGTAGGCGACGTCGAACTCGAGGCCCTGCGCCTTCAGCTTGCGGCCGGCTTCGCTGGCTTCCTTCACACCGAGCTCGGTGAGGTCGGGGTCCTTCCAGCCCGTGAACAGGTTCTTCAGATTCCAATCGCTCTGGCCGTGGCGCACGAGCACGAGGAGACGTTCGCTCATTGACTGCTTTCCATTGAGGTTCTTCAGATATCGGCGAGGCCGAGTACGTCGGCCATGGAGTAGTGCCCCGGCTTCTTGCCATGCGCCCACAGCGCCGCCTTCAGCGCGCCGTGCGCGAACAGCATGCGGTCTTCGGCGAGATGCGACAGCGTCAGGCGCTCGAACGGGCCGAGAAAGGTGACGCTGTGCTCGCCGGCGACGGTGCCGCCGCGCAGCGAAGCGAACCCAATGGCGCCGGGCTTGCGCGCGCCGGTGATGCCGTCGCGGCCGCGCTCGGAATGCTCGTCGAGCGGGATGCCGCGACCGCTTGCTGCGGCCTGGCCCAGCATCAGCGCGGTGCCTGATGGCGCGTCGATCTTCATGCGATGATGCGTTTCGACGACTTCGATATCAAAGTTCTCGTCGAGCGCTTTGGCGACGCGCTTGACCACGGCGGCGAGCAGATTGACGCCGAGGCTCATATTGCCCGACTGCACCACGACCGCGCGGTTGGTGACACTCTTGATCACGGCGTTATCGGAGCCTGAAAGCCCGGTGGTGCCGATGACATGCACGATGCCGCGCTCGGCCGCGATCGCGACATTGGCGATGGTCGCGGCCGGCACGGTGAAATCCAGAATGCCGTCGGCATCCTTCGACATCGCCCAGAGGTCGGCCGAAAGCTTGATGCCATTGGCCGGGAGCCCTGCGAGCACGCCGGCATCCTTGCCGAGCAGCTCCGAGCCCGGTGCCTCCAGCGCGCCCGCCAGCACCGCGCCTTTGCTGTCGGCAATCGCCCGCGTCAGCGCGCGGCCCATCCGGCCGCCGGCTCCAGCAACAATCAAGCGCATGTCGGACATGGTGCGATCCTCTCAGTTGCGTTGTAGCGGCGGGATGCAGTTCCGGCAACCGAGGGGGTAAACTCTACCGTCATGCCCCGGGCTTGTCCCGGGCATCCACGAAGGGCCACACACATGCTGCAAAGACGTGGATGGCCGGGTCAAGCCCGGCCATGACGGAGTTTGGTCCCGCCTCAACCGTCCGACGGTTGCGGGCCGTCATAGCCCTCGATGATGATGAGGTCGGCAATGGAGTGCGGCTGGCGCACCTTGATGTTGGCCTGGTATTCCGGCGAGTTATAGCAGGCGATCGCGGTCTCGTAGTCCGGGAATTCGATCACGACGTTGCGGGTGCGGCTGGCGCCTTCGACAGTTGTGAACTTGCCGGCGCGCACGGCGAAGCGGGCGCCCCATTTCTTGAAGATCGGACCGTTGGCGACGGCATAGGGCTTGTAGCCCTCGTCATTGCTGACATCGACGCGTCCGATCCAGTAGCCTTTTGCCATTGTTCTTCTCCCTGTGTTGTTGGTTAGCCGAGCGCCTGCGCGATCTCGGCGTGGATGGCGTCTGCGACAGCCTTGGGGTCCGCGGCTTCCACCACCGGCCGTCCGACGACGAGATAATCGGCGCCCGCGACAATTGCGCGGCCCGGCGTCATGATGCGTTTCTGGTCGCCGCTCGCCGCACCTGCCGGCCGGATGCCGGGCGTAACGAGGCTCATCTGGTGACCGACGATTTTTCGCAAGGCGCCGACTTCCTCCGGCGAGGACACGAGACCGTCAACGCCAAGCACCTGCGCCTGCTGCGCGCGCGCTTCGACCAGCTCGGAGACGCCGAGCCGAAAACCTGCCGCGTGCAGATCGTCCTCGTTGTAGGAGGTCAGCACGGTGACGGCGAGGATCTTCAGGCTCGCGCTGCCGCGGCCTTCGACGGCGCCTTTCATGGTCTGCGGATAGGCGTGCACGGTGAGGAAGGTCGCGCCGAGCTTCGTGATGCTTTCGACGCCTTGCGACACGGTATTACCGATGTCGTGCAGCTTGAGATCGAGAAACACCTTCTTGCCCTTGTCGGCGAGCCTGGCGACGAGCGGCAGGCCGCCGGCATAAGCGAGGCGATAGCCGATCTTGTAGAAGGTGACACTGTCGCCGAGCTTCGCGATCATCGCCTCCGCGGCATCGACGCTGGGTAGATCGAGCGCAACGATCAGGCGGTCTTTCGGGGCGATCTCGGCTGGCGTCATGTCACCTCACATCATGCGTTGGGAAATGTCGATCAACTGCCGCACCAGCTCCTTCAACGCGGCGATGTCGCCCTCGTTCTTGAGCCTGTCCATATCGTCATAGGCCTCGTCGGCAAAGGCGAGCGTGAGTTGGCTGGCAATCACATTGGCGTGGCAGGAGGTCAGGATCAGCCGCAACGCCTGCAGCGCGCGGGCGGCACCGAGCCGGCTCTGCGAGGCGCCGGCAAGCGCGAAGGCGCGGTTGCGAAACACGTCGCCGCGCGCCTCGTGCGGATCCTGCACGCGGCTAACCCAGTCGATCGCGTTCTTCAGCAGCGGCGGTACCGAGGCGTTGTATTCGGGCGAGACGAACAGCACGCCGTGATGCGTGCCGATCATGCGCTTGAGATTGATCGCGTGCTTGGGCACGCCGGATTTCGCCTGGAGATCGCCGTCGTAGATCGGCAGCGGGAAATCGGCCAGCGAGATGCGGGTCACGTCGAGGCCGGCCTTGGCGAATTCATGGGCTGTGACCGCCGCCAGCTTCGCATTGTGCGAGCCGGTGCGCAGCGAGCCGGGAATGACCAGGATTTTCGGTGCGGACATCCGCTTCCATGCGTTCGGCGAAACGAGCCCGCCGCGCAAAGGAGAATGCCGGCGGAATTAGTCCTTGCGATACACCCAGACGCGGGCCGGCGGAAGGTTCATCCAGATCCGGTCAGAGGCCTCTGTGGACACGCCGGGCAGCGATTTCGGGATCGGCGGCACCACCGCATAGGTGAACTGGACGAAGGGCGCGCCGGGCGCCAGCGCCGTGAAGGCGTCGCGAATCAGCCGCAGCCGCGTCAGCATCGGTTTGGTGACAAGCGGCAGGCCCGAGACGACCGCGCTGGCCGGTGCGCTCAGGACATTCCAGAGCGTGTCGCGCAGGCGATAGGCATCACCCTGCACCACCTTGGCCTGCGGATAGCGATCGCGCAGCAGGGCGCAGAAGCCGGGATTGTATTCGACGAGGACGAGACGTTTCTGATCGACGCCGCGCTCGACCAGAGCCGAGGTGATTGCGCCGGTGCCGGGCCCGAGCTCGACCACGGGAGCGTCCGAGTCGACATCAACGTAGTGGGCCATCTTCCGGGCGAGCAGCTTGCCCGACGGCATCACCGCGCCCATGTGGAGCGGCTTTTCGATCCACGATCTGAGAAAGCGCACCTCGTCATCAAGACGGGGCTTCTTCAACGCACGCGCGGACGATGGCAATGGCATGTCAGGACCGGACGGGACCGCGGGACGCGGCGTGTCAGAAAATGGTCATAAACAGGTATAGGCCGAAGGCGGTACGGTCAAGACGAGTCAGCTCGCCCGATTGCTGAACAGATCCTTGACCTTGGCGAAGAAGCCCACGGATTCCGGCTGGGTATTGCCCGAAGAGAGTTTTTCGAACTCGGCCAGCAATTCCTGCTGCTTCTTGGTGAGGTTCTGCGGGGTCTCGACCGCGACCTGGACGTACATGTCGCCCATCTGGCGCGAGCGCAGCACCGGCATGCCTTTTGATGCAATGCGGAATCGACGGCTCGACTGGGTTCCGGCCGGCACCTTCACTTTGGTCTTGCCGCCGTCGATGGTTGGCACCTCGAATTCGCCGCCGAGAGCGGCCGTCACCATCGAGATCGGCACCCGGCAGTGCAGATCGGCGCCGTCGCGCTGGAAGAGCTGGTGCTGGGCCAGCGACAGGAAGATGTAGAGGTCGCCGGGCGGGCCGCCGCGGACCCCGGCCTCGCCTTCGCCGGCAAGCCTGATCCTGGTGCCGTCCTCGACGCCTTGGGGAATATTAACCGACAGATTCCGCTCGCGGGTGACCCGGCCCTGGCCGGAGCAGGACGGGCAGGCATCCTCGATCATCTGGCCGCGGCCCTGGCAGCCCGGGCAGGTGCGCTCCAGCGTGAAGAAGCCTTGCGACTGCCGGACACGGCCGGCGCCGCCGCAGGTCGAGCAGGTTTTCGGCTTGGTGCCGGCCTTGGCGCCGATGCCCGAGCAGGCCTCGCAGGTGACCGAGACCGGAATCTCGATCTGGGCGGTCTTGCCGCCGAAGGCTTCCTCGAGGGTGATTTCCATGTTGTAGCGCAGGTCGGCGCCGCGCTCGCGGCCGCCGCGGCCACCGCGCTGCCCGGCCATGCCGAACAGATCTTCAAAAATGTCGGAGAAGGAGGAGGCGA
The DNA here is from genome assembly GCF_052076015.1 of Bradyrhizobium sp. 930_D9_N1_4. Lineage (NCBI taxonomy): Bacteria > Pseudomonadati > Pseudomonadota > Alphaproteobacteria > Hyphomicrobiales > Nitrobacteraceae > Bradyrhizobium > Bradyrhizobium sp. 930_D9_N1_4. Next base: position 173,770 of record NZ_CP197236.1, read on the forward strand.
AGCCGGCGCCGAACCCGGCACCGCCGCCGGGGCCGCCCTGCTCGAAGGCCGCATGGCCGAAGCGGTCGTAGGCCGCGCGCTTGTCCTTGTCCTTGAGGATCTCGTAAGCCTCGTTGATTTCCTTGAACTTGACCTCGCTGGTGTCGTCCCCGGGATTGCGGTCGGGATGAAACTTCATCGCGAGCTTGCGGAAGGACGTCTTCAGCACGGAATCGTCGGCAGAGCGCTCGACTTCCAGGGTCTCGTAATAGCAGCGCTTGGTGGACATGGCGGGCTCGGTCTATCCAATCGCGATTCACGTCGGAGCGAAACTACGTCGTCACGCGACGATATAAGCAGCCTTCCGCTGATCGGCAGAGGGCAGCACGGCGGCGTTCAGCTTAGCTGTAGGGAATTGATCGATCGTAACGGGCATCCCGCCCGTCGAGCCCGACACGAAGGCCTCCCCCCTGAGGGGGAAGGCCGACTGAGCGTGTGGGGTCCAAGCCGTCCGCATCATCACCCTCTTGGGGTTCAGGCGGACTTCTTGTTGTTCTTGTCGTCGTCGACTTCGGTGAACTCCGCGTCGACGACGTCGTCCTTGGCCGCGTCCCGCTTGGCGTCGGCCTCGGCCTGCTGCGTATACATGGCCTCGCCGAGCTTCATCGAAGCCTGGGCCAGCGTCTGGGTCTTGGCCTTGATCGCCTCGGCGTCGTCGCCCTTCAACGCTTCCTTGAGGTCGCCGACGGCATCCTCGATGGCGCGGCGCTCGGGCTCGCCGACCTTCGAGCCGTGCTCGGCCAAAGCCTTCTCGGTCGAATGCACCAGACCATCCGCCTCGTTCTTGGCCATGACGGCCTCGCGGCGCTTCTTGTCGGCCTCGGCATTGGCCTCGGCGTCCTTGACCATCTTCTCGATGTCGGCTTCCGACAGGCCGCCGGAGGCCTGGATGCGGATCTGCTGCTCCTTGGCCGTCGCCTTGTCCTTGGCCGAGACGTTGACGATGCCATTGGCGTCGATGTCGAAGGTCACCTCGATCTGCGGCATGCCGCGCGGAGCCGGCGGAATGCCCATCAGGTCGAACTGGCCGAGCATCTTGTTGTCGGCCGCCATTTCACGCTCGCCCTGGAAGACGCGGATGGTGACCGCGTTCTGGCTGTCCTCGGCGGTCGAGAACACCTGGCTCTTCTTGGTCGGGATCGTGGTGTTGCGGTCGATGATGCGGGTGAACACGCCGCCCAGCGTCTCGATGCCCAGCGACAGCGGGGTCACGTCGAGCAGCAGCACGTCCTTGACGTCGCCCTGGAGCACGCCGGCCTGGATCGCGGCACCGATCGCCACGACTTCGTCCGGGTTGACGCCCTTGTGCGGCTCCTTGCCGAACAGCTGCTTCACGACCTCCTGGACCTTCGGCATACGCGACATGCCACCGACCAGCACCACTTCGCCGATCTCGGCCGCGGTGAGGCCGGCATCCTTCAGCGCCTTGCGGCAGGGCTCGACGGTTTTCTGCACGAGGTCGTCAACCAGCGCTTCGAACTTGGCGCGGGTGAGTCTCATCGTCAGATGCTTCGGACCGGTCTGGTCCGCGGTGATGAAGGGCAGGTTGATTTCGGTCTGCGTCGTCGACGACAGCTCGATCTTGGCCTTTTCAGCGGCTTCCTTCAGGCGCTGCAACGCGAGCTTGTCGTTGCGCAGGTTGATGCCCTGCTCCTTCTGGAACTCGTCGGCGAGATAGCCGACCAGGCGCATGTCGAAATCTTCGCCACCGAGGAAGGTGTCGCCGTTGGTCGACTTCACCTCGAACACGCCGTCGCCGATTTCGAGAATGGAGACGTCGAACGTGCCACCGCCGAGATCGTACACGGCGATCGTGCCGGCCTTGGTCTTGTCCAGACCATAGGCGAGCGCCGCCGCGGTCGGCTCGTTGATGATGCGCAGAACTTCAAGGCCCGCGATCTTGCCGGCGTCCTTGGTCGCCTGGCGCTGGGCGTCGTTGAAGTAGGCGGGAACGGTGATGACGGCCTGGTCGACCTTCTGGCCGAGATGGGCTTCCGCGGTCTCCTTCATCTTCTGCAAGATGAACGCAGACACCTGCGAGGGCGAGTAGGTCTGGCCGTCGGCCTCGACCCAGGCGTCGCCGTTGGAAGCCTTCACGATCTTGTACGGAACGAGCTTCTTGTCCTTTTCGACCATCGGGTCGTCGTAGCGGCGGCCGATGAGGCGCTTCACTGCGAAGAACGTACGCTCGGGATTGGTAACGGCCTGGCGCTTGGCAGGCTGGCCGACGAGGCGCTCACCGTCGTCCGTCACGGCGACGATCGAAGGCGTCGTGCGCATGCCTTCGGAATTCTCGATGACTTTGGCGTTCTTGCCATCCATCACGGCGACGCACGAATTCGTGGTGCCGAGGTCGATCCCAATGACCTTTCCCATGGTCCTGATATCCTTGTTTTTGCGGCAGGCTGGTTGGGCCCAAGAGGCACCCGGTCCAGACCCCCTAAGATCAAACATCCGCGATATTGCGATGATTGAGCCTCATATAGGAGGGGGGGTGGGGCCCGCAAGGACCGAGCGCAAGCTTCAGCCGTGAAAACATTGGGTTTTGGAAGATCATATCCGGGCTCAACCGCCCTTGCGGGTGATGAATTATTAACAGGTTCAGGCATCAGCCGGCCCCCGCCACCGTGATGGGCCCTGCCCTGTTACCGGCGGGCCAAACCCGCTAAAAGGCGGCGGCCGCAGAGCGCCATCGAGGCTGCTCCGCGCGACAAAGCGGCCCAATGGCCGACCATCGAACGGCCTCAATGTGAACCAATCAGAGTGCCCATGAAGCTGATCCGCCCCCTCGCCGCGCTCACTCTCCTCGCCGCAACAGTGTTTCCGGCCTTTGCTGCCGACGCCGTTTTCCCGCCTGGCCTGCGCCTCGGCATGGTGCCGCTGGTCGGCCTCAACACGGCAAAGACTTTTCCGGGCTTCGAGAGCGAGGACGGCAACGTCAAGGTGCTGATCACCGAGCTGCCGCCGGCAGCCTATGGCGAGGTCGTGAGCGCCTTCAACGCCAATCCCGCGGGCACCCCCGGCGTCAAGCAGGACAAGATCGAGACCCCCGCGGGTCTTGCCTATTTCACCACCGAAAGCGGCAAAGCCGGCGAGACCCCGGTGAAGCGCTATTCGATGATCGTGCCGGGCGCCGGCTTCTCCGGCTATGTCGCGGTCCAGGTCCCGGAGAACGCAGCCAAGATCTACACCGACGAGGCAGTGCGGCAGATGTTTGCGAGCACCATGACCCGCAAGCAGGTCTCGGCCGAAGAGCAGGTCGCGCTGATGCCGTTCAAGATCACCGACCTCGCCGAGTTCAAGGACATCCGCACGCTGGCGCCGGGCTCCAGCATCATCCTGGCCGACGGCAACGAGAGCACCGGCTATGAATCGAAGCCGTTCATGATCCTCGGCCTGATCGGCGCCACGCCGCAGCAAGCCGACGATCGCGCCCGCTTCGCCCAGGAGGCCGCCCTCCAGATCCCCGGCGTGCGCGAATCCCGCGTCACCATGTCGGAGCCGATCCGCATCAACGGCCAGCAGGGTTTTGAGACCCGGATCGACGGCGTCAGCGGCAAGGACAAGACCCCTGTCACCGTGGTGCAGTGGATCCGCTTCTCGACCGGCGGCGCCTCGCTGCGCATTATCGCCAGCGCCCCGCGCGACCAGTGGCTCGCCGCCTTCACCCGCTTCCGCGCCGTGCGCGACGGGATTCAGCCGAAGGGCTGAGCCAAGGTGCCCCAACACACCCGGTGTCATCCCCGCGAAAGCGGGGATCCATACCGCGTGATCTCGCGATTGGGGTTGGTCGCAATACCAAACTCTGAGTCATCGCCAAACATCTCCCTGGGGGTATGGGTCCCGGATCTGCGCTTCGCTTGTCCGGGACGACAGTGATGTTGGGGTTGGCAAGCCCAAGCGCTCACCAGAACCGGCTGCATTTTCGGGCTTCTGTTCGTATACGAACGGAACTAGGCTTCCCTCCGTTGGATCATCCTGGAGGGAGGCGAACGATGCTTGATCGACGACAAATCCTCGCGGCGCTTGGGACAAGCGCTCTCGTAGCTCTTGCTCCATCCGCACTCTTCGCAGCCGCACCGATCAAGCCGGACGATACATCCGCGCTGCTGGTGATCGACGTGCAGAACTGCTTCCTGCCGGGCGGCAGCCTTGCGGTGAAGGAAGGCGAGCAGGTCGTGCCCGTCATCAACAAGATCTCGAAGGCGTTTGCGAACGTGGTGATGACGCAGGACTGGCACACGGCCGGCCACGTCTCGTTTGCGTCGACCCATTCCGGCAAGAAGCCGTTCGAGACCGTCGATCTCGCTTACGGCAAGCAGGTGCTGTGGCCCGACCATTGCGTGCAGGGCACCGATGGCGCCGCGCTGTCGAAGGACCTCGCGATCCCGCATGCCGAGCTCATCATCCGCAAGGGCTTTCACAAGGACGTCGACAGCTACTCGGCCTTCCTCGAAGCCGACGGCAAGACGTCGACGGGCCTCGCCGGTTACCTGAAGGGCCGCAAGATCAAGCGCGTCTTCGTCGTGGGATTGGCGACCGATTTCTGCGTCGCCTGGACCGCGCTCGACGCGCGCAAGGCGGGCTTTGAAGTCTATGTCGTGGAGGACGCCTGCCGCGGCATCGACACGCAGGGCTCGCTGGCCAAGGCCTGGGCCGATATGGCCAAGGCCGGCGTGAAGCGGATTCAGTCTGCGGATATCGCGGTGAGCGCGTAAGCGACGCGAAAAGCTACCAAACCCTCATCCTGAGGAGCGCGCGTCTTCGCGCGCGTCTCGAAGGATGGAGGCCCCGCTGCTACAGTTCGGCCTGCATGGTTCGAGACGGCGCTTTGCGCCTCCTCACCATGAGGCGTGAGAGCTCAATTCAACTCGTTGCTGTTGGCGGCTGCCGCCGCCTTGGCGCCGCCCTTGGCGACACCGACCAGGGCCGGGCGCAGCACGCGCTCGCCGATGGTGTAACCGGCCTGCATGACCTGCACGACGGTGCCGGCGGGCACCGACGCATCGGGCACCTCGTACATCGCCTGATGGAAGTTCGGATCGAACTTCTGGCCCTGCGGATCGAGCTTCTTCACGCCGTGCTTTTCCAGCGCGCTGAGCAGCGAACGCTCGGTGAGCTCGACGCCCTCGATCAGCGAGGTCAGACCGGAATCGGCCGCGGCACGCGCCTCGGCCGGAACGGCATCGAGCGCGCGCTGCAGATTGTCGGCGATGTCGAGCACGTCGCGGGCAAAGCCGGTGACGCCGTAGAGCTTGGAGTCGGCGACTTCCTTGGCGGTGCGCTTGCGAAGGTTCTCCATCTCGGCCAGCGTCCGCAGCGTACGGTCGCGCGCCTCGGCGACTTCCTTCTGCAACAGCTCGACCGAGCCCGGCTCGGGATCGTCGGGCATGATGTAGGGCTTTGACACCACGGGCTCGCCGGTCGGCGGGGACGTGTCTTCGGGCTGCCGGTCTCGATCGGTCATCGACTCTCTTCTCGAACTCGTCTGGTCTTAAGGTGATCTGGGATTGTTGGCCCGGATATCGTGCCTAAACGTCCGAAAATCAAGCGCCCGTGATCGACGGAAACGCCGGTCAGCCCCCCAGAAGGCGGCTGACGATGCGCGCGGCGTAGTCCACGGTCGGGATCACGCGGGCATAATTCAGCCGCGTCGGCCCGATCACGCCCAAAACGCCGACGATATGGCCGGCGGCATCCCGATACGGCGAGATGATCGTGGAGGAGCCGGACAAGGAGAACAGTTTGTTCTCGCTGCCGATGAAGATACGCACGCCTTCCGCGGTTTCGGCCCGGCCGAGCAAATCGACCACGCCGCGCTTGGTTTCGAGATCGTCGAACAACAGGCGAACACGCTCCAGGTCCTCCAATGCGTGCAAATCCTCCAGCAGATTGGCGTGGCCGCGCACGATCAGTTGACGATTTTCGTTTTCGCCGCCGGACCAGCTGGCAATGCCGGCTGCGATCACCTTCTGGGTCAGCTGGTCGAGCTCGGCCCGCGCCTCGCCCAGTGCCGTTTCAAGCTCGAGCCGGGCCTCGGCCAGCGTTCGGCCGCGAATCCGCGCATTGAGGAAGTTGCCGGCCTCGGTGATCGCGGAGGAGGGAACTCCGGGTGGCAGCGTCAGCACGCGGTTTTCGACCTGGCCATCCTCACCGACCAGGATCACCAGCGCCTTTTCGGGTTCCAGCCGGACGAATTCGATATGTTTCAGCCGTGAGTTGGATTTTGGCGTCAGCACCACGGCGGCGGCGCGGGTAAGGCCGGACAGCCGCGTCAGCGCTTCGGACAGCGCCGCCTCGACCGATTGCGCGTGGCCCACCGACGTCAACTGGCTCTGGATCGACTGCCGCTCGGCCTCGTTGAGGTCGCCGACCTGCATCAGGGCATCCACGAAGAACCGCAGGCCGAGTTCCGTCGGCAGACGACCCGCGGAGGTGTGCGGGGCGTAGATCAGGCCGAGCTGTTCCAGATCGGCCATGACGTTGCGGACCGAGGCTGGCGACAGCGGCATCGCGATCAGGCGCGAGATATTGCGCGAGCCCACCGGCTCGCCGGTCGCGAGATAGCTTTCGACAATTTGACGAAAGATGTCACGGGAACGCTCGTTGAGCTGAGCGAGGCCTGCGCGCGGCGCGATCAGATGGATCGGATCGTGATGGGCCACAGACGGTAACTCCTCTCAGACGCTCATAATTTGTCTATCCCGGAGGGTTCTGACAAGCGTGGCGTTTGCGGGGTGGAAAACCGCGGGTGAAAAAGCCTTGTTCTCCCCACTCACCCCCCCTACAAGCACCGCGAACAGCCCTTTTCCGAGAGTTTTGGAGGATTTCCCATGCGGCCAAGCCGCCGTGCGCCCGACGAATTGCGCCCCGTGACGCTCGAGCGTGGCGTGGTCAAATATGCGGAAGGCTCCTGCCTCGTGAAATTCGGCGACACCCATGTGCTGGTCACCGCCACGCTGGAAGAACGCCTGCCGCCGTGGCTCAAGGGCCAGGGTCGCGGCTGGGTCACTGCCGAATACGGCATGCTGCCGCGCGCGACCTCGGAACGGACCCGCCGCGAGGCCTCCGCCGGCAAGCAAAGCGGCCGCACCGTCGAGATCCAGCGCCTGATCGGCCGCTCGCTTCGCACCATCGTCAATCTCGAAGCGCTCGGTGAGCGCCAGATCACGGTCGATTGCGACGTGCTTCAGGCCGATGGCGGCACGCGCACGGCGTCGATCACCGGCGCCTGGGTCGCGCTCGCCGACTGCCTCAACTGGATGAAGGCGCGCAACATGGTCAAGGCCAATGTGATGCGCGACAACGTCGCCGCGATTTCCTGCGGCATCTACAACGGCACGCCGGTGCTCGATCTCGACTATGCCGAGGATTCGGAAGCCCAGACCGACGCCAATTTCGTCATGACGGGCGATGGCCGCATCATCGAGGTGCAGGGCACCGCGGAACGCGAGCCGTTCACGCAGGACGAGCTGCTGGCGCTGATGGCGCTGGCCCAGAAGGGCATCGCGCGTCTGGTAGACTTGCAGAAACTGGCCGTCGCGTAGTCAATAGGCCCATGCACCGCCGAATCACCGGAAAGCTCGTCATCGCGACCCATAATCCCGGCAAGCTCGCCGAGATGAAGGAACTGCTCGCGCCTTACGGCATCGAGGCGGTGTCGGCCGGTGAGCTCGGCCTGCCCGAGCCCGACGAGACCGGCAACGATTTCCGCAGCAACGCCGCGATCAAGGCGATCGCGGCGGCGCAGGCAACGAAGCTTCCCGCTTTCGCCGACGATTCCGGCATCGTGGTCGACGCACTCGACGGCGCACCCGGCATCTACAGCGCACGCTGGGCGGGACCGTCCAAAGATTTTGCCGCGGCGATGGCGCAGATCGAGCGCCTGTTGCAGGAGCGCGGCGCCAAGACGCCGGACAAGCGCAAGGCGCATTTCGTGTCCGCGCTCTGCGTCGCCTGGCCCGACGATCATCTCGAAGAGGTCGAGGCGCGCGTCGATGGCACATTGGTTTGGCCGCCGCGCGGCACGGCCGGCTTCGGCTACGATCCGATGTTTTTGCCCGACGGCCACAACCGCACCTTCGGCGAGATGACCAGCATCGAGAAGCACGGCCTGCCGCCGCTCGGCCTCGGCCTGTCGCACCGCGCCCGCGCCTTCGTGAAACTGGCGGAGATCTGCCTTGAGCCGCGATAGAGCGTTTTCGAGCGAAGTGGGTACCGGTTCGCGCCAGGAAAACGCGTCAAAACAAGAATCCGAAGCGTTCGGCGTTTACGTGCACTGGCCGTTCTGCCTGTCGAAGTGCCCGTATTGCGACTTCAACAGCCATGTCCGCCACGCCGCAATCGACGAGGCGCGATTTGCCTCGGCCTTCGCGCGCGAGATCGAAACCACCGCGCAGCGCTCGCCCGGCCGCAAAGTCACCTCTATCTTCCTCGGTGGCGGCACGCCGTCGCTGATGCAGCCCGCAACCGTCGGCGCGGTGCTCGATGCGATCGGCAAGCATTGGACGGTCGCGGGCGATGTCGAAGTCACGCTCGAAGCAAATCCGACCAGCGTCGAAGCCACGCGCTTTGCCGGCTATCGCTCAGCCGGCGTCAATCGTGTGTCGCTCGGCGTGCAGGCACTCGACGATGCCTCGCTGAAGGCGCTCGGCCGCATGCACAGCGCGCGCGAAGCCCTCGACGCGGTCGCCATCGCGCGCCGCTCGTTCGACCGCTATTCGTTCGACCTGATCTATGCTCGCCCCGACCAGACGCCGGCGATGTGGGCCGATGAACTCAAGCTCGCGATCGACGAAGCCGCCGAGCATCTGTCGCTCTATCAATTGACGATCGAGGAAGGCACGCCGTTCTTCGGCCTGCACCAGGCCGGCAAATTGAAGACCCCGGACGAGGCGATGTCGCGCGCGCTCTACGACGTCACGCAGGAAACCTGCGACAAGCTCGGCCTGCCCGCTTACGAAATTTCCAATCACGCGCGACGCGGCGCCGAGTGCCGGCACAATCTGGTCTATTGGCGCGGCGAGGAATATGCCGGCATCGGCCCCGGCGCCCATGGCCGCCTCGATATCGACGGCGTGCGCCATGCCACCGCCACCGAGAAGCGTCCCGAAGCCTGGCTGATGCGGGTCGAGACCAACGGCCACGGCAACGTCACCGACGATCTCCTCAACAGCGAAGAACGCGCCGACGAGTTTTTGCTGATGGGGCTGCGCTTGGCAGAGGGCATCGATCCCGAGCGCTACAGAGCGCTCTCCGGCCGCTCGCTCGATCCCAAGCGCATCACGCTGCTGCGTGAGGAAGGCGCGATCACGGTGGATTCGACGGGCCGCCTGCGCGTGACCAGCAGCGGATTCCCGGTGCTCGATGCGGTGGTTGCGGATCTCGCGGCGTAGCGCAGTGCCGTAGGGTGGGCAAAGGCGCACTGGCGCCGTGCCCACGCATTCCATGTGATAGCTGAGAGATCGTGGGCACGCTTCGCTTTGCCCACCCTACGGCACAGTCGTCCGGAGCTAAGCCCCAAAACTCTTCGGCGAGCCCGCGACCGCAACGCCACCACCCGTCGTCACCTTCATCACCGCAAGCCCGCGCTCGTTCGTGCCATCGGCGCGGAAGCGGAACAGGCCGTCGATGCCGGCAAAGCCCGACGGATTGGTGAGCACGTCCGGCGAGAAGCGCGTGGGGCCCTGCGTGCGCGCGAGTGCGGCGACGAGGGCCACGGCGTCATAGGCGAGTGTCGCGGTACGGATCGGCTCGGCGCCGTATTTGGTGCGGTAGCGGCCGGAGAACGCGCGAAAACCGGCCGGATCGGGCGCGGCGTAAAGGCCGCCTTGCAGATTTGGGCTGGCATAGACGCGCGGACTGTCCCACAGGCCGGTGCCGAGCAGCTGGATGTTGCGCAAATTCGCGCCCGCCGCCGTCATCGCATCCGCAACGCTGACAACAGCGTCGCCGTCATCGGCGATGAACAGCGCATCGGCGCTGCCGAGCTGCTGCGCCACCGTGCGCGCCGGCGTGGCGCGATCGGCGCCGTATTTCTCGAACGCGACGATGCGGCCGCCGCGCCGCGGCACCGCCGCCTTCACGGAGGCTTCGACCACGTTGCCGTAGGCATTGTCAGGTACGAGTACCGCGACGGAGCGCTTTCCGATGCTGGCGGAATATTCGACGATGCGGTTGACGTCGGACTCGGGAAGGAAAGACAGCAGATAGACGCCGCGGCCGGCGATGCTGGAATCGGTTGAGAACGCGATCACCGAGATGCCGCGCGTGCGCGCGACCTGTGCCACCGCCGGCACGGACTGCGCGAACAGCGGTCCCAGGATGATCTCGGCGCCTTCATCGATCGCCTGCTGGGCACCTTGCTGCGCGCCTTGCGGGCTGCCGTTGTCATCCTTGATCAGGAGCTGGACGTTGGGATTCTGGAACTCGGCCAGCGCCATCTCGGCGGCGTTGCGCATCGACTGCGCGGCAAGGCCGGCATTGCCCGAAGCCGAGAGCGGCAGGATCACCGCGACCTTGACGCCACCGGTGCCGGCAGTCGTGGCCTGCTGCGGCGGGCCGGCCGGCTGGGCCGGGGGCGGTGAAGAGCTGCTGAACGGGTTGGAGAACTGGCTGAGGCTCTGCTGCACGCCGGCGCAGGCCGACAGCAGCGGCGCGCCGAGCAACAGGCCGAGCGCGCTCCGCCGGGTCGCCCCTGATATTGGGGGCCCCTGAACGGGAGACTTTGGATCACGCGGGCCCATGGCAGCTTCTCTTCTGACCAGCCGGGAGCCGGCCGGTCACAACAATCTTTCCGCGACAGAACCCGCGGATTCAGGCATATTGTCGGCAAATAGTTAACTAAAACAAAAGGATAATGCCCGCTTAACGCGGTCGTTCCTCGAGTCCTGGCTAGCTGTCCACCGTCCGTCACAAACCATCAAGGCGGCGTTTCCGCCGCGAATATGGCGCTGACGCTTCATTCCCTTGGGAATGTGATGCCGCATGGATCACTTTCCAATCTTCCTCACCCCTGACCCAGGCACGATCTTTTTCCGGGGACCGGTTCCCAGCCCCTGACATCATGCCTAAGTTCGATTCATTATGCGCGCAAAGCCGACCCCGATAAATACGCCTGAAGGCACAGACGCCGCCCCGCGCGGCTTCTCCATCGACGCCCATCGGCTCCCGGCCCCGAAGGCGGCGCCGGGCCTGCATCTGGTCGCGACCCCCATCGGCAATCTCGGCGACATCACCTTGCGGGCGCTTCAGACGCTCGCCGGCGTCGATGTCATTGCCTGCGAGGACACCCGCATCACGCGGCGGCTCACCGAGCGCTACGATATCTCGGCGCAGCTCAAGCAATATCACGAGCACAACGCGGAGGCGGCGCGGCCAAAGATCCTGGAGGCGCTTGCCGCAGGCGGCTCGATCGCGCTGGTGTCGGACGCCGGCACGCCGCTGATCTCCGACCCCGGCTTCAAGCTTGTGCGCGAGGTCTGCGCTGCGGGGCATGCGGTCTATGCACTGCCGGGCCCGTCCTCGGTGCTGGCGGCACTGTCCGTCGCCGCACTTCCGACCGATCGCTTCTTCTTCGAGGGCTTTTTGCCGGCCAAGTCGGCTGCGCGAAAGTCGCGCCTGACCGAGCTCGCCCGCATCGACGCGACATTGGTGATGTTCGACTCCGGCAACCGCGTGCAGGACACGCTCGCCGAGCTCGCCGAGATCATGGGCACGCGCGAGGCCGCGATCTGCCGCGAATTGACAAAACTGCACGAAGAGATTTCGCGTGCGACACTGCATGAGCTGGCGCGCGACGCTGCGACGCTCGAGACGCGCGGCGAATTCGTGCTGGTGATCGCTCCGCCAGCGGCCGACGCTGAAATGCTGACATCGGATGCGCTGGACGGTCTGCTGCGCGAGCAGCTTGCCTTGCACAGCGTCAAGGATGCGGTGGCGCACGCGGTCGCGCTTTCGGGCCGGCCGCGCCGCGAGGTCTACGCCCGCGCTCTCGAGCTCGCCAAGAATCTCAGGAGCGGCGATGGCGAAGACTGAGGGCGCCAAGGAACCCAAAGTCGCCTCGCCCGAACGCGTCGCCGCGTTCCGCACCGGCATCTCGGCCGAGAGCCGCGCCGCCGCCTATCTCATGGCCAAGGGCTACCGCATCCTCGCCAAGCGCTTTCGCACGCCGCATGGCGAGATCGACATCGTGGCACGCCGCCGCAACCTGATCGCCTTCGTCGAGGTCAAGGCGCGCGCGACGCTGGATGATGCCGCCTTCGCCGTCACCCCACGCCAGCAGCAGCGCATCATCGACGCCGCACAAGGCTGGCTCGTAGCGCATCCCGAGCATGCCGAATTCGACCTGCGATTCGACGCCATGCTGATTGCGCCGCGCTCACTTCCGCGCCATGTGTTGGCGGCATTCGACGCCTCGACCTGAAAGGCAGACCATGAAACTGAACGTCGCCGTCCAGATGGACCCCATCGCCCGCATCAACATCAAGGGCGATTCCACCTTCGCGCTGCTTCTGGAGGCGCAGAAGCGCGGCCACGGCCTGTCTTATTACACGCCCGACAAGCTCTCGATGGTCGGCGAGGAGATCGTCGCGCCCGTCCAGCTCCTGACGGTGCGCGACGAACCCGGCAACCACTTCACGCTCGGCGAGCCCAGGCGCGAGGCGCTGAACGGTTTTGACGTCGTGCTGCTGCGCCAGGATCCGCCGTTCGATCTCGCCTACATCACCTCGACGCATCTGCTCGAGCGCATTCATCCGAAGACGCTGGTCGTCAACGACCCTGCCTCGGTGCGCAACGCGCCGGAAAAGCTGTTCGTGATGAATTTTCCGCAGTTGATGCCGCCGACGCTGATCTCGCGCGACCTCGACGAGATCAACGCGTTTCGCGACAAGCATGGCGCCGTCGTGATGAAGCCGCTGCACGGCCATGGCGGCGCGGCGGTGTTCCGCGTGCTGCCGCAGGACATGAATTTCGGCTCGCTGTACGACATGTTCTCGGTGACGTTCAAAGAGGCCTGGGTGATCCAGCAGTTCATCCCCGAGGTGAAGCACGGCGACAAGCGCATCATCCTCGTCAACGGTGAGTTCGCCGGCGCGGTCAACCGCGTACCGGCCGCGGACGATCTCCGCTCCAACATGGTGCGCGGCGGCGCGGCGCAGGAAACCGAGCTCAGCCCGCGCGAGCGCGAGATCTGCGCCACCGTCGGCCCGGCACTGCGCGAGCGCGGCCTGCTGTTCGTCGGCATCGACGTCATCAACGGCAACCTCACCGAGATCAACGTGACCTCGCCCACCGGCATCCGCGCGATTGCAAAGCTCGGCGGGCCTGACGTTGCGGCAAAGGTCTGGGACGTCATCGAGCAGAAGCGGAAGAAGTAGAGCACGGGCATCGGCGGAAACGCTGCCGCGAATTTTCTCCGCCGTCGTCCCCGCGAAAGCGGGGACCCATACCGCGGGATCTATCGGTTGGGATAAGGTGCGTGTACCGGACTTCGAATCTTCGCCAAACTGCTTCCTGGGGCTATGGGTCCCTGCGTTCGCAGGGACGACAGTTTTGTTGTGGCGCGTTGCTGCCGTCTCATGTCCTCACCGCGCCGCATCAATAACCACCCATTCACCATGACGCCGCGCGTCTCGTTCGAACGCACGAGCCGCCGCGCGTGATTCTACGGGGCCATTGGCCGACCGGATAACGCGGCATTCACCATCTGCCGAGAACGCGGGCCGTCACTGGCCATCACACTCGGCCTCGCAACACCCCTTATACTTTTACTCCCTACTCATCGACGCAGGGGAACCCGCCAAATGCGGTTCGAGTGCCCCGCGTAAGAGTAGAAGCGTATGAACACCGCACGCATTGTCGTTCTCGTCATCGCGCTGGGCGCCGGCGGCGTCGCCGCGTATCTGGCGAGCGGTTACGACAACAGGCCCGCGCCCGCTCTTCCCGTCGCAGAAAAGCTGCCGACGGTCGAAGTTCTGGTCGCGAAGAACGACATCCAGCTCGGCCAGGCCGTCAAGCCGGACGATCTGCAATGGCAGACCTGGCCATCGGCCACTGCGAGCAGCGCCTTCATTCGCCGCGACAGCAGGCCCGACGCGCAGACCCAGATCGCCGGCTCGATCGCGCGCGTGCCGTTGATGCAGGGCGAGCCGATCCGCGAGCAGAAGCTGGTGAAGGCCGAGGGCTCCGGCTTCATGGCCGCGATCTTGCCCTCCGGCATGCGGGCCGTCTCCACCGAAATTTCAGCCGAGACCGCCGCCGGCGGCTTCATCCTGCCGAACGACCGCGTCGACATCGTGCTGACCCGCCGCCTCAAGAATCCCGACGGCGCCAACGGCCCAACCGGCGGCAACGACCTCATCCTGTCCGACGTCATCCTGACCAATATCCGCGTGCTCGCGATCGACCAGGCGCCGAAGGAAAAGGACGGCCAGAACGCCGTCGTCGGCAAGACCGTCACGCTCGAGCTCAAGCCCGAGCAGGTCGCCACGCTTTCGGCCGCGCGCCAGGGCGGCACGCTGACACTCGCGCTGCGGAGCATCGTCGATGCCAACGCGGTCGACCTCAAGCTCGACGACCAGACAGCCAAGCGTTCCGGCGGCGTGAACGTGATCCGCTACGGCGTGCAGGCACAGCAACTGACGTCACAGAAGTGATGATGGGGATACCATGAAGGACGGGGACAATCGTACGAGCGTGCGCATTCGGGGGAAGCGCGCATACTCGTTCTGGGCAGGGGCCGTGTTGATGCTGGGGCTGGTTGCAGCTCCCGATCTCGTCAGCGCCGCGGATGCGCCGGTCGGCGACCAGGCGCCGATGCAGGCGCCGGATCTCGAGGTGTCGCCGGTTGCAACCGTCGCCCCGGCGCGGACACGCTCGCTGTCGCTCGGCGTCGGCAAGTCGGTCGTCATCGACCTGCCGCGCGAGGTCAAGGACGTGCTGGTGGCCGATCCCAAGATCGCCAATGCGGTGATCCGTTCGTCGCAGCGCGCCTATATCATCGGCGGCCAGGTCGGCCAGACCAATGTCGTGTTCTTCACCGCCGACGGCCAGCAGGTCGCGGCCTACGACATCGCGGTGAAGCGCGATCTCAACGGCATGCGAACGGCGTTGCGCTCGACGCTGCCGGGCGTTCAGATCGAAGGCGTCGGCGACAGCGTGATGCTGACCGGCTCGGTGTCGAGCCCGGTCGAGGCCCAGCAGGCCGGCGACGTCGCCGCAAAGCTGGTTGGCAGCGCCGATAAGGTCGTCAACAACATCGTCGTGCGCGGTCGCGACCAGGTGATGCTCAAGGTCGTCGTCGGCGAAGTCCGCCGCGACATTGTCAAGCAGCTCGGCGTCGACCTCAGTGCCAGCCTGAATGCCGGCACCGCGGTGGTGAATTTCAACAACTCCAACCCGTTCTCGGTGAGCGGCGGGCCGATCGTCGGCAGCAATGGTCTCGGCGTGGCCGGCCTCGCCAAGGGCGTCGCCACCGTCAGCGCCACGATGCGCGCGATGGAGAGCGCCGGCGTCATGCGCACCCTCGCCGAACCGAGCCTGACCGCGATCTCGGGCGAATCCGCCACCTTCATCGCTGGCGGCGAATTCCCGATTCCCGCAGGCTATTCCTGCGATCCGGTCACCCACGTCTGTACCACCCAGATCACCTACAAGAAGTTCGGCATCTCCCTGAACTTCACCCCGGTCGTGCTCAGCGAAGGCCGCATCAGCCTGCGCGTGATGACCGAAGTCTCGGAGCTGTCGAACACCAACGCGATCACGCTGACGCAGGCGGTGTCCTCGACCTCGAGCAACTCGGTCACGATCCCCTCGATCCAGACCCGCCGCGCCGAGACCACGCTGGAAATTCCCTCCGGCGGCTCGATGGCGATGGCCGGCCTGATCCAGCAGAAGACCAAGCAGGCGGTCAACGGCCTGCCCGGCATCGACCAGGTGCCGATCATCGGCGCGCTGTTCCGCAGCCAGGACTTCGTCAACAACGAGACCGAGCTGATGGTGATCGTGACGCCCTATGTGGTGCGCGCGGTCGCCCAGAAGGAATTGTCGCGCCCGGACGACGGCTTCGCGCCGGCCTCGGACGCGCAGTCGGCGCTGCTCGGCCGCATGAACCGCCTCTACGGCGTCGCCCGCCGCGTCGATCCGATCGACGGCATCGGCGGCGATTTCGGCTTCATCATCGACTGAGACGGACGGTTTGGGGACCGGACAAGACACGGGAAGAGGGGACCAGGCGATGACGACACCATCAGCCGATCGACGTCGCAAGCTGCATATCGCGCTGGCACTGACGGGGCTCTCCGTCCTGCTCGGCGCCTGCAACACCACCGGTGAGATCGTCACCCAGACGGTGCCGACCGACTATCGCCAGCGTCACCCGATCGCGGTGCAGGAAGCCAAGAAGTCGATCGTGATCTTTGTCGGCAAGGCCAGGGGCGGACTTTCGGCGCCGCAGCGCGCCGACGTCGCGGGCATCGCCCGGGACTGGGTTCGCGAAGGCACCGGCTCTGTCGTGGTCGACGTGCCGGCCGACACCGCGAATTCGCGCGCCGCGGCGGCGACCTACCAGGACATTCGTTCGGTGCTCGCGTCCGGCGGCGTGCCGTCGCGCGCCATCGTCCAGCATCCCTATCGCCCCGAGGATCCCGGCCTGCTGCCGACGATCCGCCTCAGCTATTCGAGGATCGCCGCGGTCGCCGGCCCCTGCGGGCTGTGGCCGGAAGACGTCGGTCCGAACATCCTCGACCCCGGCTACAACGAGAACCGGCCTTACTTCAACCTGGGCTGCGCCAGCCAGCGCAACCTCGCGGCCATGATCGACAACCCCGCCGACCTCGAGCAGCCACGGGCCGAGACGCCCGCCTACACCGCGCGGCGCGACATCGCCTTCGACCGCTACCGCAAGGGCTCGACGACCACGACCACCTATCCCGAGGCCGAAAAGGCCAAACTCAGCGACACCGGCAAATGACAAGTCTTCACGACGACGAAGCGGACGATCCGCGGCACCCCGAGGAACACATTGCGCCGGTTCCGCGCATCTCGGTGCAGGCCTTTTGCGAGACCGAGCAGACGCTCAAGGCGATGACCGCGGCCGGCGAGGATCGCCGTCTCGCCAAGGCGCATCTCACCGCCAAGGACGGCGGCCTGGCCGCGGCGATCGAAGTCTATGAGACGATGCCGACGCCGAACGTCATCGTGATCGAATCGGACGGCACACGCGACATCCTCGAAGGCCTCGACGATCTCGCCGGCGTCTGCGATCCCGGCACCCGCGTGGTCGTGATCGGCAATCCCAACGACACCGCGCCCTATCGCGAGCTGGTGCGCCGCGGCGTCAACGACTACGTGGTCGGACCGGTCGAAACCCTCGACGTCGTCCGCTCGATCTGCAGCCTGTTCTCGGCCTCCGAAACCATCATCACCGGCCGCGTCATCGCGGTGGTCGGCGCCAAGGGCGGCGTCGGTGCGTCCACGGTCGCGCACAACGTGGCCTGGACCATCGCGCGCGACCTCGCGCTCGATTCCGTCGTGATCGATCTCGACCTCGCCTTCGGCACCGCCGGCCTCGACTACAACCAGGACCCGGCGCAGGGCATCGCCAATGCGGTGCTGTCGCAGGACCGTCCCGACACGGCGCTGATGGAGCGCCTGCTGTCCAAATGCACCGAACGTCTCAGCCTCCTTGCCGCGCCCGCGACGCTCGACCGCGTCTACGATTTCGGCGCCGAAGCCTTTGACGCCATCTTCGACACGCTGCGCATGACCACACCCTGCATCGTGCTCGACGTTCCCCATCAATGGTCGGGCTGGACGCGCCGCGCGCTGGTCAACTCCGACGACATCGTCATCGTGGCCGAGCCGGATCTCGCGAACCTGCGTAACACCAAGAACATGCTCAGCGTGCTGAAGGCGGCACGGCCGAACGACCGGCCGCCGCTCTACTGCATCAACCAGGTCGGCATGCACAAGCGGGCGGAGATCGACGTCAAGTCGTTCGCCAAGACGATGGAAAGCCAGCCGATCGCGGTGATCCCGTTCGACTCGAAGCTGTTCTCGACCGCAGCCAATAACGGCCAGATGATCGCGGAGGTGTCCAAGAGCCACCGCACCACGGAGCTGTTCCAGAACATGGCGAACCGTCTCGCCGGGCGCGGCGATGTGAAGAAGCCGAAGCGCTCGCTGCTCGGACCGCTGCTCAAGAAGTTGAAGGGCAGGGCAGGCCGCGGGTCGGCCCCGCATCGCAAGGCGTCTTAAAGGCAGGAATCGCGAAGGCCGGAAAGAGGGCGGACTATTTGTCCGCCCTTTGCTGTTTCTTAGCCAGCACCTGGCGCAGCGCCGCGATCTTGGCCGCGGCCTGGTCTGGCGGCAAATCTGCCTTCACAAGGTTTTCAGCCTCGTTCTGGCGGCCCTGCAATCCCAGCACGAGCGCGAGATTGGCACGGACCCGCGCATCGTTCTGATTGCGCTGATAAGCGCGGCCCAGCACCTGTTCGGCCTTCGACAGATTGTTTTGCAGCATATACGACAGGCCGAGATTGGACAGCACCGTCGGCTCCTCGGGCACGATCTTCAGCGCGGCCGCATAATATTGCTGCGCCTCTTCGTTGCGGCCGAGCTGGTCGAGCGCCGCGCCTTGCGCCGACAGGATCCGCCAGTCGGGATCTTCAGGCGTATGCGCGCGGCCGAGCACGTCGAACGCCCGCTGGAAACTGCCACTGTCGGCGAGCGCGCGGCCGTAACCGGCGAGCAGCGCCTTGTTGTTGGGATGATTGAGCACCGCCTGCTCCATCACCGCGACGGCCTGGGCGCGCTGGCCGGTCTCGCGCAGCGCCATGCCGTATTCGAGGGCGATGTTGGGATCACCGGGCTTGGCGCGATAGCGCTCGCGAAGGGCGTCCATGTCCGGCTTGGAATCGGCCTTGCCGGCGGTTTCCGACTTGCCGCCGAGCGCCCCGGTGATGTCCTCCAGACCTGTGGTCTGGCAGCCGCCCAGCGCCAACATCAGAAGCGCAGAGACCAGATATCTCGCCGGGGGGAAGGCAAGGGACGAACGCTTGGACATACTCTGATCACTCGGCGACTGATCAGAGATGCTTACCGATTAACGCTAAAGTCCGGTTAAGGGACCCGGCCCGTCCGGCTCAATCGGTGAATTCGGCACCGAATTCGCAGCCGATGCGCCAGCGCAGACGGCACTGGCGGGAATAATCGGGCGCGAAGATGATGGTGAATTGCGGCGGCACTTCCAGAAACTCCGCCACGACTTTCACGCCGCCATCCGAGATATCCGTGATCGTGCAGTCCCGCGGCAGCGATCCGGCGCCAAAGTGAATCTTGGCAAGCCGGGTGCACACCCGTCGTTCGCTTCTCCGGCGATTTGCTGCAAGCATTTGAATTGTTCACCCGTTACGTCACGGCCCATCCCGTTGCCTTGGAGTAGCGGATATTCGTTGGGATGTGCTGTGCAGAGCCGTTCGCATTCGAGGCTTAGTGTCTGGGCCACGTTTACGGCTGGTTAGGGATTTCCGGGTCGCCAACAGTGTTCCTGTATTGTTCTTGCGAAATGAGCCGTGCTCTGCTACCCCTAATTGCACAAGAGGGCAGCCTGGTTCGAGCATGGTTCAGCGGGTTTCTACCGTCGCCTTTGAGGGGATCGAGGCCCGCGCGGTCGACGTGCAGGTGCAGGTCGCGCCGGGCTTGCCGGCCTTTGCCATCGTCGGCCTGCCGGACAAGGCGGTGTCCGAGGCGCGCGAACGGGTGCGCTCGGCGCTGATTGCCTCGGGCCTGGCGCTGCCGGCGCGGCGGATCATCGTCAATCTCGCGCCCGCCGATCTGCCGAAGGAAGGCAGCCATTACGACCTGCCGATTGCGCTCGGACTGATGGCGGCGATCGGCGCGATCCCACCGGATGCGCTCACAGGCTATACCGTGCTCGGCGAACTCGGCCTCGACGGTTCGATCGCGCCTGTCGCAGGCGTTTTGCCCGCTGCGTTCGGCGCCAGTCTGCGCGAGGAAGGATTGATCTGCCCGGCCTCTTGCGGCTCCGAAGCGGCATGGGCGAGCCCCGACATCCAGATCATCGCCGCACATTCGCTGATCCAGATCGCAAATCACTTCAAGGGCACGCAGGTGCTGTCGCGGCCCTCGCCGAAGGTGCATGAGGCCGCCGCCTCCACGCTCGATTTGCGCGACATCAAGGGCCAGGAGAGCGCCAAGCGCGCGCTGGAGATCGCGGCCGCGGGCGGACATCATCTCTTGATGATCGGCGCGCCCGGCGCCGGCAAATCGATGCTGGCGGCGCGGCTGCCCTCGATCCTGCCGCCGTTGTCGCCGGGCGAATTACTCGAGGTCTCGATGATCGCGTCCGTCGCGGGCGAGATCAAGGGCGGCGCGCTGACCGCGCAGCGGCCGTTCCGCTCTCCGCATCATTCCGCGAGCATGGCCGCCCTCACCGGCGGTGGCATCCGCGCAAAGCCCGGCGAGATCTCGCTCGCGCATCAGGGCGTGCTGTTCCTCGACGAGCTGCCGGAGTTCGATCCGCGCGTTTTGGATTCGCTGCGCCAGCCCTTGGAAAACGGCGAGGTCGCGGTGTCGCGCGCCAATCATCGTGTGACTTATCCCGCGCGCTTCATGCTGGTCGCCGCGATGAACCCGTGCCGCTGCGGCAACGCGTTCGAGCCGGGCTATGCCTGCAAGCGCGGCCGTATCGATCGCTGCACCGGCGACTATCAGGCGCGCATCTCCGGCCCGTTGATGGACCGCATCGATCTGCGCATCGAGGTTCCCGCGGTGACCGCGGCCGATCTGATCCTGCCGCCGCCGGCGGAGGGCTCTGCCGAAGTCGCAGCACGCGTGGCGGCGGCGCGCGACATCCAGCTCGCCCGCTATGCGGATGCCGGCCTGCCACATGTCCGCACCAATGCCGAGGCGCCCGCCTCGGTGCTGGAGGACATCGCAAAGCCCGATGCGCAGGGGCAGAAGCTGCTGCGCGACGCGGCCGAGACCATGCGGCTGTCGGCGCGCGGCTATCATCGCGTGTTGCGGGTGGCGCGCACGCTCGCCGACCTCGACGGCGCCGACAAGATCGGCCGGCTGCATCTCGCCGAAGCGCTGTCCTACCGCGCACTCGCGGAGGATGTGCGCCAGATGGCCTGATCATTCCGCGCATCAACCCGGCGGTAACGAGTTTCCTTTACGCTCTGCAAACCATAAGGCCCAAAGTTCCGTGCGAGTTCCACACAGGGCCTGGCGAGTAGAGTGTCATGTTGCGTTTCAAGATCCTGGCCTCGGCCATTCCCCTGCTGGCAGCCGCGGTGTTCGCCCGCGCCGAGATCGGATCGGTCTCGCATCCCTGCATCGCCGTTGGCGATACCTCGGTCGAGCTGACCTCGCTGTTCTGGACCGCCGGCATCCATGTCGCCTTCACCGACGATTTGTCGCGAGCCACGGTGCGGGTGCGGATCACCGACGATGCCGACGAAGCAGACTTCGCCGTCGTGGACGATGGCTCCGGTTCCGAGACGGAATCCTGCGAGGCCCATCCGGCGAACCGTCTCATCACCATTGCCGCGCAGCCGGTCGACGGCGGCCCGGTGATTTATCTCTCCACTGACGGTCCGGCCGATTACCGCATCTATGTGCGCTCGAAGACCTTCTCGCAGCGCGAGGCGGCGGCGCTGATCGTCGGAGCCCATGGCGGCCAACGCCCGCTCCCGCTCCAGGCCGCCTCGCTTTGACGTTTGAGCATGATCTCTCCGGAAAACCGCTGCGCACTTTTCCGGATCATGCTTGAGCCATTAACACCTCGTTAACCCTGTTTGGAGGCCGAACCAAAGCCTCAAGCTGTTCGCAAGGTCGGCGAGACATCGTCGCACCCGGCGGTGGCGGGGTTTCGGACAAGAGTCGGGGTCGGTGACGATGGGTCGGACGTTCCGGATCAAGGTGCGCATGCGCCGCTTCAGGCGGCAGTATCCCAGGATCGCCTTTGCGATCCGCTCCTTCATGATCTTCTCGGCGACGTTCGGCGGCGCCTATGGATTCGTCACCGGCAGCCGCTCCGAGAATTCCGGTTACGATCCCAATACTTTTGCGGTCGGCGCGAGCTTTTTGTTCGCCCTCGCCTGCCTCGGCTTGGCCACGCTCAGCATGCGGCTGCGCTTCGTCAACAAGCGGATGCGTGCGCTGGCCGCCCATAACGAGGCGCTGATCGACCGCAATTGGGAGCTGAAGGAAGCCGAAGAACGCGCCCGCAGTCTTTTTGAGTCACAGGGTGATCTCATCGCGCTGCGCGACCATCAGGGCCGCATCACCTTTGCCAACGAGGCCTATTGCGCGCTCGCCGGACAGGCGCGCAACGCGCTGGTCGGCACGCGTTTCGACTTTGATGTCCTCGAGCAGGGCGACAGCGCCCGCGAAAGCAACGGCACGCGGATTCACGACCAGAGGATCACCACACTGCTCGGCGCGCGCTGGATCGCGTGGCGCGAAGGCTATGTGCGCCTCGACGCCGGCCAGCCCGCCGAATTGCAGAGCGTCGGCCGCGACGTCACCGACCGCACCGAGACCGAACGGGCGCTGTCGGAGGCGCGCGACCAGGCGGACGCCGCCAACCGCGCCAAATCGCGCTTCCTCGCGATGGCCTCGCACGAGATCCGCACGCCGCTCAACGGCATCATCGGCATGGGCGGGCTTTTGCTCGACACCCATCTGACACCGGAGCAGACCACCTACGCCCGCGCAGTGAAAACATCAGGCGAAGCCTTGATGGCACTGATCGAGGAACTGCTCGACTATTCCAAGATCGAGGCCGGCAAGCTCGATCTCGAGCAGCGTCCGTTCGCGCTCTCCACCCTGATCGAGGAGATCACCGAGCTGCTGGCGCCCCGCGCGCAAGCGAAGACGCTCGAGATTGCCGCTTACGTCGACGAGCGCTTGCCGCTCGAAGTGGTCGGCGATGCCGCACGGCTGCGCCAGGTGCTGCTTAATCTCGCCGGCAATGCCATCAAGTTCACCGCGAACGGCGGCGTTGCCCTGATCGTCGAACCCGGGATATGGCCGAACGAGATCAGTTTCCTGGTGCGCGACACCGGCATCGGCATTGCGCCGGAGGCGCAGCAGCGCATCTTCCGCGAATTCGAGCAGGCCGACGAGCGCGTCGCGCGCACCTATGGCGGCACCGGGCTTGGCCTTGCGATCAGCGAACGCATCGTCAAACGCATGGGCGGCCGGATCACACTCACGAGCGAGCCGGGCAAGGGCGCAACCTTCGAGGTCGCGATTCCGCTTGCGGCATCGCAGGCCAGCGCAGGGCAGACCGCGTTCCCAAGCCCCGACCTCGCCGGCAAATCGATCCTCCTCGTCGCCGACGGCATCGAGGCCTCGCTGATCGCGCGGCGGCTGGAGCGCTGGGGCGGACAGACCTGCCTGGTTTCGGACGCGTCAGTCGCGGAAGCGCTGCTGCCGGAGCGCTCATGGCATGCGGTCCTGATCGATCGCGCGATCGGCGCCACCGACCATCTGGGTGACGTCGCCCGGGCGCATGCGCAACAGCGGCTGGTGCTGCTGACGTCGAGCTCGCGCCATGAAAAACTCTCTGCGGCCTTCACAGGCTTCCTGGTTAAGCCACTGCGCGCAGCCTCGCTCGCCGCGCGCCTCGCACTCACGCCGGAAGTCGCCTCGCCCGATCTGGCGCCGGAGCCCTTGGCCGACTCCACCACCGGCGCCGCATCGGGAAAAGGCCTTTCGATCCTCGTCGCCGAGGACAACGAGATCAACGCGCTGTTGATGCGCTCGCTGCTGAGCAAGCTTGGCCATCGCGTCGTCATCGCCGTCCATGGCGAGGCGGCGCTGGAATCCTGGCTCGCGGCCTCGTCGGCCGGCACGCCCTACGATCTGGTCCTGATGGACATCCAGATGCCGCGTCTCGACGGCATCGAGACGACCAAGCGCATCCGCGCGCACGAGGCCGCCACCGGCGGCCACCACACGCCGATCCTGGCGCTGACCGCCAACACGCTGGTGGAGGATCGCTACGCCTGCTTCGAGGCCGGCATGAATGGTTTCCTGATCAAGCCGCTCGACCGAGAGAAATTGGAAGAGGCGCTGGCCGGGCTGGCGACGTCGCGGCATCTGGCGGTGTAGGCCCCCGCTCGCTCCCCGTCATTGCGAGGAGCACTTGCGACGAAGCAATCCAGACTGCCTCCCTAGAGGGATTCTGGATTGCTTCGCTGCGCTCGCAATGACGATGTGGAGACAGGCGTGCCCCAAGCCCTGGTATCGTAGGGTGGGTTAGCCGAAGGCGTAACCCACCACTGTCAATCTCCGCGGAAACAGAAGAGGTGGGTTACGCCTTGCAGATACGCTTCGCGCATCTGCAAGGCTAACCCACCCTACAGACAGTCACAGCCGCCTGAGCGCCACGCTCGCCACCGTGTGGTCCGCGCCCTTCTTCAGGATCAGCGTCGCGCGGGGGCGAGTCGGCAGGATGTTGTCCTCGAGATTGGCGAGGTTGGTACGTTCCCAGATCGCGATCGCGGTTGCGGTGGCTTCCTCGTCCGACAGCAGCGCATACCGGTTGAAGTAGGATTTCGGATTGGTGAAGGCGGTGTCGCGCAGCGACAGGAAACGCCTGATGTACCACCGCCGCAGCGCCGCTTCGTCGGCGTCGATATAGACCGAGAAATCGAAGAAGTCGGAGACGACAGGCACCGCCTTGCCGTCACGCGGCAGCTTGCCCGTTTGCAGCACGTTGACGCCCTCGACGATCAGAATGTCGGGCTGGTCGATTTCGGCCCACTGGTTCGGCACGATGTCGTAGGTCAGATGCGAATAGACCGGCGCACGCACGTGGCGGCGGCCGGCCTTGATGTCGGAGAGGAAGCTGAGCAGCAGCGGCAGATCATAGCTCTCGGGAAAGCCCTTCTTCTGCATGATGCCCTGCCGGTCGAGCACGGCGTTGGGATACAGGAAGCCGTCGGTGGTGATCAGCTCGACCTTCGGCCGCGGCGACCAGCGCGCCAGCAATGCCTGAAGCACGCGCGCGGTGGTGGACTTTCCGACCGCGACAGATCCCGCAACGCCGATGACGTAGGGCATCTTGCGATCGCGGATGTTGAGAAACTGGCGCTCTGCGTAATACAGACGCTGCATCGCATCGACATAGATCGACAGCAGGCGCGACAGCGGAAGATAGATGTCCTCGACCTCCTGCAAGTCGAGGCGATCGTGCAGCGAGCGCAGCCGGTCGAACTCGCCCGGCTCCAGCGTCATCGGCGTGTCGTCGCGCAGTCGCGACCACTGCTCGCGCGTATAGACGCGGTACGGATTATACTGCTGTTCGGGTGCGCGGATATCCATGACGCCGCCTTTCGACCTCAGCTAATTGCCGCCCTTGCGGGATGCCTTCTCTTCCAACCCTGACATATTGGTCCGCTTGTCCAGCGCGGCTTCCACCTCTTCCAGCTTTACGCCGCGGGCCTTCAGAAGAACAAGGAAATGGTAGAGCAGGTCGGCGCCTTCGGCGATCAGATGCGCGCGATCGTTTTCGACTGCTGCGATGACGGTTTCGACGGCTTCCTCACCGAACTTCTTGGCGCAATGTTCGGCGCCCTTGTCCAGGAGCTTGCGGGTATAGGAGGCCTCGCCCCCGGCAGCCGCGCGGGCATCGATGGTTGCGGCCAGATCGTGGATCGTGAAACGGGGCATACTGAATACTCAGAAACACATCCGGCCAGAGGCCAATCCCTGCCAGCCTGTGTAGCATTTTTATGAAGGGGAGTCGTCAGGCATCCAGGCGCATGGGCAACCCGCGCCGGGACATGTGTTCCTTGGCTTCGCGGATGGTGAACTCCCCGAAGTGGAAGATCGAGGCGGCCAGTACCGCGGTGGCATGCCCGTCGCGGATACCGTCGACGAGGTGATCGAGATTGCCGACGCCGCCGGACGCGATCACGGGAACGGGAACGCTGTCGGCGATCGCCCGGGTCAGCGGGATGTCAAAGCCCTGCCGGGTGCCATCGCGGTCCATCGACGTGAGCAGGATTTCACCGGCGCCGAGCGAGACCACTTCCTGGGCATATTCGATGGCATCGATGCCGGTCGAGTTGCGGCCGCCATGGGTAAAGATCTCCCAGCGCTCGCCGCCGCCGGCGCGCTTGACCCGCTTGGCGTCGATCGCGACCACCACGCACTGCCCGCCGAACTTTTCGGCAGCTTCCTTGACGAACTCGCGCCGCGACACCGCCGCGCTGTTGATCGAGACCTTGTCGGCGCCGGCGCGCAGCAGCGTCTTGATGTCGTCAACCTTGCGGACACCGCCGCCGACGGTGACAGGCATGAAGCAGGCCTCCGCCGTGCGCCGGACCACGTCCAGCATGATGCCGCGGTTCTCATGGGTGGCGGTGATGTCGAGGAAGGTGAGCTCGTCGGCGCCGGCCGCGTCATAGGCGATCGCAGCTTCGACGGGATCGCCGGCATCGCGCAGATCGACGAAATTGACGCCCTTGACGACCCGGCCGTCCTTGACGTCGAGGCAGGGGATCACGCGCACCTTGAACATCGATGTCTCCTAGGCGGCGCGCGCGTTGCGGATCAAGGTGAGGGCGTCGGCGGGATCAAGCCGGCCGTCGTAAAGCGCCCGACCGGCGATCGCGCCGGCGAGCGTTTGCGCACGCGGCGTCAGCATGGCCTTCACGTCCTCGATCGAGGCGAGGCCGCCGGAGGCAATCACGGGGATCGAGATGGCGTCGGCGAGCGCGATGGTCGCGTCCAGGTTCAGGCCCTTGAGCAAGCCGTCGCGCGCGATGTCGGTGAAGATGATGGCGGCGACGCCGGCATCCTCGAACCGCCGCGCGATCTCCAGCACCGTCACCTGTGAGGTCTCGGCCCAGCCTTCGACCGCGACCTTGCCGTCGCGGGCATCGAGCCCGACCGCGACACGGCCCGGGAATGTCTTCGCCGCCGCCTTCACCAGTTCGGGATCGCGCACCGCGGCCGTTCCGATGATGACGCGGCTGATGCCCTTGTCGAGCCAGGCTTCGACGGTCGCGAGATCACGAATGCCTCCGCCGAGCTGCACCGGGATCTTGACCGTCTTCAGCATCGCCTCGACGGCCTGCGCGTTCACCGGCTTGCCGGCAAAGGCGCCGTCGAGGTCGACGACGTGGAGATATTCAAAGCCCTGTTCGACGAAGCTCTGCGCCTGCGCGGCCGGATTGAGGTTGAACACGGTCGCGCGCGCCATGTCGCCTTGCTCGAGGCGCACGCACTGGCCGTTCTTGAGGTCGATCGCCGGAAAGAGAATCATGTCGCACCTTTTCCCGTCCCAAGCATGGGAACTGGGCTATCACACACGCACTCCGTCATTGCGAGGAGCGCAACGACGAAGCAATCCAGACTGCGTCCACGGAGAGACACTGGATTGCTTCGCTGCGCTCGCAATGACGACGCGGCCATCACGGTTTCCATCGCAAAAAGTTCGAGATCAGGGCCAGGCCAAAACGCTGGCTCTTCTCGGGGTGAAACTGCGTGCCGATGGCGGTGTCCTTGCCGACGATCGCGGTGACGGGACCGCCGTATTCGGCGCGCGCGAGCACGTCCGCCTCGTTGGCGGCATTGAGGTGGTAGGAGTGCACGAAATAGGCGTGCTGGCCCTTGGGGCCGAGCGGCAGCCGCTCCAGCACCGGATGCTCGCGCAGCACCTCGAGCGTGTTCCAGCCCATGTGCGGGATCTTCAGGCTCTCGTCGCGCGGCGTGATCTTCTCGACGTCGCCGCCGATCCAGTTCAGGCCGTCGGTGATGACGTGCTCCTTGCCGCGGCTCGCCATCAGTTGCATGCCGACGCAGATGCCGAAAAACGGCCGCGCCTTGACGCGCACCGCTTCGGTGATCGCATCGACCATGCCGTTGACGGCATCGAGACCGCGCCGGCAATCGGCAAAGGCGCCGACGCCCGGCAGCACCAGACGGTCGGCTTCATAGGCCTGATCGGGATCGCTGGTGACGAAGACTTTCTGCGGAATCTCGAGGCTGCGCGCCGCGCGCTCGAAAGCCTTGGCGGCGGAATGCAGATTGCCGGAACCGTAATCGATGATGGCGACGCTCATCGTGACCCTCCCGGTTCTGGAAACAAACCAATGATGCCGCCCGAGGGCAGCGGTGGCGGATTTGAGAATGGCTGACCCGGCACACCGCGGGTCGGCGGCGGGCCGCCGCGATCGACCGCCCATTGATCGTTGACGATGCCGCGCTGCTTCTGGCTCCAGCGCTCGAAGAAGCGACGCTCGGCGGTGTCCTCGTCGTCGGCAACCACCACGTCGAGCTGGCGCCATTTGCCGCGCGACAGGGTCCAGCGGCGCAGGCTCGAAGCCTCAAGCCCCATCAGCAGCGCAACGATGACGTCGGCGAAGAAGATCGATGAAGCTCCGGCACCGAGACTGGAGAGCCCGGCGTTGAACGCGGCCAAAAAAATCACCCAGCCGATCAGCGCCAGCCAGAGCCGGTGCCAGAGCAGCCAGAGCGGACCGAAGATCATCGCCCAGAAATGGAAACCGTCGCGCACGAACACGAACTTGTCGGTCGCGCGCAGATCGGCTCCGGCAGGCGAGGGAGCATGAACTGTGTAGACAGGCATGGTGCTGCCCCGTTCTCTAAATTCAGTGATACCGCAAGCGGCGCGTGCCGCCGGGTGCGAGACGTCAGCCGCCGAGCGAACCCTTGGTGGACGGGATTTCGCCCGCCGTCTTCGGATCGATCGCGACGGCCGTGCGCAGCGCCCGCGCCAGACCCTTGAAGCAGGACTCGGCGATATGATGGCTGTTATCGCCATATAGGGTCTCGACGTGCAGAGTCACGCCGGCATGCATGGCGAAGGCCTGGAACCACTCGCGCACCAGCTCGGTGTCGAATTCACCGATCTTGTCGCGGGGGAAGTCGGCCTTGAACACCAGGAACGGGCGGCCCGAGATGTCGATGACCACGCGCGACAGCGTCTCGTCCATGGGCATGTGCACGCCGGCATAGCGGGTGATGCCCGCCATGTTGCCGAGCGCCTGCTTGACCGCCTGGCCAAGCGCAATGCCGGTGTCTTCGGTGGTATGGTGATAATCAATGTGCAGATCGCCAACCGCCTTGACCGTGAGGTCGATGCGGGAATGGCGGGCCAGGAGATCGAGCATATGGTCGAAAAAGCCGATGCCGGTCGCGATATTGGCCACGCCGGTGCCATCGAGGTTCACGGAGACCTCGATGTCGGTTTCCTTGGTCTTGCGCTTGATCGTCGCGGTGCGCATGGAAAATCGGTTTCCATTCTGGTTTTGAGCCGAAAACGCCGGTCTTTTAACAGCCAAATGACGCCTTCGCTACTGCGGGAACGCTCCGGCAGGCCAGCACTTCCGCCTATGGTGAGCGAAATCTAGGGCCGGAACGGCCCGTTGTGCCGCCGCCCCTGACCGCCTAAATCAGGCCGGACAACGAGGTACTTCATGCAGGATTCCCAGAACAGCTCGCCGGGCTGGCACGGCACCACGATTTTGACGGTCCGCAAGGGCGGCAAGGTGGTGGTCGGCGGTGACGGCCAGGTTTCGATCGGCCAGACCGTGATCAAGTCCAACGCCAAAAAGGTCCGGAAGCTCGGCAAGGGCGACGTGATCGGCGGCTTTGCCGGCGCGACCGCCGACGCCTTCACCCTCTTTGAGCGCTTGGAGAGCAAGCTCGAGCAATATCCGGGGCAGCTGACCCGGGCGGCGGTCGAGCTGGCCAAGGACTGGCGCACCGACCGTTATCTGCGGCGGCTGGAGGCCATGATGATCGTGGCCGACAAGGACGTGTCCCTGGTCCTGACAGGCACCGGCGACGTGCTGGAGCCCGAGTCCGGCGTCATGGCGATCGGCTCCGGCGGCAATTACGCCCTGGCGGCGGCCCGCGCCCTGCTCGACACCGACAAGGATGCCGAGACCATCGTCCGCCGTTCCCTCGACATCGCTGCCGACATCTGCGTCTACACCAACCGCAATTTGACCGTCGAAGTGCTGGCGACCGGCTAGCAGATGGCATTGGCGCGAAGCACCAGCCCGACCGTCCCCGCTTTCCCGGCTCTCGCCTGGGTCGGCATCGCATTGTTACTGCTCGCCCTGCAGGCTTCGATCCTGTTCGCGATGGGGCGGGTGCCGATCTGCACTTGCGGCTACGTCAAGCTCTGGCATGGCGTGGTGAACAGCTCGGAAAATTCGCAGCACATTGCAGACTGGTACACCTTCTCGCACATCCTGCACGGCTTCCTGTTCTACGGCCTGACCTGGCTGCTGTTCGCGCGGCTGCCGTTCCTGCGCCTCTCCTGGCCCGCGCGTCTGATCATCGCGATGCTGATCGAAGGCGCCTGGGAGATCGTCGAGAACTCGCCGTTCATCATCGAGCGCTACCGCGCCGGCACGATCTCGCTGGATTATTTCGGCGACAGCATCGTCAATTCGGTCTCGGACAATCTGGCGATGATGCTGGGGTTCCTGGCCGCACGCGTGCTGCCGGTGTCGGTGACCGTCCTGCTCGGGCTCGCCTTCGAGATCATGCTGGCGCTCCATATTCGCGACAATCTGACGCTCAATATCCTGATGCTCATTCATCCGATCGATGCCGTGAAACAATGGCAATCGGGGCCACCGATCATCTGACGCAAAAAATGCGGCTTGTCCTTGGCCGCCTCCCGCCCTAGCTAAACAGACATGACAGACTTCTCCCCCCGCGAAATCGTTTCCGAACTCGACCGTTTCATCGTCGGCCAGGCCGACGCCAAACGCGCCGTCTCCATCGCGCTGCGCAATCGCTGGCGCCGGCAGCAGCTCGAAGGCTCCTTGCGCGAGGAGGTGCTGCCGAAGAACATCCTGATGATCGGCCCCACCGGCGTCGGCAAGACGGAAATCGCGCGGCGGCTCGCCAAGCTCGCGAACGCGCCGTTCCTGAAGGTGGAAGCGACCAAATTCACCGAGGTCGGCTATGTCGGCCGCGATGTCGAGCAGATCGTCCGCGACCTCGTCGAGGTCGCGATTGCCCAGGTGCGCGAGAAGAAGCGCAAGGACGTGCAGGCGCGTGCCCAGCTCGCCGCCGAGGAGCGGGTGCTCGATGCGCTGGTCGGCGCGAACGCCAGCGCGGCGACGCGGGAATCCTTCCGCAAGAAGCTGCGCGCCGGCGAATTGAACGACAAGGAAATCGAGATCGAGACGCAAGGCGGCGGCAGCGGCATGCCGATGTTCGAGATCCCGGGCATGCCGGGCTCACAGATGGGCGCGATCTCGATCGGCGATATCTTCGGCAAGCTCGGCCGCCGCACCAAGACCCGGCGTCTGACGGTGGAGAACTCCCACGAGATTCTCATCAACGAAGAATCCGACAAGCTGCTCGACACCGAGCAGTTGACGATGGAGGCGATCAGCACGGTCGAGAACAACGGCATCGTGTTCCTCGACGAGATCGACAAGATCTGCGCGCGCGACGGCCGGGTCGGCGGCGATGTCTCGCGCGAAGGTGTGCAGCGCGACCTGCTGCCGCTGATCGAGGGCACCACCGTCTCGACCAAGCACGGCGCGGTGAAGACCGACCACATCCTGTTCATTGCCTCCGGCGCCTTCCACGTCGCCAAGCCGTCCGACCTGTTGCCGGAATTGCAGGGCCGCCTGCCGATCCGCGTCGAGTTGCAGGCGCTGACCCGCGACGACATGCGCCGCATCCTGACCGAGCCCGAGGCCTCGCTGATCAAGCAATATGTCGCCTTGATGCAGACCGAGGGCGTGACGCTCGACATCACCGACAACGCCATCGACGCGCTGGCGGACGTCGCGGTCGCCGTCAATTCCACCGTCGAGAACATCGGCGCGCGGCGGCTCCAGACGGTGATGGAGCGGGTGCTGGACGAGATCTCCTTCACCGCCCCCGACCGCAGCGGCGAGACCGTCAGGGTCGATGCCGATTTCGTGCAGAAGCACGTAGGCGACCTCGCCAAGAACGCCGATCTGAGCCGGTTCATTTTGTAATTCGCCGGAGGTCGGCTATCTATCCGCTGTCGTCCCCGCGTACGCGGGGACCCATAACCACCAGCGGTTCTTGTTAGAAAAAGATAGCGGCTCCAGCCTTGGCTCAAACAACGTCCTGTGGTTATGGGTCCCGGGTCGCGCTTCGCTTGCCCGGGACGACAACGGAGGTTAGTCGCACCAGCTCAGGTGCCGCGTGACCGCTCGCATCCTACAAAATCCCTGGCGCCTTCTGCTCGCGATCAACGTGGCGGTCATCGCCGGCGTATTCGTCCACAAGATCCAGCTGCCGCCTTACGTCCCCTACATCCACCTCCTCGTCGACTATCATTTTGGTTTCATCAAGCGCGCGCTGATCGGCGCGGCCGTCGCGCTGTTCACGGACAAGGTGCCGGTCTGGCTGGTGTTCGCACTCGGCGGCATGACCTGGCTGGTGACGCTGGCGCTCTACGCGAAACTGTTCCAGAAAACGTTCGGCTTCACCGCGAAAACGCTGCCGCTGTTCGTCTTCATCGCGGGCTCGCCGTTCTTCCTGAAGAACTTCATGCACACGCTCGGCCATTTCGACATCTATGGCTGTGCGCTCGCGATCACGCTGCTGCTGATGCCGGCGGGCTCATTGTTGTATGTTGCGACGGCCGCCTTGTTCGCGATCGTTCTCGTGCTGATCCATCACATTCATCTGTTGATGTATGTGCCGACGGTCATCACCATCGTTATGATCAGGCACTATCTCACGTTCGGCTGTAATCGCAGCAATGTCGCATTCGGCATGATCGCCCTCGCCGTCGTCTCCGCGCTGTTCTTCGCCGCGCAATTCCTGGGAACGATGCCGATCCCCGAAGCGGACTTTGTCGCGTATCTCAAGACCCGGATGGCCGATCCGTCACGGACCGATCTCCTGCAGTTCGCCTATATCTGGTACCAGCCGCTGGCGAAGGAGATTTCGGACACCTGGGGCCGGCTGCCGCACAACATCCTCGGCGTGCCCGTGTTCGCGCTGCTGATCTGGCTGCACACGCCGCTGTGGCGCTTCTTCGCGAACCTGATCGGCGCACTCGCTAGCGATCTGCACCGCCGCCTCGTCATCGCGGCGCTGATCGGAATCAGTCTCGCCTATCTCGTGATGTTCGCGATGGTGTTCGACTATTCGCGCTGGATCTCGAACTGGGCGGTCTGCATGTTCCTGATCCTGCATGCGGTGAAGACGCTGCCCGCGGCGAGGGAGACGCCGCCGATCCCGGCGGACGATCAGAGGACCAACATCTTCGGCCTGATTATCACGCTCATCCCGCGCGTCGGAATCGTCCGGCCGTTCTAAAATCTCGCCCGACGAATTCGCACATAAAGCGCGCCCTCGCCGCCATGGCCGATAGCGGCCTCCTCGAAGCCGACCACAAGAGAGCGGAATTCCGGCAGGCTCAGCCATTCCGGCACCTGGCGGCGGAGCACGCCGCTTTCGCCGCCGCTGCGGCCCTTGCCGGTGATGACGAGTACGAAAGTCAGGCCGTCATGATGGGCGCGATTCAGAAAACCGGTCAGCGCGCGATGAGCACGCATCTGGGTCATGCCGTGCAGATCGAGCCGCGCCTCGATCTCGCTGCGGCCACGCGACAGTTTCGTGCGTTCGCGCTTGCCGAGCGGCGCCAGCGGCGGCATCGCCGGCTTTGTCACACGCGGCGCCGGAGCAGCAGCAATCGGCCGCGGCGATGGTAGGGGACGCGTGGCCGGCGTTGCGGGCGAGGGCTCGGCACGCGGCGCGGCATGCGCCTTCGCCACGCGATGCTTGCGCAACGGCTTGACCTGCTTTGCGACCGTGTCCCACAGCGCGCGCTCCTCTTCGCTGAGCGCGCGGCGGCGCGGCGAGGGGCGAGGCTCCAGCACGGGCGGACGGGACGATCGCTTCATTGCTGGTCGGAACGACGATTCACGCGCTTGCGCTGTTCGCGATCGGGCTTGATGTTGGGACGCGGCTCCGGCAGCGGCACCGGGCTTGCCACCGAAACGGCGGCATCTTTGGATTGATCTTTGGCTTGTGGCACGGCCGGCGAAGCCGCACCAGCCTTCACAGGTTCAGCCTTGCTCGGTTCGGCTGGTTTCGCTGCTGCCGACGCGTTCTTCGAATCCTTGGCGGGATCGGTCTGCGGAAACAGTTTTGCGATTTTTTCCGAGGGCCGCGGGTCCGGCACCGGCAGCCGCGCGGCGCGCATTGAGGGATCGAGGCCCTTCGGCACCAGCATGACAAAATGCATGGGATGGCGCAGCCGCCCGGAGACACGGCCGGCTTCCTGACCGGCGCCGAAATAGAGATCGGCGCGCGCGGGGCCGATGATGGCCGAGCCGGTGTCCTGCGCGATCATCAGCCGGTGAAACGGCGTCTTGGAGCGTTCCGAATCGATCGGCAGCTCGCCCTCGATGAAGAACGGCGTGCCGTAGACATGCAGCGCCTTGTCGACCGCGATCGAGCGGCCGGCGGTCAGCGGAATGCCCTGCGCGCCGATTGCCTCTTCCTTGTCGGAGAGATTGACCTCGCGGAAGAAGATGTAGGCGCGGTTCGCGCGCCGCAGCTCCTTGGCGCCGTCAGGGTTTTGCGTCATCCACTCCCTGATCTTCTGCATCGACATCTCTTCCCGGGGAATGATGCCGCGCTCGATCAGGATGCGACCGACGGCGGTGTAGGGAAAGCCGTTATAGGCATCGTAGTTCAGCCGGACCGTACCGCCGTCATCGAACTTGATCCGCGCCGAGCCCTGTATCTGAGCGAACAAGAGATCGGTCGGATCCTTCAGCCAGGCGATCTCCAGCCCGCGGCCGGCGATCTTGCCGTCCTCGATCTCACCGCGATCGTAATAGGGCACCAGCTTGCGGCGGCCGATCTTGCGATAGACCGGGCCCTTGTTGGGCAGGCTGACCGAGTCCTGCTTGTAGCCGCGGACGAACAGATTCGACGGCCGGCGATACACCGGCACATTGAAGACGTCGGTCTGCGTACGCGATCCCTCCAGCACCGGCTCGTAATAGCCGGTGACGAAGCCATCAGGCTCGCCGAGGCGCGAGATGCGCAGCGGCGCAAAATTGTCCTCGAAGAAGGTTTTTGCCTTGGCGTCGTCAGTAAGCTCGAGCGACTTTGCGGCCCGGCAGGGTTCGCTGAGCGAGCTGCCAATGGCTTTTGATTCGGCCTTCGCCTCGGACGCGGCAGTCTGCGCGTTGATCGTCCGGCAGCTCGCACGAAACGTCTTGTACGCCGGAAGGTGAGTGTCGTCGTTCCAGCCTTTGACGTCGGCCCAGGCCAGCGGCAGATATTGCGCACCTGATATTTCGAACGGCAGGGGAAGCTGCGGATAGGGCAACGCCCGCGGCGGGGCCGCAGGCAGTGCCGGCGGATGGTGATGATGGCTGCGGTAGTGGCGCCGCGCAGCCTCGGCGCCGAGCGAAAACGACGACAGCACGACGACACCTGCGCAAAGGGCCGTCGCGCTGTTCTTCAGGAATATCTTAATTCGCGCTTCCGGTGCCAACCAGCTTCCAGTTTGGATCGCGAGAGGTGATGTCGCGGGCGAAAGTCCAGATGTCGGTGATGTCGGCGACCGTGTCGGCGCTGCCGTCGACGATATTGCCGGTCTTGTCGCGTGTGGCCGAGATCATCTGCGAGACGAATCGGATGGTGAGCTGAGCCGTGCGGTCGCGCAGCTCGGCGCCGACTAGCTCGGCCTTGTCGATCGAGACGAAACGCGTCTCGGTCTTCTGCTCGTTCTTCTCGCGGTCCTTGATGACGGAGTCGAAGCTGTCATAGACCTCCGACGACAGCAGCTCTCGCAGCGCGCGGCGATCGCCATTGGCAAACGCCAGCACGATCATCTCATAGGCGCCGCGGGCACCCGAGATGAAATGGCGCGGGTCGAAGGTGGAATCCTTGTCGACGATGGCGTCGAGGCCCTGGGCCAGCGCGGTACCCGGCTCGGTCAGACCCTTCCAGCGGTCGGAGGGCGGGGCCGGCTCGGCCGTCGGCGCCAGCGGGGCCTGGTCGATCACCTTGCCCGGCATGGTCACGACGTTCTTGTCCTGGGCACCCCCCAGCGCATTCCGGGCGGCAGTCCGGTCGAACGGCGGCCGTTCATTGCCGGTCCGCTGCCCCAGCACGCTGCGCAGCCTCAGGAAGATGAAGACCGCCAGCGCCAGGAAGATGATGGTGTAGATGTCCACGTCGTATCCGCTTTCTGGTCGTCGCGAGAAGGGGCCGTCTCGAAGAGTCGTCGCCGGGAAAATCAATCCGGCCAGTAGACCGTTCCATACGGGAACGGCAAGTCTACATCACCATTTTAGGTCCCGCGTGTCAGGTCCGTGGGATGTAGGCACGAAATCTTGCCCGGCCAATGGCGCCTTTTGGCACAGCACCGAGTGTAGCGCGTTTTATGCTTAAGGGGAAACCCGATCCTGACCGGAAATCGCGCATCTTCAAGCGTTTAACGTACGATTTCGCCGGCAGGCCGCCTTGAACGTCACAGTTGTGGGCGCGGCCCGGATCCCACGTCCGGGACCGTTCGTCCTTGTGGAACGAGGCGGCCCTATGTTAGCCAACCGCCGCGAAATTCAGCCCAAATCGGGTAAGGAGAGACTCTCATGACCAACGGTAACGGCACCCCTCCCGAGGCGGCCCAGGCTCCCCAGCTCAACGTGCTGGCGCAGTACACCAAAGACCTTTCGTTCGAAAATCCGAACGCGCCCAGCTCGCTCCAGCAGCAGGGCCAGCCGCCCCAGATCAACATCCAGATCAATGTCAGCGCCAACAACCTCAGCGATACCGAATACGAGGTGACGCTGTCGGTCGAGGGCAAGGCCGAGACCGCGGGCAAGATCATGTTCTCGTTCGAGCTCGCCTATGCCGGCGTGTTCCGCATCGCCAACGTGCCGAAGGACCAGCTGCATCCGGTGGTCATGATCGAGTGCCCCCGCCTGCTGTTCCCGTTCGCCCGCGAGATCATCGCGACCGCCGTGCGCGACGGCGGGTTCCCGCCGCTGATGCTGGATCCGGTCGATTTCGTCGGTCTCTACCGTCAGAACATGGAGCGGCAAATGGCCGCCGGTGGCCAGCCAGCAGGCCAGGCTTAACCAGCGGGCCTAACCAGCCGGAGAAACGACTGGAGCGGGCAGAAACTCGTTCCAGATCGCCTTGTCGCCCATCGTCGCAATGAAGGCCCGATGGGCCTCGCGCTCGGCATCGGTCACCCGCGGCGCGAGCGGCACCAATCGCTGCCGCCGCGGCGTATCGCCGGCGGCATTGACCCTGATGTCCTCGCCTTCCGAAGCCAGCAGCAACTGCGACTGCCGCGCGCCCACCAGATCGACATAGACTTCCGCCAGCAGTTCGGCGTCGAGCAGTGCGCCGTGCTTGGTGCGGTGTGAATTGTCGATCGAATAACGCGAGCAGAGATCGTCGAGCCGGTTCGACACGCCCGGATGCTTGCGCCGCGCCAGCAGCAGCGTATCGACCAGCCGCTCGCGCGGGATTGCCGCGCGCTTGATCCTGTCGAGCTCGGCATTGATGAAGCCGATGTCGAACGAGGCGTTGTGGATCACCAGCGGCGCATCGCCGATGAATTCCAGGAACGGGTCGACGACCTCGTGGAACAGCGGCTTGGTCGACAGGAATTCGGCCGACAGCCCGTGCACCGCGAAAGCTTCCGCCGGCATGTCGCGCTCGGGATTGATATAGACATGATACGACTGGCCCGTCGGCATGCGGTTGAAAATCTCGACGCAGCCGATTTCGACCAGCCGATCGCCGCGCAAGGGATCGAGGCCGGTGGTTTCGGTATCGAGAACGATTTCACGCATGATGTGGGACGCCGTGCAAGGAGCCTTGTAAGCGCGGCGAATCAGGCCCGCCGCTGCGGCATCTTAGCGACCTCGGCCAGGATGTGCGTGATTTGGGCGCGCACCGGTTCAAGTCCGTGCGACGTATCCACTACGAAATCGGCCCGCTTGCGCTTCTCGGCATCGGGCGTCTGCTTGGCAATGATGGCGTCGAGCTTGGCCTCGTCCATCGTCCCGCGCGCCAGCACGCGTTCGCGCTGAAGTTCCGGCGAGGTCGAGACGACGACGACCGCATCGACCCGCTTCTCGCCGCCAGTTTCGAACAGCAGCGGGATATCGAGCACAACGACCGGCGCTTTCACCGCCTCGGCGGCGGCAAAGAATTTTTGTCGGGACGCGCCCAGCATCGGATGGACGATCTGCTCGAGCTGCTTGATCGCCGCGGGATCATGCACCACGCGCGCGGACAGTTTGGGGCGATCGACCTTGCCGTTCGCGGTTGTGCCGGGGAAGGCGGCCTCGATCGCGGGCGCGGCCTCGCCCTCGTAGAGCTGATGGACGGCAGCATCGGCGTCGTAAACGGGGACGCCGGCTTCCGCGAACAATTTCGCGGTGGTGGATTTGCCCATCCCGATCGAGCCGGTCAGTCCCAGGATCCGCATCAGCGCCCAGCCTTGTCTCGTAATCACACCGCAACTAGCCGTTCGCCGCGCAGGAACGCAAGCAGCGGCAGCAGCGGCAGGCCGAGAATGGTGAAATGGTCGCCCTCGATGCGCTCGAACAGATGGATTCCCAAGCCCTCGAGCTGATAAGCGCCGACGCTGGTGGTGACGGCGTCGCCGGCGGCATCGAGATAGGCCGAAAGCTCCGCCTCCGTCATCTGCCGCATGGTCATGCGGGCGACCGAAACATCCTCGAAAACAATCTTGCCGTCGTGTGCCACGGCGACGGCGGAATTCAGCTCGTGGCTGGTGCCGGCGAGATCGCGCAATTGCGCCATTGCCTGGGCGCGGCCGGCCGGCTTGTTGAAGAGACGCTCACCCAGCGCCAGCGTCTGGTCGGCGCCGATCACGTAGCTTCCGGGATGCTTGGCTGAGACGGCCTTCGCCTTCTCGCGCGCCAGCAGCAGGCCGATCTCTCGGGGGTTCGACAGTTTTGACGCCGCCTGAATGCCGCGCTCGTCGATATCGGCCGTGACGGTCTCGAATGCGAACCCGGCATTCGCCAGCAGCACTTTCCGTGCGCTGCTCTGCGAGGCCAGGATCAACGGAGATGTGCCGAGCCACAGACCCATCGTGAAGACTATTCCCCAGTCAATTAAGACTATTAAGACGGCCGATTGCGCTGACGATCACTGTACAGCTTCATGATCGCCGCCGCGGTTTCCTCGATCGAGCGGCGGGTGACATCGAGCAACGGCCAATCGTGTTTGGCACTCAGCTTGCGCGCGAATGCGACCTCCTCGGCGACCAGCTGCTTGTCGGTGTAGGAATCACTGCTGGAATCGGCGCCCATCGAGAGCAGGCGGTTCTGACGGACCTGGATCAGGCGTTCCGGTGTCGCGTGCAGGCTGACCACCAGCGGCCGCGTCAGCGTCTCCAGCTGCGCCGGCACCGGAATGCCCGGCACCAGCGGCACGTTGGCGGTGCGGATGCCGCGATTGGCGAGATAGATCGACGTCGGCGTCTTCGACGTGCGGGACACACCGACAAGCACCACGTCGGCATCGTCGAGACCTTCGACATGCTGACCGTCGTCATGGATCATCGTGTAGTTCAGCGCGTCGATGCGCTTGAAATATTCTGCGTTGAGGACGTGCTGCGCGCCGACGCGGCCGGTGGTCGCAGCCCCGAGATAGGCTTCGAACAGCTGCATCACCGGACCGATGATAGACAGGCTCGGAACGTTGATCTCCTTGCACTTGTCCTCGAGCCGGGAGACCAGATCCTTCTCCAGCAGCGTGAACAGCACGATCCCCGGCGCTTCCTCGATCTCGTCGAGCACGCGATCGAGCTGTTTCTGGCTGCGCACCAGGGGATAGACATGCTCGACGGCGGTCACATTGGCGTATTGCGCCGCCACCGCGCGTGCGACCGTGATCAGCGTCTCACCGGTGGAGTCGGACACGAGGTGCAGATGGAAATAATTGTTCGAGGTCGGCACAAAAACTCTTTGTATGAGGACGGTGTGGTTTGTGGATTTCTGTGGAGCTTAACCCCTCGGAAAGGGATGTGCGACACCGGGGGCGGGACAAGTGCCAATTTTCTTCACACCACTGCCTGTCGGAATAAGTTCGACGCCCGGTCGAGAGGGAAACGGGATTGCGTGGACAAGCCCTTTGATAAGCTGCTGAAAGAACCGCGCAAGCCTTTGACGCTGGCCAACTTATCGGAAGCCGCCGGAGCCGTCGGGGATATGTTGATGGATGTGAACAAGCGCGCGTGATCGTGCGGACAGAATCTTGTGAGTCCAATCCACGGTCACATAGACTCAAACCTTAAGAATCTAAGATTCTAGTTTTGAGGAAGGCGCTATCGACGGATAAGTGTGCAAGGTAAGACCTTAACGAGTTCTTACTATCCCCAGTTCCATTCGCTGGCAGAAATCCGGGCGCAGAACATGTTCGAAGACGTCTATCTCTGGATCAAAGCGCTGCATGTGATCGCGGTCATCTCCTGGATGGCCGGCATGCTCTATCTGCCGCGGCTGTTCGTTTATCACTGCGAGGCCGAGATCGGCTCCAAGCAGTCCGAAACGTTCAAGGTGATGGAACGCCGGCTGTTCAAGGCCATCATCAACCCCGCCATGATCGTGACCTGGCTCGCCGGGATCTATCTCGCCTGGGCCGGCCACTGGTTCTCATTCGGCTGGCTGCACGTAAAACTGGCACTGGTTCTGGCGATGTCGGCGGTCCACGGCTTTTTTTCCCGTTGGCTGAAGGATTTCGCCGCCGACCGGCGCCCGCGGAGCCAGAAATTCTATCGGATTATCAATGAGGTGCCGACCGTTCTGATGATTTTGATCGTCATCATGGTGATCGTGAAGCCGTTCTAGGCAAGGGTCGTGACGAATCGCTCAGCGCATCGACTTGCGGAGTGGGGGGTGATTTTCTATACTGGCGATATCCCACCCAACGCAGGCGGATGTGGTTGTGTCTGAGCTTTCCAGAGGCCGGACACCGCATCAGGTTTGAAGCCTCACCGGCACTCACCTTGCCAGACCTGCGGACCTAATCTTTTCGCGTCCGCATTTCAGAGCCTCCTCGCACCCCCTCCCAAGGTTACCCCACAGGACCACCCCAATGCGGGAAATGAAACTCGAAGACCTCAAGTCCAAAACGCCGGCCGAGCTCGTCTCGTTTGCGGAGGAGAACGGGGTCGAGAACGCCAGCACGATGCGCAAGCAGGAGCTGCTGTTCGCCATCCTCAAGCAACTCGCACTCGCCGAGACCGACATTGTCGGCCAGGGCGTCGTCGAGGTGCTCTCCGACGGTTTCGGCTTCCTCCGCTCGCCGGATGCGAATTATCTGCCGGGCCCGGACGACATCTACGTTTCGCCCTCGCAGATCCGTCGTTTCGGCCTGCGCACCGGCGACACCATCGAAGGCCACATCCGCAGCCCGAAAGAGGGCGAGCGTTATTTCGCGCTGTTGAAAGTCAACACGCTCAATTTCGAGGACCCGGAAAAGGCCAAGCACAAGGTCAATTTCGACAACCTTACGCCGTTGTTTCCGAATCAGCGTTTCCGCATGGAAATCGACGATCCGACGCGAAAAGACTTGTCTGCAAGGGTGATCGACATCGTCGCGCCGATCGGCAAGGGCCAGCGCGCCTTGATCGTCGCGCCGCCGCGCACCGGCAAAACCGTGCTGATGCAGAACATCGCGCACTCGATCGCGCACAATCATCCCGAATGCTATCTGATCGTTCTCCTGATCGACGAACGTCCGGAAGAAGTCACGGACATGCAGCGCTCGGTGAAGGGCGAGGTCGTCTCCTCGACCTTCGACGAGCCGGCGGTGCGCCACGTCCAGGTCGCCGAGATGGTGATCGAGAAAGCAAAACGCCTGG
The DNA here is from genome assembly GCF_052076015.1 of Bradyrhizobium sp. 930_D9_N1_4. Classification (NCBI taxonomy): domain Bacteria; kingdom Pseudomonadati; phylum Pseudomonadota; class Alphaproteobacteria; order Hyphomicrobiales; family Nitrobacteraceae; genus Bradyrhizobium; species Bradyrhizobium sp. 930_D9_N1_4. Next base: position 215,714 of record NZ_CP197236.1, read on the forward strand.
TCGAGCACGGCCGCGACGTCGTGATCCTGCTCGATTCGATCACGCGCCTCGGTCGCGCCTACAACACCGTGGTGCCGTCATCCGGCAAGGTGCTGACCGGCGGTGTCGACGCCAATGCCCTGCAGCGCCCGAAGCGCTTCTTCGGTGCCGCCCGTAACATCGAGGAGGGCGGCTCGCTGACCATCATCGCGACCGCGCTGGTCGATACCGGCAGCCGCATGGACGAAGTCATCTTCGAAGAGTTCAAGGGCACCGGTAACTCCGAACTGATCCTCGACCGCAAGGTTTCGGACAAGCGCACCTTCCCGGCGATCGACATTTCCCGCTCCGGCACCCGCAAGGAGGAGCTGATCACCGATCCGCTGGTCTTGAAGAAGATGTACGTGCTGCGGCGTATCCTGAACCCGATGGGGACGATGGACGGAATCGACTTCCTGCTCGACAAGCTGCGCTCGACCAAGAGCAATTCAGAGTTCTTCGATTCCATGAACACCTGATTGCAGTGCAGCATGAGATCAAAGGGCGCCTGCGGGCGCCCTTTTTGTTTGTGCGGTCTTGTTGCGGTGAAAGTGCAGCATGGCGGGACGGCGGGATACGGATCCGATACTGTATAAGCTTTTGATATATCGACGTAATGCTTGACGATGCGGCTTCATCCCCGGAAGCGGCCGGGGACGTTGTTGCAGCAAAATGCCGGCGCTATACCGCGCTGCAACATGAGCTTTGCTGCGGTCCTGACTGCAGCAAAATGCGGAATCGCCGCGCTCGGGAAAGCGCTGTTTGCCTTTTCCCCGTCAGCCGGACAAATAGGCGATGCATCCGCGAGACCAGACCATCTTCGCGCTGTCGTCCGGCCGTGCGCCGAGCGCGATTGCCGTGGTGCGCGTCTCGGGCGCTCAGGCCGGCCAGGTGCTGACGACGCTTGCGGGCCAATTGTCGGCGCCGAGGCTGGCGAGCCGCCGGCTGCTCCGCGACGGCGCGGGCCAGCCGATCGATGATGCGGTCGTGCTTTGGTTTCCGGGGCCGGCAAGCGCGACCGGCGAGGACATCGCGGAATTCCATGTCCACGGAGGTCGCGCCGTCCTGGCCGCGCTCCTCGCAACTATTTCGCTAATTCCGAATACGCGGGCGGCGGACCCCGGTGAATTCACCCGGCGCGGATTCGAGAACGGCAAGCTCGATCTCACCGAAGCCGAAGGTCTCGACGATCTGATTCACGCCGATACCGACCGCCAGCGCCGCCAGGCTCTGCGCCAGTTGCAAGGCCTGCTCGGCGATCGCGCGCGCGACTGGCGCGATCGCATCATCGAGGCCTCGGCCTTGATCGAAGCCGGCATTGATTTCTCCGATGAAGGCGATGTGCCCGCCGAATTGAGGGCACCGGCGGTGAAAGCGATCAAGGATTTGCATGATGAAATTGCAAAGGTCCTTGCGGCACAGGGACATTCTGAACGCCTGCGCGATGGTTTGGTGGTTGCGATCGCCGGCGAACCGAATGTCGGCAAGTCGACGCTGATCAATCAGCTCGCGCGCCGCGAGGTCGCAATCGTCTCGCCATATGCCGGCACGACGCGCGACGTGATCGAGGTGCAGCTCGACCTCGATGGTTATCCGGTGACTGTCATCGACACCGCCGGGATTCGCGAGACCGACGATCCCGTCGAGCAGGAAGGTGTGCGCCGGGCACGGGCGCGCGCCGAGGACGCCGATCTCGTGCTCTGGCTGGTTGAACCGGAGCAGGTGGTCGATCCGGAAGCCATACGGCCGCTTCGGAAATCCAGCGATGGACGCGACCGGTCCGACGGCTCGGTCTGGATCGTGCGCAACAAGATTGATCTGGGTGCGGGCGGGGGCGCCGGGCCGTGCGGCGAGTTCGGGATCTCGGCCAGCCGTGGCGATGGCATCCCGGAGCTGGTCGCGGCTCTCGTGAAGTTCGCCGCCGCATTTTTTGGAACCAGCGAAGGTGCGTTGGTGACCCGCGCCCGTCAGCGCGATCTGTTGAGCCGCGCATCGGACAGCTTGCGCCGGAGCCTGGAGATTGTAGAAGACGGCGAGGAGCTCGCCGCCGAAGAGCTGCGGGCTGCGGCTTATGCGTTGGGCCGGCTGTTGGGCCGGGTGGACGTCGAGGACGTCCTTGGGGCCATTTTCCAGAAGTTCTGTATCGGAAAGTAGTGCTAGTACTACATTGTAGAACTAGGACTTTGTTCCACTGCTTGGTGTTTCACGTGGAACAGCGATGAGGGGCGTTCCGTCCTGTTTCACGTGAAACGGGCGACCCTGGTCACGGCTTCTAGACCCGCAGGCTCGGAAGGGAGATTCGATCTCGCCCGTCCAGTGATCTCAGTTGCGAGCGACGCCCGTCCCCCGTCATTGCGAGGAGCCCTCGCGACGAAGCAATCCAGGCTGCTTCCGAGGAGATAGTCAGGATTGCTTCGCTTCGCTCGCAATGACGGGGCCCGGAGCGGGTGTTTGATCCCTCGTCTCGCACCTTGGTAGCCAACATTGTTTCACGTGAAACAGTAGCCATTCCAACGTCCCTCCTACTGTGCACGGGGTTGTTTCCGCGACAACGCCCAATTGCCACCCCAGCCCGCCCGCGTTTCACGTGAAACACCCGCACTGCTAGTTTCCACTTCCGGCTTCCCTGCCGCTGGGATAGAAGTCCGCCATGCGAGCAGAGCGAGAGTGTTTCGACGTCATCGTCATTGGCGGCGGCCATGCCGGCTGTGAGGCCGCGGCTGCGGCTGCGCGGATGGGCGCGGCGACGGTTCTGGTCACGCACCGTTTCTCCACCGTCGGAGCGATGTCCTGCAATCCTGCCATCGGCGGGCTAGGCAAGGGGCATCTGGTCCGCGAAGTCGACGCTCTCGATGGTCTGATGGGCCGGGTTGGGGATGCTGGCGGCATCCAGTTTCGCGTTCTCAATCGCCGCAAGGGCCCCGCGGTCCGCGGTCCCCGCGCGCAGGCCGATCGGAAGCTTTATGCGGCCGCGATGCAGGCCGCGATCCGGGAAACAGAGGGTCTTTCCGTCATCGAGGGTGAGGCCGACGAGCTGATCGAGGTCGAGGGACGGGTGACCGGACTGCGCCTGGCGGACGGCCGGGAGCTTCGGGCAGGGGCTGTTGTCGTCACGACAGGCACGTTCCTCCGTGGTTTGATCCATCTCGGTGAGAAGAATTGGCCCGCCGGCCGGGTCGGTGAGGCCCCCGCCATGGGTCTTTCAAGCTCCTTTGAGCGGGCCGGCTTTACCTTGGGACGGCTCAAGACCGGCACCCCGCCCCGTCTCGACGGCGCGACGATCGACTGGTCCGCGGTCGAAATGCAGCCCGGCGACGAGCCGCCGGAGCCGTTCTCGGTGATGACCGAGCGGATCACGACCCCACAAATCCAGTGCGGCATCACCCGGACCACGTCTGCGACCCATGAAGTGATCCGGGCGAACGTGCATCGCTCGCCGATGTACTCCGGCCAGATCAAAAGCTCCGGACCGCGCTATTGCCCGTCGATCGAGGACAAGATCGTCCGCTTCGGCGACCGCGACGGCCATCAGATCTTCCTGGAGCCGGAAGGGCTCGACGACAGCACGGTCTATCCCAACGGCATCTCGACCTCGCTTCCCGAAGAGGTTCAGCTCGCGATCCTCACCACCATCCCCGGCCTGGAGCGGGTGAAGATGGTCAGGCCAGGCTACGCCATCGAATACGACCACATCGATCCCCGCGAGCTCGATCCGACCCTGCAGACCAAGCGTCTGCGCGGTCTGTTCCTGGCCGGGCAGATCAACGGCACCACCGGATATGAGGAGGCCGCCGGGCAGGGCATCGTCGCCGGCCTGAACGCGGCACTCGCCGCGAGCGGCGCCGCGCTGACCGTGTTCGACCGAGCCGACGGTTATCTCGGCGTCATGATCGACGACCTCGTGACCCGTGGGATCAGCGAGCCCTATCGCATGTTCACCTCCAGGGCCGAATACCGGCTGACGCTGCGAGCCGATAACGCCGATCAGCGCCTGACTGAGAAGGGGATCGCCTTGGGATGTGTCGGCAGTGCCCGGACGCAGCATCATCGCACCAAGATGGACGCCCTGAATGCGGCGCGGGCGCTCTCGAAGTCGCTCACCATCACCCCGAACGAGGCGATCAAGCAGGGACTGTCCCTGAACCGGGATGGTCAGCGCCGCTCGGCTTTCGAGCTGATGGCCTATCCTGATATCGGCTGGAGCCAGGTCCGCGCGATCTGGCCCGAGCTGTCTGCGATCAATCCGGTCATCGCCACCCATCTCGAGATCGACGCCAAATACGACGTCTATCTGGAGCGCCAGAGCGCCGACGTCGAAGCCTTCCGGCGCGATGAGGGGATGGTGCTGTCCGACGTCGACTACAGCCTCGTCCCCGGTCTCTCCAACGAGGTTCGCGCCAAGCTGGAGAAGGCCCGGCCGTTCACCGTCGGCCAGGCCGGCCGGATCGACGGCATGACGCCGGCGGCGCTCGGCATCCTCGCGGCCTATCTCCGCCGCGAGGCTCGGAAGACTTCCAAAGCAATCGCATAGGCGTTTCACGTGAAACAGCGCGGATCGGGCGGGGACAGACCGCTATCGCGACGACCCGGAGCGGGCGAGGGTATTGCTTGTCCATCCGAACCCGCGCCGGCCAGACCGAAGGTCGACAAGGCCAGCGCGAACGATCAATCGCTCGACGCCATCATCGCTTCGGACAAGCGCGCGGCTCTGAAGCTCGCTCCCGTTTCACATGAAACGGAAGCGCGTCTCGATCGCTACATCGCGCTGCTCCGGGAGTGGCAGGCCAAGACCAATCTGGTCGCGCCCTCGACCCTGCCAAACCTCTGGACCCGGCACATCGCCGACTCGCTCCAGCTCGTCGATCTCGCGCCACCCGCAAAGCGCTGGGCCGACCTCGGCAGTGGCGGTGGATTTCCTGGTGTCGTCCTCGCCTGCGTCATGGCCGGGACGCCGGACGCGAAGGTCCATCTCGTCGAGCGAATCGCCAAGAAGGCTGCATTTTTGCGCGAAGCGATCCGCGTCACCACATCTCCGGGGGTCGTACATCTCGCTGAGATCGGGGATAATGTGGATAGAATCACCGGCCCCGTCGATTGCGTCACCGCGCGCGCATTGGCTCCGCTACATCAACTCATCGGCTTTGCGGAGCCGCTGATGCGCCAGGGCGCAAAGGCGTTGTTTCTCAAGGGTCAAGATGTAGAGGCTGAATTGACCGAAGCCGCTAAATATTGGAATATTCAGCCGCAGCTCCACCAAAGCCGCACCGGTGATGGTTGGATCGTCGAGCTGACTTCAGTTGAACGGCGCGGGTGAGGCGTTCAGGGGTTGAGTGGGGAATTTCGATGACCGTGATTGACGAGCCGCAGCAAGACCAGACCGCAGACGTCCCGCACGGTCACCCGCGCATCCTGGCGCTGGCGAATCAGAAGGGCGGCGTGGGCAAAACAACCACGGCGATCAATCTCGGCACGGCACTCGCTGCGATTGGCGAGCGCGTCCTGATTGTCGATCTCGATCCGCAGGGCAACGCCTCGACCGGGCTCGGCATCGACCGCCGCAACCGCTCCTGCTCGACCTATGACGTGCTGATCGGCGAATCGAGCTTGCGCGAAGCGGTGGTGTCGACGGCGGTGCCGCGGCTGCACATAGCGCCCTCCACCATGGATCTCTCCGGTCTCGAGCTCGAGCTCGGCACCACGCCCGGCCGCGCCTTCAAGCTGCGCGACGCGATCGGCGCGCTCAACAACAACGTCTCGCCGGACGCCGACTACACCTATGTGCTGATCGACTGCCCGCCGTCGCTCAATTTGCTCACGGTGAACGCGATGGCGGCGTCGGATGCGATCCTGGTGCCGCTGCAGTGTGAGTTCTTCGCGCTCGAAGGTCTGTCGCAATTGCTGCAGACGGTGGAGCAGGTGCGCTCGACGCTCAATCCGAACCTGTCGATCCATGGCATCGTGCTGACCATGTTCGACTCGCGCAACAACCTCTCGAACCAGGTCGTCGCCGACGTCCGCCAGTTCATGGGCGAGAAGGTCTACAAGACCATGATCCCGCGCAACGTCCGTATCTCGGAAGCGCCGTCCTACGGCAAGCCGGTGCTGGTCTACGATCTCAAATGCGTCGGCAGCGAAGCTTACTTACGGCTCGCCACCGAGGTGATCCAGCGCGAGCGCGAGCTGCGGGTTACGCATTGACGGTGCCGTAGGGTGGGTTAGCCGAAGGCGTAACCCACCACTGTCGATGTCCGCTGAAACAGAAGAGGTGGGTTACGCCAAGCAGATACGCTTCGCGCATCTGCAGGGCTAACCCACCCTACGATTCGAAATTCAAGTTCTGGAGTGCTGCACCGTGAATCCAAGGGAGCTTCCAATGGCCGACGAAGCGCGTTCGCGACTGGGCCGGGGTCTTGCAAGTCTGATCGGTGATGTCGGCGGCGAGGCGCAGCACGTCGATCGTCCGCGCGCGCAGCGCAAGGTGCCGATCGAATTCATCAAGCCCAATCCGCGCAATCCGCGCCGCACCTTTTCGGAGACCGAGCTGAAGGAGCTCTCCGAGTCCATCAAGCAGCACGGCGTGATCCAGCCGATCGTGGTGCGTCCGGTAAAGGGCGCGCAGGACCGTTTCGAGATCATCGCCGGCGAACGGCGCTGGCGCGCTTCGCAGATCGCCGGCCTGCACGAGGTGCCGATCGTACCGGTCGACATCAGCGACAGCGATGCGCTGGAGTTCGCGATCGTCGAGAACGTGCAGCGTGAAGATCTCAATCCGCTGGAAGAGGCGCTTGGCTATCACGCACTCGCCAACGAGTTCAAACGCAGCCAGGACGACATCGCAAAAGTCGTCGGCAAGAGTCGCAGCCACATCGCCAACATGATGCGGTTGACCAAGCTGCCGACCGAAGTGCAGGCCCTGATCACGAGCGGCGAGCTGACGGCCGGCCACGCCCGCGCGCTGATCGGCGTGCCCGATCCACTCGCCTCCGCCAAACGGATCGTCGAGGAGGGCCTCAACGTCCGCCAGGCCGAAGCGTTGGCGCATGAAGAGGGCGTGCCGGAGCGCAAGCCGCAGAAGGCGCGCGCCACCGGCGGCAAGGACAAAGACCCCGACACGATCGACCTGGAAAAGCGCGTCAGCGACGCGCTTGGCCTCAAGGTCACCGTCAGTCACCGCGACCCCGGCGGCTCGGTCCAGATCAACTACCGCAACCTCGATCAGCTCGACGAGGTGATGAAGCGGCTGGCGAAGGGCGCGCTGTAGGCCGCATCGCCTTTTTGTAACCGTCACCCTGAGGTGGCCGTTTCTTCAGCGGCCATCGAAGGGCGACGGCCCGGCTGCATCCGGGCTATTCATCCTTCGAGGCTCCCCGCGCGCCGCGTTGCGCCGCGCGGCTCGCACCTCAGGATGACGGATTTGGTGCTTCGCTTCGTCATTGTGACGCACATCTGTTTCCACGTCGTCATTGCGAGCGCAGCGAAGCAATCCAGAATCTTTCCGCGGAGAGACTCTGGATTGCTTCGTCGCTTGCGCTCCTCGCAATGACGAGGGGAGGACGGAATTTACCCCCGCCGCCTCGCATTCGCGGCGATCGCCATCAGCGTGCGCTGGGCGATGGCGGCGGCGAGCGTCGATTGCTTGCGGGTGTCGAGCGCGGCCGTGGCGAGCTGCTCGATGATGGCGGCAAGCCGCGCCACGCTGAAATTGCGCAGCGCGGTTTCGACCGCCGGCTTCCGTGAAAAATGCAGCCGCGGATAGCCGCCGTCGAGCACGGCGGAGGCAGGCTGGCCGTCGGCGATCGCCAGCGCCGATTTATGCAGCCACGCGGCCTGGCGTTGCGCGGCGGAGATGATCATGCCGGGATAGGTGCCGGCGATCATGGCCTTTGCGAATTCGGTCTCGACAATGTCGGGCCGGCCGGCGAAGGCGCCGTCGACGATGGGATCGAGTTTCAATTCGGATGCATCGGCGACCACGGACATCACGTCGTCCAGCGTGATCTCGCCCTTGCCATGCGCGTAGAGCGTCAGCTTGCGCAGCTCGTTGCGCGAGGCCTGGCGGTCGCCGCCGAGGAACGACATCAGCGCCGCGCGGGCGTCCTGTGCGATGCGCAGATTCGCAATCCGCAGCTCGTCGTCCATCAGCTTGGCGAGGTCGCGCTCGGTGTCGGGATAGCAACCGATCGCCACGGCCGTCTTGGCCTTCTCGCAGGCCTTGCGCAGCGGCGATTCCGGGCGCAGCTCGCCGGCCTCGATCACGATGCGGCAATCCTTCACGCCCATCTCGGCCAGCGTGTCGACGCCGCTGGCAAAGCTGCGCGAGCCGGCGCGGATGCGGATGGCGCGGCGGCCGCCGAACAGCGGCACGGTCATGGCCTCATCCACGAGCCGCGACGGCTCAGCGGAGAGCTCGTCGCCGTCCAGCTTGACCATCGCAAACGGATCATTGGGATCGTCGACCGCGGAGGCGATCAGCGCATCGGCGCGCTCGCGCACGAGACCGGCGTCAGGACCGTAGAGCAGAATAATGGGGCGGCCCGCATCGGGACGGGCGAGGAAGGCGTCGATCTCTTTTCCGCGCAGCGCGACCATCGGGCCCGATCGTCATTCCGGGCGCGCGACGCGAACCCGGAGAATTGGGAATGAATCAGGTGCCCGCGGTAAAGAACGAGGCGAGCCGGGTCGTGATGTTCTCGGCGATCTCGTTGGCGGCACGATCCTCGGCATCGCGATAGGCCCGGTTGCGGGCGAAGCGCTGATAGGAGCCGGGCATGTCATAGGACACGCGCGAGAACGTGGTGCCGGTCATCACCGATTTGCCGCTGACGACCTCGACCAGATTGTACTGGGCGTCGATGCCGTAATTCTCGCTGGTCGGCAGGCCGGTGTTGGCGTCGACGATCAGGGACGAGCGGCTGGACGAGAAGCGGATCTCGAGGCGGTGGGTCGGCGGCATGCCGGTGGCGGTGCCGTAGAGCTTGAAGGCGAGGGCGTTGCGGACCTCGACGCCGACGCGGGCCTCGCGGGAGGCATTCGCCTTGTTGATCGGCGGGAGATCGACCCCCATCAGCTTTTCGCGCAGGCCGGGGGTCCCATCGGTACGCTCGGCGTACATCGGCTGGAAGCAGCCGGCCGTCAGCGCCGCCAGAGCGGCGACTGCCAGCAGGCGGGCTGCGATACGGATCCTAGCCGACAACATTCACGATCCTCTTGGGGACGATGATCACCTTGCGGACGGGCTTGCCGTCCAGAGCCAGTTTTACCGCATCGAGGGCCAAAACGGCAGCCTCGATTTCCGGATTCTCGGCCGCTGTTGCAACTGTGACGTCACCCCGCTTCTTGCCGTTGACCTGGACCACCAGGGTCACACTGTCTTCAACCAGCAAATCGCGTTCGATTTGGGGCCAATTGGCCTCCGAAACCAGCCCGGACTGACCCAGAACCTGCCAGCACTCCTCGGCCAGATGCGGCATCATCGGGGAGAACAGCTGGACCAGGATCTGGCTGGCCTCCCGGATCGCCCAGGCGAGGTCCGGGGCCGGCTGGCCCGGACGCTGGAGCACCTCGGAAAAAATATTCGTGAATTCGCGGATATGGGCGAGGCAGACGTTGAAGTGCAGCCGCTCGACGCCGGTGGTGACCTTGTCGAGCGCCCCGTGGGCGGCCTTGCGCAAAGCGAGCGCATCCGGACCGAACGAGGCCGGCCGGGCCGCGGGGGCGCCCTTGCCGAGTTCCACAGCGTCATTCACCAGCCGCCACAGCCGCTGCAGGAAGCGCGAGGCTCCTTGGACGCGCTCGTCGCTCCAGATCACGTCGCGGTCCGGCGGGGAGTCCGACAGCATGAACCAGCGGGCGACGTCGGCGCCATAGGTCGCGATGATGTCGTCGGGGTCGACCGTGTTCTTCTTCGACTTCGACATCTTCTCGATCGGACCGATCGTGACGTCCTCGCCGGTGCTGAGCAGTGTTGCGCGGCGGCCGTTGCCGCCGACCTCGATCTTCACTTCGGCGGGCTGCACCCAGCTGCCGTCGGCCTTCTGGTAGGTCTCGTGCACCACCATGCCCTGCGTGAACATGCCGGCGAACGGCTCATCCAGCGCGATGTGCCCGGTCGCCTTCATCGCGCGAGTGAAGAAGCGGCTGTAGAGCAGATGCAGGATCGCGTGCTCGACGCCGCCGATATACTGGTCGACCGGCAGCATCCGGTTGGCGACCGCAGGCGTCGTCGGCGCGGTCTCGTTCCAGGGATCGGTGAAGCGCGCGAAGTACCAGGACGAATCCACGAAGGTGTCCATGGTGTCGGTTTCGCGCTGCGCCTTAGTCCCGCACTTCGGGCACGTGACGTGCTTCCAGGTCGGGTGATGGTCGAGCGCGTTGCCCGGCTTGTCGAAACTCACATCCTCCGGCAGCACCACCGGCAAATCGGCATCCGGCACCGGCACCACGTCGCACGTCGGACAATGGATCACCGGGATCGGGCAGCCCCAGTAGCGCTGACGCGAAATGCCCCAGTCGCGCAGGCGGAAATTGACCTGACGCTCGCCGACCGGCGCATTGCCGCGCAGCTCGGTTTCAAGTCGTTTTGCAACTTCGTCCTTGGCCTGATCGATCGTCATGCCGTCGAGGAAGCGCGAATTGATCATGCGGCCGTCGCCGTCATAGGCGGTGTCGGTGATGACGAATGATTTCGGATCCTGGCCTTCGGGGCACACCACCGGCGTATTGCCGAGGGCGTACTTGTTGACGAAGTCGAGGTCGCGCTGGTCGTGCGCGGGGCAGCCGAAGATCGCGCCGGTGCCGTATTCCATCAGCACGAAGTTGGCGACATAGACCGGCAGCGTCCAGCTCGGGTCGAACGGATGCAACGCGCGGATCCCGGTGTCGAAACCCTGCTTCTCTGCGGTGTCGATGATCGACTGCGCGGTGCCGATCTTCTTGATGTCGGCAATGAATTCCGCAAGCTTCGGGTTCTTCGCGGCGGCGGCCTGCGCCAGCGGATGATCCGCCGAGATCGCCATGAACTTCGCGCCGAACAGCGTGTCGGGACGCGTCGTGAAAATCTTCAGCTCGCTTTCGCCGGCGGGCGTGGTCGCCGCATCCAGCGCGAATCGGATCAGCAGGCCTTCCGAGCGACCGATCCAGTTGCGCTGCATCAGCCGCACCTTGTCGGGCCAGCGGTCGAGGCCATCGAGCGCGGATAGCAGCTCCTGTGCGTACTTCGTGATCTTGAAGACCCACTGGCTCATCTCGCGCTGTTCGACAACGGCACCGGAGCGCCAGCCGCGGCCGTCGATCACCTGCTCGTTGGCGAGCACGGTCATGTCGACCGGATCCCAGTTGAGCTTGCGCTTCTCGCGCTCGGCGAGGCCCGCCGCGAGCATGTCCAGGAACATCTTCTGCTGATGCTTGTAATAGCTGGGGTCGCAGGTCGCGAATTCGCGGCTCCAGTCCAGCGACAGCCCGATCGAGCGGAGCTGCTTCTTCATCGCGGCGATGTTGTCGTAGGTCCAGGCCTTCGGCGCCACCTTGCGCTCGATGGCGGCGTTCTCGGCCGGCAGGCCGAACGCGTCCCAACCCATCGGGTGCAGCACGTTAAAGCCCTTGGCGCGCATGAAGCGGGCCAGCACGTCGCCGAGGGTGTAATTGCGGACATGGCCGATATGGATGCGCCCGGACGGGTAGGGGAACATCTCCAGCACATAGTATTTCGGCCGGGAATCATCGTTCTTCGAGACGAAGATCGCCTGCTGGTCCCAGGCAGCCTGCCAGCGCGGTTCGGCGTCGCGGGCGTTGTAGCGTTCGGAGGTCATGGAATCGTTTGGTTTTTGTGGATACGGCCGTCTGAAGACGGCGGACTAGGCCATAGAAGTCCTCGGGGGGTCAATGGGTTGCCGTAACTTGGGAGCCCTGCGGGATCGCCCCGCAGAACTACTGAGACCGTCGTTGGGGTGTGATTAAGGGGTCGGTGCGAGGTTGCTGCAGGCTAGGACCCCCAATACCTGCGATGGACGCCAGTTTCGACGATCCCGACTACGACTATGCCGCCTCCATCGCCGGACGGGCGATGCGGAGCATGGCCGAGCAGCGGATTCCGCCGACGCCGGTCAATTTCGCGGTCTGGTTCCAGTATTTCGCTGGCAGCCATGACGATCTCCGCAACGCCATCGATCTCCTGATCGACCACAACCGTCCCTTCGATGCCAGGACCAATCAAGACCTGTTCGAGACCTATGTCGCGCCCCAGGTGAGTGCCGTCGTCGTCGAGACGTCCGAGCGGCTGCATGGCCTGATGGGCGCCGCGAAGGAGTTTCTGGCGACCGCGATTGCCGACAATCATTCCCAGATCCAGGCGATCAGCGAGGTCGCCGACCAGGGCAAGGCCGGCGTCGACCCGAAGGCGCTGGTCGGCCAGCTCATGAACGAGCTGGCGCGCGCCGCCACACGCGCAACGCGGCTCGAAGCCGGCTTTGCCGAAAAGACCCGCGAGCTCGACGTCATCCGCGATTCCCTCTCCAAATCCGAGGAGAGCGCGCGGACCGATACGCTGACGGGCCTTGCCAACCGGCGGGCGCTCGACGAATTTCTGCGCAAGGCGCAGACGACGGCGGAATGGGGCGAGCCGCTCAGCGTGCTCCTGCTCGACATCGACCACTTCAAGACCTTCAACGACAATTTCGGCCATGGCGTCGGCGACCAGGTGCTGCGCCTGATGGCCAAGGTCTTGCGCGAAAAGGTTCGCGCGCAGGATCTATCGGCCCGCTACGGGGGTGAGGAGCTGATCGCCGTCCTGCCGGATGCCGATCTCGCCACCTGCGCCGAGCTTGCCGAGCGCATCAGGCGCGCGATCGCGGAATCCAGTATCACGCGTCGCTCGACCGGAGAGGTCCTGCCCAACATCACAATTTCAATTGGCGTGGCGCAGTACCGGACGGGTGAAGCGATCACTGATCTCATCGAGCGCTGCGACCGCGCGCTTTATCTTGCCAAGGGCGGCGGCCGTAATCGTGTGGTGACGGAGATCGAGCTCGATCGGGCCGGAGCCGCGGGGTAGTTAACCCGCCATCGCGATTTGGGCCGCGCCGTTGTCGATCACCATGATGCCATGCTCGACGACGTTGTTGCGGCCGCGGTGTTTGGCGGCATAGAGCGCGGCGTCGGCGGCTTCGATCAGATCACCCGGGCGCAAGGCCTCGTTCGGCTTCGCCGCGGCGACGCCGATCGAGACGGTGACGATCATATGCGCCGAGGTGATGTGCGGCAGGCACAGCTTCAATACGGCCGCGCGCACCAGCTCGCCGATCTCGACGGCGCGGTTCACGTCGGTGTTCGGCAGCAGCAGGCAGAATTCCTCGCCACCGTAGCGGGCCGCGAAGCCCATCGTATCGGCGGCGATGCCCGATAGCGACTCGCCGAGCCTGGTCAGGCAGGAATCGCCTTCGAGATGGCCGTAGGTGTCGTTGAACAGCTTGAAATGGTCGACGTCAATCATCAGCAGTGCGAGCTCGCTGCCATATTGCTGCGCGCGCATCCATTCGAAGTCGAGCCGGCTCTGGAAGCCGCGGCGGTTGGCGAGGCCCGACAGCATGTCGATAGAGGCCATCACGGTCAGACGGTCGTTGCTCGCGATCAGCTCGCGCTCGCGCTGGCTGAGCTGTGCGGCCATCGCGTTGAAGGCGCGGGCCAGCGGCACGAACTCGGCTGGCAGGCGGTTGCGTGCGGCGCGCGCCGAGAGGTCGCCCTCGCCGAGGCGCTTGGCCATGTCGGCCAGCATCTCGATCGGCTTGATCACGAGCTTCTCGGCGGCGATCAGCGCGCCGAGCAGGACGAACAGCACGACGAAAGCGAGCTGGAGATAGGCGGTGCGGATATCGCGGCTGACCGCCGCGGACACCTTGTCCTCGTCGATGCTGGCGATCAGGCGGGCATTGGTGCCGGCGATACGGATATAGCTGACCGCGCGGCGGGAGCCGTCGGCGGCGAGGAAAGACAGCGAGCCCTCGTCCTGGTCCGAGCGCAGCGCCTTGTCGGCGATCGCCGACATCAGCGGCATGTTGTCGAGCGGACGGCCAATGGCGCTGTGCTGGTCAGCCGGCGCGGCCAGCACCGTGCCGGCGCTATCGACCAGCACGGCGGTGATGCCGGCGCGGCCGCCGAGATTGTTCATGACCTTCGACATCCAGTCGAGGTTTACGGTGGCGAGCACGACGGCATCCGCGACGCCGCTGAAGGCGGACACCGGATAAACCGCCATGACGGTCGGCGAAAGCACGGGCCGCGACAGGATGAAGTCGCTCAGCACGAAGCGGCCGGTTTCCTGCGCCTGCTGGAAGTAAGGCCGGTCACTGAGATCGAGGCCGACATACATGTTGTTGGTGGCGCACTGGATGCGGCCGTCCTGACCGGCGATCAACAGCGTGCGGATCCAGGGCAGGTTCGACGGCAGGCTCGCGCGCAGCACATCGCAGCTCTTGCTGATGCCGCCGGCGGACGCCCGGATGAAGGCTTCGGATTTCAGGATGGTCTCGACCGACGAGATCACTTCGCGCTGCGCATCGGCGCTGTGCCGTGCGACCGTGGTGAATTCGGCCGTGGCTTGCGCAATCTGCTTTGCGCGTGTGTCTTCAAGCGAACGGATGCGCTCGAACATCAAGGGCGTCACCAGAATCACCGCGAGCAACGCCAGCCGCGCCCGGATTCCGAGAACCTGCTTGAGTTTCGCACGTTTGCGGTTGAAACTGACGTTTGCCATCTTCGCTGCACCCACCCCACGGGCCAAGGTAAAGCGAAGGGTTCAAAAACTCTTTCTTGAACTCGGTAAAATTGGACTTACCTCGGTTACGACCCTAATCAATCGATATCATGACAGCAGAAAACGCCGCGCCGGTAACCGGCGATTCACCAAACGCGCTCGCCGCGGTCGAGGCCGAAATTGCGCGCGCCTGCAAGGAAGCGCGCACGGATCGTGCCTCGGTGACGCTGATCGCGGTGTCGAAAACTTTCGACGCGGATGCAATTACTCCGGTAATCGACGCCGGACAGCGCGTATTCGGCGAAAATCGGGTGCAGGAAGCCAAGGGCAAGTGGCCCGCGTTAACGTCTGTTACCTCCGGCATCGCGCTGCATCTGATCGGCCCGCTGCAATCCAACAAGGCGAAAGAGGCGGTCGCGCTGTTCGATGCCATCCATTCCGTTGACCGCCCTAGCATTTGCCAAGCGTTAGCCAAGGAAATCGAATCCCAGAATAGGCACCCGGAACTGTTCGTCCAGATCAATATCGGCGAGGAGCCGCAGAAGGCGGGCATCGCTCCTGATGAGGCCGATGCCTTCATCGCGAGCTGCCGCGAGACCTACGGCCTGACGATCGCGGGCCTGATGTGCATCCCGCCGGTCGACGAGCCGCCGGCGGCCCATTTCGCACTGACCGCCAAGATCGCGGAGCGCAATGGTTTGAAGAAGCTCTCGATGGGCATGAGCGCGGATTTCGCCACCGCCATCATGCTGGGTGCCACCCATGTGCGCGTGGGGAGCGCGATCTTCGGGCACCGGTGAGCCATTGGCGAAGACTGGGCCGCATAAGGGCTGTTGATTTCGTCATTGCGAGCGCAGCGAAGCAATCCAGAATCTTTCCACAGAGGAATTCTGGATTGCTTCGCTACGCTCGCAATGACGGCGGCGTGTAAGGCGGCGCCTACGCAAATCCCACCGACGCCCTCCCCAGCACCCCGAAATCCACCGCAAAATGATCGCCGGCCTGGATCGGCAGCGGCGGATGGCATGTGCCTGTCGTCACCACCTCCCCTGCCCGCAAGGTAATGCCGAGCCCGCTCAGCTCATTCGCAAGCCACGTCAGCGCAACACGGGGATCCCCGAGCACGTTCTTGCCGTGACCGACATAGTGCTGGCCGCGCAGTGTGATTTGTGGCCGCTCCTCGACGAGATCCATCGCGCGCCAGTTTGCAGTCGTTGCCTCCCCCAGCACGAACAGATGCGCACACGCATTGTCAGCGATGAGCTGCGCTTCGCCGGCGGCGGCGAAATCACCAAAACGCGAATCGGGAATCTCGATCGCGGGATGCAGGGTCGCGACGGCGGCGAGCACGTCGTCGACGCTGTACGGCGTCGCGCGCGGCGGCAGATCGCGGCCCATGCGGAAGGCGAATTCCGGCTCGCCGACGCGCATCGCGTTGCCGTTCATCGAGGCGGTGCCCCCATCGGCGATCACGGTGCTGCTCATGATGCGGCCGGCCAACGGTCCCGCGACATTGATATGCTTCTGTCCGGACTCGCTCGTGGCCGCGATCTTCCAGCCGAACAATTCTCCGAGCGATTGCGTTTCGAGCGCGGCCTGGATCGCGTAGCCATCAGCGCGGCCCTGCGGCCGCAACCGCGGCTCCAGCGCGTCAAACTTGGTGCCATCGCGCCAATGTCCAACCAGCGCATGCGATGCGGCGACGATCTGATCCTTGTCGAGCATGTGTCCTCACCCGATGATGATTCTTGTTTTGGGTCCGAGCTGCTTCAGCAATTGGAGCATCGCCGCCCTGGTCATGGAAACGCAGCCTGCGGTCGGACCGAAATTGTCGCGCGCCAGATGCAGGAATACGGCGCTGCCGCGGCCCGCGATCCGAGGCTTGGTGTTGTGGTCGATTTCGATGATGAAGTCATAGAGTTGGTCGGCGCGCTTGAGCCGGTCGCCGCCCTGCCCCCGATCGAGCCGGATCGGCTGGTTATAATGGCGGTCATTTGGGTCCTCGCACCAGGCGTCGGTGTCGCCGATGGGCCGTGCCGGCAGAAAGGTCTGCGGACGGCTGTACCGGTCGCCCCGCCACCACAATTGCCTGGGCCGGAAGCTGCCCCTTGGCGTGCCGCCGTCACCCTCGCGCTTGTTCGCAAGAATGCCGCCACGCCCCAGCGCCACCGGGATGGTCAGATGTCCCGCCGTCAGCCAGCCCCGGCGCGGATTCCCGGCGGCAGCCTTAACGCGGATCGCGGAAACCGGACCAGGGCTCCGTTTGGGAGCGTAACTCACTGAAGCAGCTTTGTTTTTCATGTGAACGTGCGATGTCGAATTCATTACAGGACATTCATCAAAACGGCCTGCTATTTTGAGTTAGAGTGCTTCTGGCTTGTGAATCGGTAACAGCCCACTACTTCAACACGAACAACAATAATAACGGCGACCCCTAAACTTCCCTCGCGGCTGGGTGCAGCATGCATGCGCGCCTCGCCGGACTCCAAAAGGATGACCCCCTATGGCCAATGCCCGCAAGATCCTCATCGTGGATGACGATACCGATCTGCGCGACACGTTGGTGGAGCAATTATCGCTGCACGAAGAATTCGAAGCCTCCGCCGTCGACACCGGCGCCAAGGGCGCGAGCGCCGCGAAGGCCAATTCCCCCGATCTCGTGCTGATGGATGTCGGCCTGCCCGACACCGACGGCCGCGAGGTCGTCCGTTCCCTGCGCAAGGGCGGGTTCAAGGCCCCGATCATCATGCTGACCGGGCATGACACCGATTCCGACACGATTTTGGGCCTGGAATCAGGCGCCAACGACTACGTCGCGAAACCCTTCCGCTTCGCCGTGCTGCTGGCCCGCATTCGCGCCCAGCTCCGCCAGCACGAAGCCAGCGAGGACGCGGTGTTCTCGGTCGGCCCCTACTCCTTCCGTCCAGGCTCGAAGATGCTGACCGCGGCCAATGCCCGCAAGGTCCGCCTCACCGAGAAGGAAACGGCGATCCTCCGATTCCTCTACCGGGCCGGCCAGATGCCGGTCTCGCGCGAGACCCTGCTCCAGGAGGTCTGGGGTTATAATTCCGGCGTCACCACCCACACGCTGGAAACCCACATCTACCGCCTTCGCCAGAAGATCGAGAAGGATGCCGCCAACCCGGAAATCCTGGTGACGGAAGCCGGTGGCTACAAGCTGGTGCCGTGATACGTTCCAGAAGCGCGCGATTCGTCGTAAATTCGCGCGTTCCTTGAGCCTCGGACCGGAATGTCAATCGACGACGACGTAGCGCTGCTCGAGCGTGTCCCGACACTGCGCCTGTTGGGAGACGCCTCGTTGCGCATGCTGGCGATCGGCTCCGAGCAGCGCAACTTCGTCCGTGGCGACATCCTGTTCAATCTCGGTGACGACGCCGATGCCGGCTTCGTGGTCCAGCGTGGTGCCTTTCGCGTCGACGACGGCGCCGGCGCGGAGATGATCGCAGGTCCCGGCGCGCTGATCGGCGAGCTCGCGCTGGTGGTGCCGATGAAGCGGCCCTCAAGCGCGGTCGCGCTGGAGCACGCCTCCGTCATCCGCGTCGCGCGCAGCCTGTTCCAGCGCGTGCTCGAAAGCGATCCCGCCGCTGCCGTACGCTTGCGCGATGAATTCGCGGTGCGGTCGAGTCAGATCGCGAGCGACATATTGATGGCGGGCGCGAAGCTGACGTCCTGAGGTTACACTTCCAGCGTCACCGTCACTGGCACGTGGTCCGACGGCCGTTCCCAGCTCCGCGCATCGCGCAGAATCCTGAAATCGCTGACGGCGTCCCTCAACGCGCGCGAGACCCAGATGTGGTCGAGCCTGCGGCCGCGGTCGCCGACGGTCCAGTCCGCGGAGCGGTAGCTCCACCACGTGTAGACCTTCTCCGACATCGGAATGCGATCGCGCGCGACGTCCACCCACTCGCCGGCTTCGAGCGCCGCCTTGAGCTTCTCGGTCTCGATGGGCGTGTGCGAGACCACTTTCAGCAGTTGCCTGTGCGACCACACGTCGTTCTCGTGCGGCGCGACGTTGAGATCGCCGACCAGGATGTGACGATCCTCCCCGCGCGGATGCAGCGGTTCGCACGCCTTCATCTCGTCGAGGAAGCGAAGCTTGTGGTCGAATTTTTCGTTCAGCGCGGGATCGGGAATGTCGCCGCCGGCGGGCACGTAGAAATTATGCACGACGAGCGGCTTCGCGATGTTGGCTTTGTCCCCGAAGGACACGGAAATGTGGCGCGAATCCACCTTGTCGCAGAAGGTGCGGATGTCGGTCGATTCGAACGGAATCTTCGAGACGATGGCGACGCCGTGATAGCCCTTCTGTCCGTTCAGCGCGATGTGCTCATAGCCGAGCCGCTTGAAGCGCTTCAGCGGAAAGGCGTCGTCGATGCACTTGGTCTCTTGCAGACACAGTACGTCCGGCCGCGCGCTCTTGAGAAATTTCGCGACCAGATCGATGCGCAGCCGCACCGAGTTGATATTCCAGGTTGTCAGGGAAAAACGCATGAGGGATGCGTCTTAGCATGGAATGGCGCGGGGAAAATGCTTGTCCACAGGGCGTGTAATCGTAGCGCCGCAGGATGGGTAGAGCGCAGCGAAACCCATCAATGGCTGCCGTGGAATGATGGGTTTCGCTTCGCTCTACCCATCCTACGCACGACGCACCGTCTATCCCGGCGACTGGCCGTAATTCGTGAAATCGATCTTGAACATGTTGGGATCGAGCTTCTTGCCCGCGTCGAGATTGTAGACCGCGATCGTGGTGTCGTAGCCCTGCGGATCGGTGACGGTCCACTGCTTCAACTGGCCGTCCTTGGCGCCGAACATCAGCAGCAGGCGGCTGGTGCCGACCAATGCCTGCTTCTCCTCGATGGTGACGCTGACGAAGATGTCGTCGGCCGAGACGCTGACGACGTTGGTGTCCTTCATCAGGTCGATGCGGTCGGACAGCAGGAAGCGCAGCGGCGTCTGCGACAGCGGATAGACGTCCTGCGTCGCGAGCTTGCGGTCGCGTACCACGAGCGAGGACCCGTCGGCGACGATGTCGATCGGGCTCGGCGCGTCATATTCGAAGCGTACCTTGCCGGGCTTCTGGATGTAGAAATCGCCCTGCGTCTTGCTGCCGTCGGGACCGACCTGGACGAAGTTTCCGACCAGTGTCGAGAGCGACGACAGGTAGGCGCTCACCTTGGCCGCCTGCGCCTTCTGGTTGGCATCGAAGGTCTGGAAGATGCTGCTCGGCACGTTGCGTCGCGGATCCGGGATCACGGGGTTCGGCGGCGCCTGCGTCGCGCCGGTAATCGTGGGCCCGCCGGCGGACGCGCCGCCATCGCGGCCCTTCGGCGCGGGTTTCGGCACGGGGACGTTCTGCGCGAACGAGGACGCGGTCACCATCGCGGCGGTGATGAGAAGCACGCCGGCCACGCGCGCGCTACGCGCGGCGATGGTGGCAGCGAATCGAATGTCCGGATGTCTGATCAACGCGTCGTCCTGTATGGCTGGGCGCCTTTTTAGCGTGATTTCGGGCAAAAGCAGATAACGATTTCGCGTGAAATAATGTTCGGAGGCCCCTTGCCTCACATATGGCTGTCTTCTTCCTCGACCAGAATCTCGCGCTTGCCGGCATGGTTGGCCGGTCCGACGATGCCTTCGAGTTCCATCCGCTCCATCAGCGATGCGGCGCGGTTGTAGCCGATCTGCAGGCGGCGCTGGATGTAGCTGGTCGAGGCCTTGCGGTCGCGTTTGACGATGGCAACGGCCTGCTGGAACAGGTCGCCGCCGCCATCCGCGCCCATGCCGCTGGCGTCGAACACCGCGCCGCCGTCCTCGTCCTCGCTCGGCTCTTCGGCGGTAACAGCTTCGAGATATTCGGGCTGGCCCTGCGTCTTGAGGTGACGCACCACCTTCTCGACTTCGTCGTCCGACGCAAACGGTCCGTGCACGCGGCTGATGCGGCCACCGCCGGCCATGTAGAGCATGTCGCCCTGGCCGAGCAGCTGCTCGGCGCCCATCTCGCCGAGAATGGTGCGGCTGTCGATCTTGGAGGTGACCTGGAAGGCGATGCGGGTCGGGAAGTTCGCCTTGATGGTGCCGGTGATGACGTCGACCGACGGACGCTGCGTCGCGAGGATCACGTGCAGGCCGGCGGCGCGCGCCATCTGCGCGAGGCGCTGCACCGCGCCTTCGATGTCCTTGCCGGCGACCATCATCAGGTCGGCCATTTCGTCGACGATGATGACGATATAGGGCAGCGGATCGAGCGAGAGTTTCTCTTCCTCGTAGATCGCCTTGCCGGTTTCCTTGTCGAAGCCGGTGTGAACCGTGCGCGTCGGCTCTTCGCCCTTGGCCTTCAATTCGAGCAGGCGGGTATTGTAGCCGTCGATGTTGCGCACACCGAGCTTGGCCATGTTCTTGTAGCGCTCTTCCATCTCGCGCACGGCCCATTTCAGCGCGACCACCGCCTTCTTCGGGTCGGTCACGACGGGCGTGAGCAAATGGGGAATGCCGTCATAGACGGAGAGTTCGAGCATCTTCGGATCGACCATGATCAGCCGGCACTGGTCCGGACGCAGCCGGTAGACCAGGCTGAGGATCATGGTGTTGATCGCGACCGACTTGCCGGAGCCGGTGGTGCCGGCGATCAGCATGTGCGGCGTGCGCGCGAGGTCGATGATGACGGGGTCGCCGCCGATGGTCTTGCCGAGGCAGAGCGGAAGTTTCGCAACCGAATCGACAGTCTCCTTGGCGACCAGCAGTTCGCGCAGATAGACCTTTTCGCGATGCGCATTCGGCAATTCGATGCCGATGGCGTTGCGGCCGGGTACGACCGCGACGCGCGCCGACAGCGCGCTCATCGAACGGGCGATATCGTCGGCAAGCCCGATTACGCGCGACGATTTGATACCGGGCGCCGGCTCCAGCTCGTACAGCGTGACGACAGGACCGGGATTGGCCTTCACGATCTCGCCGCGCACGCCGAAATCCTGCAGCACGCCTTCGAGCGCGCGCGAATTGGCTTCCAGCTCGGCCTTGCTGAGCGGCTGGCGATCGCCGGCCTTGGGCGCGGCCAGCACGGAGACGGACGGAAGCTCGAACTTGTCGGAGGATTTCTTGGAGGCGGGTTTTGGCGCAGCCTTCTTGCGCGGGGCGCGCGCGGCCGGCTCCTCCTCTTCCTCCTCCTCGTCGTCGACTTCCTCTTCTTCGTGCGCGTCCTCGTAGTCTTCGTCTTCGGACTGCGGCGAGATCGAGGGTGCAGCGCGGCCGCCGCCGAGCTTCGGCTCCTGCCGGCTGAACGCAACGGCCTTGGTCTTCGGTCCGCTCGAGACCAGCGAGCGGTAAGCAGCACCACACAGCCAGATCAGCCGCGCCTTGGTGCTCATCAACGCATGGAACAGCCAGCCCAGCGACACCGAGCCGCGATCGCTCCCCTCGTCCTCGTCGAGCGGCTTGTCTTCGTCCTCGATCTCGGCGAGCTCGTCGTCATGCGCGCGTGAGCCGAGGCCGCAGGCGATCAGGAAGGTCGCGGCCATTGCGGCGAACAGGATCGTGCCCAGCACGATGCGATAGATGGTGCCGGCCGGTCCGAAGATCACGGCAGGCGCGCGCACCAGGGCGTCGCCGACCACGCCGCCGAGGCCGGTCGGCAGCGGCCATGCGCCGCCATGCGGCCAGCAGCTGACGAAGCCCGCGGCGATCACGGTGCAGAGAATCCAGGAGCCCAGCCGCAGCGCTTCGCGGTCGAACGGGCGATGCGTCATCATGCGCCAGCCCCAGACCGCGACGGTCAGGACCAGCATGATCGCGCCGAGCCCGAGGATCTGCATGGCAAGGTCGGCACCGATCGCGCCGGCATAGCCGAGAATGTTGCGGATCGGCCGCGAGGTCGCGTGGCTGAGACTGGGGTCCTGCACCGACCAGGTCATCATCGCCGCCGAGGCGACGCCCGACAGTGCAATCAGGCCGAGCCCGGTGAGCTCGCGCGCACGCCGCGCCAATCCCTCGCGGATCGAGGGCGGCAGATGGCCGACCAGTGGAATGACACGTTCGATTGCCGACATGCTCACGGGCCCCGCCTAACCCAGAGTCTCGACCAGCCGGTGCAGCGCCTGCGCCGTGGTCTCGCTATCCTGCACCAGCGCCAGGCGGATGTAGCCCGCACCGGGATTGAATCCGTCAGGCTGCTGCCGCGCCAAAAAGCTGCCGGGCACCACGCGCACGCCTGCTTCCGTGAAGAGCTTCAGGCACACGGACACGTCGTCGCCGAGTTCGGACGTGTTGAGCCAGACGCAGAAGCCGGCGTCGGGCCGGCGATAGCCGTAACGATTGCCGATGATCTGGTCGGCGAGATCGAACTTGATCCGGTAGAGCCTGCGGTTCTCCTCGACATGCGCCTCGTCGCCATAGGCAAAGGTCGCGACGTGCTGGAGCGGCACCGGCACCTGGGGCGCCGCGATATTGCGCAGCTCGAGGAACATGCCGATGAATTTCTTGTCGCCGGCGGCGAAGCCGACACGCAGGCCCGGCAGGTTCGAGCGCTTCGACAACGACTGGAACGCAGCCACGCGGGTGAAATCGAGGCCGGCGCATTCGAGCGCGCTGCCCGGCGCCTCGCGGGTGTAGATCTCGGAATAGCACTCGTCGCTGAGGATCATGAAGCCGTAGCGATCGGCGAGCCCCTTCAGGCGCGTGAAGTATTCGCGCGAGGCGACCGAGCCTTGCGGATTGGCGGGCGAGGCCAGATAGAACGCCACGGTGCGCGCCAGCGTGGCGTCGTCGATGGCGTCGAGATCGGGCAGGAAGCCGTTTTCGACGGTGGTCGGCAGATAGACCGGCTCGCAGGCTGCAGCCCCGGCGCCGGCGCCATAGACCGGATAGAACGGGTTCGGCATCAGGATGGCGGGCTTGCCGGGACGCGGACCGACATAGCGCGCCGCCGCGATCGCGGCGAGGAACAGCCCCTCGCGACTGCCATTGAGGACGAGAATCTCGGTTTTGGGGTCGAGCGGTCGCGGCAGGTTGAAGCGCGACGACAGCCAGGTGCTCGCGGCCTGGCGGAACGGGTCGGTGCCTTGGTTCATCGGGTAGCGGCCGAAATCGGCGATGTGCTTGGCCAGCACCGGGGCGACGAAGTCGGGCACGGGATGCTGCGGCTCGCCGACCGCGAGCGAAATCAAGGGCTTGCCAGGCTGATGCGGTGCCAGCAGCTCGTTCAGCCGGACGAAGGGCGAGCGTGCGTTGTTGGAGCTTCCACCTTCCAGCGGCGCACGGGATGAAGCGGTCATAGCCATTCTGGACGCCAGCACTCTTGGAACAGCCGGACGCACAAGGCGCCGACGGGAAAGCGGTTCAGTTCACCATAGATAGGGCGAGGTTAAGACGCGATTAACCATCGGCTGGCGGGTCCGTCCAGAGCGGGAATAATGAGGCCGGATCACGACGGGATTCTGCCGGACGAGCCCGGCCTGCATGGTTCGAGACGCCCGCTTTCGCGGGCTCCTCACCATGAGGGTCTAATATCTCACCGCAAAACGCGACCTCATCCTGAGGGCCCGCCGGAGGCGGGCGTCTCGAAGGATGGGCCGCAAGCAAACTGCACCGTCTTCGCGGCACGGTCTCAGTGCCCTGGCAGCTTCTCGAACGTCGCCATGTCCGAGGGGATCGCGTGAAACTCCTGCTTGTCGCAGGTGTAGATCGCCATCTGCGGCTGGAACTGTTTTGGCTCGTCCAGGGTGCCGACCTTCAGGATCGCGGCCGGCAGTCCCGGAACCTTGGTCACGAGATGGGTGCCGCACTCGGCGCAGAATTCGCGCGTCACGGCGCGCGCGAGGTCCTTGCGCGTGAACTCTTTGGGTTTGCCGGTGATGTAGCTGAAGCCTGCCGCCGGCATCGCAATGAAAGTGTTGGGCGCGCCGCCCGAGATGTACTGGCACTCGCGGCAATGACACTGGGCTTGCATCATCGCCTCGCCCTCGGAAACGTAGCGCACTTCGCCGCAATAGCATCCGCCTTCCAAACGCATGACGACCTCCCGATTGTTTTTCGTTGTGGTCGATATTTCTGCGCCGGCGGTACGGAATGGCAATATTTTTCTTCGCGCGCGGGATGAAAAAGAAAGGGGCTCCAACTTGCGCTGGAGCCCCTCAACGGTCAGGGCATTGCCGGGTATGTGCCCGAACCGTAGTTGTGGACGCGGTCCCGAGGAGAACCGCGTCCGGGAGGAAAGTTACATGTTGTAGGCGCGCTCGGTGTGCTCGGTGATGTCGAGGCCTTCACGCTCGCTCTCGACATTGGCGCGGAGGCCAACGATCACATCGACGACCTTGTAGAGGATCGCCGAACCGATGCCCGACCACACCAGCGTGGTGCCGACGCCCCAGATCTGGGAGAGCATCTGCGCCGCGAAGTCGTAATCGGCGACCTTCGGCGGGATCGCGGTGTAGTCGATGATGCCAGCACCGCCGAGGGCGGGGTTGACGAGGATGCCGGTGCCGAGGGCGCCGACGATGCCGCCGACGCAGTGCACGCCGAACACATCGAGACTGTCATCGTAGCCGAGCGCGTTCTTCACGACGGTGCAGAAGAACAGGCAGACCACGCCGACGATCAGGCCGAGGACGATCGCACCCATGACGCCGGAGAAGCCGGCGGCAGGGGTGACGGCCACGAGGCCCGCGACAGCGCCGGAGATGACGCCGAGGACCGACGGGTGACCCTTGATGATCCACTCCGCGAACATCCACGACAGCGCGGCGGCTGCGGTGGCGACGAAGGAGTTGGTCATGGCCAGGGCCGCGCCGCCATTGGCTTCGAGGTTGGAGCCGGCGTTGAAGCCGAACCAGCCGACCCAGAGCAGCGAGGCGCCGATCATCGACATCGTCAGCGAGTGCGGAGCCATCAGCTCCTTGCCGTAGCCGACGCGCTTGCCGATCAGCAGAGCGCCGACGAGACCTGCGATGCCGGCGTTGATGTGCACCACGGTGCCGCCTGCGAAGTCGATCGCGCCCTTCTTGAAGATCCAGCCGGCGTCGGCGTTGATCTCGTCGAGCTTGGCCTGCGCCGCGGTCTTCGCCGCTGCGTCAGTTGCAGCAGCCAGAGCCTTGGCAGCGTCCTGGATCATGTCCGGGCCGGGCCAGTACCAGACCATGTGCGCGATCGGGAAGTAGATCAGCGTGACCCAGAGCGGAACGAACAGAGCGACCGCCGCGAACTTCATGCGCTCGGCAAAGGCGCCGACGATGAGGGCGGGCGTGATCGCCGCGAAGGTCATCTGGAAGCACATGTAGATGAGCTCCGAGATGTTGGCGTCGACCGAGAAGGTCGCGGCCTTCGTGTCGGTGGTGACGCCCATCATGAAGGCCTTGGAGAAGCCGCCGATGAAGTCGGAACCGCCGGTGAAGGCAAGGCTGTAGCCGTAGACGGCCCAGATCACGGTGACGACGCAGACGGTGTAGAACACCTGCATCAGAACGGAGAGCATGTTCTTGGAACGGACGAGGCCGCCGTAGAACAGCGCGAGACCCGGGATCGTCATCAACAGCACGAGCACTGTCGATGTCAGCATCCAGGCGTTGTCTCCCTTGTTGACCGTTGGCTCGGCATAGGCCGCGGTCGCAGCGAACATGCCGACTGCGAGAGCCGCCAATCCCGCGCCGTAGGGACGCTTAAACGTCATTGTATTCACTCCTGATTGGTAATGGTTGAGCGCGAAATCAGAGGGCCGCGGCATCGGCCTCGCCGGTGCGGATGCGAACCGCGTGGTCGAGGTTGATGACGAAGATCTTGCCGTCGCCGATCTGTCCGGTTTTCGCGGCGGATGTGATGGCATCGATGGTCTTGTCGACCTGGTCGGAGGCGACAGCGACTTCGATCTTGATCTTGGGCAGGAAGCTCACGGCATATTCGGCGCCGCGATAGATTTCCGTATGGCCTTTCTGGCGGCCATATCCCTTGACTTCCGTCACCGTGAGACCGTGAACGCCGATGGCGGTCAGGGCGTCCCGGACTTCTTCCAGCTTGAATGGCTTGATAATCGCCATAACAATTTTCATGGGTCCTATCCCCGCTTGGGCCCGGTCCGGACGTGGCCGGGCGTTTCTCGACTGGTTCGCCACGAGGGAGAAAGTTCACTACGCGGGCACAGCCACGACCCATAGAATCAAATGCCGTGCCAGATCGGGCGGCTTGCCTAACGGACTATGAAAACGGGTGTTTTCGCGTTTGGCGCGTGTTGCGCTGCAGTGCGCTAATACGTCGCGCTCAATACGTGACCACGGCTGAGCAAAAAACAGGCACGACAGGCTGCCGACACAATGATGCTCACGCGTCGGGCAGCCCAAAGGTAATCAGTTACAGGGGTGACGTGTTGGAGCGCCTTCTTGCGCGGCGAAATATCGAACCCGCTCGCGCCGTGCTCACAGGATGCGCGCAACGGAGCTGATCGGCCCGGGCCCCTGTCGGACGGTCAGGCAGCCTCGCGCTCGGAAAAAACCCGGTCGACCAATCCCCATTCGACCCCTTGCTGCGCGGTCATGAAGTGGTCGCGGTCAAGTGTCCGTTCCACCTCCGCCTCCGAGCGCCCGCAATGCTGCGCGTAGAGCCGGGTGATGCGCCGCTTGGTCTCCTGCATTTCGGTGGCATGAATCAGGATGTCGGAGGCCTGGCCCTGGAAGCCGCCGAGCGGCTGATGCACGTGGAGGCTTGCATTGGGCAGCGCGGCGCGGTGACCGGGTTCGCCGGCCATCAGCAGGAACGAGCCCATGGAGCGCGCGGTCCCCATGCACAGCGTATGAACCGGCGCCTTGATGAACTGCATTGTGTCGTACATGGCCAGCCCGCTCGTGATCACGCCGCCATAGGAATTGATGTAGAGATTGATCGGCCTGTTGGGATTCTCCGCCTCCAGGAACAGCAGTTGCGCGCAGACGAGGCCCGACATCGCGTCATTGACCTCGCCGTTAAGGAAGATGATGCGCTCGCGCAAAAGCCGCGAGTAGATGTCGAAGGATCGTTCGCCGCGGGCGGATTGCTCGACGACCATAGGGACGAGCTGAAGCATGTCGCGCATCGGCGACCTCCATATCTGCAGATGATGAAGTGGATGTGTTGTCAGGCTGCCGCGCGCATCATGCAGCAATTGCTATTGGCTGGTTTCGGCAGCTTTACGCCGATGTTGCAGGCTTGCTGGACGATGCGAACGCGGGTACCGCCATCTTCGTTCGGCTCGATCCGGAAGGTGACGTGGCTTTCGCGAAACGGCGGTTCGGAATCGCGAAGGCGATAGCTCACCTCTTCGCCCGGGATCGATGATTGAGGCTCAGCGCCCGCAAGGTCCGAATTCGGCAGCCAGCGCTCGCGCAACGCCGGAATGGTCACCGCGCGCCAGACTTTTGCCGGCGGTGCATCGAATTCGTATTCGAGCACCAGATTTGCGTCGGAATGATCAGGCTTCACGGCGTCGCTCATTGATCCATATCCTTCAAGAGATCGGCGAGGGCATCCATGCGTTTCGGCCAATAGGCGCGGTAGCGCGCAAGCCAGGCTCCGATGGCGACGATTCCGTCGGGATCAACTTCGTAATTCACAAACCGGCCCTGCCGCTGTTCGCGCACCAGGCCTGCCCCGCGCAGCACCGCAAGATGCTGCGACATCGCCGGCTGGCTGATCTCCAATCCGTCGCGCAAGGCGCTCGCATTCAGGCTTCCGCCGGCGAGCTTCTCAAAGACCTTGCGGCGGGTCGGGTCGGCCAGCGCCTTGAAGATGTCGGCTTCGATCATGCCAACACATAAGCATTTGCTTATGTGTTGCGCAAGTCCTGATTGTTGAAGCCCCGATTATTGAAGCGCTTCGCCGTGCTGAGAGATATCGAGCCCCTCGAGCTCGTGCTCGCGTGAGACTCGCAAGGGCACGAACAGCGCGACCAGCTTGAGCAGGACGAAGCTTACGCCCGCCGCCCAAACGAAGGTGACCGCGACCCCGTAGAGCTGGATCAGGAGCTGCCGCGGATGGCCCTCGAGCAGGCCGGCGGTGCCGCCGATCGCGCTGGTCGCAAACACGCCGGCCAGCAGGGTGCCGGTCAGGCCGCCGATGCCGTGGACGCCGAACACGTCGAGCGAATCGTCATAGTTGAAGCGGTGCTTCAGCCAGGTGCAGGCCCAGTAGCACACTGCGCCTGCGACGATGCCGATGACGATGCCATGCCATGGTGCGACGAAGCCCGAAGCCGGCGTGATGGTGCCGAGACCCGCGACCGCGCCGGAGATCATGCCGAGCACCGAAGGCTTGCGCCGGGTCGACCATTCGATCGCGCCCCAGGTCAGCGCGCCGGAGCAGGCCGCAAGATGCGTCGCGATGATCGCCAGCACCGCGCGCGAATTGGCCGCGCCGGCCGAGCCGCCGTTGAAGCCGAACCAGCCGACCCACAACAAGCCGGTGCCCATCACCGCGAGCGACAGATCGAACGGCGAGAGATTTTCGGTGCCGTAGCCGTGACGACGCCCCATCACCTTGGCGGCGACGAGGCCCGCGGTGCCGGCCGACAGATGCACGACGAGGCCGCCGGCGAAATCCAGCACGCCCATGCTGGCAAGGAAGCCGCCGCCCCACACCCAATGCGCCAGGGGAATGTAGACGAAGATGAACCAGCCGACCGAAAACACGAGATAGGCTGAGAACCGCATCCGGTCGGCGACCGCGCCCGCGACCAGCGCCACCGTGATGATGGCAAAGGTCATCTGGTAGAGCATGAACAACGCTTCCGGGATCGTCTTCGCCGCCGGGTTGACGCTGTCCATCGTCATGCCCGCGAGGAACCAGCGGTCGAGCGTGCCGATCCACGGACCGTCGCCGACGAAGCAGAGCGAATAGCCGAACGCGACCCAGAGAATGGAGATGATCGTCACCGCGGCGAGGCTCTGCGCCATGGTCGCAAGCACGTTCTTCTTGCGCACCATGCCGGAGTAGAACAGCGCCAGGCCCGGGATCGTCATCATCAGCACCAGCGCGGTGGCGACGATCATCCAGGCGGTGTCGGCGGTGTTGATCTGGAAGTCCGCGGCATGTGCCGGCACGGCAACGATCGACATAAGTCCGACCGGCGCAGCCATAACGGCCGCGCGGCGCAACAATCCCGCCATGTCATTTCCCCCAGCATAGAAATTGCGTCGCACGCTGTGGCGTCGTTGCCCGGTGCGATCGAAGAAGTTTTCTTAAAGCGCGTCGCTGTCGGTTTCGCCGGTGCGGATGCGCAGCGCGTGGTCGATCGGCGTGACGAAGATCTTGCCGTCGCCGATCTGCCCGGTGCGCGCGGTCGCGGTGATCACGGCGACCGCCTTGTCGGCGACGTCGGAGGCGACTGCGATCTCGATGCGGAGCTTCGGCAGGAAGTTCACGACATATTCGGCGCCGCGATAGATCTCGGTGTGGCCCTTCTGGCGGCCATAACCCTTGACCTCGGTCACGGTCATGCCATGGACGCCGATCGCCGTCAGCGCCTGGCGGACTTCATCGAGCTTGAAGGGTTTGATGATCGCGACGACGAGTTTCATGGTCAGGCCTATTCCCCGGGGATGCGTCGCGCCGTATGTCCCCGGCGCAGCGTCAATCTGGCATCTTTCCGGGCAAATGGCATAAAAATGTTGCAGATTGAAGCGGAAAAACGTTTGGCCAAGGGGGGCCATGTGAACGGCCGCCTCTGTACAGGGCAGCCGTTCATCCCTCACAATGCATTTTTGGCATGGATGCGTGAACCCAAGCGTTCCGGCCGGTACATAAGTATGTTTGAGGGGGACGCTTCATGGCGAGTTGGTTCTACGCATCCGAGGGCAAGCAGCAGGGGCCCTATCCGGAAGGGCAATTCCGCGACCTGGTCGCGCAAGGGATCGTGCGCCCGGATACGCTGGTGTGGTCCGAGGGCATGGCCGGCTGGCAGAAGGCCGCCGAAATCCCCGGCCTGATCGGCGGCGGTGCGCCTCCGATGATCCCCGCCGGCGGCCCGCCGATGATGGGTGGCGGTGGTTACGCCGATGCCGGCTACGCTGGCACTGGCACCGGTGCTGGCGGAGGAGCGCTGGCGGTCGATTTCGGCATCCTCGAGTTCACCTGGCGCTCGCTCGTGCTGCTGATCGGCTCGTGCTTCGTCATTCCGGTGCCATGGCTGTTCGTTTGGTACACGAAATGGATCGTGCCCTGTGTGAAGGTGCCCGGCCGGCCCAATCTCAGCTTCACCGGCAATGCGATGACGCTGGTGCCGTGGTTTTTCGGCTTTATCGTTCTGGCGATCGTGATCGGCCTCCTCGGCATTCCGCTGCTGAGCAATCTGCTGTTCATCGCGCAGATCGTTCTCTACTGGCTCCTGATCAAATGGATGGTCGCGAATCTCGCTTCCAACGGGCAGCCGCTCGGCCTGAGCTTCACCGGCACGGTCTGGGCCTATGTCGGCTGGAGCCTGCTGTTTGCGATCTCGATCATCACCATCATCGGCTGGGCTTGGGTCGCCGCCGCTCAGATGCGCTGGTTCTGCCGCAGCATCGAAGGCACGCGGCGCGAGATCGTCTTCAACGGCAGCGGTCTCGGGATTCTCTGGCGGGGCATCGTGGCCGCATTCCTGTGCGGCTTCATCATCCCGATCCCGTGGGTGTATCGCTGGATCATGAACTGGTTCGCGTCGGAGACCGTGCTCGCTCCGCGCGGGTCGCGCCAGGCATAAGCTGCCAGGCCTGATCCGCAAGGCCATGATCCGCTAAGCCATGATCTGCTAAGCCATGAGCGCGATCAGTCGCGCTCATGGCGATCAGGTTTTCCGTGCGCCCGGGTATCAGGCCTGGATGGCCAGTTGCGCGGCGATTGCTTCCGCAACCGCGCGCATGTCGCGCGCCAGCGCCAGCGAGGTCGCGCGATCCAGCTGGCTGCCGAGGCCGACGGCTGCGATGGTGTGCGAGATCGTCCCCTTTGCGTTCAGGACCGGCACGGCGACGATCGTCACGCCGGCAATGTAATTGCCGCGATCGATGCTGAACCCCTGCTTGCGCACCTGGTCGATCTCCTTGCGCCAGGCATCATAGGTCGGTGCGTTATGCCAGCGCAGCAAACGGAAACGCTTCTCGATCTCCTTCTCCGGCTGGCCGCTGAAGGCGGCAACGCAGCGGCCGGTGGCGCTGATCAATGCCGGAAAACGGCTTCCGATGTCGACATGAAGCCGCACCGGCGCCTGGCTGCGCGCTAGTGCTACGACGATCATGTTGTCGAGGTCCGGCACCTCGACGCCGATCGCCATGACGCCGTAGCGACTTGAAAGCTCATCGAGCTTCGGTCGCATCAGGCCGGGAAAGTCGGCCGCATTCTCGAGCACGGCGCGTGCCAGCGGCAGCATGCCGACGCCAAGGCTGTAGCGTTTGGTCTGCGGATCGACCTGCAGCAGATCCTCCGCCAGCAGCGCGCGCACGATGTGCAACGCAGTGCTCGGCACCAGTTCGAGATTCTCCGCAATCGCCTTGAGACCCAGCGGCGTGCGGCTGCGGCTGAGCAGGCGGAGGATGGCGACGGCGCGCGTGACCGCGGGGACGGCACGGACGCGGGGTGATTTGGCATTCGGCATGATCGTATCGGTACAACAGCGGCCGGTGCGCAACAACATCATCCCATCTCACCGCGGCAGCGCCGGCACGGCTTTGATCGTCATCGTCGCGCCGCATGCAGCGCTCGTGTTGATACGCCATAATTGTACATATACAATTAGTGGTGCTATTTGACAATTAACGCGGCGTCGGTATCTTGCCGGTCATGACCAAGCTGACCGACTACACGAGCTACGCGGCCGCGCAGACGATCTTCTCTCCCGAGAAGCTCTGGGAATTGTTCGACGGCGATCGCGCGCAGCTGAACATCGCGCATGAATGCATCGACCGGCACGCCGGCCGTTCCAATCCGGCCGTGATCGTCGTTCGCGCGGACGGGCCGGACGAGGTGCTGAGCTTTGCCGAGCTTGCGGAAGCGTCCTCGCGCTTCGCGCATGATCTGGTGAGCCGCGGGATCAAGGCCGGCGACCGCGTCGCGATCATGCTGGAGCCTTCGCGCGCCTTCTACGTGTCGGTGTTCGGCGCCATGAAGGCCGGCGCCATCGCCGTGCCGCTGTTCACGCTGTTCGGACCTGATGGCGTCAAGCTGCGCGTCGACGATTGCAAGCCGCGGCTGATCGTCACGAATGCGGAAAAGGCACCGCTTCTCGCCGGGATCGGCACCGAGGTCGTCGTCGCCGACGACGCTTTCCTGGACGGCCTGCAGCGCTTTGCGCCGCACTTCACGCCCGACACGGCGGCCGACGCGATGGCGCTGTTTCAATATACCTCGGGCACGACACGCGAGCTGCCCGAAGCGGTCAAGCACACCCATCGCTCGATCGTGACGCTGATGGTGGCGGCGCTGTACGGCACCGGCCTGCGCCCGGGCGATCGCTTTATCTGCCCGTCATCGCCGGCCTGGGGCCACGGGCTCTGGCACGGCACGCTGGCGCCGCTGGCGCTCGGCATCACCATCGGAGCCTATGCCGGCAAGTTCAACCCGGAGCGTTTGCTGGCTGCGCTCGAGCAGCATCGCTTCACCAACATCTCCGCGGCCGCCACGCATTACCGCATGATGCGGAATTCCGGCGCCGCGCCGCGCTACCGCTACGTGCTGGAAAAGATGTCGTTCACCGGCGAGCCGATCGACAGCGAGACGGCAGCTTTCGTCAACGACACTTTCGGCCATCAGGTCTGCAGCATGTACGGCACCACCGAGATCGGCGTGATCCTGGTGAGCTATCCCGGTGCGCACGACTTCGCCGTCAAGCCTGGATCGCTGGGCAAGCCGATCCCCGGTGGCCGCGTCGAGGTGCAGGACCCTGAAGGCCAGCAGTGCGCGCCCGGCGTGACAGGCGAGCTGAAGGTCTGGCGCCGCGGCGCCTGGATCGCGACCAAGGACCTCGGGCGCATCGACGAGGACGGATACTTCTACCACGGCGGCCGGGCCGACGACGTCATCATCTCGGCCGGCTGGACCATGAGCGCCGTCGAGATCGAGGACGCGATCCTGAAACATCCGCAGGTGCGCGAGGCCGCCGCTATCGGCGTGCCGGATCCGCTCCGTGGACAGGTGGTGAAGGCCTTCGTGGTCACCGAGCGGCCGGGCGATACGGCCTTCGAACACGAAATCCAGGACGTCGTGCGCCAGCGCCTCAGCCACCACGAATATCCGCGTCTCGTCAGCTTTGTCGCGGAGCTGCCGAAGACGCCGGCCGGCAAGGTCAACCGCAAGGTTCTGCGTGACCGCGAAGCGATCAAGCAATCAGAAGCCAAGCAATCAGAAGCAATGAGCTAGAGGAAGGAACGTCACATGCTGGACAAGACCGAAAGCAGGTTTCCGAAAATCACCGAAGAGGGTCTCGACGATCTGCGCAAGCGCATCGGCGTCAACATCGGCGTGACCGCCGAGCCCTGGTGCTACGAGGCGACGCGCGACAACATCCGTCACTACGCGCACGGCATCGGCGACGACAACCCGCTCTGGTGCGATCCCGACTACGCCGCCAAGACGAGCTATGGCGGCATCGTCGCGCTGCCGAGCTTCCTGTTCTCGACCAGCCGCATCGTGTCGGGCTATGTCGGCGGCATGCCCGGCGTGCACGCCATGTGGTCGGGTGCGGACTGGACCTGGCACAAGGCCGTCAGGCGCAATGACGTGATTTCGACCGAGGCCAAGCTCAAGGATCTCGTCGAGCACCAGACCCGTTTTGCCGGCCGTGCGATCCAGCAGACCTATCACGTCGATTTCTTCAACCAGCAGGGCGACCTCGTCGCCGAAGCCGACAGCTGGTGCTTCCGCACCGAGCGCGACCACGCGCGCGAGCAGGGCACCAAGTACAAGGAGGTCAGGGCCCGCGAGCCGCGCCGCTACAGCGACGAGGAGCTGGCCGCGGCCTACAAGCATTATGCCGAGGAGCGGATTCAGGGCTCGCGGCCGCGCTACTGGCAGGACGTCACCGAAGGCGAGGCGCTGCCGGTGATGCTGAAGGGCCCGATGACCGTCACCGGCTTCATCGCCTATGCGCAGGGCTGGGGCGGTCTCTACATCCGCGCCAACAAGCTTGCCTGGAGGCTGCAGGACGCGCATCGCGGTCTCGGCATTCCGAATCGCTTCAATATTCCCGATTGCCCCGAGCGCGTGCACTGGGAAGAGGAATTCGCGCTCGAAGTCGGCGCGCCCGGCGCCTATGATTACGGTCCGGAGCGCTGCTCCTGGCTCACCCATCACCTCACCAACTGGATGGGCGATGACGGTTTCCTGCGCCGTGCGACCTGCAAGATCCGCCGGCACAATCCCGAGGGCGACATCCTGTTCATCAAGGGCAAGGTGAAGCGCAAGTTCGTCGAGAACGGCCGACACCTCGTCGAAATCGAGCAGGAAGCGCGCAACCAGGACGACGAACTGTCCGTGCTCGGCACCGGCATCGTGGAATTGCCGAGCCGTAGCTGACAACAACCAACTGGGCGAATGAGCATGCCCGCAACCGAACTCACGCGCGGAGCGGTGACCGGCCTCAAGGTCGTCGATCTCTCGCGCGTGCTGGCGGGGCCGCTGTGCACGCAGATGCTGGCCGATCATGGCGCCGATGTCGTCAAGATCGAGCCACCGTCGGGCGATGAGACCCGCGGTCTCGGACCACCCTTCGACGCAGCCGGGCAGGCCGCGTATTTCGGCGCCGTCAACCGCGGCAAGCGTGGCATGGCGCTCGACCTGTCGCGTGCCGAGGGACGCGCGGTGCTCGAAGCCCTGCTCGAGGACGCCGACGTGCTGGTGGAGAACTTCCTGCCGGGCACCATGGAGCGCTGGGGGCTCGGATACCAGACTCATCTGTCCGAACGCTTTCCGCGCATGATCTACTGCGCCATCTCGGGCTTCGGCGCCGACGGGCCGCTCGGCGGGCTGCCGGGCTATGATGCGGTGCTCCAGGCCATGTGCGGCCTGATGAGCATCAACGGGACGGAAGGTTCGGGCGCCACGCGCGTCGGCGTCCCCATCGTCGACTACGTCACCGGATACAATGCGCTCACGGGCGTATTGCTGGCGCTTGCGGCGCGGGAGCGGACCGGACGGGGGCAGCGTGTCGAGGTGACGCTGTTCGATACCGCGCTCGCCCTCCTGGTCCCGCACGCGGCGAACTGGCTCTGCTCGGGGAATGTGCCCGGTCGTCTCGGCAGCGCACATCCCAACATCGCGCCTTACGACAAATTCGCGGCGGCCGACGGCGAGATATTTCTCGGCATCCTCAATGACGGTCAGTTCCGCCGCTTCTGCCAGAAGGTCCGGCGCGGCGATCTGCTGGACGATCCGCGCTTCCGCACCAATGCCGACCGGCTTCGGCACGTCACAGCCCTTCGCGCTGAGCTGGAGCGGACGCTTGCGGCGTTCAAGTCTGACGATCTCTGCCGCGACCTGATGCAAGCCGGCGTTCCCGCCGGCGCCGTCAACACCGTGCCGCAGGCGTTTGCGCAAGCCCATGTCGCCCACCGCGGCATGCTGGTCGAAAGCGAGGGCCATCCCGCCCCCGGCATTCCCGTGAAGCTCGCGCAGACGCCCGGCGGTACCGGACGACGACCGCCGCGATTCGGCGAACATACCCGCGAAATCCTGGCGGAGGCTGGTCTCGACGAGGCGATGATAGACCGTCTGATCGATGCAGGCATCGTCACGTCGCCAGGGAAGGAATTCGCGCAACGATAAGAAGGCGATCACGACAACAATCAAAATAAGCAAAACAAGAGGAAACGATCATGCTGAAATCCGCGAGATGGGCCGTGGGATTGCTGGCCCTGCTATGGAGTTGCGCGAGCATTGCGCAAACCTATCCGACCAGGCCGGTCAGGATCATCGTTCCCTATCAGGCGGGCCAGGGTACCGACGTCGTGGCGCGATACCTCGCCGATCATCTGTCGCGGACGTTGGGCCAGCGTTTCTATGTCGAGAACAAGCCCGGCGCCGGCGGCAATATCGGGGCCGAGCAGGCGGCGCATGCGGAGCCCGACGGCTATACGCTGCTGATGGGCACCAACGCCACCCAGACCATGAACGAGTTCATGTATCCGTCGATGGGTTTCGCGCCGGACAAGGATTTCGCCCCGATCATCCTGGTCGGCAAGCTGCCGCTGGTGATCACGGCCAGTCCGTCGTTTGCCGGAAACAGCGTGGCCGAGCTGATCGCAGCGGCCAAGTCGAAGCCTGACAAGATCGACATCGCCCTGCCGAGTACGACCGCGCGCGTCATCTTCGAATTTCTCAAGGAGATGACCGGCGCGCCGATGTTCGGCGTTCCCTACAAGGGATCGGCGACGGCGATGACCGACGTGCTCGGCGGGCAGGTGCCTCTGATCATCGATACGGTCACGGCGGTGCGCACCCAGATCGACGACGGCAAGCTGAAGGCGCTCGGCATCACCGTGCTGAAGCCGAGCGAGCTGTTGCCCGGCGTGAAGCCCGTCGCCGAGCAGGGTGTGCCTGATTTCGAGATGGCGGGATGGAATGCCTTTTACGCGCCGCGCGACACGCCAGCGGCCATCATCGAGCTTCTGAACGGCGAGTTCGCCAAGGCATTGGCCCTGCCCGAGACGCGAAAGCGGCTACACGAGCTGGGACTCGATCCTGCCGGCGGAACGCCGGCGGACCTCGCTCGGTTCGAGACGAAGGAGCGGCGCAAATGGGGGCCGGTGATCAAGGCGACGGGCTTGCAAGGCGGCTGACGACCGCCGGCTAAAGCAGGATGTGATGAGGTTCGAATGCTGCAACGAGGGAGGTGTGCTCCCTCCCCCGCTTGCGGGGGAGGGCTGGGGAGAGGGTATCTCCACAATCGAGAACCCCCAAGAGGAGAGAGCCCTCACCCGGCGCGCGGGACGATGCTTCGCATCGCCCGGGCCGCGCCGACCTCTCCCGCAAGCGGGAGAGGTGCACCGAGCCCGCGGCCGCTTGATTCAACCTAAGCCCATTTCGCTCTACGCCTTGCGCTCCCGCACCGAGCCTTCCTGCGCCACCGAGGCGACCAGCGTGCCATCGGGCTTGAAGATGAGACCGCGGCTCAAGCCGCGGCCGCCGCGCGCGTTCGGCGAATCCTGCGCGTAGAGCAGCCATTCGTCGGCGCGGAACGGGCGGTGAAACCACATCGCGTGATCGAGGCTCGCCGGCATCATCTGCTTG
Organism: Bradyrhizobium sp. 930_D9_N1_4; assembly: GCF_052076015.1. NCBI lineage: Bacteria > Pseudomonadati > Pseudomonadota > Alphaproteobacteria > Hyphomicrobiales > Nitrobacteraceae > Bradyrhizobium > Bradyrhizobium sp. 930_D9_N1_4. The sequence goes on from NZ_CP197236.1 coordinate 253,701, forward strand.
TCGAACAGGGTGCGGCCATAGCGGGCCATGATCGCGTCGAGCAGCGAAAAGTCCGACGCATAGGCGAGCGCGCACAGATGCAGCGCGGGATCGTCAGGCAGCTTCGCGGCCGTGCGGATCCAGATATGGATGCGGCCGTCGTCGACCTTCTGGCCGAAATAGCGCCCAATCTCGACGGGGCGCAATTCGATCGGACGATCCATTTCGTAGTAGCGGCGGATGAACTCCGGCATCTCCTTGAACTGCGGCTGCTTTGCAACCTCCTCCGCGGTCAGCTTTTCCGGCGGCGGCACGTCAGGCATCTTGTCCTGGTGATCGAACGCGCTTTCCTCTTCGGCGTGGAACGAGACCATGATGGAGAAGATCGCGTTGCCGTGCTGGATCGCGGTGACACGGCGGGTCGAATAGCTCTTGCCGTCGCGCAGGCGCTCGACCTGGTAAATGATCGGGACCTGCGGGTCGCCCGGCAGGATGAAATAGCAATGCAGCGAATGCGGCAGCCGGCCCTCGACGGTCCGGCAGGCCGCAACCATCGCCTGCCCGATCACCTGGCCGCCGAACACCCGCTGCCAGTCCGTCTTCGGGCTGTTGCCGCGGAACAGGTTCACCTCGAGCTGTTCGAGGTCGAGGATCGAAATCAGGTCGAACAGGCTCTTGGACATGGCGTGAACTTTCTCAGCTCGTCATTCCGGGATGCGCCGGAACGGCGCAGGCCCGGAATCCATAACCCCGGCTTGTGGTTATGGATTCCGGGCTCGCGACCTTGTCGCGCCCCGGAATGACACATTGGGCCGTTCCGCCCTTGTTTCACCTCACTGTTTCGCCCAGCTATAGTCTGCTAGCAAGACCAAGAATTGACTGGGGTTTTGGTATGTCGGTACAGGGTAGCATTGTCATTGGCGGCGGCGCGTTTGCCGGCCTCGCACTGGCTCTGGCATTACGCCAGGGGCTGGGACCCGAGATTCCCGTCATCGTCGCCGACCCCGCGCTCGGCACACGTCCGAGCCGCGACCCCCGCGCCACCGCGATCGTGGCCGCCTGCCGCCGCCTGTTCGAGGCGATCGGCGCCTGGGACGACGTCAGGGCCGAGGCCCAGCCGATCCTCGACATGGTCGTCACCGACTCGAAGCTGGAAGACGCCACCCGTCCGGTATTCCTGAATTTCGCCGGCGACGTCGCGCCGGGTGAGCCCTTTGCCCACATGGTCGAGAACCGCCGCCTGATCGATGTGCTGGTGGTGCGCGCCGAGGCCGAGGGCATCGATCTGCGCGCCACCACGGTCGCTTCCTATGATGCACGCGCCGAGGGCATCGACGTGACGCTTGGCGATGGCAGCGTGATCGCGGCGAGCCTTCTGGTCGCCGCCGACGGCGCCAAGTCGAAGCTGCGCGAACGCGCCGGCATCGCCACCCATGGCTGGGAATATGACCAGTCCGGCATCGTCGTCACCGTCGGCCACGAGCGCGATCACGAAGGCCGCGCCGAGGAGCACTTTCTGCCCGCGGGCCCCTTCGCGATCCTGCCGCTCTCGGGCAAGCGTTCCTCGCTGGTGTGGACCGAGCGCCGAGCTGAAGCCGCGCGCATCATCGCGCTCAGCGACGAGGAGTTTCACGCCGAGCTCGAGCAGCGTTTTGGTCTGCATCTCGGCGAGGTGAAGGCGCTCGACAAGCCGCGCGCCTTTCCGCTGTCCTATTTCGTCGCGCGCTCCTTTATCGCCGAGCGCCTCGCGCTGGTCGGCGATTCCGCCCATGTCATCCATCCCATCGCGGGCCAGGGTCTCAACATGGGCCTGAAGGATGTCGCAGCATTGGCCGAAGTCGTCGTCGATGCGGCGCGACTCGGCATGGATCTCGGCGGCGCCGACGTGCTCGAGCGCTACCAGCGCTGGCGCCGTTTCGACACCATGGCGATGGGCGTCGCCACCAACTCGCTGAATTTCCTGTTCTCCAACCAGTCGACCCTGTTGCGCTCGTTGCGCGACATCGGCCTCGGCCTGGTCGACCGCGCCCCGCCGCTGAAGAATCTTTTCATCCGGCAGGCGGCTGGGCTGACGGGCGAGATTCCAAGGTTGTTGAAGGGCGAGGCGCTGTAGGCGAAGGTTGGCGCTCCACTCTCCGCCGTCGTCCCGGACAAGCGAAGCGCAGATCCGGGACCCATAACCCCAGGGAGAAGTTTGGCGATGACTCGGAGTTGCCAGCGCGTCCTATAACCACTCCCTGTGGTTATGGGTCCCCGCGTTCGCGAGGACGACACTGAGTTTGTTGCGAGGTCATCGCGCCAAACTCTCGCCCCCTCAATCGATCTTCCGCGCCTCTTCCGGCAGCATGATCGGGATGCCGTCGCGGATCGGATATGCGAGCTTTGCGGAACGCGAGATCAGCTCCTGCTTTGCGGAATCGAACTCCAACGGGCCCTTGGTCAGCGGGCAGACCAAAATCTCCAGCAATTTGGGATCGACGCTGTTTTCGGGGCGTTCGGTGGTCGCGTTCATCGGTGTCTCCGGCGGTCAGTTGCCTCTAGCACAGAAAATCGCGGTCTAGGCGGAAACCATCCGCATAATTTCGTCCAGCAGGCCCTGGAGCCGCGCCGCCGGCACGGGCGTGCCCGACAAGGCAAAGCCGAGAAACGTCCAGTACAGGATCTGCGCGCGCGCCTGCGCCACTGCCGGCGCGAGTCCCCGCTTCGCCAGCAGCGCCTCGATATAGTCGACCCTGCGCCGGTCGATCGCGCGGACCGCGCCTTGCGCGGCCGCATCGAACGCCGCCCAGTTGCGCGCGGCGCGTTCGAGATCGAGCCTCGCGCCGAAGGATCGTTGCAGCAGCGCCCTCAACGGCTCGTCGCCCGCGGCTTCCACGTCGGCTATGATCTGCTCGGCCGCGATCTCGCGCCAGCGCTTCAGCACGGCGGCATGAAACGCGCCGAGATCGGCAAAGTGCCAATAGAAGCTGCCGCGCGACACGCCCATGGCTTTTGCCAGCGGATCGGCCTTCAGCGCCGTGAAGCCGCTTTTGGCGAGTGCCTTGAGACCAGCGTTGATCCAGTCGTCGGCGGAGAGTTGTTCGGCCATGTCGGGGTCCCGCAATCCAGCCATACACTAGTGTATTGACAGCCGGCAGGCGAGCGATTAATCCTCCATACATATCTGTATGGAGGCATCGATGCGTGATCTCTTGCTCCAGTGCGCGGGCGTCCTGACCATCGTCGTGGCCCTCATCCACGGTTACCTCGGCGAGGCCAGGGTCTTTGCCCACGCCACCATCGAACCGGAGCGGCTCCGCACCCTGATCCGCCTGGTCTGGCAGGCCTCGACCGTCGCCTGGATCGGCGGCGGCGTGCTGCTGATCGCGGCGCCCTGCATGGGCTCGGAGGCGGCACGCCACTGGATCGTCATCACCATGGCCTGCGTGTTCGGCTTCTCCGCTCTCGCGAACGCCTGGGCGACGCGCGGACGCCATTTCGGCTGGATGATGCTCAGCGCGGTCGTCGTGATGGCGGTCGCGGGCTACTAGGTGCGCTGCATCCGGAATACGCGTCATCGAACCTGTGAGACGTAAGGCCGCAGCAGCCCTTCAAATGCGCGCGGACCACGGAGAGCGCTGATGTTTTTCGGATCGTTAGAATATTTCTAAATCACGCCGGCCCCGAACCGGATTGACTTCACCATCCCCTTTGCTTCCTTCGGTCCCGCTTCGCGCCACGCGCGCACACGACAGAGGAGGAGACGTTCGTGAAGGTCATTCGTGTTGTTGCAATTGCACTGACGGTCGGCATTGGGATGAGCTCGGCGGCCATGGCCGACGGCTTCAAGGACTGCACCAAGCTCGACAAGGCGTCGTGGAAGCCGGCGAGCGAAGCCGAAGCCAAGGCCAAGGCGCTCGGTTACGAGGTGCGGCGCTCCAAGATCGAAGGTTCGTGCTATGAGGTCTACGGCGTCAAGGAAGGCAAGCTTTACGAGCTGTTCTACAGCCCGGAAGACCTGAGCCTGAAGAAGACAGTTGCCAAGTAAAGCTTCAAGTAAGGCTTGAGGGATAGTCGCGGCTTGATCGAAGAAGCGGTGCCAGAAACGCGCGGGGCGTCCGACAGGACCCCCGCGGATAGACCTGCATCGCGGACGGTCGCAGTCTGGGACCTCCCGCTTCGCCTCTGGCACTGGGCCTTCGCGGCCAGCATTCTGGCCGCGTGGTTCACCCCCACTGTCTATGACAGCCTTCACCGGATCATCGGCTATACGGTGCTCGGGCTCCTCGCCTTCCGTCTGGTCTGGGGTTTTTGGGGAAGCCGTTATTCGCGCTTCCGCATGGTCGGCGTCAGGCTCCGCGCTTCGCCGGGCTATCTCTGGAATCTCCGCCGCGGCATGACCGGCCGCTACATCGGTCTCAATCCCGCCGGCAGCTTGATGATGGTGGCCCTGCTGCTCGCGGTCGCCGTCTCGGCAATCACAGGCGCGATGTCGGTGACGGTTACCTTCTTCGGCATCTGGTGGATCGAGGACACCCACGCCGTCGCATCGGACGCGGTCATCGTGTTGGTCGTTGTGCACGTGCTGGGCGTGGTGCTGATGGGGCTTCTTCAGCGCGAGAATTTGATCCGCGCGATGTTCACCGGACGCAAGCGCATCCGCGGTCATCACTGAAATTGTGTTGGAACAGCCAGGCCGCGGGCTCGGTCCAACCTCTCCCGCGTGCGGGAGAGGTCGCGGAGCGAAGCGACGCGGGTGAGGGTTCTATCCTCTGGGGGATTGTCCCGTTGCGGAGGCACCCTCTCCCCGACCCTCTCCCGCAAGCGGGCGAGGGAGCGCACCATTTTCGCGGAAGCTCAGTCGCCCCTCACTGCAACGGCGGATCGCCGCTGGTGCGTTTCTTCGCGAGGTCCATCTCTGTCACCGCGATCAGGATCTCGGCGCGGGTCTTCAGGTCCATCGCCTCCAGCATGGCCTGCTTCTCCGCGGGGCCATAGGGCGACATCATCGCCAGCGCGTTGACCAGCGCTTCATTGGGCGCGCTCTCGACGCCTTCCCAGTCGACCTTGAGGTTGTTGGCCTTCAGAAAGTCCGCGAGCACCGCCAGCAGCGCTTCGCGATCGACCTCGTCCTCGCCCATGCGCGCGGTGAAGTCGTCGACGAAGGTGAAGAAGTCCACCTTGCACTGCCGGTAGGCCGTCAGCACGTCGAGCTCCTCGACCACCTTGAAGCGCGAGACGCCGGTGAGCTCGAGGATGTAGCGGCCGTCGCCGGATTCGGCGAGCTGGGTGATGCGGCCGACGCAGCCGACCCGGAACAGCGTCGGCTTGTCGGAATTTTTCGGCGAGTGCGCGATGTCAGGCTGGATCATGCCGATCAGGCGATGACCGTCGCGGAAGCTGTCGTCGACCATCGAAAGATAGCGCGGCTCGAAGATGTTGAGCGGCATCTGGCCGCGCGGCAACAGCAGCGCGCCCGGCAGCGGAAACACCGGAACGATCTCCGGGAGGTCGGCGGGTCCGCGATATTCGATGTTGATCGGCATCTGGTCCCCGCGTCGCTTTGCGACCTGCGTTTATGAAAACAGGATGATCGACAAGCGCTTGCGTCCCTCGACGGTTGCGTCGTCTGCGCCGCCCCAGGCCTCGAAGAACTGCACGAGCTGCTTGCGGGCGCCGTCGTCGTTCCATTTGCGGTCGCGCTTGATGATCGCGAGCAGCTGCTCGGTGGCGGCTGCGCGATTGCCCTGCGCATTCAGCGCGGTCGCGAGGTCGAAGCGCGCCTGATGATCGAGCGGATCTGCGGCGACTTTCTGTTCCAGCTCGGCGACCGGTCCCAGCTGCTCCGCCTGCTCGGCAAGATCGATCGCGGTCTGCACGGCCTTCACCGCGGGGTCGTTGCGCTTGGATTCCGGCACCATCGCCAGCGTCTGCTTGGCCTGCTCCATCGCGCCGGAGACGGCGTAGCATTTTGCGAGGCCCGCAAGGGCCGAGATGTTGGTCGCCTCGTGCTGAAGCACTTCGGCGTAGATCTGCGCGGCCGCAGCCGCATCGCCCTCGGCGAGCACGGCCTCGGCCTCCTGGAGAATCTCGGCGATGTTCGCCTCGCCGGGCGCCGTGACGCCCTTGGTCACCTTTTCGATGAAGGCGTTGATCTGGCTCTCCGGCACCGCGCCCATGAAGCCATCGGCCGGCTGGCCGTTGACGAAGGCGATCACGGCCGGGATCGACTGGATGCCCATCTGGCCCGGGATCGCCGGGTGCTGGTCGATGTTCATCTTGACCAGCTTGACCTTGCCCTTGGCCGCCTTGACCGCCTTTTCCAGGATGGGGGTGAGCTGCTTGCAGGGGCCGCACCACTCCGCCCAGAAGTCGATCAGCACCGGCTGGCGCTTCGATTCCTCGATGACGTCCTTCACGAAGGTCTGGGTGGTGGTGTCCTTGATCAGATCGGCCGCAGCCGGGTTTGCGGCTCCGTTACCCTGGTCGATGATCGTCACGGGATCCCCTCGTCTGATATCTGGAATGGCCGGCTCTTTAGCACGTCGCCATCACATATGCTTCGCTGTCGGCCCTAAATTGGGCCGGGCCGGCCGAATTTCAATCCATCGGTGCCGATTCGGCGGTTCCGGGGCGTTTTCGGGCGATTCGGTCGCATTCGGGCTCCATATGGGGCTTCGAAACCGAATCTATCCCGCCGGTAGCTGTTGCATTCGCCGCCCGGTTTTGGCATACGACAGCCGTTGCCGGCGCAGTCATGCGACCGACACAGGATGCGGGTGTAGCTCAGTGGTAGAGCACGACCTTGCCAAGGTCGGGGTCGAGGGTTCGAGCCCCTTCGCCCGCTCCAGTTTTTTCCCAGAGCATCCAACGAGTAGCTATTCCCGCCAGGGCGAGCCGCTGCGCCGATTTTTCGTGCAGGCCGGGAATGGGTACAAGCCCGAAATTCAGGGTAATTCGTGCCCGCTATACAGCGCGAAGAAGATTTTTGGTCTTTCCAGCGCGATCTTCGCGATCGGCTTGTATGGATCTTTGATCGAGAGCTGATCGATTACTGCGCTCACGAAGTCAGGCTTTAGCTTGCCGATTGCAGACAGCGCGTTTGCGACGCTGTCGCGATAGCTCGCCAACCCCCTGATGATAGCTTCCGCATGCTTTTCGCTGCCTGCCGCGATGTCGAATATATCTCGCGGCGCGATGCTTTCGCCCGGTGATAGATCTTCTTCACAATGATTTCCGGGATTGTCTCCAGGAGCACTCCTTCGCCTTCAACCGTCGTCTGTATCGTCGGCGAGGAAGTCAGTGACGGCGCGACGATAAAATCGATCTCACCAAATTCAAAGCCGAGCTTCAGAAGCCGTACGCCATCTCCGTTGTAGTCAACGGGCCTGATCTCGAAATCGAAGTCATGCTTCTGTGGATCGAGAAACGGAAGAACTTGAGGGTCCGGAAGAAAGATATCGATATCGTGGCTTACGCGATGATCGATTTGCAGCATCATCGCGGTGCCGCCACCGAACGTCCAATGATCGATGATTTTCTGTTTGGCGTTGACTTGCCGGATCATTGCGCAGGCAATACGAAAAAGTTGCGCCCAGTCTGATTGAGCACTCACTTGTTACGCCGCAAGTGGATAGGATTGCCCCGAAAATTCGGCGAACGCTTTCGCGGCAGCAACCAACTGATCGTGGCTGATGCCATACATCTCCGCGAACGCAATTTGCAGACCGGGTTCAACGTCGCCGAAAAACGACGACATCGGACCGCAGGCGGCTTTCGCTGAAGAGGGATTCAGCAGGCAATGGACAAGCCCCTGCGCGTCCAGCTTTTTGCTGTACGGCGCATTGACGGTTGTCAGAACTAGGATGGGACTCTTCATCTGCGTCACTATCTGGATGCCCCAGTCAATATAAGATTGACGCGGGAGCATCTACACTCCCCCCAACGGCCTTTGCAGTCAATTTGTTTGCTTTTTGTTCTGTCTGCGCGACTGGATTCGCAGCAAACCTCAATTAAATGCCGCGGAACGGGCGATCGTCTTCGGTCGTTGGCGGATTGGTCTATTCGGTCTCATATGACAATCTTGATCACCGGCAGCGCCGGCCACCTCGGAGAGGCCACCCTCCGCACGCTCCGCGGGCGCGGCTCTCCTGCGCGCGGGATCGACCTGAAGCCCTCGCCCTTCACCGACGCCGTCGGCTCGATCGTCGATCCCGACTTCGTGCGGCGCCAGATGGACGGCGTCACCGCCGTCATCCACACCGCGACGCTGCACAAGCCGCATGTGGCGACTCACAGCAAACAGGACTTCATCGACACCAATGTCACGGGCACGCTCAATCTGCTCGAGGCGGCCGCTGCTGCCGGCGTGCGTAGCTTTGTCTTCACCAGCACCACCAGCGCGTTCGGTTCGCAACTCCGGCCCGAGGCGGGACAGGCCGCGGTGTGGGTCACCGAGGATCTGGTGCCGGTGCCCAAGAATATCTACGGCACGACGAAGCTGATGGCCGAAAGCCTTTGCGAGCTGTTCTTTCGCGAGCGCGGGCTGCCGGTCGTGGTGTTGCGGACCTCGCGCTTCTTCCCGGAGGACGATGACGATGCCGCGATGCGGTCGGCCTATCCGCTGGACAACGCGCAGGCCAACGAGTTGCTCTATCGCCGGCTGGATATAGCGGACGCGGTGAGCGCCCATCTGCTCGCCGTCGAGCGCGCCCCCGCGATCGGTTTCGGCCGCTACATCGTCTCGGCCACCAGCCCGTTCGAGCAACGCCACCTCGCCGCGCTCGCGCGCGATGCGGCCGGCGTCGTGCACGCGCTTTATCCCGATTGCGCGGAACTCTACGCAGCGCGCGGCTGGCGGCTGTTTCCCGAGATCGACCGCGTCTATGTCAACGAGCGCGCGCGACGCGAGCTGGGCTGGCGGCCTGAATTCGACTTCGCCCACGTCCTGAACTGCCTTCGCGACGGCCGCGATTTCCGCAGTGCGCTAGCGCGCGAGGTCGGGTCGAAGGGCTATCATGATGCGGTGTTTGACGACGGACCGTACCCCGTCGCCTCGCCGGCGCCGCATTTGTAATTTTGCCCGCCACGTCAAATGTCTGCGCGGCGTCACCGGGCCCGAACCTGCCCGAGCCGTTCTACTGTGCATGGGGTTGTTTTCGCACTTTTTGTTTTGACGCTCCCTTTTACGGCTCATGAGTAAGCCGCACGCGCGCTCGATTCCGCGTTGCAGCGAGAGCGTTGTCGTCGCCTCTCACGCGCCGAGAGAAAATCCGTCTCAATTTTTATTGAGCGCAACTGCAGCGCACGCGATGCGCTTCTCACCGCCGGCAGATGTGCTAACCTTTTTGCGTCTGCTCTCGGCAGACTGAAAACTTCGCCTCTCGACTAGCCATAACAAAATAATGTGCAGCCCTGACGGCTGCCTTAGGGGAGTGACGCGATGACATCGATGTTCCATCGATCCGTGTTGGCGCTTGCGGCCGTGGCCCTTCTTGCGGGGACCAGCATCGGCAATGCGCAGGACAAAACCAAACCGCTGAAGAAATACGAATCCGGCACCAAGGAGTTCTGGACCCATCCGCCGGATGACTGGTTCCTCGGCGACGAGACCGAGGCGCAGAAGGGCCTGGCGCCGCCATCGGGCCCACCGACCGGTGCGTCGGAGGCCGAGCTCGCGGCCATGATGAAGAAGATCAAGCTGCCGGCCGGCTTCAAGATCGAGGTCTATGCGCCCGGCGTTCTCGCGGCGCGGCAGATGGCCTGGGGTGACAAGGGCACGCTGTTCGTCGGCTCGTTCGGCCTCGGCAACGTCTATGCCATCAAGGACAACAACGGCAAGAAGGAGGTCAAGACCATCCTGAAGGGGCTGAACATGCCCACGGGTCTCGCCTTCAAGGACGGCGCGCTCTACGTCATCGCCGTCGACAAGCTGATCCGCTACGACAACGCCGAAGCCAATCTCGACAAGCTCGGCGACGGCAAGGTCGTCTATGACGACATGCCCTCCTATGCCGCGCATGGCTGGAAGTACATCGCGGTCGACAAGGAAGGCTGGTTCTATCTGCCGTTCGGACCGCCGTTCAACATCGGCGTTCCCCCCACCAGCGTCTCGCAGATCCGCCGCGTCGATCCCAAGACCGGCAACGCGGAAATCTATGCGCTCGGCGTTCGCAACTCTGTCGGCGGCGACGTCGATCCGCGCACGGGAAAGCTCTGGTTCACCGAAAACGCCCGCGACTGGATCAGCGACGATCTGCCCTCAGACAAGCTGAACATGATCAACAAGATCGGCGAGCATTTCGGCTATCCCTATTGCCACCAGGGCAATCTGCCCGATGACAAGTTCGCGATGGGCCACAAGTGCTCCGAGTTCACGCCGCCCGTGCTGAACCTCGGCGCGCACGTCGCTCCGCTCGGCATGAAGTTCTATACCGGCGATCAATTCCCCGCCGAGTACAAGAACAACATCCTGATCGCCGAGCATGGCTCCTGGAATCGTCACAAGTACCAGGGCGGCCGCATCATGCGCGTGATCGCCGGGCCTGACGGCAAGAACGCCAAGCAGGAGGTCTTCGCCTCCGGCTGGATCGAGGGCGACCAGGGCTATCTCGGTCGTCCCAACGACATCATCCTGGCCAAGGATGGTTCGATCCTCGTCGCCGACGATTGGGCCGGCGCGATCTACCGCATCAGCTACAGCAAGAAGTAGCGCGACACGAGAAGAGGCTGCGGTGGCCGGAAGGTGCCGCAGCCTCTCGCATTTCAATGCCCCACACTGTCGTTCCGGATTGCGCGCACTTGCGCGCAAGTCCGGAACCCATAACCCCGATTCGTGGTTATGGATTCCGGGCTCGCGCCAAGCGGCGCGCCCCGGAATGACGACGTCGATAGATCGGAATTACATCATGCGCCGGCAGTTTTCTTCGTACGTCATCGGCGCGCTTTCGCTTGCAGCGTTCGCGTTCGTTCCAGCCCAGGCCGCCGACAACGCCGCGATCAAGGAGAAGGCCGCCGTCTGCTCCGGCTGTCATGGCGAGAACGGTATTTCACAGACCGAGAACATCCCCTCGCTGGCCGGCCAGCCCGATCAATTCCTGCAATGGCAGCTGGTGTTCTTCCGCGCGGGTTCGCGCAAGAACGACCAGATGCAGCCGATCGCCGAGGAAATCACCAACGAGGACGTCCGCAGTCTTGGTGCCTATTTCGCGGCGATGACGCCGCCGAAGGCAGAAGACGACAAGGATCCGGACCTGTCGAAAAAGGGTGCGCAAGTCGCCGTCGGCCGCCGCTGCGCCTCATGTCACACCGATAGCTATGCCGGCACCAAGGCCGTCGCGCGGCTCGCCGGTCAGCGCGAGGAATATCTGGTCAAGGCGCTGCGCGACTACAAGACCAGCCAGCGCGTCGGCGGTGGCGGCGCGGCCATGGCCGATGTCGCCTATCACATGAGCGACGAGGAGATCACAGCGGTCTCGCATTATCTGGCGTATTTCAAGTAGTGCGAGGCTGTCGCTGCAAACTCCGCCGTCGTCCCGGGGCGCGCGTAGCGCGAACCCGGGACCCATAACCACAGGATCAAGTTTGGCGAAGACTCGGAGTTACCAGCTCGCTCCACAACCACTCCCTGTGGTTATGGGTCCCGGGTTCGCGCTGCGCGCGCCCCGGGACGACGACTGAGTGTGTGGTCAGCCGCGCTGCTTCTCATACGCCTTCAGATGCGTATATGCGATGCGCAGCTTCGGCACCGGCACCTTGGCGGCATCGGCGCGCGCGATGAGGTCGCCGATCACGTGATCGGCTTCGACCGGGAAGCCTCCCTTGATGTCGCGGAACATCGAGGCCGTCATCGGCGAGCCCTCGGTGGTGATGTTGCCCTTCACGCGCTCGAAGAACGGACCGCCCGGCGTGTAGCCGGAGGCGGTCGCAATTGCGCTGGTCTCGTCGAGCATGCCGAGCAGGAAGTCCCGGCCGCCGGGCGCGGCGAGGATGTTGCCGACCGAGGTGCGCATCAGGCTGGTGCTTGCGGCGAGCGAGGAGAGGAACACCCACTTCTCCCACATGTCCTGCATGATGTTCTGGCTGGCGGTGGCGCCGTTGATGCCGCTCTTGAAGGCCTCGTCGATCGCCTTGACGCGGTCCGACAGCTTTCCGTCGCGCTCGCCGTAATTAATCGACTGCATCGGCTGCAGCTGCACCACTTCGCGCTTCTCGTTCAAGGTCGCGGCAATGGCGCAGAGACCGCCGAGCACGCGCTCCTTGCCGAACTTCTGGTCGAGCGTGTCGAGATGCTTCATGCCGTTGAGCATGGGGATGATCGCCGTATTCGGCCCGACCGCCGCCGCGAACGAGGTGACGGCATCGTCGAGGTCGAACGCCTTGCAGCTCAAGAGCACGACGTCGAACTTGTCCTTGAGCGCGTCGGCCTGCACGGTCGGCGGATTTTTCAACGTCACATCGCCGTTCGGGCTCTTGATGACGAGGCCGTCGCTGGCGAGCTCGCTGGCGCGGCGCGGCCGGACCAGGAAGGTGACGTCGCGACCGGCCTGCAACAGCCTGCCACCAAAATAACCGCCGATGGCGCCGGCACCGACCACGAGAATACGCATGGGATTGTCCTTGTTGTTGCTCTTGGCGGTCCATCTATAGACGTCATTGCGAGCGAAGCGAAGCAATCCGGAGTGGCACCGCGATCACATTCCGTCGCTGGAGATGCAGGGATTATTGTCCCAACACCATCTCCTCGACCTCGCGCAGCTGCTCCTTGCCGAAGAACATCTCGTTGCCGACGAAGAAGGTCGGCGAGCCGAACGCGCCGCGGGCGACGGCGTCCTCGGTGTTCTTGATCAGCTTGCCCTTTACTTCAGGCTCTTGCGCGCGGGCGAACAGTTTTTGGGCATCGAGGCCGGAGGATGCCAGCGCCTTCGCCGCGATTTCAGGATCGTCCATCTTCTTCGGCTCGCGCCACATGTGGTGGAAGGCGGCCTCGACATATGCCTCTAACACGCCCTCGAGCTGCGCCGCGATCGCGGTGCGCATCAGGTTCAGCGTGTTGACGGGGAAGTTGGGATTGAAGACGTAAGGCTGGACCTTGAAGCGCTTGATGAAGCGCTCGGTCTCGATCCCCTGGAATTCACGCTTGTTCTTGATGCCGGCCAGCGTCTCGGCCGGCGATCTGTTGTTGGTCGATTTGAAGATGCCGCCGAGCAGGATCGGCACATATTCGAACTTGACGCCGATGCGACTCTCGATTGCGGGGATCGCGAGGTGGCTGAGATAGGCGTTCGGGCTGCCGAAATCGAACAGGAATTGCGGGGCTGTGCGGGTCAAAATCATTCTCCCTGACCTGGAATTTCGATCTGTTTTTTCTATTCTGGCGCAGGGCGCGCCACAGGTCCACCGTTTAATGACGGTCATAATATCTTGGTGATCAGACCAGGCGCCGGATCGCCCGCTTGCGCCACACCAGCAGGTAATAGCCCATCTGCAAAACCAGCATGGCGCAGAACACGATCGGGTAAGCAGCCCATACGCCCTCGAGGCCAATGGTGCGGCTGAGGATGATCGCCGCCGGTAGCTCGATTGCGACGATGGCGAAGATCGACAGCAGCATCGGCGTCAGCGCCACGCCTGCGCCGCGCATCGCGCCTGAAAACACCGTGGCGAGGCCGAACGGTACCGAGCTCCACAAAGCGATAGTGAGCAGTCCCTTCGCCAGCTCGAGCACGGCGCCGTCGGTGATGAAGATGCCGAGCACCGCACGCGGCGCCAGATAGATCAGCGCCACCAGCCCGCCTGTGAGTACGAGGTTGAACGCAAGGCCGGTGCGCACGATGCCGTCGAGCCGTGCCCGGTCGCCGCCGCCGATCGCCTGCGCGCCGAGGATCGAGACCGCGATCGAAATCGACATCGCCGTGAACTGCGTATAGCCCATCACCTGGTTGACAGCGCCGTAGGCCGCGGTGGCCTCCGACCCATAGCCGTTGACGAGGCCGAGCAGCACCAGCTCCGCGATCGCCATCACCACCATGCCGATGGCGCTCGGCAGCCCGATGCCGAGGATTTGTCCGAGCACGGCGCGATCGAGCCGGAGATGACGCAGCAAGGCGGCGTCCGGCGCGAGTGCATGCTTTGTCCGCAACAGATAGACGGCCAGCACGATCAGCGTCACCGTGTTGGCAATCGCGGCCGCCCACGCCGGGCTGGCGATTCCGGCCGCGGGCAATCCGAGTGAACCGCGGATCAACATCGGTGTCAGGATCAGGCCGATTGCGGTCGACAGCGCCAGCGCGAGCAAAGGCGTGAGCACGTCGCCGACGCCGCGGATCATCGCCGTCATCAGCAGGAAGACGAAGCCCAGAGGCATCGTCAGCAACATGATGCGTGCGTAGGCGCTGGCCTGGTCGAGGATGTCCGCAGGCGTCGCGAGCATCATCATCAATTGCCGGCTGAAGACCCCGCCGACCAGTGCAATCGATATCGAGAGCAGCAGTCCGACCCCGAGTGTCGAGCCGACAACGACCTTGATTCTGCCCTGCTCGCCCGCGCCAAACGCCTGGCCGATCAGCACGGTGGCGCCGGTGCTCAGACCCATGACGAAGGCGAACAGGAAGAAGAACACCGGGAAGAATGTCGAGACCGCGGCGAGCGCGTCGACGCCGATCATCTGGCCGAGATAGACGTTGCTGACGGTGCCGAACAGCGATTGCAGCGCGTTGCTCAGCATCAGCGGTGCGAGGAAGCGGAGGAATGTTGTCCAAAGTGGCTTGGGGGCGGACATGGATGGGCCTTTCATCAGGGCGCACGAGGCCGCAGCCCGCGCGCAGCACGCGCGGTCCGGCCGTCGATGAGGTTGGAAGAGTGAGCGCGCCTTAGGCGCGGTCGCTGTAGGCGAGCTTGACGATGTGGTCGCGGATGTCAGCCGGCCAGTCGGCGATCAGTCCGGTGAAACGCCGCCGGTCGTCTGCGAACAGCGCGCGCGAAGCTTCCTCGAACTGCGGCAGATTGCCGGCCATGGTCGACATGAAGTGATAGGCCGCATCGCGGGCCTGCCGCTCGCGGTCCTTGTCGCCGCTCGCACGCCGCGCTTCGTCGACGAGTTTGCGCAGCGCGACCGAGGCGCCGCCCGGCTGCGCGCCGAGCCACTCCCAGTGCCGCGGCAGCAACGTGACCTCGCGTGCGACCACGCCAAGCTTCGGCCGGCCACGCCCGCGCGGCTCGCTCGGGGGTGCGGTCTCCTCAACCGGGGGCGGGACAAGCTTCGCCAACCGCGCGAGGACCTCGCGATCCCCGCCGCGCAGATCGAAGTCGATCGCTCGGCCGGTGCCGTCCTCGAAGATGATGATGGGTTCGTCCGGTCGCGGCGCCACCCGCTTGACGACCAGCGCGACCTCGCCGGCCGGCCCGGAGGCCAGGCGGCGCGGGCCCTGGAAGGCGGTGAAAATCTTCTGCATTGGAATCATTGCCATATTCGACGACGTTGCTGGGCTTAATACCCGGGTAAATTAGAAAGGTCAATATACCCGGGTTAAAATATCCGTCCGGATGGCTCGACATTGCGGTCCCGGGCTGGCAGGTACGCGGCCAATCGACCACGCCTGACCCCGGGGACCTCACGATGCTGACTGTTCATCACCTCAACAATTCCCGCTCGCAGCGCGTGCTGTGGTTGCTCGAGGAATTGGGCGTGCCCTACGAGATCGTGCGCTATCAGCGCCAGCCGGACATGCGTGCGCCGAAGGAGCTGCGCGCCATCCATCCGCTCGGCAAGTCGCCCGTGATCACCGACAACGGCAACACCGTCGCTGAATCAGGCGCGATCATCGAATATCTCATCGCCACCTACGGCAACGGCCGGCTGATCCCCCCGCCGAACACGGCGGAGCGGCTGCGCTTCACCTACTGGCTGCACTATGCGGAAGGCTCGGCGATGTCGCCGCTGCTGCTGAAGCTGCTGTTCACGCTGATGCCGAAGCGTGCGCCGGCGCTGCTGCGTCCGCTGGTGCGCAAGGTCTCGAACCAGGCGCTCACCACGCTGGTCAATCCGCAGCTCAAGCAGCACATGGATTATTGGGAAGGCGAGCTTGCGAAGAGCGAATGGTTCGCCGGCAACGAATTCACTGCCGCCGACATCCAGATGAGCTTCCCGCTGGAAGCGGCGCAAGCGCGCGGCGGGCTCGAGCAGGGCCATCCCAAGGCGATGGCGTTCCTGGAGCGCATCCATGCGCGGCCGGCGTACAGCCGCGCCCTCGAGAAGGGCGGGCCGTACCAGATCGGACGGTAGTTCGCTTTCACTAGTCTAGTCCGCGTGCAGCACGCGGCCCTTCGTCTCCGGTAGCGCGAAGGCCGCGATGAAGAACAGCGCGTAGGCCGCGACCGCGAACATCGCGATCGCATTGGCAAGCGACGTCGTTGCCGACAGTGCGCCGACGAGGAACGGAAACAGCGCGCCGATGCCGCGGCCGAAATTGTAGCAAAAACCCTGGCCGGAGCCGCGCAGCCGCGTCGGATAGAGTTCTGTCAGGAACGCACCGATCCCCGAGAAATAGCCCGAGGCGAAGAAGCCGAGCGGGAATCCGAGCACCCAGAGGATCTCGTTGGTGAGCGGCAGCTGCGTGTAGAGCAGCACCACCGCCATGGCGCCGATCGAGAAGATCAGGAACAGATTGCGCCGGCCGATCCGGTCGGCAAGCCAGGCGCCGGTGAGATAGCCGATGAAGGAGCCGATGATCAGCGTCGATAGATAGCCGGTCGAGCCGACGATCGACAGATGCCGCTCCTTGGTCAGGAACTGCGGCACCCAGAAGGTGACGGCGTAGTAGCCGCCCTGGCAGCCGGTCGCCATCAGCGACGCCAGAATCGTGGTCTTCAGGATCGGGCCGGAGAAAATCTCCCAGAGCTTCGGACGGTCGCCGCTTGCAGCCTGCCTGGCGCGCGCCTCAACCGCGATCTCGGGCTCGGTGACGGAGCGGCGGATGTAGAACACCAGCAGCGCCGGCAGCGCGCCGATCACGAACATCCAGCGCCACGCCGTCTCCGGCGGCAAAGCCGAGAACAGGATGGCCTGCGACAGCACCGCGAGACCCCAGCCGACCGCCCAGCCCGACTGCACCGAGCCGACCGCGCGTCCGCGATATTGCGGCCGGATCGCCTCGCCCATCAGCACCGCGCCCGCGGCCCACTCGCCACCGAAGCCGAGGCCGAGCACGGCGCGCGCGATCAGGAGTTGCTCGAAATTTTGCACGACGGCGCAGACCAGCGAGAAGAACGAGAACCAAATGATGGTGATCTGGAGCGTCCGGACCCGGCCGATATGGTCGGAGAGATAACCGCCGAGCCAGCCGCCGATGGCGGAGGCCAGCAGCGTCACGGTGCCGGCGAGACCTGCGGAAGCCGCATCGACCTTCCATAACGCGATGATGGTGCCGATCACCAGCGGGTAGATCATGAAGTCCATGCCGTCGAGCGCCCAGCCCGCGGCGCAGGCCCAGAACGTCCGGCGCTCCGGTGCGTTCATGTCGCGGTAGAACGCGAGAAGGCTGGTGTCTTCGATCTCGGCGCGCTCGATGCGCCCGGTCGGATCGGTCGTGGTCATGTGCGTTTCCCGGCAATTTCTAAAAACGGGGCGGTGGTAGCACGCAGGGCAGGCGGAGCAAGCTGGCGCACGCGCTGGTGCCATGCAGCGGCGAGGTTACTGCCCCGCGGCTTCGGCGCCGCGCGTGCGTGGATCGGGTGCGCCAAGCGGACCGTTCGGCGTCACCAGAATCGAATTGGCCGAGGTCTGCCCCATCGGCTCGACGATGAGATGATCCATCGCCTTCAGCTCGAACACGACGTCGTCGGGGAAGCCGCGCTCGATGCGAACCTCATCCGGCAGCCATTGATGATGCAGTCGCGGCGTTGCGACGGCAGCCGCCACATCCATCTTGTAGTCGAGCACGTTGACGATGACCTGAAGCACGGTCGAGATGATGCGGCTGCCGCCGGGTGAGCCCGTCACCAGCACCGGCTTGCCGTCCTTCAGCACGATGGTCGGCGACATCGACGAAAGCGGCCGCTTGCCGGGCCCGGGCAGGTTCGGCTCGTAACCCACGAGACCGTAAGCGTTGGAGGCGCCGACCGCCGCGGTGAAATCGTCGAGCTCGTTGTTGAGCAGCACACCGGTGCCCTCGGCGACGAGGCCGACGCCATAGCTGAAGTTCAGCGTATAGGTATTGCTGACGGCATTGCCGCTGCCGTCGACTACCGAGTAGTGCGTCGTGTTGGTGCCCTCGCGCGGTGCGGCAGGAGCGGAGACGATATCCCTGGACGGCGTCGCGCGATCGACTGAAATACCCTTGCGAAGCTTGGCGGCGTAGTCCTTCGCGGTGAGGGTCTCGATCGGCGCGTTGACGAAAGCGGGATCGCCGAGATAGCGCGCACGATCCGCATAGGCGCGCTTCATGGCTTCGATCAGGAGATGCAGCGATGCCGGCGAGCCCTGCTTCAGATCGGCGAGCTGAAAGCCTTCGAGAATGTTGAGCGTCTCGACCAACACCACGCCGCCGGACGAGGGCAATGGCATCGAGACGATGTCATAGCCGCGATAGGAGCCGCGCACCGGCGCGCGGATCACCGCAGAATAGGATTTCAGGTCGTCCGGCGTCATGATGCCGCCGGCATCGGCAATGGCCTTGGCGAGCTTTTCCGCAACCGGTCCTTCATAGAAACCGCGCGGGCCTTGCGTCGCGATCGCCGACAGTGTCTCGGCGAGATCGCTCTGCACCAGCCGGTCGCCCTCGCCGAGCGGCGCGCCGTCGGGGCGCGAGAAGATTCTGGCCGACGAGGGCCAGCGCGCGAGGCGCCGGTGCCAGCCCGGCAGCGTGTCGGCCATGTCGTCGGTGAGGACAAACCCGTCGCGCGCGAGCGTGATCGCAGGCTCGATCAGTTGCGCCAGCGCGAACTTGCCCGAGCCGTATTTCTCCAACGCCAGGGAAAGACCCGCCACTGTGCCGGGCACGCCGATGCCGAGCGCGGAATCGCGCGACTTCGCGCCATCGGGCTTGCCGTCGGGCCCAAGAAAAATTTGCGGCGTGGTCGCGGCCGGTGCGGTCTCGCGATAGTCGATCGTGATGTCCTCGTTGCGCTCGGCCGAGTGGATCACCATGAAGCCGCCGCCGCCGATATTGCCGGCGCGCGGATAGGTCACGGCCATCGCAAAGCCGGTCGCGACCGCGGCGTCGACTGCATTGCCGCCGCGACGCAGGATGTCGGCGCCGACCTGCGCGGAGATTTTCTCCTGCGCCACCACCATGCCGTGCTCGGCGGAGACGGCGCGCACCGTGTCGCGTGCAGGCGGGACATAGGCCCGGCGCGCATCCTGTGCGGTCGCGGGCGCAAGATCAAACGCCAAGGTGGCGATGAAGGCGAAGAATGTCCGCCGTGTCGAATATGACGCCATCATCAAACTTCCGCAGTTGCCGCCAGGGCCAATTCACACGCGTCGCTTCAATGCTATACGGTTTGCCTCAAGTGAGGCAAAACTGTTCGTGAAGAGGACTGCGGAATGACGACGATCGCCCCGGATGCGCGCCTGGCCGGTGCGCAGCGGACCTATCCGCCGCGCTCCGCCGTCGTCAGCTGGATCTTCTTCGATTGGGCCGCGCAGCCTTATTTCACGCTGATCACGACATTCGTCTTTGCGCCCTATTTCGCAACCAGCATTGCGCCAAATGCTGCCACCGGCCAATCGCTGTGGGGCTTTGCGATGGCGGCTGCGGGCCTCGCGATCGCGCTGATGTCGCCGGTGCTCGGGGCCATCGCCGATGCGTCGGGCCGCCGGAAGCCGTGGATCGCGGGATTCGGTGCGTTGCTGGTGCTGGCAGCCTGCACGCTGTGGATCGGCAAGCCCGGCGATCCCTCCATCATCCCACCGCTGCTCATGGCGGTCGCGCTCGCCAGCGTCGGCGCGGAATTCGCTACCGTGTTCAACAATGCGATGATGCCCACGTTGGTGCCGCCGGAGCGGATCGGCCGGCTCTCGGGCACCGGCTGGGCCACCGGCTATATCGGCGGCATCGTCAGCCTGATCATCGTGCTCGGCTTCCTCGCCGCCAATCCCGAGACCGGCCGCACGCTGCTCGGCTTCAAGCCGCTGTTCGGTCTCGATCCGATCAGCCACGAGGGGGATCGCATCGTCGGACCGTTGACCGGCCTGTGGTTCATCATCTTCGTGACGCCGCTGTTCTTGTTCACGCCGGATTATCCGGCGAAGCGCCCGCTGCGCGCGGCGCTGCATGAAGGCCTGTTCGAACTGAAGCAATCGATCAGGCGCTTGCCGCAGCAGAAGTCGCTGGCGGCGTTCCTGCTCGCCAACATGATCTACACCGACGGCCTGGTGTCGCTGTTTGCGTTCGGCGGCATCTATGCCGCCGGGACGTTCGGCTGGCACACGATCCAGATCGGCACTTTCGGCATCATGCTGGCGATCGCGGGCACGTTCGGCGCATGGCTTGGCGGCAAGCTCGACGATCGCCTCGGGCCGAGGCGCGTGATCACCGGCAGCTTGCTGCTGCTGTTGCTCGCGGTGGCGGCGATCCTTCTGGTCGACAAGGACAGCGTGCTGTTCGTCAAGGTCGCGCCGCCCTTGCCGGGCGCGCCGATGTTCTCGAGCGCCGCGGAGCGCGCCTATCTCGTGCTGGGCTGTCTGATCGGCGCGGCCGGCGGGCCATTGCAGGCGGCATCACGCACCCTGCTGATCCGCCTCGCGCCAAAGGACCGCATCGCACAGTATTTCGGTCTCTTTGCCCTGACCGGAAAAGTGACGTCCTTCATCGGGCCGCTGCTGATCGGCGTGATCACCGCGGCCACGGCGAGCCAGAAGGCCGGTATGGCCGTGCTGGTGGTGTTCTTCGTCGCGGGGCTGGGGCTGCTGATGCGGGTGAAGGAGGAATAAAACTCCGCCGTCGTCCCGGACAAGCGAAGCGCAGATCCGGGACCCATAACCACAGGCAGTGGTTTGGCGAAGACTCGGGGTTGTCAGTTCGCGCCAAACTGCTCCCTGGGGTTATGGGTCCCCGCGTTCGCGGGGACGACCCGTTGAGAGTTCGGTGCGCGATAGCCTCAGTGCCTGAAGTGCCGCGTGCCCGTGAACACCATGGCGATGCCGTGCTCGTCGGCGGCCTTGATCACCTCGTCGTCGCGCATCGAGCCGCCCGGCTGCACCACGGCGGTGGCGCCGGCTTCGATGCAGGCGAGCATGCCGTCGGCGAACGGGAAGAACGCGTCCGACGCCACGACCGAGCCCTTGGTGAGCGGCTCGGCGAGTTTCAGCTCGTTGGCCGCATCCTGCGCCTTGCGCGCCGCGATCCGGGCTGAATCCACGCGACTCATCTGGCCCGCACCGATGCCGACAGTGGCGAGATCCCTGGCGTAGATGATGGTGTTGGACTTGACGTGCTTGGCGACGCGGAACGCGAATTTCAGATCGCGCATCTCGGCATCGCTGGGCGCACGCTTGGTCACGACCTTGAAGGTCATGTCGTCGACCACGGCGTTGTCGCGGCTCTGCACGAGCAAGCCGCCGGCCACCGTCTTGGCGGTGAGGCCCGGTGTGCGCGGATCGGGCAGGCTGCCGGCGAGCAGCAGGCGCAAATTCTTCTTCCCGCCGATGATGGCGATCGCTTCTTCACTGGCGTCGGGTGCGATGATCACCTCGGTGAAGATCTTCGTGATCTCGCGCGCGGTGTCGGCGTCAAGCGCGCGGTTCATCGCGATGATGCCGCCGAAGGCCGAGGTCGAATCGCAGGCCAGCGCCTTGCGATAGGCGCTGACGAGGTCGGAGCCTTCAGCGACGCCGCAGGGATTGGCATGCTTGACGATGACGCAGGCGGCCGTGCGCCTGGCGTCGAACTCGCCGATGCATTCATAGGCCGCATCGGTGTCGTTGATGTTGTTGTAGGAGAGCTCCTTGCCCTGGAGCTGCCGCGCGGTTGAAACGCCCGGGCGCTTGTCGGGCGTCGCATAGAACGCCGCGGTCTGGTGCGGGTTCTCGCCGTAGCGCAGCGACTGGATCAGTCTGCCGCCGAAGGCGCGGAAGTCGGGCGCGTCGATCTCGAGCTGGCGGCTGAACCAGTTCGAGATCGCGGCGTCATACGCGCCGGTGCGCGCATAGGCCTTTGCGGCCAGCCGCCGGCGCAGCTTCAGCGTGGTCGCACCGTTGTTGGCCGCGAGCTCGTCGAGCACGGCCTTGTAATCCTCTGCCTCGACCACGACAGCGACGTCGTCATGGTTCTTCGCGGCGGCGCGGATCATCGCGGGACCGCCGATGTCGATGTTCTCGATGCAATCCTCGAAGCCCGCGCCTTTGTCGACGGTTGCCTCGAACGGATAGAGATTGACGACGAGGAGGTCGATCGGCGCGATGCCGTGCGCCTTCATCGCCTCGGCATGCTCCTTGTTGTCGCGGATCGCGAGCAGGCCGCCATGCACCTTCGGATGCAGCGTCTTGACGCGGCCGTCCATCATCTCGGGGAAGCCGGTGAGGTCGGAGACGTCCTTGACCTTGAGCCCGGCTGCAGCAATCGCCTTCGCGGTGCCGCCGGTCGAGACCAGCTCGACGTCATGCGCGGCAAGCGCCTTGGCGAACTCGATCAGGCCGGTTTTGTCGGAAACGGAGAGAAGAGCGCGGGTGACGCGGCGGGGATGGTCAGTCATGAGCAAGATCCTCTGTCTTAAGGAGTGTCTATGCCCAGGCGCGCGGCGGATATGTGTCGCGCTTCCCGATGGTGCTCCATCCAAGGTCGCCAGTCGCGCGAACGAGGGCTCGATAGCAGTTTTCAGCCGTTTTCACAACGCCGGACAGGACTGGCAGACGTGCGTTTACAGCGGAAGTTCCGGCTCGCGCCGCGCGTTGCGGCGGGCATTGGTTACGGCCGGCGACGCGGTCGAGCGGACGAAGCTCCAGCGGATCGAGGGCGCCTGCCGCGCGTCCTGCCGGATCACGATCTGCGCGGTGCGGCGAGGCCCGTCATTGCCGGCCAGGAACACGCTGTCCTCGAGGTCGACCTTGTCGTCCAATGCTTCGAAGGTCCAGACGTCGCGGTTCGGCAGCACCAGCATGACGCCGCGCGCATCCGACAGCCGGCTCGCCTTCACCGCCGGATGCAGATGGAAGCGCAGCGCGAAATCCGCATCCGCGCCTTTGAAGCGCCCGCCTTGCGGCGGCGACAGCGTGTCCTCGCCGTCGATGCGCGCGCCGTCATTGGCAATCATCAACACGCGGCGGTGGATCGCGCCGAATTTGGCGAGATAGCCGTCATGCGAGGTCGTGAGCAGCGTGCCGTTCTGCACGACCTCGCGATAGCTCTCGACCTCGACCGGTCCGCTGGTGACGGGCGAGCCGTGCAGCAGCCGCTTCATCGCCGACATCTCGACGAACTGGCATGATGACGTCTCGTGATAGGTCAATGTCGAATGCGCAGCGGTGCCGCGTGCGAACGGTCGCCAATTGTCGCGGCCGGTGGTCGGCATGCCGCAATTGGTGACGATGCGGCTGATGCCGGACGACAGTTCGAACGACAGGCAGCCGGCATGAGCGTCGTGGCTGACGCCGGCCGGCGGCGGCGGGCCGGTGTCGATGATCACGGTGGTCTGGCCGGCATCGAGACGCTGGAAGCCGGTATGCGGCATGTTCGACATCGGCGTGCCGTGGGTGTCGTCGTAGGCGAGCAGCGTGGCGAGCAGGTCGGAGGGCGTCGCGCTCATGCCGTTGAACAGCGCGAAATTGCCGTCGCCGTGCCGGAAGAAGCGCAGCATCGGCATCATGCGGTCGATCGCGTTGAGCAGTGCCGGCGGCGGCGCGATGTTGCGCGCGGCAAAGGTCTGCCGCAGCGGCAACAGGTCGATCAGGAGCTCGATCAGCGCGCCCGGATTGCGCGAGATGTGTCCGCCGTCGGGCAGGATCTGTCGCTGCAATTCGTCCGAGAGTTTTTTCGAGGCGCTGCGGATGTGGCTTGCCTGGTTGGCGAGGCACAGCGCCGCGTAGCACAGTGCGATCAGGACCTGGAGCTTCGGCACCCCGTCCGGAATGTTGACCATGGTGTAGCGCAGCAAGCGGATCTCGCGGGCCAGCGCGCGCAGATAACGGCGGTAGAATTTGTTGTCGGTGTCGTTGAGCACCAGCGGCGCCTGCGACAATAGCGAGATCACGCGCCGCGCCAGGACGTCGGCGCGGCGTGCGACGGCACGTCGCTTGTTGGCGGGGTTGGCGATCCAGTCCTCGACCAGCGCGCGTGCATTGGCCCGTGTCAGCGCGGTGTCGGCGGCGCGCAGATGGCGCAGCCAGCCGAAGCCGAGCAGCGCGACCTCCCAATCCTCCGACGGCGGCTCGAGATCGAAGATCGAGCGGCCGTGGCAATTGACGATCTTGCCGGCGAAGACGAAGCGGCCGGCATAGATCTCGGCGGCACGGGTCGCATCCGCGGTGCGCAGATCATGTGGCGCGATGATCAGCCGGTCGGTGCGGCCCGGCCAGACGCGCGACACCGCCACGGAACCGCCGCTCGCACGCGCAAGCATGTTCCGCGCGAAGCGGCTCATCACCAGCGTCGATATACGTCTGCGTTGAGCGACCGACACGCCTTGCCTTGAAGGGGGAGAGGATTAACGACGAATCCTTCTTAATCCCAAAATCCGTCCGCCGACACCATCTTGAAGGGGCGCGAATCAGCGCCGTTGCAAAAACCGGTGCAAAATCAGGATTTAACGAGCCGGGCCGCGTAGAACCCGTCGAGCCCGCCAAGCTTGGGATCGGCGTTCGGCAAATGGCTCGGCAGGGTGCGCAGGTCACCCTCGGCGGTGATGATCTCGCCAAGCCCCGACACTTCCGAAGCCTCGACCGGCACCCGTCGCAGACCGGGCTCCGCGGCCAGCAGCGCGGTGATCGCCTGCTCGCCCTCTTCGGGTTCCAGCGAACAGGTGCAGTAGACCAGCATGCCGCCGGGCTTGAGCAGCGAGACGGATTTCGTCAGCAGCCGTTGCTGGAGCGTGGTCAGGGCGGCGATGTCGGATTCCTGCCGGAGCCACGCGACGTCGGGATGGCGGCGGATCGTTCCGGTCGAGGTGCAGGGCGCGTCGATCAGGATACCGTCAAAACTTTCGGCCGGTCCGGCCCATTCCACGGCGTCGGCGACGACAGTCTCGGCCTGGAGCGACAGCCGCGTCAGATTCTCGCGCAGGCGCGCCACCCGGGCCGGTGAGCGGTCGATCGCCGTCACATTGGCGCCAGCCTGCGCCAGCTGTGCGGTCTTGCCGCCGGGGGCGGCGCAGAGATCGGCGATGGACTTGCCCTTGATGTCGCCGAACAAGCGCGCCGGCAGCGCGGCGGCGGCGTCCTGCACCCACCATTGACCTTCGGCAAAGCCCGGCAGCACCGTCACCGAGCCGTGCAGCAGCATGCGCACCGTTCCGGTCGGCAGCGTCTCGCCATGCAGGCGGCTCGCCCATTGCGCGGCATCCGACTTCACGGTGAGATCAAGCGAGGGCTCGTGGCCGAGCGCCAGCGCCATGTCCCTTGCGGTCGCCTCGCCGTAATGCGCGCTCCAGCGCGCGAGCAGCCAGGGCGGCAGGTCCAGCGATTGCGCGGCAACTTCCTCGACCAGGGCCTGGCCTTCACGCGCGCAGCGGCGCAGCACGGCGTTGACGAGACCGGCATAGCGCGCGGCGCGCCGGTCGGATTGCACGAGGCGAACCGAAAGGTCGACCGCAGCGTGGTCGGGCACGTCCATCCAGAGGATTTGCGCGGCGCCGATCAGGAGCGCGCTCTGTGCGCGCGGCGCCTCGGAGGGAATACCCTTGTCGAGTAGGCGGGACAGCACATGGCCGAGGGTGCCGAGCCGGCGCAGCACGGTGGCGACCAGGCGGCGCATCAGCGCACGGTCGCGATCGGCCAGCGTCTTCAGTCCGGGATGGGCGCCGCTGCCGTCGAGCTGCTCGTCGAGCGTGCGGTGCTTGTGCAGCACGCCGTCGACGATGTCGGCGGCAATCCGCCGCGCCGCGAGACCGGGCACTTCGGATGGAGGGGCAAAACGTTGAGATGGCATGCGGCTTAAGGTTCTGAGCGAGCGGCAGTTCCGCCGACGGGGCGCATGCCTTGAGAAACCGATCTCTGGCACGCGAATATGCCAAATGTAAGAATGGCCTCTCGCCTTTACAGCCCACTATCACCATTTCAGCAATGCGATATTGGACCTCGCTCGCCCTGTGATCCTGCGCTAGGAACCGCTCGATGAGTGACCAGCCTTCCGTTCCCGATCGCAAGCAGCTTTCCCCGGCCGCCCAGCGTGCGCTGGCCGAAGCTGAAGCGCGCCGGCAGGCCGCTGCTGCGGCGCATGCCGAAGCGGCGCCGAAGGAATTGCAGGGACCGAAGGGCCCCGAACCCACCCGCTACGGCGATTGGGAGCGCAAAGGCATCGCCTCGGACTTTTGAGGGATCTTGCCGGCCCGGCCGACTCAGCCCTAGCGTGCGCGGATGCCGCGCTTCGATCCCAGCCATTCCTACCGGCCCTCATTCGGCGGCTCGCCATTCGGCCGCCGCTTCTCCGGCCTGCTGCCGTGGATGTTCGTGGTCGGCGTCGTGACGGCGATCGTGCTCGGCTTTCGGCACGGAGCGATCTGGCCGATTCCGTATGCGGATGACGGGCAGGCACGTGATGCGAAGATCATCCTCCAGCAGTCCGGCAATTCCGACATGCGTCAGGCGGTCGATGTGATCAGGACCGTCGATGGCGATACTTTCCTCGCGCGCGTGCATCAGCAGGGCGGCCGCGATCTCGTCGCGCGTGTCCGTCTCCGCGGCATCGATGCGCCCGAGATGAAAGCATCCTGCCAGGCCGAACTGGACAAGGCCGAAGCCGCCGGCGACGCGTTGCGCAACCTGCTCGGCCAGGGCGGTGTGACCATCTATAATCTTGGCCAGGACAAATACGGTCGCGTCCTCGCCGACGTGGCGACCAAACGCACCGCCAACGTTTCGGCGGCGTTGCTCGCGGGCGGCTATGTGCGCAGCTACAATGGCGGCCATCGCGACGGCTGGTGCGGGCGCGACTGGCGTTTCTGGTGACAAAAAAAGCCGCGTCGTTGGACGCGGCTTTGTCGTCTTGATTTGATCTCCGCGATCAGCGCGTCACGACCACCGTCGTGCCGACCGAGACGCGGCCGTAGAGATCGGTGATGTCGTCGTTGAGCATGCGGATGCAGCCGTAGGAAACGAAGCCGCCGATCGAGCCGGGCACGTTGGTGCCGTGGATGGCGTATTCGCCGCCGGCCAGCGTCATCGCCGCAACGCCCATCGGGTTGCGCGGCGAGCCGCCGGGAATGACGTCCGGAATGCTCGGCTTGTCGCGCTTCACTTCGGCGGGCGGCGACCATGCCGGGTTGCGATACTTGCCGTCGATGCGGGTGGTGCCCGCCCATTGCTTGCCGGACTTGCCGACGCCGACCGGGTAACGCACAGCCTGGCCGTTACCGATGATGAGATAGAGCCGCCGCTCGTTGGTTTTGACCACGATGGTGCCCGGCGAATAGTCAGCCAGGTGCGTCCCCACCATTTCCGGCCGCGCCTCGGCGGCCGTCGACATCAAGACCCCAGCCCCGATGGTGGCAGCGAGCGCCACAGCAATCCTCATCGACATCGAATTTCCCCTGCTCCGAACGGGTCGTCCAAATTCACGCAAAACCGGCAATTGCCCGCTCGTCCCGATCATCTTAACCGCGCCCGTTAACCGGATGGTTTCCACGCGCGGCCGCCAAGGGCGAGCCAGCAGGGGGAACAAAGGAAATGTTCGAAATAAAGTAAATGACAAGAAAACAACACTCGGCCGGAAAGATGCGGGCGCGCACGCCCGCGCCCTGACAAACGCGTGAGGGTGTGAACGGCTGTTGTTTTGGGGAGAGCGTTGGCGTGAAAGGCAGCCTCGTGTCCCGGACGCGGTGCAGCGTGCAACGCTGCTCCGCTGAGCCGGGACCCAGCTCTTTCTTTTCTTTCGTTACGCGGATCGATGGGCCCCGGCTCAGCAGCGCACCGCCAAGTGGCGCTGCGCTGCGTCCGGGGCACGAGAGCTGCTTACGCCGACTTCTTGTTCTGCCGGTTCTTGACGAGATCGTCGACAACGGTGGGATCGGCCAGCGTCGAGGTGTCACCCAGGCTGCCCGGTTCGTCTTCGGCGATCTTGCGCAGGATGCGGCGCATGATCTTGCCGGAGCGGGTCTTCGGCAGGCCCGGCGAGAACTGGATCTGGTCCGGCGCGGCGATCGGGCCGATCTCCTTGCGCACCCAGGTCACGAGCTCCTTGCGGAGTTCGTCACTCGGCTCGACGCCGGCCATCAGGGTGACATAGGCATAGATGCCCTGGCCCTTGATGTCGTGGGGGTAACCGACCACAGCGGCTTCCGACACCTTCTCATGTGCAACCAGCGCGCTCTCGACTTCGGCAGTGCCCATGCGGTGGCCGGAGACGTTGATGACGTCGTCGACGCGGCCGGTGATCCAGTAATAGCCGTCGGCATCACGGCGGCAGCCGTCGCCGGTGAAATACTTGCCCTTGTAGGTCGAGAAATAGGTCTGCTCGAAGCGGGCGTGGTCACCATAGACCGTGCGCATCTGGCCTGGCCATGAGCGCGTCAGGCACAGATTGCCCGACGTCTCGCCGTCCAGCACCTTGCCGTCGGCATCGACGATTTCAGGCACGACGCCGAAGAACGGCTGCGTCGCCGAGCCCGGCTTGAGCTTGGTCGCGCCCGGCAGCGGTGTGATCAAAATGCCGCCGGTCTCGGTCTGCCACCAGGTGTCGACGATCGGGCAGCGGCCATCGCCGATGACGCGGTGATACCACTCCCACGCTTCCGGATTGATGGGTTCGCCGACCGAGCCGAGCAGGCGCAGGCTGGCGCGCGAGGCCTTCTTCACGGGATCGTCGCCCGACTGCATCAGCGCGCGGATCGCGGTCGGTGCGGTGTAGAAGATGTTGACCTTGTGCTTGTCGATGACATTCCAGAATCGCGAATTATCCGGGTAATTCGGCACGCCTTCGAACATCAGCGTGGTCGCGCCGTTCGCCAGCGGCCCGTAGAGAATGTAGCTGTGACCGGTGACCCAGCCGACATCGGCGGTGCACCAGTAGATGTCGCCGTCGTGATAGTCGAAGACGTATTGATGCGTCATCGCCGCGAACACGAGATAGCCGCCCGAGGTGTGCAGCACGCCCTTGGGCTGGCCGGTCGAGCCTGACGTGTAGAGGATGAACAGCGGATCCTCGGCATGCATGTGCTCGGCCGGGCATTCCGTTGTCACCATGGCCGCGGCCTCGTGATACCAGAGGTCGCGCGTCGGGTTCATGTCGATCTTGCCGCCGGTGCGCTTGACCACGACGACCCAGTCGACGCCGTCGGCCTTGGCGAGTGCCGCGTCGACATTGGCCTTCAGCGGCACCTTCTTGCCGCCGCGCAGACCTTCGTCCGCGGTGATGATGATCTTGGACTGGCAGTCGTTGATGCGCTGGGCGAGGCTGTCGGGCGAGAAGCCGGCGAACACCACGGAGTGGACCGCGCCGATCCGCGCGCAGGCCAGCATCGCGTAGGCCGCCTCCGGAATCATCGGCAGATAGATGGTGACGCGGTCGCCCTTCTTGACGTTGCGGGTGCGCAGGATGTTGGCCATCCGGCAGACTTCGTCGTGCAGCTCCTTGTAGGTGATGTGCTTCGACTGCGAGGGATCGTCGCCTTCCCAGATGATCGCGGTCTGGTTGGCGCGCGTGGCGAGATGCCGGTCGATGCAGTTCCAGGCGACGTTGAGAACGCCGTCCTCGAACCATTTGATCGAGATGTTGCCCGGCGCAAAGGAGACGTTCTCGATCTTCGTCGGCGCGTGCATCCAGTCGATGCGCTTGGCTTGCTCGGCCCAGAAGGCGTTCGGGTCGGCGATCGAGCGGGCGTACATGTCCTTGTACTTGGCCTGGTCGACCCAGGCGCGCTTGGTCCATTCCGCGGGGACGTCGTAGATCTTCTCGGACATGTTTCCCTCCAGATACGGCAAGCCGAGCACAGACGAGTGGCGAGCCGACTTCATCGTTGAACGATTATGCGTCCGCGTAACCGGACACGACAAGCCGCACAAGCTGGACCTTCGACGAGCGGCCGGCCATGCGGGGGATCAAGGCTGCGGAGCGCGACTGTCGCAGATCTGAAACAGCCGGGGAGCCGGCTTTCGGGTCTTTACCCAGATCGTCGGAAGGGGCTCGTGCAGGGCGCCCATGCGCCGCAGGCGGTATTTAGAAACCGCCTGTCACCGATTCGGGACTCGCAATGCCGTTCGGAACACCCTAAGTGGCTAACCCGGGTCCCAAGAGACCGTCCAAGAGTCCTGCCAAACGACCCTTGGAACAAACATCAGAACAGCGGCATTGAACGGTAACAGACAGGGCCAAGGCTTAACACTATGATGGATCAGCAGAATCTCGGGACGATACGGCCCGCTTCAGCCGATCCTGCAGCCATTGCGCTGGCCAAAACCCTTGGACAATGGCCGAAACCGGCCGGTTCCAGCCGTTCCAGCCCGAAAAAGGTCTTTGATTCAGCTTCCCCGGCCGCCGTTGAGGAACTCGCCAAGGAGCTGGGCCTGCGGCTTGGCGACCAGAACGAGCTGAAGATCCGGCGCATCAAGCGCGGCAAGGGCTATTCTTTCGTGCGGCCTAACGGCGCGCATATCCGCGACGCCCGCACCATCCGCCGCCTGCACGCCATGGCGGTGCCGCCGGCCTATCGCGAGGTGCGCTACTCGGCCGATCCGACGACCCATCTTCAGGCGGTGGGACGCGATGCCGCGGGCCGGCTGCAATATCGCTATCACGCCGACTGGGAGAAGGTCCGCGAGCACCGCAAGGCGCACCGGCTGGAGAAGCTCGTCGGCGCGCTGCCGAAGATCCGGCGCAAGGTGTCGGCGTTCCTGTCGGGCGACGAGCCGACGCGCGAGTTCGCGCTCTCGGCGGTGATCGAGCTGATCGCGCGCACCGCGATCCGTCCCGGCAATGAATCCTACGCCCGCCTCAACGGCACCCGCGGCGCCACCACGCTCTTGAAGTCCAACGTCACGCTGGAAGACGATTGCTTCGTGCTGACCTTCAAGGCGAAGGGCGGCAAGGCGGTGCGGAAGGAATGCGACGCGGCCAAGCTGGTGCGTGCCATCGGCATTTTGCAGAGCGTCCCCGGCAAACGCATGTTCCAGTATCGCGATGCCTACGGCATCGTGCGCGCGGTCAGCACCACGCAGGTCAATGCCTTCCTGCGCGAGATCGCCGGCATCAAGATTTCGCTGAAGGATTTCCGCACGCTGATGGCGTCTGCCGTCGTCGTGGAATCACTGTCGCGCATCACGCCGGCGACCAGCCAGCGCGGCCGCAAGAAGCAGGTGCTGGAGGCGATCCGCGCCGCCGCCGACAAGCTCTCCAACACGCCGGCGATCTGCCGCAAGAGCTACGTCCACGACACCATCGTCACCGCTTTCGAGGACGGAATTCTGGAGCGCTTCGCTGCGACCATGAAGGGCCAGCGCTCGCAGGCGCGGCGCGAGCAGCTGTTGCAGCAGGTGGTCGCGACCGCGGCGGTGTAAGGGCGGTGCCGCGCAGCACTCCGCTCTCGTAGGGTGGGCAAAGGCGCGAAGCGCCGTGCCCACCAGCTCTCAATAATCGCGACCAGATCGTGGGCACGCTTCGCTTTGCCCACCCTACGGCAGCGGCGATTACATCCCGCCCATCTTGCAGACGAGCTTCCACTCCTCCGCCGTCACCGGCTGCACCGAGAGGCGCGAGTATTTCACCAGCGCCATCTCGGCGAGCTTCTTGTCGGCCTTGATCGCAGCCATCGTCACCGGCGTCTTCAGCGGCTTGTCGGCCTTGATGTCGACGCAGACGAATTTTTCCGTCTTGTCGGTGGGATCGGTGTAGGCCTCCTTGATGATCTCGGCGATGCCGACGATCTCCTTGCCCTCGTTGGAATGATAGAAGAACGCCTTGTCGCCCTTCTTCATGGTCACGAGGTTGATGCGCGCGGTGTAATTGCGCACGCCGGTCCAAGCCTCGCCCTTGGCGCCCTTCGCGACCTGCTGGTCCCAGGACCACACCGATGGTTCGGATTTCACCAGCCAGTAGTTCATCGCAACTTGCCCCATTCTCGATACTTACGTGTCGCGATAATACCGCGACGCGGATGCCCGCGACAAGCACGGGCATCCGATAACCACCGCTGCACTCATTCCTTCAGATAGCGATCGAAGAATTTTGCGATATCGGTGAAAGCTTCCTTCGTCTCCGGCGCATTGATGCTGAACTGGTATTGAGCGTGAGACTGGCCTTCATAGACGTTGAGGTCGGCAACCACGCCGGCGCGCCGCAATTTGCGATGCGTGCGAACCGTGTTGCTGAGGAACAGGTCGCGTGTACCTGACGTGAGGATGGTCGGTGGAAACCCTTTGAAGTCGCCGTAGATCGGCGAGATGTAGGGATTCTTCATATCCGTCCCGTTGGCATAGAGCTTTGCGGCGCGGCCGAGCCAGCCGTCCCAGGTCACCAGCACGTTGTCGACCCATTCATTGCTGGCATAGGTGTCGCCGACCTTGTCGATATCGGACCACGGCGTGCCCGGTGCGATCGCGGCCGGCTTCGGCAGTTTCTCGTCCTTGGCCCGCAGCACCATGGCGAGCGTCATCGCGCCGCCGGTCGACGTCCCGAAGATCGCCATCCGGCGTGAATCATGCGTCTTCGTGACCTCCTTCCAGACCGCCATCGCATCGTCCATCGCGGCGGGATAGGGGAAGTCGGGCGGCATGCGATAGTCAACCGAGATCACCTTGAAGCCGCCGAAACCGGCCATCATGATCGCTTCCGGCAGTGCGGCCTCGCCGGGGCCGAATACATAGCCGCCGCCATGGACATGGACCAACAGGCGGCGCCGGTTCTCGGGCGGGATCCTGTTTGGCGTGACGATGAAGCAATGCACGCCGGCAATCTTCGTCTCCTCGACCTTGACGCCGAGCTTCTCCTTCATCGCGGGGACATTGGCGATCGAGAGCTTGGCGCGACGGTCGATCAGCTCCTTCCATTCCGCAGGCGTCTTCGGGTCCGCGTTGAAGTGCGGCGGAAACGGTGCGCCGATCATGGCCTGCATGTCGGAGCTGACGTCATTGGCGGGATTGGCGATCGACTTGACGGGGGCGACCCGCTTGCCGTTTTCGGCATTGGCCGCCGCCTCGTTTCTGGCGAGCTCGTCATAGGAGATTGCGGCCTGGGTGTAGGCGGCGGTGGGTAAGGTCATGGCGGCGAGTGCGATGGTGGCGATCGAAACGATCGCGCGATGCGGTTTGCGCATGCGTTCTTCCCCTGGATCCGTTTGATTGTTGTTGGACCGGGATCCTGCGGTGTGCCGCTAGGCTAGACCAGCGTGCAAAGGCCGTGAAGTGCTACCCGCAAGGCGGCCGCTATTCCTCGGCCTTGAACGGCCGTGTCAGCAGCCCTTCGATGGCGGCGTCGATGGTCAACCGGCCATCGAGGATGGCGGCGACCGCTTGCGAGACCGGCATGTCGACGTTCCGCGCCGCCGCGAGCTCGACCAGCACCGGCGCGGTGAACGCGCCTTCCGCGAGCTTGCCCGCCGGCGCGGCCTCGCCGCGACCGAGCGAAATGCCGAGCGCGAAGTTTCTCGACTGCGCGGTCGAGCAGCTCAGCAAGAGGTCGCCGAGGCCGGAGAGGCCCGAGAGTGTTTCCGTGCGCGCGCCGCAGGCGCGGCCGAGTCGCGCCAGCTCGCTGAAGCCGCGCGTTGTCAGCGCCGCGAGCGCGGAAGCACCGAGGTTGCGTCCGACCACGATGCCGGCGGCGATCGCCAGCACGTTCTTGGCCGCGCCGCCGATCTCGACGCCGCGAATGTCGGTGGAGTGATAGGGCCGGAAGGTCGGCGAGCCCAGCGCCTGCACCAGCGCGCTCGCCAGGGCTTCGTCCTTCGCGGCCAGGGTTACGGCGGTCGGCAAGCCGCGCGCGACATCGTCGGCGAAGCTCGGCCCCGACAGGATCGCCGGCAGCGCGTGAGGTGCGGCCTCCGCGATCACGTCGGTCATGAATTTGTGGGTGCCGTGCTCGATGCCCTTGGCGCAGGCGACGATCGGTACCGGCTTTGCCAGATGCGAGGACAGCATGTTGACGGCGCCACGCAGATGCTGTGCGGGCGTCACGATCAAAACCATGTCGGCGCGCGCAGCTTCCGCGAGTTGATGCGTGACGACGATGTCAGGCGCCAGCCACACGCCGGGCAGCCGCGGATTGTCGCGGGTCGAAGCGATGCGCGTTGCATGCTCCGCATTGCGGGCCCAGAGCGTCACGTTCCGTCCGGCCCGCGCCGCCACGGTCGCCAGCGCCGTGCCCCAGGCACCCGCACCGATCACCGCGACGGATTGGAACGCGGCCATGGCTAGATCTCTCCACCCCCTCGCCCCGCTTGCGGGGAGAGGGTCGGGGTGAGGGGGAGTCTCCGCAAGGACGGTGACAGAGAGACCCGCGGAGAGTCCCCCTCACCCGGATTGCATCTTCGATGCAATCCGACCTCTCCCCGCAAGCGGGGCGAGGTGAAGTGGAGCCCGTGGCGAGACGACGGCATTCAGTATCCCGCCCGCGTCTTGCCGTAACCGGCCGGCGCCGTCGCATTGGCGTCGAGCAGCCAGCGCGCGCGCGGCTGGGCTTCCATCGTGTCGGTCATGCCAAGCGCGAGGCGTTCGGCACCGGCCCAGGCGATCATCGCGCCATTGTCGGTGCAGAGCGCGGGCGGCGGCATGATCAGTTGCGTGTCCGCCTCGCGCGCGACGCCGTAGAGGGCGCCGCGGATCGCATGATTGGCCGCGACACCGCCGGCCGCCACCAGCGCGTTGGGTGCACCGAACCGCTCGCGGAAAAGTCTCAATCCGACATTGAGACGGTCGGCCGTCGAGTCCAGCACCGCGGCCTGGAAGCCCGCGCAGAGATCGTTGATGTCCTGCTCCGTGATCTCTGTCAGCCGGCTCGCTTCGGTGCGGACTGCGGTCTTCAACCCGGATAGCGAGAAGTTGGCATCGGGGCGGCCCTGCATCGGTCGCGGAAAAGCAAAACGCTTGGCATCGCCGTTTGCCGCCGCGCGCTCGACCTGCGGTCCGCCTGGATAGGGCAGTCCCAGCATCTTCGCGACCTTGTCGAAGGCCTCGCCGATCGCGTCGTCGACGGTGGTGCCGAGCCGCACATATTGCCCGACGCCGGTGACGGCGACGATCTGGGTATGGCCGCCCGAGGCGAGGAACAGGCAGTAGGGAAATTCGATGGCGTCGGTGAGGCGCGGCGTCAGCGCATGCGCTTCGAGATGGTTCACCGCGACCAGCGGCGTGTCATGCACCATCGCGATCGCCTTCGCGGTGGTGAGCCCGACGATGACGCCACCGATCAGTCCCGGTCCCGCGGCGGCCGCAACACCGTTGAGCTGCGCAAAGCCGATGCCGGCCTCCGTCATGGCGCGGTCGATGATGCCGTCGAGCAGATCGACATGGGCGCGTGCGGCAATCTCCGGCACGACGCCACCGAAGCGGGCATGCTCCTCGACCTGCGACCGCACGATATTGGACAGGATCCTGCCGACACCGTCGGGCGCGCGCTCGATCACGGCCGCGGCGGTCTCGTCGCAGGTGGTTTCGATGCCCAGCACCAGCATTGGTGAATCGTTATCCAATTTGCTCCCTTGCGCTCATCCGTAAAGCAGAGTTCTGGTACGTCCGTCAGCGTTCGTCAATGCGCCACCGCCACGTGGTTCGGGAACACCAGCGATGTCCATTCTTGTCACACGACCGCATCCCGACAATGAGGCGACGGCAGAAAATCTGCGTGCGCGGGGTCATGTGGTGCTGCTCGCACCGGTGCTCAAGTTCGAGCCGGTCGCGTTCCATGACGAGAGCGAGGCAGCCTACGGTGCCATCATCGTGACGTCGGCCAATGCGATCCGTGCTGTTGCGCCGCAATTGCAGGACCTTGGCTTAAAGGACCTTCGCCTGCTGGAGCTGCCGCTGTTTGCGGTCGGCGAACACACGGCCGCCGCGGCGCGTGACGCCGGTTTCGCCGAGGTGATCGTCGCCGGCGGCGATGCCGCTTCCTTGCGCGACAAGGTGATGCAGAGCGCGCGCGACAAGCTGCTGAAAAAGAAGAGTACGCTGCTTTATCTCGCGGGCGCGGATCTGTCGCGCGATCTCGGCGGTGAGCTCGGCGCGGAGGGCTTTAATGTGGTGACGCAGACCACCTATCGCATGGCGCCGGTCAAGATTTTGCCGCGCGATGTCTGCGACGGTTTCGCTGCCCATGGGATCGGGGCGGTGCTGCATTACTCCCGGCGCAGCGCACGGGCCTTTCTGGACGCGGCACGGGACGAAGGCGTCGAAATCTCGGCGCTGGCGATCCCGCAATGCTGCCTGTCCGAGAACGTGGCCGCCGTGCTGCGCGACGCCGGTGCGTCGCAGGTTCTGGTCGCCGCGGCACCTGACGAAAACGCCTTATTCGACACCTTGGAGCGTGCTTTGCGGACCCGTTTGGCGTAAGAGGTCGGGCCGAATCCGACGCAATCGGGTCCGTTTAGGGCATGTAAGTGTGAGGAACCGTCACGATGGCCGATGACAAGCCTGAAGACGCAAAGCCTGAAGATTTGGGCAAGCCTGAAGACTTGAGGAAGCCTGAAGACTTGGGAAAGCCTGAAGACCTGGCAACGGCCCCCGGGTCCGGCCGCGCCAAGCGCACCCCGCCCACCATCGACCTCGAGGCCACCGAAATCTCCACTCAGCCGCAGGAAACGGTCGGCGAGCGGGAGACTCAAGCGGCGGCCGAACAGGCCGCGCATGAGCATGCCAAGATCGACGAAACCAAGGTTGAAGAGATCAAGCCCGAGCTGCAGCCTGAGTCCGCCGAAGCGCTGGCTGCCGTCGCGTCGCCGCCGGTTTCGCCGCCAGTTTCGCCTTGGGTCGTTGCGCCGTTGTCTGGCGCCGTCGCAGCGGCCATCGTGATCGGAATAGGCTGGATGCTGGGCTGGCCCGCGGTGCAGGCGCCGCCGGCTGCGCCGCAAGTGACGAGTGCATCGGTCGATGCGCTGAGCGGTCGCATTGCCGCGGTCGAAGCCAAGGCGGCCAGGCCCGCAGCCGATCCGGCCATGGTGGCGCGGATCGACGCGCTGGAAAAGTCCGTCACAACCTTGCGCGGCGACATCGCCGGTCTGCGGGCACAGTCCGACAAGACCGCGAGCGCGTTGAGCGACGCCAAAGCCGCGCCGCGCGATGCTGCGGTTTCCTCCGATCTCGCCAACCGCGTCGCGCAGCTCGAGCGCGCCAGCAAGACGGAACGCGCCGAGCTTGCACAGCAGAGCGAGAAGATCGACGACAAGCCGCTGCGCCATGTGGTGGCGGCGTCCCTGCTCGACGTCGCCGTGCGCCATGGCGACCCCTATCAGTCGCAACTGTCCGCGGCGCGGTCGCTCGCGGCCAAGCCCGACGGGCTGAAGCCGCTCGAGACCTTTGCGGCATCAGGCATCCCGACGCCGGTCGCGCTGAGCCGCGAGCTGCTGAATATCGTGCCCAAGCTGGCGCCGCCGGCGGAAGCCCCGGCCGCGAATGCCGGCATTGTCGAGCGCCTCCAGGCGGGGGCGTCAAAGCTCGTCCGCATCGAGCGCACCGACGGTATCGGCAACGATCGCGGTGCGATCGTCGCGCGCGTGACGGCTTTCGCGCTTCGCAACGATTTCGTCGAGGCGCGGCGCGAGCTGAAGACGCTGCCCGAGGCCGATCGTGCCCCGGCGCAGGCCTGGCTCGACAAGGCCGACGCCCGCGATGCCGCGCTCGCGGCTTCTCGCAAATTTGCCGACGACGCCATGGCGGATCTCGTCAAGCCTGCTCAATAAAGGTTCGCGCAACAATCAGCGCGTATAGGGATCGTCATGCTTCGCATCGTCCTCTTCCTCGTTTTGATTGCGCTGGCGGCGGCCGGCGCGGCCTGGGTTGCCGACCAGCCCGGTGAAGTCGTGATGACCTGGGGCGGCTGGAAAGCCTCGCCGACCATTCCGGTGTTCGTGCTGCTTCTCGGCCTGTTCGCCGTGGCGATCGTCCTGCTCTGGAGCCTCCTGACCACGACGTGGCGATTGCCCGGCCGTGTGCGCCGCCGCCGACACGAGAAGCGTCATGCACGGGGGCGCCACGCCATCACCCAGGGCCTGCTTGCGATCGGCCATGGCGATACCGGGCTCGCCCGTCGTCACGCCGACACCGCACGACGGCTTGCCGCAAACGATCCGCTCGCGCTGCTCTTGCACGCGCAGTCCGCCCAGCTCGAAGGCAATCGCGACGAAGCGCAGCGCGTCTTCCGCGTCATGGCCGAGCGCGAGGATACCCGCCTGCTCGGCCTGCGCGGCCTGTTCATCGAGGCGCAGCGCGCCGACGATGCGGTCGGCGCCGTGATGATCGCGGAAGAAGCGATCAAGCTGTCGCCGTCCTCGACCTGGGCCTCGCATGCGGTGCTCGGCTTCCGCTGCGCGCGTGGCGACTGGAGCGGCGCGCTTGCGATCCTGGATTCGAATCTGGCCGCGGGCCTGATCGACAAGCAGGCCTATCGCCGGCAGCGCGGCGTGCTGCTCACGGCGCGCGCGCTCGAGCTCGAGACGATGGATCGCGACGTCGCGCGCGAGAGCGTGATGGAGGCGATCAAGCTGGCGCCGACCCTGGTGCCGGCCGCCGTGCTCGCCGCGAAATTCGAGAGCGAGGCGCATCAGGTGCGCCGCGCCATGAAGCTGGTCGAAGCCGCCTGGCTCGCCAATCCGCACCCCGATCTCGCCGATGCCTATGCGCATGTGAAGCTCGGCGATTCCGCGCGGCAGCGCTTGCAGCGGGTCGAGACGCTTGCCGCCAAGACGCCTGTCGCAAAGACGCCTGCCGACAGGGCCGGGCATGTCGAGGGCCAGCTCGCAATCGCGCGCGCCGCGATCGACGCCTCCGAATTTGCCCGCGCGCGCGCGGTTCTGGCGCCTTACGTCAACGATCCGACCCAGCGCGTCGCGTTGCTGATGGCCGAGCTCGAACGCACCGAGCACGGCGACGGCGGCCGGGCCCGTGCCTGGACCTTGCGCGCGGTGCGCGCCCGCCACGACCCGGCCTGGACCGCGGACGGCTATGTCAGCGACCGCTGGCGCCCGGTCTCGCCGGTCACTGGCCGCCTCGACGCCTTCCAGTGGCAGACGCCGGTCGCGAGCCTGCCCTCGGACAGGGGCACCACGATTGAATCCTCGGCCTTCGAGGAGGCCATGCTGGCCGCCCCGCCGCCAAAGCGGGTCACGGCGGCCCCGCGTGAAAGCGCGGCGGAACCGGTTGTGGCTACGCCGGATCCGGTGCCGGCCGCACAGGACAATTTACCCCCTGAGGCCAAGGAGGCCGTCAGCGGAGCGGCCAAGGAAACGATCAAGGAATCCATCAAGGAAGGGCCGGTGGTGACGCCCGCCGAGCCGGTCAAGCCGACCCCGGAGGTTGCCGAATCATCGCCGGTGGCGGCCACTCCGGTGTTCCGGACCCGTGCTGACCTCGGCAAGCCGGCGCCCGCCCCGATTCCTGCCGTCATCCCGATCGTCCGTGCCCCTGACGATCCCGGGATCGATGACGAGGGTCCAAGCGATGAATTTACGGAACAAATCGGCACGCCAAAGGCCCAGGCTGGCGGCTGGCGCGGATTCTGGTCTCGCTGGGGCGCGTGAGGCCGATTTCGCTTCCCGCTTGTTCTTCGCTTGTCCTTGCCAATTCGGGCCATGCCCGATATCAGAAGCGCGCGTATCGGGGCCGGCATTGCCAGGTCCCGCAGGGTTCGCCGCAATAGCTCAGTTGGTAGAGCACGTCATTCGTAATGACGGGGTCGGGGGTTCGAATCCCTCTTGCGGCACCAGCGCGCCCCATTCATCCGATCGTCATCTGCCCACCGAACCCGGCTCGCGCGTTGCGCTCCGTGCTCGTGTCACTACGATGCGCCGCTGAGAAAGCGCACGTGACGGGGCAAGTGGTGGGTACGGAGAACAAGGCCGATCAGAACAATTGGCTGCGGATCTCCGGTCTCGTCATTCTCGCGGCATGCATCACGGCCATCGTCGCCTCGCGATCGATCGAAGCCTCAACGCTGCAGGGCCGGCTCTCTGTCCCGCCACTCTACGACGACGTCTCCTATTTTCTCGATGCCGTCAGGTGGATGAATGCTGCAACCGACCGGAGCATCTTCGCCAGCGTCTGGGCTCTGCTGCACGACCACGCGCCGTTCTCGACGCTCGTGGCGGTCATCGGGCTTGCGCTGTTT
This sequence comes from Bradyrhizobium sp. 930_D9_N1_4, assembly GCF_052076015.1. NCBI lineage: Bacteria > Pseudomonadati > Pseudomonadota > Alphaproteobacteria > Hyphomicrobiales > Nitrobacteraceae > Bradyrhizobium > Bradyrhizobium sp. 930_D9_N1_4. The sequence continues at coordinate 294,047 of NZ_CP197236.1, forward strand.
CCCGGCAGCTTCATCGGGCCTTATCTCGTCCACGCCGTGATCGTCTTTGTATTCCTGCTCGGGATCGTCTGGCTGGTCTGGCACCGGCCGGTGCTCGAGATCGCGGTGTGCCTGATCGCGGTGCCGTGTGTGCCGGTGCTGTGGCACACGGTGACCGAGGCGCGACCGGATCTGCCTTCGGGTCTTGCCATCGGCCTTGCTGCCGGGGCGATCGTTCACCGCGGCGTGCTCGATCGCAGCGCGCGCGCACTGGCCGGTCTCGGCGTGGCCTGCGCACTGGCCGTCAGCGTCAAGCCGACGGCGTTCTTTGCCGCGCTGGCTTTGCTTGGGTGCGCATTTGCGATCCGGCTGTTTGTCGACTGCATCGCGGCGGGCGGATTGCGGCCGTCGATCCGCAAGGCGTTCAGTGCGCTCTTGTGGTTCGTGCTGCCGCTGATCGCGACCACGGCGCTCCTGATCGGGCCGGCGCTGTTCGAGACCGTCACCTACATTCTCCATGTGTTCATCGGCCAGCGCGATCTCTGGACGACAGGTGAAAGTTTTTCGGCGGGATTGCTGCGCTTCTCGATCGGTGGCGAGGGCCAGTTCGGCCTGCATTACTGGTTTGCCATCGGCGTGGCCTTGATGCTGCTGCGTCTGGTGCTCGCGGCCCTTCACGGCAGAGCGGCGTTGCGCGACGCCATCGTCCTGCTCGCGGCCGTGCTGATCGCCTACGCCATTCCCTCCGTCGCGGCGATCAAGACCTATTATTTCGGCGCGATGTTCTATGGCCTGTTCATCGTCGCGATGGTGCTCAATGGCTGCGCCAGTCTGGAGCTCAGCGAAGCGTTGCTTGCCCGCGTCGGTCTCGGCAACGACATCCGCCGCTATCTGCCCATTGCCGTCCGGGTGCTGGCGCTCGCCTTTATCGTCCAGCTCTTCGTCAGGCACGTCGTCATCGGTCCCATCAGCATGGCGACACCGCTGAGCGCGCAGCAGCAGGAAAGCATTCGCCTTGCGACCGGGCGGCTGTGGTCGCTGCTGCGCGACATCAAGCCGGAAAAGCCCAGCCCGCTCATTGTCGGTTTTTCGAGCCCCTATCCGGTGACGTCGGCAACCATCCAGCTCTATGCCGCGCAGGCGAAGACGAGTCTCGTCATTCGCAACGAGCTGTATCACCGGAGCGCACAGGAAACCGGCGATGCGTTGTTGAAGTCGGAAATCCTCGTGCTCTCGAGCTCGATCCCGCACACGCTGGTCGGGCCGCGCGTCGGCGACGAGCTCATTGCCCGCATGGATGCAGACAAGGGGCTCTGCGTCCTCGATACCCAGACATTTCCGGACGTAACCCTGCGGGTCTATCGGCGCGGGTGCTGATGGCGGTCTGGTGGGTTCGAAGGAAGCTGAGGTCGATGTGAGTTTGATCACATAACCCGGGAGGCGTCTCCCGTAATGTCCCTGTCACGCAAACACGGGGAGATTTCACATGCGCAAGATCATTTGGGTTGCCGCCATGGTCCTGGCCTCCGCATCTGCCCAGGCTGGTGACCGCAGCCTGTCGATGTCAGCGGCGAGCGACCACAGCGCCGCTTCGCAAGTCACGACGACATCGGCCACCACGACGCAAATCAGCGAAGTCGCGCCGGCCGTCGAGCTTCCGAAATACGTCGATCGCCCGCCGGCAATCCCGGCTCCGCCTGCCCCGGCCGCTGCGCCCGCTCCCGCGCCTGCTGCGGCGACCGCGCCTGCCGTGACCACGCCAACGACGGCCTCGGCCCCTGTCGCGACGACCAGGTCCGCGAAGACTGCAAAGGCGGAGAAGCCGAAGCGCAAGCACGAATGGACCGAGCGCCGCATCATCAGCGAGCTGCATCGCCACGGCATCTATTGGTGATCTGCGGCTTCCTCCAAAAGCAAATGGCCGGGCGAAAGCCCGGCCATGCGCATATCGCAGGATGAATGGCGCTTACTGCGAAACCGTCTGCACCACGCTGGAGATCGGACGTGTGGTCGTGCTCGCGGTCGGCACCTTCAATTCCTTCAGCACCGCTTCGTCATATTCCGGCAGCGACTGGAAGGTGGTCTTGGCCTTGATCTGCACGATCTTGTAGCCGCCGGCCTTCAGCCGTGCGAGCAGCGACGGCAGCGCCTCACCTGTGTTCTTCTGGAAGTCGTGCATCAGGACGATACCCTTGCCGAGCTTGTCGAGCTTGGTCATCACCGTGTTGACGATCTTCTCGGGCGTGGCGCCCTTCCTGAAGTCGAAGGAGTCGAGGTCGGTCGACCACATCGCGACGTTGCGGGTGCCGAGATAGGTCACCATCGCCGGATTGTGCTGAAGCTGCGGGAAGCGGAAGAACGGCGCCGGGTTGGTGCCGAGCGCGAGCTTCACGGCGCTGAACCCCTTCTCGATCTCGTCCTTGGCCTGCTGCTCCGTCATCTTCTTGCCGTTGAGATTGAGATGCGACCAGGTGTGCGTGCCGACCGTGTGGCCCTGGGCCAGCACCTGGCGCAGGATTTCCGGATGCCAGGCGGCGTGCTTGCCGACCGAGAAGAACAGGCCCTTGGTGCATTCCTCCGCGAGCGCCTTCAGCACGGCGGGCGTGTTCACCGGCCACGGGCTGTCGTCGAAGGTCAGCACGACCTCCTTGTCGGTGAGGAAGTCGAACTGCTTGAAGGTCTCGAAGCCGAAGCCGGGGCCGCCGGTGGTGTCGATCTCGACGACGCGGGAGACACCCAGTGCGTTCGGATTGGCGCAGGCCTGTTTCGGCTGCGCCGCTACAGCCGGAGCAGGCGCGGGTGCTGCCTGCGCAAATGCCGCCGGCTTGGCCGCGATCGTCGCGGTGGTCTGGACGTCATCCTTGGCGGCGAGCTTCGCCGGTGCCGGCAATGGATCGGCAGCACGGGCGGCAACTGTCTTGGGAGCGCCCTGATCGGCGCGCGAGGAATAATAAAACCAACCGCCGGCGGCAATCACGACCGCCGCAACTACACTGGCCAGCATCAGGCCCAACGCATTACGCATCGCTATTCTTTCCAATTACGCAACCAAACCTGCGGAATTTCCCGCGTGCCGAGCCATTAATGCGAAGGAACAGTTAACGTGACACCAACACGACGGCGTTTGCGCCGGATTTTCAGCTGGATGCGCCAATGTGACCGATGTCACAATTGGGGTGCGGCCCGTGACCATCATCACAGTAGAAACTGTTTTGGTGGAGCATCGTAGTTCCCATCAACAACGGGCCCCGCTTCGGCGGTGCCAATGGGAGCTTCAAATGACCACCACTGTGAACAGCAAGTCCCTGACCACCAAGATCCGCGACACCAGCCTGGCCCTGGGCTTTGCCGCCATCGTTTCCATCGTTTCGACGACCTCGAGCTTCGCCTTCTCGTCCGAGGCGCAGCAGCAGTGCACCGGCGATGCCTTCCGTCTGTGCTCGGCGGAAATCCCCAACATCCCGAAGATCACCGCGTGCATGATGAAGCATCGTGCGGATCTGAGCGTCGGCTGCCGCGCGGTGATGGACAAGGATCTCGCCAAGGGCGCGTCCCGCAAGGTCGCTGACGCCCAAGACCAGTAAGACAGCCAGTAAGAGCGCAACTCAAGATCGTTGCGTCGGTTAGCTCCCCTCGCGATGTGCCCCGGCGTCAAGCCGGGGCCACGCGGCGGCGAAGATGCAGCCTGCCAATAAAGCCGTTGCGGCCCAGGGATCGTCGCACTAGCTTCGCCCGCACGTTCTTCCGGGTAAGAGGCATTACGCGATGACCAGATTCTTTTTCATTCTTCCTTTGCTCCTGTGCGCATCCGCCGCCTCGGCGCAGCAGCCCGGCCACGATGCCTGTGCGCGCGATGTCACCCGCTTCTGCCGTCCTGTGATGAACAATGGCGATGGCGCCGTGCTGGCGTGTTTGAAGGAGAACCGCACGCGGATCAGCAAGGGTTGCGACAAGGTTCTCAAGGATCACGGGCAGTAGTGATTCCCGTAGCAGCGACCTACGTGCTGCTCCCCGCCGCGGTCGCCACCACCGGCAGCACCTCCGCACTCGCACGATCCGGTGTCTCTTCCTTCCAGCGCACCGAGCCGAACGGTCGCTCCAGCATCCGGCGGATCCGCACCGGATCGGGGCCCATGTGGTACTCGATCGCCTGCTGATGCAGCGCGCGTTCGGACTGGGTCGAGCGGTTGCGCTGGCGCAGATAGTCGAACCAGGTCGGGCAGTGATAGCGCTCGGTCCACAATTCCGGATCGGCGATGTCGCGCGCGATCGACCAGCCGTAGGCGCCGTTGCGTTGCCGTGAGAGCTGCACGTCCTGCATCACATTGTGGAAGGCGCGCGCGTTCTCCTGCGCGACGCGATACTCGATCTCGACCACCAGCGGCCCGCTGCGGCCGGTGATCGACAGCTTCACCTCCGGATCGGCCAGAACGTCGGCATCCTCGTTGCGGGCGCCGACGCGCGGCATCGTCAGCCACAATCCGAGCAGCGGCGAGATCAGCATCAGGCCGGCGGCGGTCAGCAACGCGACCTCGACACCGGCATAGTCGGTGAGATGGCCCCAGCCCCAGGCGCCGATCGCGATGCCGCCGGAAATCGAGGCCTGGAACGCCGCGAGCGAACGGCCCGCGACCCAGCGCGGCGCCGAGAGCTGCACGCCGATATTGAACAGTGCGACCGCCGCCATCCAGACCGCGCCCGCCAGCACCAGCGCGGCCGCCGTCAGCACCGGCTCGCTGCTGACGGCAAGCGCGGCCATCGCGAATGCCATCGAGATGGTGCAGGCGCGGATCGCGGCCTCGCCGCTCATGCGCTTGCGCAATTCGTGGATGTTGAGTGCGCCGACCACGGCGCCCATGCCGAAAGCGCCGAGCATAATGCCGTAGGTCTGCGCGCCGCCGTGCAGCAGGTCGCGCGCGACCAGCGGCATCAGCGCCATGATGGCGCCGCCGATCAGGCCCATCACCAATGTGCGCAACAGCACGATCTTGATCGGCGGCGAATTGGTGATGTAGCGGAAGCCTGAGACCATGGCGCGGTTGAGCTTCTCTCGCGGCAGGCGCGAGGGCTCGGTGTTGCGCCGCCAGAGCAGCAGCACCACCAGAAGCGGCACATAGAGGATTGCGTTGCAGGCAAAGGCGGCGACAGCGCCGAGCGAGGCGACGATGACGCCGCCGACCGCGGGACCGAAGCTGCGCGCGATGTTGTAGCTGATGCCGTTGAGCGCAACCGCCGACGGCAGCGCGTCGGGCGGCACCTGTTCGCTGACCGAAGACTGCCAGGCCGGGCCGAACAGCGCGTTGCCGCTGCCGACGACGAAGCAGAAGGCGAGCAGCAATTCCGGGGTGATGAGGTTGAGCCAGGCCAGCACAGTGAGCGCGGTTGCGCCGATCAGTGCGATCAGGAGTGCGATCAGGCTCACGATGCGGCGGTCATACATGTCGGCGATGGCGCCGGCCGGCATCGAGATCAGCATGATCGGCAGCATCAGCGCGGTCTGCACCAGCGCGACCTTGTCCGCCGAAGCCGCCATCTGCGTCATCGCCCAGGCCGCGCCCACGCCCTGGATCAGCAGGCCGAGATTGGAGAGCAGGCTGGCGAGCCAGATGCGCCGGAATACGGTGTACCGCAGGGGTGCGGCGATGCCGTCGCCGGCGAAGGTCTGACGGTTCGGCTGCTCGGTCATATCCCCTTCCAAATGGGCTGGCAGAAATGATCTTCGATTGGTCTCGGGTGATTCCGGCAAGTTCAGTGATGCCTGCGAAAGTCCTTCGCTGTCCAGTGGTTAGGCCGGTATAAGCGGTGCAAAGATGGTTTTGCCGGGGAGGAACAGATGAAGCTGTCGCGACGGATGATCTTGCAGGGGGCGGGCAGCTTGCCTTTCGCAGTTGCGAGCCTGCGGGCGGGCGCGTTGGCGCAATCTGCGCCGGCGGCTGCGCTGCCTCTGGACCCGCCGCCCCCGATCCTGTTCGTCCATGGCAATGGCGACTACGACGCGCTCTGGATGACCACGATGTGGCGGATGGAATCCAACGGCATCGCGCGCGATCGCATGGCGGCCATCAATTTCACCGATCCCAACGCGCGCAGCGACGACAAGGTCGAGCAGGCGAACCGCTCCTCGACCGAAGATCAGCGCCGCGAGCTCTCTGCTGCCATTGCCGAGCTCAAGCGCCGCACCGGCGCATCGCGCGTGGCGCTGGTCGGTAGTTCGCGCGGCGGCTATGCGATCCGCAACGTCATCAGGAACGGCGGCGTCGGCGATGTCAGCCACGCCGTCCTCTGCGGCACACCCAATCACGGCGTGTTCGCGACCGAGGACCAGCCGAACAACGAGTTCAACGGTGGCGGTACATTTCTGCGCGGTCTCAACGAGGGCGAGAGCGAGGTGACGCCGGGCGTGGCCTTCCTGACGCTGCGCAGCGACGGCATGGACAAATACGCGCAAGCCGACGGGCGATTCATCGGCAAGCCGGGCACGCCGACGGGTGTGACCGTCGCGGGGCCGGAGCTGAAGGGCGCGACCAACCTCGTGCTCGGCGCGCTCGACCATCGCGAGGTGGCGTTTCACCCGCGCGCGTTCCGCGAGATCTACAAGTTCATCGCGGGACGCGAGCCCGCGCGGATTGCGATCTTGGCGGAGCCAAGCGTCAGGCTGAGCGGGCTCGTCACCGGGACACCTGGGGGCGCGCCGACCAATCGTCCGGTCGCGGGTGCAACTGTCGATGTCTTCCGCGTCGACGCTGATACCGGTGAGCGCAAAGGCAATGCCGTGCACAGCACGAAGACCGGCGCCGATGGCCGTTGGGGACCGGCGCAAGTCGATCCGGCCTGGACGCTTGAATTCGTCCTGACATCGCCGGATGCGCCGACGACGCATATCTACCGCTCGCCGTTCCCGCGCTCGTCCGACGTCGTGCACCTGCGTGCCGCACGCCCGCTTGGGCCGGCGGACAAGGACGCGGGCGCCGTCCTGATCATGTCACGCCCGCGGGGCTATTTCGGTGTGCCGCGCGACGTGGTGCTGTTCGACGGCAAGGAGCCGGCCGACGTCAAGCCGGGCGTGCCCACGGATTCGGCAGCAACATTGCGGCTTCCAGCCAGCGAGGTCGGGCGTAACATCGTGGCCCAGTTCGGCGAAGAACGAATTGTGGCGCGCCTCTGGCCTGCTTCCGAGAACAGGATTGCGATTGCCGAGCTGACTTACTAGCTATTTGCCTGGGTTACATCGGGAGGGAGCCATGAACATCGCCAGCGTGCGTCGGCCCATCATCCCTCCGGCGCCGCCGCGTGCGCCCGACGACATGTCGTTCTTCGGCCGGCTCTCCGTGATCCGGCAGAACATGATCGCGACCTGGGGGCAGCGTGCCTATGAAGAAGACGTCATCAAGGGCCGCTTCCTCCTCCGTCACAGTTTCATCCTGAACCGGCCGGATGCGATCCGGCACGTCCTGCTCAGCAATTACGAGAATTATTCGCGCACGCCGGCGGGCATCCGCATGTTGCGGCCCGTGCTCGGCGAAGGCCTCCTGATCGCCGAAGGTCACGACTGGACATTTCAACGCAGAACGCTCGCGCCTGCCTTCACGCCGCGTGCGACCGCGAACCTCGTTCCGCACATGACGGCGGTGCTCGACGAAACCATTGCGAAGCTTGATACGCTGACCGGCGCGCCGGTCGATCTGCGCGAGATCATGCAGCGCATGACGCTCGAGATCGCCGGGCGAACGATGTTCTCGTTCGGCATGGACCGGCACGGTGCGACCCTGCGCAATTTCGTGATGGAGTATGGCGAGCGGCTCGGACGGCCGTATCTTCTCGACATGCTGCTGCCGGTGTCCTGGCCGACCCCGATGGATCGGGCGCGCGCCCGTTTCCGCAAGCGCTGGACCGAATTCGTCGCCATGCTGATCGCCGAGCGGCGCAGGATGGGCAAGAAGGACGGCGCGCCGCCGCGCGACCTGTTCGATCTCATGGACGAGGCGCGCGATCCGGAAACCGGCAAGGGTTTTTCCGACGAGCAGCTCGTCGACGAGGTCGCGACCATGATCCTCGCGGGTCACGAGACCACCGCAACCGCGCTGTTCTGGGCGCTCTATCTGCTCGCGCTCGATCCGGAGACGCAGGAAGAGGTCGCCTCAGAGACGCGTGGCGAGCATCTCGATAGCATGGCCGAGATCGATCGCCAGAAATTCACCCGCGCCGTGATCGACGAGACCATGCGGCTCTATCCGCCGGCCTTTCTGGTCGCGCGTGCCGCGCGCGAGAAGGACAATGCCGCCGGTGTCGAGATCGGCAAGGGTGACATCATCATGATCGCGCCGTGGCTGCTGCACCGGCATGAGAAGCTGTGGGATCAGCCGAACGCGTTCATTCCCAAGCGTTTCATGACGAAAGAGGCGCCTGATCGTTTCGCCTATCTGCCGTTCGGCGCGGGTCCGCGCGTCTGCATCGGTGCGCCGTTCGCGCAAGCCGAATCCGTGCTGGCTTTGGCCCGGCTGATCGGCGCATTCCGCGTCGAGCTCGCCGACAGGGATCCCGTGATCCCGCTCGGTGTCGTCACCACCCAGCCGAACCGCTCACCCCTGTTCAGCATCTCGCGTCGGTGACAGACATTCGTCTGGCCGGTCGCGTGATCCACCCGAGATAGAGTTGCGCCAAAGGTAACACGATGAGCGACATCCAGGCCCAGATTTCCGTTCTCAAGCAGACCGCCGATACGAAGGTGGTCGACGCGATCTCGCGTTTGATCAAGGACGGCGAGGATCACGAGCTCAACCGCGTCAATGTGCTCGACTTCGCCACGCTGCATGGCCTCGACGAAGAGCACGCGATCTCGGGCTTTCTGCATTCGGCCCGGCTTGGGCTGTTCGATCTCGGCTGGAACGTGCTGTGTCCGGGCTGCGGCGGCGTGCTTGGCGCTCACTCGACGCTGAAGGCGCTGAAGCCGGACGATTACCACTGCGCGCTCTGCGCCTGCGGCTACAAGGCTTCCGTCGACGATCAGGTCGAGGTCTCCTTCACCGTGAATCCGCGCGTCCGGCGCATTGCGGCGCACGATCCCGACACGCTTCCGGTGTGGGAGTATTTCAAGCAAGTGTTCTGGAGTTCCGGCGTCGACTTCAACAAGGAATCGTTTGCGACGCTGGCGAACGAGGTGACGCTCGACACGATGGAGCTGCCGGCCGGCGAGAAGGCGACGATGTCGCTGCAACTGCCGAATGACTTCATCATCATCTTCGAGCCGGTGACACACGCGGCGCATTTCATCGACGTGCAGGGCGAACCGACCAAGGACCGCCAGCAACTCGCCATCATGTACAACAGGGTGCAGGCGCCAACGGGGACCACGACGATGCGGCCGGGTCCGCTGCGGTTGTCGATGGAAAACCAGGCCGGTGTGCGCGTGCTGCCGTCGGTGTTCATCGCGGCCGAGGCGCTTCACCACCTCATCGGCAAGCGCAAGCCGTTCCTGACCGCCAAGCGGATGCTGTCGAACCAGACCTTTCGCGACGTCTTCAAGGCGGACAATCTCAGTCTCGACCAGCGACTCCAGATCACGTCGCTCACGTTCCTGTTCACCGATCTGAAGGGCTCGACGGCGCTCTACGAGCGTGTCGGCGATCTCGCCGCGTTCGATCTCGTGCGCGCGCATTTCCATGCATTGCTCGAGATCATCTCGTCCGAAAAGGGTGCGGTGGTGAAGACGATCGGCGACGCCGTGATGGCGACCTTCGTCCGCCCCGAACATGCGATCGTGGCCGGCCTGCGGATGCGCGCGGCGATGGAGGAGCTCAACAAGAAGCGCGAGACGGCGGATCTCATCGTCAAGATCGGCATCCACGAAGGGCCGTGCCTTGCGGTGATGCTGAACGAGCGGCAGGATTATTTCGGCCAGACCGTCAACATCGCCGCCCGCGTGCAGAGCCTGTCGACGGCGCAGGAGATCCACATCACCGGGCCGGTGCTGGATGCACCCGCGGTCGCGGCGGTGCTGGAACAGCGTGCGATCAAGCCGATCCAGAAACAGGCCGCGCTGCGCGGCATCGCCGACAAGATGGTGGTGTACGAGATTCCCTGAGGGGCTCGCGGCGTCCGCCACACGCTCCGTCCTTGCGACGGAGTTCGTGGCGGTTACTGCCCAGCCGCCAAGCTCATCACGAACCTGCTGCCCACGATAAACAGGTAGCAGCCGAACGCGACCTCCAGCGTTCGCTTCGACATCGCATGCGCGGCTCGCACGCCGAGCGGCGCTGTGACGAGGCTCATCGGCATCACCAGCACGGCGCCGATCAACGAGACGTAACCGAGCGCGAAAGGAGCCTGCAGCGCCGCAACGCCGGGATAGGTCGCCGCCGCCGGCCAGCCCGCATAGATGTAGCCGAGCGCGCCGGGGATCGAGATCAGCACCGCGAGCGCCGACGAGGTCGCCACCGCCTGATGAATGGGACGGCCGTAGAACGTCATCAGCAGGTTCGAGAACAGGCCGCCGCCGATACCCATCAGCGTCGAGAGGATGCCGACGCAGAAGCCGTAGACGCGCATCAGCGGTCCCTTCGGCAGATCGTCGCCGAACTTCCAGCCCTCGCGGGCGAAGATGAGACGCGCCGACGCGGAATAGGCGACGCAGACGAATACGATCTTGAACAGCTTTTCGGGCGCGTAGCGCGCAATCACGCTGCCGGCGACGACGCCGATCACGATCGGCAGCCACCACACCCGCAGGATCGTCATGTCCACGGCGCCGCGCTTGTAATGCGCCTGGAACGAGCGGATTGAGGTCGGGATGATCACGGCAAGCGAGGTGCCGATGCAGAGCGGCATTCGCACTTCGAGCGGCACCCCGGCGATGCGGAAGCATTCGTAAAACACCGGCACGAGTATAGCGCCGCCGCCGATGCCGAACACGCCGGCCAAAAATCCCGAGAGCGCGCCGGTTGCGATCAGCAACAGCGCGAGCTCGACGAGCTCCTTGATATCAAGACCTGCAATCACCTGACCTGCCCCGGCGACTGGTCGCAGCGTCGCCGAGACGCGCGCTCGGAGGTCGCTGCGCGCCAAGCTGTAGGCGATCTGATTTGCCCGGTCGACACGCCGCGCGTGCCGTCTGGGGTGGGATGCAGGTTGCGCATATCCGCGACCGGCCGCAAAACCGGATGGGGCTGCAGGTCCAGGCCGCACGAACGACCAGGGAGGCCGGTCAGCCGATCCCCTTCGGCGATTTGGACGGCATGGTCCGTTTAGAGGTGTTCCAATAGCGATTTCAATGCTTCGGGCGCGCACCTGAAGAAACGAATATGTATTCGGAATTTGGATGATAGGCCAAGGCTCTGGTATACCAAGCCCCCGATTGGCCCTGTTACATCAAGGGTCTAGAGCTGAACGCCGGTTCGATTTATGGCGATTTGGTGATTGCGCAGGCCAAACCGACTCCGTAAATAGAGCCAACCCTTCGCGATCTCCGCGCGCCCTCTGCTGGGCCGCCATAACATCAAAAGCCCATGACCGCACGGATCGAACGACCGCTTTCACCCCACATGCAAGTCTACCGCTGGACGCTGACGATGGCGCTGTCCATCGTCCATCGCGCCACCGGCATCGCCCTTTACGTCGGAACCCTGCTGCTGGTCTGGTGGCTGGTCGCGGCGGCCTCCGGCCCCGCCGCCTATGCCCATGTCCAGGCCTTCACCGGCAGCATCATCGGCCGGCTGATCGTGTTCGGCTACACTTGGGCGCTGATGCACCATATGCTCAGCGGCATCCGGCACTTCGTGTGGGACCTCGGCTACGGCTTCAAGGCCAATGAGCGTGAAGCCCTGACCTGGGGCGCGCTGATCGGCGGCATCGTGCTGACGGTGCTGATCTGGATCATCGCCTACGCGGTCGGAGGCGGACGATGAGCACAGGCGATACGCCCAGGCGCAGCATGCGCACCCCGCTCGGCCGCGTCCGCAACCTCGGCGCCGCCCATTCCGGCACGTCCGATTTCTGGCGCCAGCGCATCACCGGCGTCGCCATGACGCTGCTGATGATCCCGGTGCTGGTCGTCGTCATGATGACGCTCGGCAGCAACCAGGCCGGCGCCAAGCTGGTCCTCAGCTCGCTGCCCGTCGCCGTGATCCTGCTGCTCTTCATCTTCGCCAGCGCCTGGCACATGAAGATCGGCATGCAGGTGGTGATCGAGGACTACATTCATAACGAGAAGCTGAAGCTCATCTCGGTCATGCTCAATAATTTCTTCTCGATCGCCGTCGCGCTCGCCGCGACCTATGCGATCCTGAAACTTTCATCCGGAGTGTAAGCCATGGTCACAGCGACGAATGGCAAGGGCAACGGCGCTCCCGCCACCAACGGCAAAGCCTATCCGATCGAAGACCACACCTATGACGTCGTCGTGGTCGGCGCCGGCGGCGCGGGCCTGCGCGCCACGGTCGGCTGCAGCGAGGCCGGCCTGAAGACCGCCTGCATCACCAAGGTGTTTCCGACCCGCTCGCACACCGTCGCGGCACAGGGCGGCATCTCCGCCTCGCTCGGCAACATGCACAAGGACGACTGGCGCTGGCACATGTACGACACCGTGAAGGGGTCGGACTGGCTCGGCGACCAGGACGCGATCGAATACATGGTGCGCAACGCGCCCGAGGCGGTCTACGAGCTCGAGCATTGGGGCGTGCCGTTCTCGCGCACCGAGGACGGCAAGATCTACCAGCGCCCGTTCGGCGGCATGACCATGGATTACGGCAAGGGCCAGGCGCAGCGCACCTGCGCCGCCGCCGACCGCACCGGTCACGCCATGCTGCACACGATGTACGGCCAGTCGCTGCGCCATGCGGCCGAGTTCTTCATCGAATTCTTCGCCATCGATCTAATCATGGACGACCAGGGCACCTGCCGCGGCGTCATCGCGCTCAAGCTCGACGACGGCACGCTGCACCGTTTCCGCGCCCAGACCGTGATCCTCGCCACCGGCGGCTATGGCCGCGCCTACGCCTCCTGCACTTCGGCGCACACCTGCACCGGCGACGGCGGCGGCATGGTGCTGCGCGCCGGCCTGCCGATGCAGGACATGGAGTTCGTGCAGTTCCACCCGACCGGCATCTACGGCTCGGGCTGCCTCGTGACCGAAGGCGCGCGCGGCGAAGGCGGTTATCTCGTCAACTCCGAAGGCGAGCGCTTCATGGAGCGCTATGCGCCGTCCGCGAAGGATCTGGCGTCGCGCGACGTCGTCTCGCGCGCAATGACCATCGAGATCCGCGAAGGCCGCGGCGTCGGCAAGAAGAAGGACCACATCTTCCTTCATCTCGACCATCTCGATCCCGCGGTGCTCGCCGAGCGCCTGCCGGGCATCTCCGAATCCGCAAAAATCTTCGCCAATGTCGACGTGACGCGCGAGCCGATCCCGATCGTGCCGACCGTGCACTACAACATGGGCGGCATCCCCACGAACTATCATGGCGAAGTGCTGACCAAGCGGGATGGCGACGACAACGCCACCATTCCGGGCCTGATGGCGATCGGCGAAGCCGCCTGCGTCTCCGTGCACGGCGCCAACCGGCTCGGCTCCAACTCGCTGATCGACCTCGTCGTGTTCGGCCGCGCCGCAGCGCTCCGCCTCGCCGAGAAGCTGACGCCGAACGCCACGCAGCCGGAGCTGCCGGCGAATTCGTCCGATCTCGCGCTCGGCCGCCTCGACCATTACCGCTACGCCTCCGGCGGCACGCCGACCGCGAAGCTGCGCGAAGGCATGCAGCATGTGATGCAGAACAATTGCGCGGTGTTCCGCACCGGCGACATCCTGAGCGAAGGCCAGGACCTGATCGAGAAGGTCCACAGCGGCATCACCGACATCGCCGTGTCCGACCGCTCGCTGGTGTGGAATTCGGACCTCGTCGAGACGCTGGAGTTCGACAATCTGATCTCGCAGGCGGTGGTGACGATGAACTCGGCCGCCAACCGCACCGAGAGCCGCGGCGCGCATGCCCGCGAGGATTTCTCCGACCGCGACGACAAGAACTGGATGAAGCACACGCTGGCCTGGCTGGACGATGCCGGCAAGGTCAAGATCGAGTACCGCCCGGTTCACGACTACACCATGACCAACGACGTGCAGTACATCCCGCCCAAAGCGCGCGTGTACTGAGCGAACAGCGAAGGCCCTAATCGAATGGTTGAATTCGCACTTCCGAAGAACTCCAAGATCACCGGCGGCAAGACCTGGCCGAAGCCCGCGGGCGCGACCGAAACGCGCGAGTTCCGCGTCTATCGCTGGAATCCGGATGACGGCAAGAACCCGAGCGTCGACACCTATCACGTCGACACCAATGATTGCGGTCCGATGGTGCTGGACGGCCTGATCTGGATCAAGAACCACATCGATCCGTCGCTGACGTTCCGCCGCTCCTGCCGCGAAGGCGTCTGCGGCTCCTGCGCCATGAACATCGACGGCCAGAACACGCTGGCCTGCACCCGCTCGATGCACGACGTGAAGGACGGCGCGGTCAAGATCAATCCGTTGCCGCACCAGCCGGTGGTGAAGGACCTCGTCCCCGACCTGACCAATTTCTACGCGCAGTACGCCTCCATCGAGCCATGGCTGAAAACGACGTCGCCGACGCCGCAAAAGGAATGGAAGCAGAGCCACGAGGACCGCGAGAAGCTCGACGGCCTCTACGAGTGCATCCTCTGCGCCTGCTGCTCGACCTCGTGCCCGAGCTATTGGTGGAACAGCGACCGCTATCTCGGCCCGGCCGCTCTGCTCCAGGCCAATCGCTGGGTCTCCGACTCCCGCGACGAGGCGACCGGCGAGCGGCTCGACAATCTCGAGGATCCGTTCCGGCTCTACCGCTGCCACACCATCATGAACTGCGCCAAGGCCTGCCCGAAGGGCCTCAACCCGGCCGAAGCCATCGCCGAGCTCAAGCTCAAGATGGTCGAGCGCCAGATCTAGGCCTCGTTCACGCTACGCCCCGGCCGCCGGAAGCGCTTCCCCTGTGGCCATCCTTCGAGACGCCCGCCATTGGCGGGCCTTCAGGATGAGGACCGAATGCGTGGCCGCAGTTTTGACGAGCGCAGATGCGGCTTAGCCTCATCCTGAGGAGACCGCGAAGCGGTCGTCTCGAAGGACGAGGCGCGCGCTCAGGTCGCGCATCGCCACGATGGGGGCATTCTACGATCAACGCCAGTTTGAGCAGAATTTTCTGCAATTCGCCCTGCGGGTGAACTGGCGGGATACAACCAAAGATTACCGGCACAAGCCGCTTCCTTCCCGGCGCGAATTTCAGCTAAGCTTCCGGCCGGGGGACCGGGAGCGACCGTGCAGGGCGCACAACGCAACTCGCTGAGACTGTTGCAGTGGATGATGGCGGCATCCCTGGCGCTGCCGGTTGCACTGTTCGTCTTCACCTCCACGATCTCCTACACTTCGACCAAGGACATCGCGGACCGCGAGATCGAGCGTACGCTCGACGTCGCGCATGAGCATGCCCTCAAGGTGTTCGAGACCATCGACCGCAGCCTTGCCGAACTCAACGAAGTCGTGCGCGGCCTTCCCGACGAGGTCATCCGCGCGCGCGAACCGGCGCTGCACCGCCGCCTGAAACGGCTGACCGATGCGCTGCCACAGCTCAAATCGGCATGGATCTTCGACGCGAACGGAAAGTCGCTGGTCAACAGCCTCGCCTCGCCGCCGCAGGATCTGAGTTTTGCGGACCGCGACTATTTCTACGCCCATGTCGACCAGAACATCGGCACGTTCATCGGGGCGTCGCTGACACCGCGGCCGCCCTATCAGGGCGCGCGCTTTTTCGGCGTGAGCCGGCGTCGCGAAACCGACGACGGCAGCTTCATCGGCGTGATCCAGGCCTCCGTCCTGCCGGAATATTTCGAAAGCTTCTATGCCAGGATCGGTTCGGATCCCGGCAGCTTCTTCGCGATGGGACGCACCGACGGCGTGCTGCTCACCCATTTCCCCCGGCTCGACCGGGACTTCCGGCTCGATCCGGCCGGGCCGGTCGGTCGGGAGATCGCCGCGCACCCGGACCATGGCCTCATCACCATCGGCTGGCCGTCGGACGGGATCGAACGGCGCGTCGGCTACAGGCGTGTCGCCGAATATCCGATCTATGTCAGCGCCGGGCTCGAGACCGCGGCGATCCGCGCGCGCTGGCTCGCCACCATGGGCCAGCATCTGGTGTTCGGCGTGCCCGCCACCGCACTGCTGTTCCTGCTGCTGGCGCTGGCGTTCAGGCGCACCCAGCACCTCCAGGCGGAAGCCGCAAAGCGGCGCGAGGCCGAGGAGGCGCTCAAGCACAGCCAGCGGCTGGAGGCGCTCGGGCAGCTCACCGGCGGCGTCGCGCACGACTTCAACAATTTGCTGACGGTCATCCGCGCCTCGGTCGACCTGTTGAATCGTCCGCAACTGACGGAGGAGCGGCGGCAACGCTACATCACCGCCATCGCCGACGCAGTCGCGCGCGCGGCAAAACTGACCTCGCAGCTGCTGGCGTTTGCACGGCGCCAGACCCTGAAGCCGGAAGTGTTCGACGTCGGCGAGCGGGTGCAATCGCTGCACGACATGCTCGCCACCCTGCTCGGACCCGCGATCGAGATCGTCATGCGACTGCCGGCAGAGCCGTGTCTCGTCAACGCCGATGCCGGCCAGTTCGAGACGGCGCTGATCAACATGGCGACCAATGCGCGCGATGCCATGCAGGGCAAGGGCAGGATCATTTTCGCCGTGCAGGGCGCGACGACCATCCCTGACACGCTGGCACATCCCTCCGGCAGCCAGATCCCCAGCGATTCCGGTTTCGTCGGCGTCGCCGTCAGCGACACCGGCATCGGCATTCCCGCCGCACGATTGGGGCGCATCTTCGAGCCGTTCTTCACCACCAAGCAGGTCGGTGCGGGCACCGGCCTCGGCCTGTCCCAGGTGTTCGGCTTCGCCCGGCAATCCGGCGGCGAGGTGACCGTGATGAGCGACGTCGGCCAGGGCAGCACCTTCTCGCTCTATCTGCCGCGCGTGCCGGCGGATCTGCTGCCGCAGCGCCAGGCGCCGAACACGGCGCCGGCAGTCGTGGGCAGCGGCATGTCGGTGCTGCTCGTCGAGGACAATATCGAGCTGGCCAATTTCGCCGCCGACGGCCTCACCGAGCTCGGCTACAGCATCACGCTGGTCGACAACGCCGCGGACGCGCTCGCCGAGCTGGTGGTCGATGCCGATCGCTTCGATGTCGTGTTCTCGGACGTGGTGATGCCCGGCATGACCGGGCTCGATCTGGCGCACGCCATCCGCGACCGCGGCATCGGCGTGCCCGTCGTGCTGACCAGCGGCTATAGCGAGGCATTGTCCCAGGACGGCGCCACCGGCTTCGACCTCGTGCAAAAGCCTTATTCCATTGAGGAATTGTCGCGCGTGCTGCACAGGGCGGCGCGGCTGCGGCGGGTGCGGGATGGCGCCGCGGAGTGATTCGGCACGTGGAACCGCAGGGAACCGTTTGATTTCCTTCGCGTTGTCCGCACATGAGCAAGCCGGCCGCGAAGCGTGAAAAGGGCAAGAAGCCGCCCATTGTCGAGATCAAGGGCGAGAACGGCGACGAGGTAGCGCCGCCGCCGCCGGAGGTCGTCGAGCCGGACCCGGAGCTCTCGCCCGAGGAGGCCGAGCAGGCGCGCAAGGATTACCTGCTGACGCGTTTCTGGATCAGCGCGCGCGGCTTCTGGGGCCGCAACGGCGACCGGCTGGCCTGGCTCTACTCAATCGGGCTCGGCGTGCTGATCGTCCTCACCGTTGCCTTTCAGTACGGCATCAATGTCTGGAATCGCGCGATCTTCGACGCCATCGAGAAGCGCGAGGCCTCCACCGTCTTCCATCTCACCGCGGTATTCTTTCCACTCGCGATCGGCAGCATCGTGCTCGGCGTCGCGCAAGTGTTTGCGCGGATGGGCATCCAGAGGCGCTGGCGGGCCTGGCTCACGGCCAGCGTCCTGACGCGCTGGCTCAAGAACGGCCGCTACTACCAGCTCAACCTCGTGGAGGGCGATCACAAGAATCCGGAGTACCGGATTGCCGAGGATCTGCGCATCGCAACCGATTCGCCGGTGGACTTTCTCGCCGGCGTCACCTCGGCGCTGCTGTCGGCCGCGACCTTTATCGTCGTGCTCTGGACCATCGGCGGCGCACTCACCGTCACGCTCGGCGGCTCCACCATCACCATTCCCGGCTTTCTCGTGATCGCCGCGATGCTCTATGCGGGCATCGCCTCGGGCTCGATCCTGGTAATCGGCCGCCAGTTCGTGCAGGTGTCCGAGGACAAGAACCAGGCCGAGGCCGATTTCCGCTACACGCTGACGCGTGTGCGCGAGAACGGCGAGAGCATTGCGCTGCTCGGCGGCGAGGAGGAAGAGCGCGACGGCATCGACCGCAATTTCACCAGCGTGCTCAGGCAATGGGCCCGGCTCGCCGGCCAGCACATGCGGACCACGCTGGTGTCGCAGGGCTCGAGCCTCGTTGCACCCGTCGTGCCGCTGCTGCTCTGCGCGCCAAAATTCCTCGACGGCAGCATGACGCTCGGACAGGTGATGCAGGCGGCCTCCGCCTTCACCATCGTGCAGAGCGCGTTCGGCTGGCTCGTCGACAATTATCCGCGGCTCGCCGACTGGAACGCCTGCGCGCGCCGCATCGCCTCGCTGATGATGTCGCTCGACGGTCTGGAACGCGCCGAGCAGGGCGATGGTCTCGGCCGCATCAAGCGCGGTGAGACCAGCAACGAGACCATGCTGGAAATGAAGGATCTTTCCGTCACGCTCGACGACGGCACCGCCGTGGTCGGCGAGACCGAGGTGGCGATCGAGCCGGGGGAGCGGCTGCTGGTCGCCGGCGAATCCGGCACCGGGAAGAGCACGCTGGTGCGCGCCATTGCAGGGCTATGGCCATGGGGTGGCGGCAGCGTCAATTTCCATCCCGACCGGCGGCTGTTCATGCTGCCGCAACGGCCCTACGTGCCCTCCGGGTCTTTGCGCCGCGCCGTCGCCTATCCCGGCGCCGAGGACGACTGGACCGTCGAGCAGATCGGCGAAGCCCTGCACAAGGTCGGCCTCGACCATCTCAAGGAGAAGATCGAGGAGGAAGCACCGTGGGACCAGACGCTCTCGGGCGGCGAGAAGCAGCGCCTCGCCTTCGCGCGGCTTCTGCTGCACAACCCTGACATCGTCGTGCTGGACGAGGCGACCTCCGCGCTCGACGAGAAGAGCCAGGACAAGATGATGAAGATGGTCACCGACGAGCTGCCGAAGGCGACCATCGTCAGCGTCGCGCACCGCGTCGAGCTGGAAGCCTTCCACAGCCGCAAGATCGTGCTGGAGCGCCGCAAGGGCGGCGCCAAGCTCGTCAGCGACATCGACCTGATCCCGCGCAAGGGCAAGCGCAAGCTGCTCGGGCGATTTTTGCGGCAGCGCAAGGCGGTGCCGAAGAAGGCGGCGTGAGGGAAGCGTACTCTCTCCGTCGTCCCGGACAAGCGAAGCGCAGATCCGGGACCCATACCCCCAGGGAGCAATTTGACGAAGACTCGGAGTGGGCATCTCGCACCACACGCCTCCCTGTGTTTATGGGTCCCGGGTTCGCTTCGCGCCCCGGGACGACACCGAAATTGTAGCTCCCGGCAAAACCGGCTATGCATGCGCCGCTTGCAACGAGGACTGCCTGCTTGACGCCCGACAATGCCCCATCGTCCACGCCATTCGGCGCGTTTGCGCCCAATGCCGCACAGGCCGCGATCATTCGCCTCGCGACACAGTCGGGGCTGAAACGCGGCGCGTTTCGGCCGTGGATGTCGCGGCTGGTCAATCTGCTGCGCGGCGGCCCGGTCGACGTGCAGTACCAGGGCGCCTCGTTCCGGCTCTACCATCAGGGCAGCGCGACCGAGCGCGGCGCGCTGTTCAATCCCGACTACAATCTCGACGAGCTCGACTTCCTGCGCCAGCACACGCAACCGGGCGGCACTTTCGTTGACGTCGGCGCCAATGTCGGCACCTTTGCGCTGGTGATGGCGCAGCAGGTCGGCTCCGCCGGCAAGGTGGTTGCGATCGAGCCGCATCCGCTGACGTTCGGGCGGCTCGCGTTCAACCACGCCGCATCGAAGGCGGTGCAGGTGCGCCTGGTTCAGGCCGCCGCCGGCGACAGCGATGGCGAGCTCATGATCGAGAGCGGCGGTGGCAACCTCGGCGCAACCCATGTCGTCACCGGCACGGCCAGTGCAGAGGCGATCAGGGTGCCGTCGCTGCGCCTGACGCGCATCCTTGAAGAAGCCGGTGTCACACAGGTGGATTCGCTCAAGATCGACGTCGAAGGCTTTGAGGACCGCGTGCTGATCGGCTTCTTCCGCGATGCGCCGCAATCGCTGTGGCCGCGCGCGGTGGTGATCGAGCATCTGTCACAAAACGAATGGCGGCAGGATTGTATTGCCGACATGGTCACGCGCGGTTTTGCGATCGTGCGCAAGACGCGAAGCAATACGTTCCTGTCGCGCTGACAGGGACGAACAACGGAGGTTGCGATGATCGACCATCTGGGTTTCTCCGTCTCCGACTACGAGCGCGCGAAGGCGTTCTATACGAAAGCGCTGGCGCCGCTCGGCTACGGCCTGATCATGGAAGTGACGGCGGAGCAGACTGGCCACGCGCCGGCTGCCGGCTTCGGCGCCAACGGCAAGCCGGACTTCTGGTTTGGCGGCGAAGGCGCCATGAACAAGCCGGTGCACGTTGCCATCACAGCCAAGGACCGCGCCTCGGTCGATGCCTTCTACAAGGCGGCGATGGCGGCCGGGGGTCGCGACAACGGACCGCCCGGCATCCGGCCGCATTATCATGCGAACTATTACGGCGCGTTCGTGCGCGATCCCGATGGCCACAACATCGAGGCCGTCTGCCACGCGCCGGAATAGACGGGTTCCAGCAATAGGCAGGAACCACGTTCCACGCAGGCCGTTATCGTTCCTTGCAGGAAGGAACCTGAAATGGCTAACGACAATGCTCGCGATGTGGATCGCGCCTGGGATCTGATGAAGACAATCGGATTCGCGATGCTGGTGACGCGTGACGGCGACAAGCTGCGCGCGCGGCCGATGAGCGCATTTCTCGATCGCGACGCGAACACGATCTATTTCCTTACCGACGCACGGCGTCACAAGGACGAGGAGATCAAGCGCAATCCCTCGATCAATCTGTCGTTTGCGGATGCCGGCAGCCAGAAATATGTCTCGCTGACGGGCACCGCGGTCGTTTCCAACGACCGCGCCAAGATCAAGGAGCTGTTCTCGACGCCGGCGAAGGCGTGGTGGGACAGCGCGGAGGATCCCAACATCCGCGTGCTCAAGATCACGCCAGACGATGCCGAATTCTGGGACTCCCCGGGCACGGTGATTTCGTATGTGAAGATGGCAGCCGCGGCGGTAACAAATACGCGTCCCGATCTCGGCGAGAACCGCAAGGTCCAGATGTGATGCCGATCGAGCCGCCCGAAATTCCACCTTCGACGCCGGGCACTCCGACCGAGCCGCCAATGGGGATTCCGCCAGGCAACCCGCAGCCTGAAATCGCGCCGCCGGTGCGCGAGCCCGGCGAATCACCACGGCCCGACGAGTTGCCGGGCAACATGCCTGAAGAGATTCCATCGCGCGGGCCGAACGGACCGCTCACGCCAAATCCCGCGACGGATGAAAATTCGCCGCGGGATGGCGCATGAGGCGAACCATCACGTATGAGGCAATTGCAACCAGCGTCTGAATGCGCAATGAACGTTGTCATAGTGACGTGATTTGCATGCAGAAATAAATCGGGCCGCGACCGCTTCGCCCGCCACATTCCGGCCTAACGCGTAGCCGTTCATTCCAACACTTCGTCAAAGAACCTTCCGGGGAAGTTCACCACCATGACCAACCTTCGTTTCGTGCTGCTTGCAACGACGGCTCTGACCGCGATGCAATTCGCAAGCTCCGCATCGCATGCGCAGAGCGCGCCGCCGCTCGTCGTCGCGCAGGCGCAGACACAACCGCCAGAGAACGACAAATCGAAGCAGCCGCCGCCGAAGGGAGCGCCGCCGCCAGCCGCGCGTCCTGCCGCGCCACCTCCGCCTGCCGCAGCACCGCCTGCGGCACCCGCACGCCCGAGTGCGCCACCGCCCGCGGCCGCACCTCCGCATCCTCCCGCTGCGCCGCCGCCGGCTGCGGCGCCATCGCGTCCGACGCCGCCGCCGCCGCCGCCACCGCCAGCCGCTGCTCCCAAGCAACCATCGCCGCCTCCGGCCGCGGCTCCGCAGCAGCACGCGCCGACACCGCCGCCGGCCGCACAGCCGCACTCACCGACGCCGCCTCCCGCGGCGCGTCCCGCTCCCACGCCGCCACCGGCAGCAACACCGCCCGCTCCGGCACCCGCGGCTCCCGCAGCGCGTCCGTCTACGCCTGCTGCTCCGACCGCGACGCCCACAGCAACGCCTGCACCGGCAACGACACCTGCGCCGGCCGCAACGCCCGCACCGGGCACGCCAGCTGGACGCCCGGGCGCACCGCCGCCAGGCGGACGTCCCGGCACGCCTCCTGCCGCAGGAACACCGTCGCCCACTCCCGGTGCTGCGCCCGCTCCGACAGCCACGCCGGCTCCCGGTGGCGCTCCGACCCCGCCGCCCGGACGTCCCGGTGCGGGGCCGACGCCCGCCCCCGGCGCAACCCCGGCTCCGACGGCAACCCCCGGCCCCGGCGGCACTGCAACGCCCCCGCCTGGCCGTCAGGGTGGAGCACCTCCTCCGGGTGCGCCCGCAGCCGGAACTCCGGGTGCACCGCCCCAAGCCGGCCTCCCGCCCCGACCCCCGGCTCCGCCCGCCGGCGTCGCGGCGCCGAGCACCGTTTCGGGCTCCGCAGCCGCAACGGCGCCGCCCGACAGGGCGCAAAATGCTCCGCCGACGGTCGCCCCGGCCTTCCGCAGCGCCCCCACCACGACCACGCCCCTGCCGCCTGCGCCGCGCCCGCAGCAGCGTGACCTGACGCCACTCGCGATCGGCGCGGCCGTCGTGGGCGGCGCCGTGATCGGCGCGACCATCGCCGACTACCGCAACCAGCGCCGCGAAAGCATCGAAGGTGGCCGCACGGTCTACACCGAGCCGGATCGCATCATCATCCGCGATCCCGGCGGGCAGACTTACGTCCGCGGCAACGATCTCTATCGCTTCCGCTACGGCGCCCGGGATATCCGCACCGACACCGTCGGCGGCGATACCCGCACCGTCGTGATCCGTCCCGATGGCAGCGAGATCATCACCACGGTCGGCCCGGACGGTCGGTTGCTGCGGCGAATCCGCAGGGACAGCGGTGGGCGCGAGATCATCATCATCGACAACAGCTACCGCGATCCGCAGTCGGTCGGGGGCTTCTATGTCGACGCGCCGCCGCCGGTCGTGAACATTCCCTATGATCGCTATATCGTCGACGCGCAGGAAGCGTCGCCGGACGTGATCTACCAGACCATGGTGGCACCGCCGGTGCAGCGGCTCAATCGCCGCTACACGCTCGACGAAATCCGCTACAGCCCCAATGTTCGCATGCAGATGCCGAGCATCGATCTCAACACGATCAACTTCGAAACGGGATCGTGGACGATCCCGCCGGATCAGGCGGCGCGGCTGCAGGGGATCGCCGACGGTCTCAACCGTGCGATCCAGGCCAATCCGCGCGCGGTGTTCCTGATCGAAGGTCACACCGACGCGGTCGGCAACGACGTCGACAATCTGTCATTGTCGGATCGTCGTGCGCAGTCCGCGGCCGAATTGCTGACTCAGCAGTTCGGTGTGCCCGCCGAAAACCTGACGTCGCAGGGTTATGGCGAGCAGTATCTGAAGGAGCAGACGCCAGGGCCGAGCCTGATCAACCGGCGTGTCACCGTCCGCAACATCACGCCGCTGCTCAACGGCGGCCAGGCCTCGCTGCCGCCGCCCCCGCCCGGCACCGCGCCGCCGCGCTGAGGCGACACGCATCAATGCAAAATGGCCGGGAGCGATCCCGGCCATTTTTGTTTGGAGCGTTGTTCTGCTTTGACGCGATCTACTGTCCGGCGGCGAGCCCCAGCGCATCGGCCATCACGCGAAACACCTCGGTGTTGTCCATCGAACCGTGCACGCGCTCGCTGCCCGGCCCGGTCGCCGTCAGGATGACATCCTCGCCCGAATGCACGCTGGCGCCGATCATCGCCGACAGATTGCCGGGGCGCAGCACCGCGCCGGGGACGTCCTTGTATTTGTCGTTGGCCTTGAAGGTGCCGTCGTCGCCGGCCTTGACGGTCGGCTCGTTAGGATTGTCGAGTTTCGGCCGGAAGGTTTCGTAATGGTCCGGCAGGCTGGCCGAGAAGATGGCGAGCCTACGGCTCACATCGACGCGCGATGGATAACCGTCCGCATCGGGCGCCGGATAGTTCGGAAATCCGGCCTGCTCGTAGACGCCGACGCGTTCGCGCAAGGAAACATTGGGCGTCGTGCCCATGTCGTCATTGACGGTGCCGACCAGGCTGTTGGGATGATTGTGGTCCGCCAGCACCAGGATCAGCGTATCGTCACCGCGCGCCTTCGCCCATTCGCGCGTCTCGCGCACCGCGTTGTCGAGCATGATCGTGTCGTAGACCGCGCGCTCCATGTCGAGCACATGCGCGTATTTGTCGATCAATCCGGACTCCACCATCAGGAAGAAGCCGGTCTCGTTCTTTGCGAGGATGGTCAGCGCGGCCTGCACCTGCCCGGTCAGATCAGGCTGCTCCGGGAATTTCTTCACACCGCCGCCCTTGAGAAATTTGCGGTCGAGCACGCCGTCCATGTTGCCGGTGGCGAACAGGCCGAGCAGCTTGTTCGTCTCCGGCTTTGCGGCGGATGCGCTGAGCTCGCTCGCGGTGGTCGCGACTTGATAGCCAGCGTCCCGAAACTTCGCGATGTAGTCGGTCTCGTCCTTGCGCTTGGAGCCGGCGGCCGACTTCGGCAGGAGATTCGCGCTGCCACCGCCCATCAGCACGTCCGGCTTCGCGGAAAAGAACTGCTCGACGATCTCGTCATAGGCCGCGCGACGACGCGTATGCGCGACCATCGCGGCCGGCGTGGCGTCCTCGATCTCGGTGTTGGTGACGATGCCGATCGCCATGCCGTGCCGACGCTTGGCGAGGCTGGTGATGGTTTCGACCCTGGGATCGTCGAACGGGCTTGCGGTGCGGTCCGCATAGACGCCCAGCGCGTTGACGGCACCCTTGTGGCCGGTCGCATAGGCGCTGGCCGAGTTCGCGGAATCCGTGATGATCGAATCCGAGCCCGCGGTCGCCACTAGCGCCATGTGAGGCATGTCGTCGATCGCGAGCTTGCCGCGGCTCTTGCCCTCGGAAATGCCTTTCGACAGGATTCGCGCCGCGACCCGATGCGCCGGCGACATGCCGTCGCCGATGAACAGGATGACGTTCTTCGCCTTGCGCGGGCCTGTATCATAGATGTTCCATACGACGCTGCGCTGCTGGGTGCCGTCGGTCACGTCCACTGTGACGCTGCCGGGCTTGGTCAGCGTGACATCGCGCAGGGTCAGCGCCGACTGGTCCTTGACGTCCTCGCGATCGACGAACGTTCCGGCGCGACCGAACGCGGCGGCATAATCCGCGCCGTTCACCGTCACCTTCAGTTTGGCCGGATCGACCAGCCCGGGAAACTCGACCTTGAAGTCGAACCGGGCGCCGGCGAGGATTTCCGCGCGATCGATCGGATAGATCGTCTGCGCCGACAATGACGACGTCCAACAGAGGACGATGAGAGAGGCCAGTGCCGATCCCTTGACCATGCGCGATGCTCCGCTATCCCGTTTCCGACAGAAACAGGAAGCGTAGCAATCGAGCATGACACCGTCATTAAGTCGCGCGCCGCCCGATCGGGCGGCAAAAAGCCTCAGCTCAAAAAGCTCAGCCCTTGTCGTTCTCTAGCCGGAAGATCTGCGAGCCTTCGCTGCCCGAGAGCAAGCCCGTATCCGTGTAGAGCTTCAGCTTGGTGCGCGTGTCGGCGATGTCGAGGTTGCGCATGGTGAGCTGGCCGATGCGGTCGGCCGGCGAGAAGGCGGCGTCCTCGACCTTCTCCATGCTGAGCCGCTCCGGCGCATAGGTGAGGTTCGGACTTTCAGTGTTCAAAATAGAATAATCGTTGCCGCGGCGCAGCTCCAGCGTGACCTCGCCGGTGACGGCGCGCGCGACCCAGCGCTGTGCGGTTTCGCGCAGCATCAGAGCCTGCGAATCGAACCAGCGGCCCTGATAGAGCAGGCGGCCGAGACGCATGCCGCTGATGCGGTATTGCTCGATGGTGTCCTCGTTGTGGATCCCGGTGACCAGGCGCTCATAGGCGATGTGCAGCAGCGCCATCCCCGGCGCTTCGTAGATGCCGCGGCTCTTGGCCTCGATGATGCGGTTCTCGATCTGGTCGCTCATGCCGAGGCCGTGGCGGCCGCCGATCGTATTGGCTTCGAGGAACAGCGCGACGGGATCGGAGAAGGTCTGGCCGTTCAACGCAACGGGCTGGCCTTCCTCGAAACGCACCACGACCTTCTCGGTCTTGACATTGCAGTCATCGCGCCAGAACGGCACGCCCATGATCGGGTTGACGATCTTGATGCCGCTGTCGAGGCTCTCGAGGTCCTTGGCTTCGTGCGTGGCGCCGAGCAGATTGCTGTCGGTCGAATAGGCCTTCTCGGCGCTCATCTTGTAGGCGAAGCCCTGCGCGGTCATGAACGCCGACATCTCGGCGCGGCCGCCGAGCTCGTCGATGAACTGCTGGTCGAGCCAGGGCTTGTAGATGCGCAAGGATGGATTGGTCAGAAGGCCGTAACGGTAGAAGCGCTCGATGTCGTTGCCCTTGAAGGTCGAGCCGTCGCCCCAGATGTTGACGCCGTCCTCCTTCATCGCCGCGACCAGCATCGTGCCGGTGACGGCGCGCCCGAGCGGGGTGGTGTTGAAATAGGTGATGCCGCCGGTCGAGATGTGGAAGGCGCCGGACTGGATCGCGGCGATGCCTTCGTGGACCAGCTGCGTGCGGCAGTCGACGAGGACGGCCTTCTCGGCACCGAACGCCTCGGCCTTGCGCGGGATCTCGTTGTAGTCGGCTTCGTCGGGCTGACCGAGATTGGCGGTATAGGCGTAGCAGCGCGCGCCCTTCTGCTTCATCCAGAGCAGCGCCGCGGAGGTGTCGAGGCCGCCTGAAAAAGCAATGCCGACTTTCTCACCCTTGGGCAGGCTTTTCAGGATCGTGGTCATGGCGCTTCCAATCGGGTCTCAAGGGGCTGATGCTGACCGCGCGAATATCAAATTTCGCAGGGATCGGCACGCATTTAATGGTTCAAACCGAGGGCTCGGCGCCCGTCTTGCGACCGAACAGGCGCTGCCGGAGCCGGTAGGCGGGCATGTTGAGCCGGGTCAGGGCGGCATCGACCGCCTTGTCCGAGAACCGGGTCCGGGGCCAACGGTAGATCATCGCATAGGCGAACCAGATCACGACGAAGGTGACGAGGCCGGCGATCGAGACA
Organism: Bradyrhizobium sp. 930_D9_N1_4; assembly: GCF_052076015.1. Taxonomy (NCBI): domain Bacteria; kingdom Pseudomonadati; phylum Pseudomonadota; class Alphaproteobacteria; order Hyphomicrobiales; family Nitrobacteraceae; genus Bradyrhizobium; species Bradyrhizobium sp. 930_D9_N1_4. Next base: position 321,592 of record NZ_CP197236.1, read on the forward strand.
TCGGTGAAGAAGTGGCCGCCGAAGGCCATGCGGAGTCCGCTGGTCACGGCACCGAAGACGACGGCTCCGGCATAGGCGAGCGGCCGCCACGCCGGCGGGGCGAGAGCGGCGGGCGCCAGCGTCCAGAATGCGGTCGCGCCCTCGCCGGAGAAGAACGAGCAGTTGCGCGCACAATCGCCGCGCGGGTCCCACCACGGCACGAATTGCTGGTCGCCTGCAAATTGGGTGACCACCACCGGGCGGGGCCGGCCCCAATAGGTCTTGAAGGTGAGGTTGGTCAAAATGCCGGCCGACAGCGTCAGCGTCACCAGCAGAAAGATGATCGCGCGCCCCGATACCATCAACGGCCGGTCGGGCCTGATCATCTTGACCACCAGCGCCACCAGCGACGGCAGCGCGAAGGCCCAGGCAATCCACATCGCGGCATCACGCGCGATGCCGGCCCAGCCGACCAGCTTGAGCGGAAACGTCTTCGTCTGGGGATCGAAGAACAGCGCGGCGAGCTTGAGGTCGAGCTCGGGATAGAGGCCGAAAACGACGCCGATCACGAGCCACAGCGCCAGGCCGATAAAGAGTCCAGTCCGGTTCATGGCGCGCGGTTTAGCGGAGTGGAGAGGGGATGAAAACCCCGGACTCGGCGCGACTTATCGCGCATCCGGCCTTGAATTCAACGGCAGCGGCGGAGGCGGCTTGCGCGGGGGCGGCGGATTCCGCCAGGCGCCGGCATTGCGGCCGGCGATCAGCCAATAGACCACGCCGGCGACGATACCCGCACCGGTCATGATCTCCAGGTGACGGCGCACCACGCCTTCGAACTGCAACGTGTCGGAGTGGAAGGGCACGAGGCCGAGATAGCAGGCGAGCCCGACGAGACCGCCGCCGACGGCGTAAGCGAGCGCGCTGCGGATGTAGAGCGCTTCGGTGATCGCGACGATCACCGCCGCCGGAACCAGCGCGAAGCCCGAGACGAAGATAAAGCCGAATCCGAGCAGGATATCGATCGCGCCCTGATCGACCGGGCCGGCGCCGAGATCGGCAAACTCCGGAAACAGCAGCGCGACGACGACGATCATGCCGCCGACGAAGCAGGACGCGAGAAAGCCGATGAAGATGACGATGAGGCGGCCGATCAGGGACATGACAGGAAAGCCGATTCAGCCGTCATTGCGAGGAGCCCGCGACAAAATTGCAAAGCAATTTTACGCTGGTGCGACGAAGCAATCCAGATTGCCGCCGCGGAAACAGTCTGGATTGCTTCGCTTCGCTCGCAATGACGAGGAGGCGAGAGCGCGCACATGTCCAGCTAGTCCGTCATCGCCATGGCGCGCAGCGCCTGGCGCTCGCGTGCCGAGAGCTTTTCTGTCTCCGACTTGAGCTGGCCGCAGGCGGCGAGGATGTCGCGGCCGCGTGGGGTGCGCACCGGCGAGGAATAGCCGGCGTTGAAGATGTATTCGGAGAATTTTTCGATCTGGTCCCAGTCCGAGCACTCATAAGCCGTGCCGGGCCAGGGATTGAACGGAATGAGATTGATCTTGGCGTGAATGCCCTTGAGCATCTTCACCAGCAACTTTGCGTCGTCGAGCGAATCGTTGACGCCCTTGAGCATCACATATTCGAAGGTGATGCGGCGTGCGTTCGAGGCGCCGGGGTAGTCGCGGCAGGCCTGCAACAGCTCCTTGATCGGGTATTTGCGATTGAGCGGCACGAGCTCGTTGCGCAGCTCGTCGCGAACCGCATGCAGCGAGATCGCGAGCATCACGCCGATCTCCTCGCCCGCGCGCACGATGTTCGGCACCACGCCCGAGGTCGACAGCGTGATGCGGCGGCGGGAAATGCCGATGCCTTCATTGTCGCCGACGATCAGCAGCGCATCGCGCACCGCCTCGAAATTGTAGAGCGGCTCGCCCATGCCCATCATCACGATGTTGGTGACGCGGCGCGTGCCGTCCTCGCGATCGGCCCAGTCGTTCAGGCGATCGCGCGCGACCATGATCTGCCCGACGATCTCGCCGGCGGTGAGGTTGCGCACCAGGCGCTGCGTGCCGGTGTGGCAGAAGGAGCAGTTCAGCGTGCAGCCGACCTGCGAGGAGACGCAGAGCGTGCCGCGATCGGTCTCGGGGATGTAGACGCACTCGACTTCATGGGCGCGCTCGACATTGTCGCCGCTCGGCAGGCGCAGCAGCCATTTGCGGGTGCCGTCATTGGAGATCTGCTCGGCCACGACTTCGGGCCGGTCGACCGTGAAATGCTGCGCGAGCTCGGCGCGAATGCCCTTCGAGACCGACGTCATGTCGTCGAAGCTCTGGGCGCCGCGGAAATAGAGCCAGTGCCACAGCTGCTGCACCCGCATCTTGCGCTGCGCCGGTGCGACGCCGATTTCGCCGAGACGATCGGCCAACTCGGTGCGCGACAACCCGATCAGCGACGGCTTGGCCGGCGGCACATAGGTTTCGAGCGGAGTCTTCTCCACCAGGATTGCGTTGTGCGGCTCAGCAGTCGGTTGCATGGGATGCCTGATATCTCTCGTCATGCCCGGGCTTGTCCCGGGCATCCACGTTCTTTTCGCCCGTTACCAGCGCGTGGATCGCCGGGACATTTGGTGCGAAGACGCGCTTCGCGCATTAGCCCGGCCCCGACGACTGAAATTATGGAACCGACCCCATATAGCAACTGAAGCGGCCGATTGCGACCGTAGAGCTACCGGGGGCAGATACAGCCTTAACGCCTGCAATCCTGCGAAATCCGGTCGAGCGCCTGGGCGAGGCCCTTCAGCGAGAAGGTGTCGGTCGTCTCCGTGCCCTTGGCCGAGACGCCCTTGACGACGAGATCGGCGGATTTGCGCATGGCTTCGACCATCCGCTCCTCCTCGGCCGCGTTCTTGATCCAGAGGCCGTCACCCTGGGTGTACATCGAGAAGGCGGCGCCGCCGACCTCGACCGAGGATTCCGAGCCCGGCTTCAGCGCGTAGCCGATCATGACCGAGACTTCGTTGTTCACCTTTTCCGCCGGCCGGGTCGAGACGAAGGCATAGGCGGGATCGCGCGGCCGGTTCGGCGGGTTGGTCTTGGACGAAGACGGCTTGGCCAGCGCGAAGCAGACCTTCTTGCCGTTGGGCGTCGCCGAATAGGCGCCCCAGGTGCCGAACTGGCCCAGCAGGGTCGGCTCGGCGCCCCCCGCAACCGCCGCGGGCGGTGCCGTGGGTTTGCTCTCGGGCTTTGCAGCCGTCTTTGCCGCCGTATTGGCCACTGGCGCAGCCGGTTTCGGTGCAGCTTTAGGCGCTGGTTGCGCCGTCTGCGCCCGCGCGGAATCGGTGAATCCCCACACCGACACGCCAGTCATCAAAGATAAAATCAGCACCCGCCACATGCTGGAGTGGTTCCCTCAATATTGTGACTGGAAGATGGCCCGGCCGTGCTTTGCCCCGGATGCAGAGATAGCCGGGAAAGTCCAATTTGGGAAGGCAGTTAGCGGGTCAGGCGGTTCGTCAGCGAGTTCGTCAGCCTTGGGATCGCGCGGCGCGCTGCTCGGACCATTGTGCATCGGTCCAGCCAAGCAGATCCTCGGCGCCGGAGCTGCGCAAATGCGCGCCACCGTCGATCACCACCATCTCGCCATTGATGTATCCGGCACGGTCCGAGACCAGGAAGCTGGCGAGATCTGCCAGCTCGCTGTGCTCGCCGGTGCGGCCAAGCGGGTTGCGCGCGGTCCAGCCCTCGTCGCGGCCCTCGGGGCGGAGCTGACCCGATGCGCCCGCGGTCGGGAACGGACCCGGCGCGATGGCGAGGGTGCGGATGCCCTTCGGTCCCCACTCCACCGCGAGGCTTTTGGTCATCGCCAGCACCGCCGACTTCGCCATCGCCGAGGGAACGGTGAAGGCGCGGCCGGTGATGGTCGAGGTCGAGAGGATCGAGAGCACGACGCCGCCATGCTTGCCCTCGATCCAGCGCTTGCCGGCGGCGAGCGTGCAGTACATCGCGCCATGCAGCGTCGGCGCCAGGATCGCATCCGCCGCGCGGAACGAGAGATGCTCGCTCTGTGCGATGAAGGTCGCGGCCGCGTTGTTGACGAGGATGTCGAGCGGCGCCTCGCGCCAGATGGCGTCCATCATGCCGTCCACGGCACCACCGTCGCGAACATCGCAGGCGATCGTCGTGACCTTGCCGCCGGTCTGCGCGCGCATCTCGCTTGCCATTGCCTCAAGCCGGTCGAGCTTGCGGCCGCAGATCACGAGCTCGGCGCCGAGTGCGAGGAAGCGACGGCCCATCGCGGCGCCGAGGCCCGAGCCGCCACCGGTGACGAGGATGCGCTTGTCCCTGAGCAGACCTTTTTCAAACATCGTTTGAATCCTTCCGTTTCTTCTTGCTTCGTCATTGCGAGCGCAGCGAAGCCATCCAGACTATTTCCGCGGGACGGGCTCTGGATTGCTTCACTTCGCTCGCGATGACGAGGATAGGCCGGCGCGTAGCCTTAGACAAAGAATCTGGATTGTCGCCCGTGCCTAAATCCGGCAGAACCGACCCAACTATAATTCCACTCGAAACGCCCCAGGTGCCGCCATGAAAGCCATTCTCTGCTCGCAATATTGCCAGCCCGACGATCTCGTGCTCGCCGATGTGCCGGATCCGGTGGCGGGTCCTGGCGAGGCCGTCATCGCGATCAAGGCGGCGGCGCTGAACTTCTTCGACATCCTGATGATCCAGGGCAAGTACCAGATCAAGCCGCCGTTCCCGTTCTCGCCGGCCGCCGAAGTCGCGGGTGTGATCGAGAGCATCGGCCCTGGTGTCACCGAGGTGAAGGTCGGCGATCGCGTGGTTGCGTCCTGCGGCCACAACGGTGCGCGCGAGAAGATCGCCCTGCCGGCGGCATCGATCGTCAAGATCCCCGACAATCTCGACTATGACCGTGCGGCCGGCATCATCATCATCTACGGCACCGCGCTGCATGCGCTGGAAGATCGCGCCAGCCCGAAGCCGGGCGAGACGCTCGCCGTGCTCGGCGCGGCCGGCGGCACCGGTTTGGCGGCTTGCGAGCTCGGCAAGCTGATGGGCCTGAAAGTGATCGCCTGCGCTTCGTCGGACGAGAAGCTTGAATTTGCGAAGGCGCATGGCGCCGAGCTGACGCTGAACTACGGCAAGGAAGATCTGAAGGAAGGCCTGCGCAAGCTCACCGGCGGCAAGGGCGTCGACATCATCTTCGATCCGGTGGGTGGCACCTATGCCGAGCAGGCGCTGCGTTCGATCGCCTGGGAAGGCCGCTTCCTTGTGATCGGCTTTGCCGCCGGCGACATTCCGAAGATGCCGCTGAATCTCGCGCTGCTGAAAGGCTGCGACATCCGCGGCGTGTTCTGGGGCGCCTGGACGCGCCTCAACCCCGAGAAGAACCGCGCCAATCTCGAGAAGCTCGTGAAGTGGACCGCGGAAGGCAAGATTTCATCGCATGTCGACCGCACCTTCCCGCTGGCGCAGACGGCGGACGCATTGAAAGTGCTCGCGGGTCGTCAGGCCATGGGCAAGGTGATTTTGCATCCGTGACATCGCGGTGCTGTTTCAGCACACGCAACTGTCGTCGCCCGGCCAGTGCGCAATTGCGCACTAGGACCGGGCGACCCAGTATTCCAGAGACGTCAGAGATTTAGCCGAGAAGCCGCGGCGTACTGGATTCCCCGCCTTCGCGGGGAATGACGGCGAGCGCGGGACGCGCAGTGTGCCCACCCTCGCCCTGTAAAATCTCTCTCAACCATCGCGGCCAAAATGGCGGTGCATTCCCTCGCCTCGCCGCAATCAAACCCAAATATTTCCCGATTCGCGCAAACCGCCGTCGTTTTTTGGGCTGAATCGGACGGCGATTTACCGGTTCCAGTTAGCGGGGCGCTGCTGGACAAAAACAAGAAGATGGGAGCCGGCAAGGCCCCTGCGTTGCGTCATAATGGGGAGCATCACACCATGGAGACGACGGCATCCCGTCCGTCCAGGGAGTCGCGGGCGTTCGACTCCGATCAAGCCGCATCACGTCCGCCTGCCAAGTCCTACCTTCGTGCGCGAGTCGCACGGGCCGAGCTTCCAGACGATCCAATGCCGTTGTTCCTGTCCGATCCTCTCGGGGCGCCGGACCCATTGGAATACGCGCCACCGGGTTCGCGTTCGAGGACGAGGATCGCACCGCGCGTTCTGGCCGCCATTCTGGCGGCATCCACCATCGCGATCCCGGTCACGCTGTTTCAGTCCGATCTTCGCCGGCTGCTTGCCGGTGAGGCCGGCGGCTCGACCGACGCAGCTCCGCAGCAATTGGCGGCACCGGCGCGGCAGACGCCGTTGAAGGATCCAGCCCGTGTAACCAACGCGAAGCTGGCGAGCGCCGATACGCGGGACCTCCCTGCACCGCCAAGCCGCGAAGCGATCGCGACCGCCTATCAGATTGCGTTGCAAGCCCAGGCTCCGATATCGGCGCCGGTGTCAGCGCCGGCGCCCGCCGTGGCGCCGCCTGCACCGCCCGAGCCCGTCAGGACGCTCGACGCCGACACGCTGGCAGGGCTGATGACGCGCGCAAGAAGCCTGATCGGCATCGGCGACATCGCTGCCGCGCGCCTGCTGCTCGAACGCGCGGCCAATGCGAACGATGCAACGGCAGCACTTCTGCTGGCGCAGACCTATGATCCCGCGGTGCTGGGCACCAGCGACGCGCGGAGCATCATTGCCGACGGACCGGCCGCACGTGACTGGTACCAGCGGGCTGCATCACTCGGGTCGGCGGAGGCGCGTCAGCGCCTCGCCCGGTTTCAGAACTAGAACGCGTCAGGGGACATCATGCGTAACGCTTTGGGAATGGCGCTTGGCGCCATCATGACGATCTGTGCCTTCAATGCCCGCGCCGAGCAGACCGAATATGATCCGGCCAAGGTCTCGGACAGTTTGAAGGCCATCTTCCAGTTCGGCTCGACCTCGACCAAGCAGGCGCTGAACGCCAATACGGTCACGCTGATCACCGGCACGATCGGCGGCACCTATGTGCAGTTCGGCGCCGACCTCGCCTCGGTGCTGGACGACGGCAACAGGATTCGCGTGCTGCCGATCGTCGGCCGTGGCTCGGTGCAGAGCGTCGCCGACATCCTGTTCCTGCAAGGCGTCGATCTCGGCGTCGTGCGGGCCGACACGCTCGACTATCTCGAACGCAAGGGCTTCGCCAAGGACATCAAGCGGCAGTTCACCTATGTGACGAAACTCTACAACGAGGAGATGCAGGTGATCGCGCCGAAAACGGTCGCGACGCTGAAGGACCTCGAAGGCAAGACCGTCAGCGTCGACCTGCCGAACGGCGGCACCTTCGTCACCGCGCTCACCGTGTTCGAGCGGCTCGGGATCAAGGCGAAGTTCGTCTATGTCGAGCAGCGCATCGCGATGGAGAAGCTGAAGGCCGGGGAGATCGACGCCGTCATCGTGGTCGGCGGCAAGCCGTACAAATCGGTCTCGACCTTCGGCAATGACGGCCGCTTCCATCTTGCGAAGGTCGACTACGCCAAGCCGCTCCAGAGCGACTATCTGCCGGCGACGTTGACCGCGAAGGACTACCCGAACCTGATCAAGGAGGGCGAGAGCGTGGACACGATCGCGGTTCCGGCCGTGCTCGCGGCCTATAATTGGGCGCCGAACACCGAGCGCTATCGCAAGCTTGCTTTGTTCGTGGACGCGTTCTTCACCAAATTCCCCGCGCTCCAGAACCCGCCCTTCCATCCCAAGTGGAAGGAGGTCTCGCTCGCCGCACCGCTGTCCGGCTGGAGCCGATTGCCGGTGGCGCAGCAATGGCTCGACAAGCACGGCGTCGAGCCGGTGGCCCGGCAGCGCTTCGAGGCGTTTCTGAAGCAGAGTCCAACGGCTGCGAAGGTGTCCGACACGGACAGAGAGACGTTGTTCAAGCAGTTTCAGGCGTGGGATGCGGAGAAGGCGCGGGCAGCGGAGAGGAAGTAAGGGGCGTCATTGCGAGGAGCGAAGCGACGAAGCAATCCAGAATCTCTCCGGAGAGGCAGTCTGGATTGCCTCGCTTTGCTCGCAATGACGGTGCTTGGAGCAAGCGGCATCAACACACTCGGTGTCATCGCCCGGCTTGACCGGGCGATCCAGTACTCCGTGACGCCAGTGATTGAATCGAGAAGCCCCGGCGTACTGGATTCCCCGCCTTCGCGGGGAATGACAGCGGAATGCGGATCGACAGCGGTTACGCCGCTTCTGCTCCCGAATCCGCCTCACCCACCCCACGCTTCAACACAGCTCGCGCGGCGTCACGATGCTCATTCGTGATATGTCCCGCCACCATGCGGATGGCTGTCGCCAGCACGGCGGCGTCATCGGTGAAGCCGAGGATCGGCATCACGTCGGGAAGGAAATCGAACGGCAGGATGAAATAGGCGATCGCGCCCAGCAGCGAGGCCTGGACATGGCGCGGCGTCTGCCGGTCGAACGCGCAGTAATAGGCCGCGAGAAGATCTTCCGCGAACGGCAGATGCGCGACGACGCGCTTGAGCTTGCGCCAGAACCGACGACGCACGCTTTCGCGATCTTCCGCGAGCCGATCGGCCGGCTCGAAGCCGACACTGTGTTCGGCAGCCATGGTCGAGAACTCCCCGTTCACCCGGACGCGGCGGATGGCCGCATCCCCTGCTGATCACAACATGGGGACTCGCATCGGGCCTGCAAGATGTCAGCCTGGCGTCAGCCGGCGATAGCGTTCATTGCGGTCGCCAGCTTGATGTCGAGCCCGGTGACGCCGCCGGCGTCATGGGTCGACAGCACCACCTCCACCGTCTTGTAGACGTTGCGCCATTCGGGGTGGTGATCCATCTTCTCGGCGACCAGCGCCGCGCGGGTCATGAAGCCGAACGCCTCGTTGAAATCCTTGAAGACAAAGGTTTTCCCGATCGCGTCGCGGCCCTGAACCTCGGTCCAATCAGGGATGGTGCCCAGCGCCTGCTTGCGTGCTTCCGGCGACAGCCGCTCTGCCATGATGGCCTCCGTTTTCAGGGGAACTTTACCCTAACACCGTGCATAGGACCGGGGTTCATACGGGAATTACGTCCATCCGGTAACCATGACGGAGATGTAACCCCGCCGGACAAGAAATTTGCTACAATTGCGGGCGTAAATCGCCGGCCAAGATGAAACTGAGCCTCAAGCGACTGTTCGGGAGATCGATGACCGGGGGATTGGACCTGGCCGAAGCGCCCACCCCGCCGTCGCCGCGATCCGCGGCGCGACGGATGGCGCTTGTCTCTCTTGCATTGGTGCTTGCCATCATCGGCGCGCTCACCGGCGGCTATTATTTCGCGATGCGTCCGGTGACGCTGAAGATCGCGGTCGGTCCCGCCAACAGCGACGACCTCAAGGTCGTGCAGGCGCTGACGCAGGCGTTCGCGCAACACAAGAGCCAGGTGCGGCTGCGGCCGATCCAGACCGACGGCGCCACCGCCAGCGCCGATGCGCTCGCCGAAAGCAAGGTCGATCTCGCCATCGTGCGCGGCGACGTCGACGTGCCCAAAAACGCGCAGGCGGTCGCGACCTTGCGCAAGAACGTCGTGGTGCTGTGGACGGTGCCCGGCAAGGGCAAGAAGAAGGGCGCGAAGATCACCAAGATCGCGCAGCTCGCCGGCCATCGCGTCGGCGTGATCGGCCGCACCCAGGCCAACGTCAATTTGCTCAAGGTGATCCTCCAGCAATATGGCGTCGATCCCGCCAAGGTCGAGGTCATCCAATTCCCGGCCAATGAAGCCGCCGAGGCGATCAAGGCCCAGAAGGCCGATGCCTATCTCGCGGCCGGCCCCGTCAACAGCAAGATCACCTCGGATGCGATCGCAGCGACGGCCAAGGAGGGCGGCACGCCGACCTTCCTCGCGATCGATTCCGCGGATGCGATCGCGCAGAACCATCCGGTCTACGAAGCATCGGAAATTCCCGCCGGCACCTATGGCGGCTCGCCCGATCGTCCCGACGACGAGGTCAAGACCATCAGCTTCTCGCACCACATCGTGGCGCGCAAAGGCGTGTCCGAAACCACCATCGCGGCGTTCACGCGGCAGCTATTCGCCGTGCGCCAGCAGCTGGTGGCGGAATTCCCGATGGCGGCGAAGATCGAGACGCCCGACACCGACAAGGATGCGGTGATCCCCGTGCATCCAGGTGCTGCCGCCTTCGTCGACGGCGAGGAAAAGACCTTCCTCGACAAATACAGCGATTACATCTGGTGGACCCTGATGGCGCTCTCCGCGATGGGCTCGATCGGCGCCTGGTTCGCGGGCTATCTGAAGAAGGACGAGCGCGACAACAACAGCCATCTGCGCGACAGGCTGTTCGACATGATCGCCGCCGCACGCAAGAGCGAGACAACCGAAGATCTCGACCAGATGCAGACCGAGGCCGACGAAATCCTGCGCGACACGCTGCGCTGCTTCGACCACGGGGCGATTGAAGAGGGCGGGCTCACCGCCATCAACATCGTGCTCGATCAGTTCCACGCCGCCGTCGCCGACCGCAAGGCCGTGCTGTTCAGCCTGCCGCAGAACCTGCAACGCGCGGGCGCGCAGTTCAGGGCCGCGGGCAACGCGTAACGCTTGATTCCAAGACCCTCATGGTGAGGAGCGCGGAACGCGCGTCTCGAACCATGCAGGCCCAAATGTCGCCTGCGGCCATCCTTCGAGACGCCCGCTATGCGGGCTCCTCAGGATGAGGACTGAGACTGCGGGTCGCTTGAACTGAGAGCTTGCGCGCGTAATCGCTGCGTCACACTGTCTCAATATAGCGTCGGGCTTCATCGTGGCGTCCGCCTGGGCGGGTGGCCTCGCGCGATATCGAGATCATCCCCATGAAGATCAAACTCTCCCGCCGCCGTTTCCTCACCACCAGCGCCGGCGTGCTTGGCGCGGTCGCCATGCCGCATCTGTCGCGCGCAGCCGACCGGCCGGCCGTGACGCATGGCGTGCAGTCCGGCGACGTCAGCGTCGATGGCGGCGTGGTCTGGGCCCGCACCGATCGTCCCGCGCAGATGCTGGTCGAGGTCGCGACGACGGAATCCTTCAAGAACGCCCGCGCGCTGCCGCCGATCGCGGCGCTGCCGGAGAGCGACTTCACTGCAAAAATGCTCATCGAGAACCTGCCCGGCGGTCAGGACATCTTCTATCGCATCCGCTTCCGCGATCTCTCGCATGGTGCGATCGAAGGCGAGTCCGTGGTCGGCCGCTTCCGCACCGCGCCGGCCGATCGCCGCGACGTCAGCTTCGTCTGGGGCGGCGATGTCGCGGGTCAAGGCTGGGGCATCAACCCTGACGACGGCGGCATGTTCAGCTTCGCCACGATGCGCAAGCATCGTCCGGATTTCTTCCTGCATTCCGGCGATACGATTTACGCCGACGGCCCGATTCAACCCGAAGTCAAACTCGCCGACGGCAAGATCTGGAAGAACGTCACGATCCCCGAGAAAGCCAAGGTCGCGGAGACGCTGGACGAGTATCGCGCGGCGCACAAATACAATCTCACCGACGAGAATTTGCGTGCCTTCAATGCCGAGGTGCCGATCTTCGCGCAGTGGGACGACCACGAGGTCACCAACAACTGGTCGCTGTCGAAGGAGCTGCCGGCGGCTTACAAGGTGCGCGACATCTCGCTGCTCGCCGCACGCGGCGCGCGTGCCTTCCACGAGATGTATCCGATGCGCGAGAGCATCCATGAGCCCGGCCGGGTCTATCGCCAGATCTCCTACGGCCCCCATCTCGACGTGTTCATGCTCGACGAGCGCAGCTATCGCGGCCCGAACGGTCCCAATCTCGAAACGGAATACGGCCCCGCCAGCTACTTCCTCGGCCCGGACCAGATCGCCTGGCTCAAGCGCGGCCTGCTGAACTCGCGCGCGACCTGGAAGGTGATCGCGTCGGACATGCCGCTCAGCCTCGTCGTGTCCGACACGCCGAAGGGCGGCTCGGAAGCGTTTGCACAAGGCGATGGCCCGGTACGCGGTCGCGAACTCGAGATCGCCGACATCCTGCGTTTCATCAAGATGGCGCCGATCAACAACACGGTGTGGCTGACCGCGGACGTGCACTACGCCGCCGCGCATTATTACGACCCGAACAAGGCGCAATTCCAGGACTTCGAGCCGTTCTGGGAATTCGTGTCGGGCCCGCTGCATGCGGGGACCTTCGGTCCGGCCCCGCTCGACAACACCTTTGGGCCCGAGGTGCGCTTCGTGAAAGCGCCGGGCAAGGACAACCAGAACCTGCCGCCGTCTGCCGGCATGCAGTTCTTCGGTCACGTCAGGATCGACGGCGCGTCCGGTCAGATGATTGTGACATTGCGCGACCGCGCCGACGTCGCGCTGTGGTCGACCACGCTCGATCCGAAATCGGCCTGACGCTGCAAGACTTCAGAACGATCAGGCGCCGCGTGCGCGCAACGCGGCCTCCAGCGCTTCGCTCGAGCAGGGCTTTTGCAGCCTCGGCCGCGCCTTGAATTCGGAAGCGATCCGCGCCTCCGCGCCATAGCCGGTCACGAAGACGAAGGGAATTTGCGCCGCCGCCAGCCGCTCGGCGACGGCAAAACTATTCTCGCGGCTGAGCTCGACGTCGAGCAGTGCGAAGTCCGGAGCCCGCGCCGCGATCAGGGCCAGCGCCCGCGCCACCGATCCCGCGGTACGCACGCTCTTCACGCCAAAGCCGAGCAGGCGATCCTCGAAATCGATCGCGATGATTGGATCGTCCTCGACGATCAGCACGTCGGCGGGCACGTCGGCCGAGCCATCCGAAGAAACAGGTATCATGATGCTGGCTATCGAGGGCTGCATGGTTTTATCCGTGAGGACAGCTTGATTCCGACGCCCGCGCCCAGTGCATCGGAGAGTTCCCGGAACGAAACTCACCACAGAACAGTTTTGACGTCTGTCCACTTGTGCACACAATCAGGGAAGGGACCTCGCTAGTGTTGAAGGGAGCCCAGGGGACTACGATGGACGTGCGTATCAGCAAGGCAAATGAGGTGAACAACCGGCCGGCGAACAATCTGTTGCGCCGCCTGAGTGCGGCCGACTACGCGATGCTCGCGCCGCACGTCGCGGTTGACGACGTCGACGCAAACCATCTGCTCTACAGTCCCGGCGACGATGTCCAGGTCGTGCATTTTCCCTGCGGCCCTTCGCTCGCGACATTTCTCGTCCCCAATGAAGACGGCCGCGATGTCGAGACCATTCTGGTCGGCCGCGAAGGTGCGGTGGGCGGGATCGTCAGCGAGGGATTCCTGCCGGCCTATACCCGCATCTGCGTGAAATTCAGCGGGCCGTTTGCGCGCATTCACGTCGGCAAGCTGGACGCGGCCAAGGCGCGATCGGCGTCGCTGCGCAACATCTTCGCCCGCTACGCCGACTGCATGCTGGCGCAGATATTCCAGTCCACCGCGTGCAACGCCATTCACTCGATCGAGCAGCGCACGGCGAAGTGGATCATCGCGGCGATGGAGCGGACTGGCGACGCGAACAGCGTACCGCTGACGCACGAGCAGCTGGCGACGCTGCTCGGGGTCGGGCGCAGCTATGCGAGCCGCGTGCTGCAGTCGTTCAAGGCCGAAGGCGTGCTCGACACGCGGCGCGGCTCGATCCTGGTCCGCAACCACGACGGCCTCCGCCTGCGTGCCTGTCTCTGCAACGACGCCGTGAAGATGCATTTCGAGGAGGTGCTGCGGGGGGTGTATCCGACCGAGGAAGCGGATCTGAGCTCCGTGCAGGGCTGACCGGGGCCCGCCACCCCCGTTAAGGGCCGGTTTGGTGCGGGATTTTCGCTAAGCCCCGGGGATTCCCGGACAAAATTCAATCAACCAACCCCGAAAGAACGCATTGTTTTTTGGCGTTTTTTGCCTATATTGCGCTGCAAACGCGCAGGGTGCCCGGTTGATCTAGCCGAGCGGCCCTTTTGGGCGTAATAGGCCCCGTTTTCCACGTTTCAGCGTTGTCCGTGAAGAGGTCCCGGCTTGACCGGCGAGATCGCGCTTAACCCATTGTCCGACCGTAAAGAAGCTCACTCATGAATCTTCGCAACATCGCCATCATCGCCCACGTCGACCACGGCAAAACCACTCTGGTCGACAAGCTGCTGCAGCAGTCCGGCACCTATCGCGACAACCAGCGCCAGGTGGAGCGCGCGATGGATTCCAACGATCTGGAACGCGAGCGCGGCATCACCATTCTGGCCAAATGCACCTCGGTGCATTGGGAAGACACCCAGATCAACATCGTCGACACCCCCGGCCACGCCGATTTCGGCGGTGAGGTCGAGCGTATCCTGTCGATGGTCGACGGCGTGATCGTGCTGGTCGATGCCGCCGAAGGCCCGATGCCGCAGACCAAATTCGTGGTCGGCAAGGCGCTCAAGCTCGGCCTGAAGCCGATCGTCGCCATCAACAAGGTTGACCGTCCCGACGCGCGCATCTCCGAGGTGGTCAACGAGGTGTTCGACCTGTTCGCGGCGCTGGATGCCACCGACGAGCAGCTCGACTTCCCGATCCTCTACGGGTCGGGCAAGAACGGCTGGATGGCCGACTCGCCGGACGCATCCCATGACGTCGGCATGAAGCCGCTGTTCGATCTCGTCATCAAGCATGTGGCGCCGCCGGTGGTCGAGGAAGGTCCGTTCCGGCTGCTCGGCACGATTCTCGAGGCCAACCCCTATCTCGGCCGCATCATCACCGGCCGCATCACATCCGGCACGGTGAAGCCGAACCAGGCCGTGAAAGTGCTGTCGCGTGACGGCAAGCTGGTGGAAACCGGCCGGATCAGCAAGATCCTGGCGTTCCGCGGCCTCGAGCGCCAGCCGGTCGAAATTGCCGAAGCCGGCGACATTGTCGCCATCGCCGGACTGCCCAAGGGCACCGTGGCCGACACGTTCTGCGATCCGACCGTCGAGATCCCGCTGCAGGCGCAGCCGATCGATCCGCCGACCGTATCGATGTCGTTCATCGTCAACAACTCGCCGCTCGCCGGCACCGAAGGCGACAAGGTCACCAGCCGCCTGATCCGCGATCGCCTGTTGCGCGAGGCCGAGGGCAACGTCGCGCTGCGCGTGGTCGAAGCCCAGGACAAGGACGCGATGGAAGTATCGGGTCGCGGCGAATTGCAGCTTGCGATCCTGATCGAGACCATGCGCCGCGAGGGCTTTGAGCTCTCCGTGTCGCGTCCGCGCGTCGTGTTCCAGAAGGACGAAGCCACCGGCCAGACCCTGGAGCCGGTCGAGGAAGTCGTGATCGACGTCGACGAGGAGCATTCCGGCGTCGTCGTGCAGAAGATGAGCGAGCGCAAGTCCGAGCTGATCGAGATGAAGCCCTCGGGCGGCAACCGCCTGCGCCTGGTGTTCTACGCGCCCACCCGCGGCCTGATCGGCTACCAGGGCGAACTGATGACCGATACCAAGGGCACGGCGATCATGAATCGCCTGTTCCACAACTACCTGCCCTACAAGGGCTCGATTCAGGGCCGCCGCAACGGCGTCCTGATCTCCAACGACCAGGGCGACGCGGTTGCCTATGCCATGTTCAAGCTGGAAGACCGCGGTCCGATGATGATCGAGCCCGGCTGGAAGGTCTACAAGGGCATGATCGTCGGCGAGCATACCCGCGACAACGATCTCGAGATCAACGTTCTCAAGGGCAAGCAGCTCACCAACATCCGCACCACCTCGAAGGACGAGGCTGTGCGCCTGACCCCGCCGATCCGCATGACGCTGGAAAAGGCGCTGGCCTATATCGAGGATGACGAGCTGGTGGAGATCACCCCGAAGTCGATCCGCCTGCGCAAGAAGCACCTCGATCCGAACGAGCGCAAGCGTGCGGAAAAGGCCAAGGAAGCTGTGGCGTAAGGGCTATTGCCCGAGCATGATCGGTCCATCGGGGACAGGTCATGCGCCCGCGTCCTTGTCCGGAGCATCGACCCCGCGATCGATGATGTCGATCGCGGACCCTGATTCAGCGAAGTCGCCCGCCTCGCGCAGCGCCACGATGTGCGGTGCCTTGTAAATATCGGGCTTGCGCTCGACATCCCAATAGGCGGTGTGGGTGAAGAAATCGGCGCCCCCCGCCAGCTTCGTCGAGACTGGAATGTCGACGATGTGCCGGCCGAAGATCGGTCCCAGCGGACCGCCGATCGCATCGCCCCAGAAGATTTGCTCGATCGGGAAATAGATGTTGGTCCAGCGCGTCAATCCGAACAGCGCGCCGTTATGGATTTGCCTCGCCTTCTTCTTTTTGTTGTCGAAGGACAGCAGGCCGTCCTGGTCCAGCCGTTTCGGCGGACAGGTCGGGAATTCCCGCTCACTGACCCGGCGATCGAAATCCTTCCTCAGCCGCTGGCGGCCATCGAGATCGGGGAAGCGCTTGTCCTCGTCGCACATCAGGAAATAGGCGTGTGACAGCGCACTTCCGAGCGTGACGTAATCGGTCACCAGCCAGCTCTTGAATTTGCGCTGTTCGAGCGGTTGCTTGACCGTGACGTCGGCGATGTTGGCAATGACTTGCCGCGCCTTGATCCGAAGCTCCCGCTTCTCGTCACGGGTGGCGATCGCCTCGGGTTGCCACCGCGCACCGTCGATATCCAGAAATTCCTGGCCGAGCAGCGTGATCGGCGGCAGATCGTCGGATACGCGGCTGAAATAGGCTCGCAGCATGTCGTAGGAGACGACGCAGCCCAAACTATGCGCGACGACGATGATGCGGTCATATTGTCCGGAGTCATGGAGACCTTCGAGCGTATCGACGGCTTCCTTCCTGATCGCACGCCGCACGGCGACGTTGGCGGGCGAGCCGCGGAAATATCGCGCGGCATCGCCCAGATAGGGTTGCAGGAAGGCGCCATTGACGGCGAGGTAGATGCTCAGAATGCCGAAGGCAATCGGCGCGCTCCAGGAGGAGTTCAGGGCCCAGGGCCATGACTTGACCACGGTCTCGAACAGAGGACGGGCCGGGTACCAGTATTGGTCGACCCAGACGAAGATGCCGCAGACGATCACGGAGATCGCGAGCGTCAAGGCGAAGGCAAGCAAGCCCCGCCGGCCCATGACCAGATAGGTCCCAAGCAATGCATCCAGAGTCGGAAGCGCGACCAGCGTGATCAGCTCCGCGCCGTCGAGCAGGCCCTTGTTCCTGTCGCCGGGAACGGCGAACTCCAGCCAGAAATAACCGGCGCCGAGGCCGATGCCGATGACGCAGAGCACGGCCAGCCAGATGCCGAGACGAAGATATCCCTTCAATAACGCACCGAAGAAACCGATCACGAGGCTGCTGAACAAGATCAGAGACGGCGCGATCAGGATATTTTGCGCGCTGGTCTGCGAGAACAGCAGCACGCCCTTGAGGGCCAGCAGCGCGAAAGACAGATTCATCATGCACAGGAAGATCGCCGCGCCCCACCACAGCCCGTTCAGGCCATGACGCATGATCGGACCTTTGCGGCAGAGCTCGTAGAGCCAGAGCAGAACCGCGACTGCCTTGGTCTCGCTCATGAGATGAGCCCAATACAGCTCGTGGAAGTCGACGCCACGCGCGTCTTTCGACCCCGGCACTTCATTCGTCGTCATCACCGAGAGGTCGATATCCTCCCGGTTCCTCTCCGGATGGGTCCAGAGCCGCTTGCCGTTGTCGGCGGGGTTGTTGCTGTCCCACCAGATGCCGCGGATGACGCCCCGGACCGTCTCGAGCGCGCGCTGGCTGCCGATGCCATGAACCACCAGAACGGCGGTTCGCTTGTGCTCTACGCCCGGATCGATGTTCGGCATGGCGGCAATTCCCCGGCTGAAAATAGCTGAAAAGATAATCGCGAATTGAATACAACCTTGGCACGAAAGACAAGCCGGTTCGGACCACTTGATACGCACGCTTCGTGCAGCAGGATGTTGCGTGGCCGAAGGCAAGGCGGCGCCCCAAACCGGTGTGCATTGCAAGAGGCGCGCGCCCGCCCGGCTTCAGCACATCCGGCGAACATGCTAGAGCCCGCCCATGACCTCTCTTCCCTCCTTCGTCGACGTCGCGATCATCGGCGCCGGTGCCGCCGGTCTGGGCGCGGCGCATGCGCTGCAAGGCTCCGGCCGCTCCGCGATCGTGCTGGAGGGCCGCGACCGGCTCGGTGGCCGGGCCTGGACCGTGCAGGCCTCGCCTGACGTGACGTTCGACGTCGGCTGCGGCTGGCTGCACTCGGCGGACAAAAACTCCTTCGTCGCGATCGCGCGACAACTCGGTTTCGAGGTCAACAAGGACCTGCCGCCCTGGCGCGAGCGCGCCTATGGCGACGCCTTTCCGCAAAGCGAGCGCGACGCGTTCATGCGCGAGATGGACGCGTTCTATGAGCGCATGTGGCAGGCCGCGCAAAAAGGCAGGGACGAGCCCGCGAGTCTGAGTCTCGAGCCCGGCAATCGCTGGAATCCGATGATCGATGCGGTCTCGACCTACATCAACGGCTGCGAACTGAAGGACATGTCGACGCTGGACTGGGACGCCTACGAGGACACCAATTTCAACTGGCGTGTTCGCCGCGGCTATGGCGCGCTGGTGACGGCCTACGGCGCGCCCTGCTCGGTTGCGCTGAACTGCAACGTCACGCTGATCGATCATTCCAGCAAGCGCATCCGCATCGCGACGTCGCAGGGCACGTTGACCGCGGACAAGGTGATCGTCACCGTGCCGACCAATCTGATCGCCGACGAAGCCATCCGCTTCTCACCGCCGCTTCCCGCCAAGGTCGGTGCCGCAGCCGGCCTGCCGCTCGGCGTCGACGACAAGGTGACACTGGCGCTGAGCGATGCCGAAGCCTTCCCCAGGGAAGGCAATTTGCGCGGCGCGACCATGCGCACCGAGATGGGCACCTACCACATCCGCCCGTTCGGCCAGCCCTGCATCGAAGGCTTTTTCGGCGGCAGCTTTGCCCGCGCGCTGGAAGAAGCGGGCGCCGGCGCCATTGCCGCGCAGAGCATCGATGAGATCGCGGGCTTTCTCGGCAACGACATCCGCCGCAAGCTGAAGCCGCTCTACGAGTCGCGCTGGGCGCATGATCCGTTCGCGCGCGGGTCCTACTCCCACGCGCTGCCGGGGCACGCCGGGGATCGCGCCGTGCTGGCGGCGCCGGTCGATGGGCGGCTGTTCTTCGCGGGGGAAGCGACGTCACCGGAGTTTTTCACGACGGCGCACGGAGCAAGGGATAGTGGAGAGCGGGCGGCGAAGGAAGTGCTGGCTGTTCTGGGAACGCCGTAACGACACACTCCGTCATTGCTTCGCTGCGCTCGCAATGACGAACTACTCGATCACCCGTGCCCGCAAATCGGCATCGGGCACGAAGCAGGCGTCGTATTTCCCAAAGATGCGGTAGCGGTTGTGCGCGATCAGGCCGTACATCGCATTCCGCAGCGGTTTTGGAACGGCGAACAATGCGCGCGTCCAGGCCCAACCGGGCAGGTTCGACAGCACCGTCAACGCCGCGTCTGACTTCATGAACACCTCGCCGCCATGGATCACTGCGTTGGTGTCGGGATCATCGGGATCGATGCCAAATGTCCGCGCCAAATTCGCCCCGTAATCCGACTGGATCGGAGTGAAACGAAACCGCCTCGCCGTGTCGCGCTGAGCCACGAACCGCACCCAGCGCGAGCAGAAGATGCAGACGCCGTCGAACAGAATGACATCGTCGTCGGGCCATTTGCTCATCAGCGATTGTCCAGCATCATTAGCGCCACCAGCATCAGCACAATGGCCGGTCCCGTCTTCACCAGCGCCCCGAGCGGCTCGACCCATAGGTCTGGCGTGAGAATCGCCGCACCGAACATATAGCCGAGCGAGGCGACGATGCCCACGACGAGTCCGACCGCCGCGGTGCGGCGGAAGGCGATCAGCACGCCGATGCTCATGTCCATCAGGCTGGTGCCGATGGTGATGGGGGCGATCAGCGCAGGCGGAAAGTCGTGTGCGCTCAAAATGCCGGCGGCGGCGCGATAGGACACGAACAGCGCGATGAAGCCGGAGACGAGCCAGAACGCGACCAGGCTCGCAAAGATCAGCGCCTTGATCAGGAACAGCCGTGCGAACCATTTGTCCTGGATGGTGGCGGGGTGGCGTCCGATCGTATCGGTCAAAGTCTTTGGCGCGATGCCCGTCGCCGCAATCCATGCGGAGGGATCGCCTCGCACGCCGCGGCGCAGCTCGGCAATGGCGGTGGTGCGCATCGGCGGCATCCAGCCGAGCGCGTTGGCGAGATCGCCGATTTCCGCGCCGAGATCGAGTATCAAGGACGGCAGCGCGAGGCGCGGCCAGCCTGATGTGCCGAAGGCAAGGCGGAACTGCTTGATGACGCCGGCCATCGTGACCGGCTCGGCCTGCATCAGGTCCCAGGTGACGGCCTTCACGGAGGCATCGTCGATCTCGCGCGCCGCGAGCCAGGCAATGGTCGCCGAAATATCCTCGACCGCAACGGGCTGGAACGGCGTTGCCATCACCGCAGCCGGCAGATCGAGCGGGAAGGCGGCGAGCGCGCGGAGCATGGCGCTGCCACCATAGGCTGATGGTGCGACCACGAAGCCGGGCCGCAGGATGGCATGGGGAATGTGGGATGCCGCGATCAACCTCTCGGCCTCGCGCTTGGTCGTGGCGAAGGCGGTGCGATCGGCCTCGGCTGTTCCGGGAATCGAGATGTGCACCAGCCGGATCGCGCGGCCGCTGTCGCCGATCGCCTGAAGCAGACGCGCGACGAAGTCGCGATGCACGGCGTTGGTATCGCTGCCGGGACCATCCTGCAGCACGCCGAGACAGTTCACGACGATATCGGCGGCATGCTCTTTCAAGAGGTGCGTCAGCGCGGCCGCATCGAGCGCGAGGATCGGCCGTTCGATGTCCAGCGCGCTCATCGTCTGCGCCAGCGACAGGCTGCGCGCCACGCCGATGACGCGAAAACCCCGCACGCGCAGATCGTCGGTGACGAAGCGGCCGATCAGGCCGGAGGCGCCGAGCACCAGAATGGTTCGCTGATCCATCGGTGTCCTCAAAACGGCTTTGCGACCATCAGCCAGAGAATGAGCATCGTCGCGCCGAAGCCCGGGAAGCCGAATGCGAACCAGCGGCGGAATAGCACGAAATAGCGCTCCGGAAGCGCGCCGCGCTGCGCGGCCGCCTTGCGCGCGAGATCACGCATCTCGATCTGCATGAAGACGACGGGGACCCAGAACAGGCCCGCGAAAACGTAGAGCGCGAGCGAGGCCAGCAGCCAGCGCTCGGTGACCGGCGTCGCCGAGAGCATCATCAGCAGGCCGCCCGTGAGCGGCTGGAAGATCACGGCCGAGAGTGTGAAGATCGCATCCGCGATCACCACCACCGAGGCCGTGCGTGCGATGAAGCCCGCGTCGCTCGTGCGATGCGCCATCAGCATGAAGAAGGCGATGCCGGTTCCGGTGCCGAGGATGACGATGGCGCCGAGCACATGCAGAAATTTGACCAGGAAATACAGCGTCATGGCTTCTTGGTCGCCGCAGGTTTCGGCAGGTTCAGCGCGCGTTCGAGCTCGCTGCTCGCCGCTTTGACGCCGGCCTCGGTCTCGATCAACCAATGGCCCTCGCTGCCGACGGCCGGCAAGGTGCGGAAGTCGACCTTGCCGCCGCTGCCGTGAAACGCATCCGCAAGGCCCAGCGAAAATGTCGGTGCGAAGTAAGTGTCGTTGGCGGCCACCAGCCAGGTGACGGGAATGTGCGCGGCCTTGCCGAACTCGGCTGCGGCCGCAAGAAGTGTGTGTGGCGCGCAGATCCGGTTGGCTTCGTCATTGGCATGACCGCCGCGTCCGGGCGCAAACACTGTGATCCCCGAGATCGCTTTCGCGTCGGCGCTCGCGAGCGCCAGCGCGCCCCAGCCGCCGGCGGAATGGCCGATCACAACCGCGGCATCCTTGCGGATGAAATCCTGCCTTCGCAGGAATTCCAGCGCGCGCGAAATTTCATCGGCCGTCACACGGCCCGCGCGCAAATAATCCGCGTCATCGCAGCCGCCTTGGTCTTCTGCATAACGGCCGCCGGTCGCGCCGTGGCCGAGTCGCTCCGGCACCAGCACGGCGAAGCCGCGCGTGACGAGAAAGGCTGCGAGCGCACGGTATTCCGGCTGCGGCATTTGCGCGCGACGCAAAACGTTCTGCGTCGAGGCATGCGCGATCAGCGCAAGCCGAAACGGACCGGCGCCGGCGGGCCGAAACAGCAGGGCACGCGCGGCAATATCGGAATCCGGCGAGGGCACGCGCCACTCTTGCCGTCGAAACGGTTCGCCTTCCTCACCCGATCGCCCAAACGTGACCTGCGCGCACAGAGGTGGCGCGGTCAGCAGGGCCAGCAGAGACAGGAGCGCAAGGGTGTTGAAGAGCCGCATGAATTGCCGAAGGCGAACACGGAGAGCGACGACCAAACGAGTTGGCAAGACTAGTTGGAACGAATCAATATTGGCGGACTTTCGCGTTGCCATCGCGGTTCATTGGTTGCTGCAGGGGAGTTTTGCACCGACGCATGGCAGGCCGGTGCCCTTCGAAATGGCGTCTTGTCTTTTTTCGGTACAACATGGTTAAAATACTGATGCACAAAATCCACACGTTAACCGATAATTAACGATAGGTCTTGCCGCCAGCGCGGCGACTTGGTTTGATCGCGCCCATGAGCACAACCCTGATCGAGGTCCGGCCGGCCAAAGCTGCAGATGCAACTGCGGTGGCGTCCACCCATGACGAAGCCTGGCGTTCCGCCTATCAGGGCATCATTCCCGGCGGCGAACTGGAAAAGCTGATCAATCGCCGCGGTCCGCAGTGGTGGGACAGCGCGATCCGCAAGGGCAGCCGCGTCAGCGTGCTGGTGTTCGGCGACAAGATTGCCGGCTACGCCAATTATGGACGCAACCGCGCCCGCAGCCTGCATTTCGATGGCGAGATCTACGAACTCTATTTGCGCCCCGAGTTTCAGGGCCTCGGCTTCGGCCGTCGCCTGTTCACAGCCGCCCGCCGCGACCTGATGCAGAGCGGCCTGAAGAGCATGGTCGTGTGGGCGCTCTCGGACAACGATCCCGCGACCGAGTTCTACCGGGCCCTGGGCGGCCGCATGGTGGCACGCTCCTCGGAGCGTTTCGGGCCGAAGTCGCTCGACAAGGTTGCCTTCGCCTGGACCAACTAAAATTGGACCCATTGAGCTGCTGAAAGCTTAGTCGGCAGCGCTTCCCATCCGTCGATACCGACAGCCTTTTGCGCCGGTGATCGCTGGATTCATTATTTCACAAAAACACGATGGATTGGCGGGCCAAGCCCGCGTATGACAGCGCCAAAATCGCTGCCGGGCGCGATTTATCCTCGGCAACAACGGAGCCTTGAATGCGTATCGATGCGGTCTCGATCGGAAAAAACGTCCCCCACGACGTCAACGTCATCATCGAAGTCCCCGTGGGCGGCGAACCGATCAAATACGAGATGGACAAGGAGGCCGGCACGCTCGTCGTCGACCGCTTCCTCTACACGCCGATGCGTTACCCCGGTAACTACGGCTTCATCCCGCACACGCTGTCGGATGACGGCGATCCCTGCGACGTGCTGATCGTCAACACCCGCGCCATCATCCCCGGTGCCGTCATGAGCGTGCGCCCGGTCGGCGTGCTGTTCATGGAAGACGAAGCCGGCGGCGACGAGAAGATTCTCGCGGTGCCGTCGTCGAAGCTGACGCAGCGCTACGACAAGGTGAAGTCGTACTCCGACCTGCCCGACATCACGCTGCAGCAGATCCAGCACTTCTTCGAGCACTACAAGGATCTCGAACCCGGCAAGTGGGTGAAGATCCTGCGCTGGGGCGGCCCGGAAGACGCGCAGAAGCTGATCCTCGAAGGCATCGAGCGCGAGAAGAAAAAGAAGGGCTGAGCTTTGGTGTCCCGGACGCGATGCGGCACGAAGTGACGCGTCGCAGAGCCGGGACCCAGAATGCCGCGAGCATGGGCCCCGGCTCTGCAGCGCATCGTTACACGCTGCGCTGCGTCCGGGGCACGAGAGATCGAACTACACCGCCGGCCTCTGTAGGCCTGCGATCGCACAGGCCGCGCGCAGCGTATTCACCAGCAGACATGCGACCGTCATCTGGCCGACGCCGCCCGGGACCGGCGTGATCGCGCCCGCCACAGCCAGCGCTTCCTGATAGGCGACGTCGCCGACCAAGCGCGTCTTGCCATCCTCTTTCGGGATGCGGTTGATGCCGATGTCGATCACGGTCGCGCCCGGCTTGATCCAATCACCGCGCACCATCTCCGGCTTGCCCACCGCGGCGTAGACGAGGTCCGCGCGCTTCACGAGCCCCGGCAGATCGCGTGAGCGCGAATGCGCGATGGTCACCGTGGCGTTCTCGTTCAGCAGCAATTGTACCAGCGGACGGCCGACCAGGTTCGAGCGGCCGATGACGATGGCGTTCATGCCCTCGAGCGAGGCGTGCACGCTCTTGGTCAGGATGATCGAGCCGAGCGGCGTGCAGGGCGACAGCGCCTCGAAGCCGCCGGCGAGCCGGCCGGCATTGTTCGGATGCAGGCCGTCGACGTCCTTGGCGGGATCGATGGCATTGATGACAGCCTCGGTGTTCAGGCCCTTCGGCAGCGGGAGCTGCACCAGAATGCCGTGGACGGCGGGATCGCGGTTGAGCTTGGCGACGACCGCCAACAGATCCGCTTGCGAGACGTCAGCGGGCAGCTTGTGCTCGAACGAGGCCATGCCGGCCGCCTGGGTCTGGGTATGCTTGGAGCGGACATAGACTTCGCTGGCGGGGTCGTTGCCGACCAGCACCACCGCGAGGCCCGGCACCAGATGATGGTCGCGCTTGACGCGGGCGACCTCGTCAGCGACGCGACCACGAAGTTCCGCAGCGATGATTTTTCCATCGATGATCTTGGCCGTCATGTCAGTTCCCTCAGTCTGTCGATTTGGCTGACGCCAGCCTGCGCAGGGCCTCGCCAAGCCGCGCCGGATCGCCGCCGACCGCGATCTGCTTCAGCCGCGAGGTGGCACCGGATAGCAGCTTTACATTGGCCTTGGGCACGCCAAGCGCTGTCGCCAGCAGCACCAGAACGGCCTTGTTGGCTTCGCCGCCATCGGCGATCGCGCGCACCCGCACCTTGAGCACGCTGCGGCCATCGGCCAGCTGTTCGATCCCGTCGATGTCGTCGCGGCCGCCCCGCGGCGTCACGCGCAATGCGATGCTTATTCCTGCGGCCGCGTAGCGCCAGGGTTCCCTCGGGGCAACCAATACGCTCCCGCCTGCTCAGATCACGTTCGGATAGATGTAGTACAAAATCACCCGCTCGATGAACATGATCAGCAGGATCAGGATGATCGGCGAGATGTCGAGGCCGCCGAGGCTCGGCAGGAAATTGCGAATCGGTGCCAGCACCGGCTCGGTGATCCGGTACAGGAACTCCGCCACCGCCGAAACGAACTGGTTGCGGGTGTTCACGACGTTGAAGGCGATCAGCCAGGACAGGATCGCGGAGGCGATCAGCAGCCAGACGTAGAGGTCGAGCACGATGATGACGATGTCGAGAACGGCACGCATGATTTTTGCAGACTCTGGCTTTTAAGGACTCTGGCTTTTGAAACGCTGGCTGCGGTCAGGATTGACGCCTTTTGCTAGATATCGGTTCCCCCCCGCCCAAACAAGGGAAGTCGGTGCCGGAATGGCTAAAACCGGGTTACACCCGTCCTTGACTTGACCTTGGCGGGGACTTAAATGGCGCCCGGTTGTCGGCCGCATTCACCAGAGCGGCCAGCAAAGGGGCCATAGCTCAGCTGGGAGAGCGCGTCGTTCGCAATGACGAGGTCGGCGGTTCGATCCCGCCTGGCTCCACCACGCTTCGCCCTTCGGGCTACGCGTGGCGCAGCCGCGCGGAGCCCGAAGGACGAAACGTGGTGTCCGGCGAAGCCCGCAGGGCGAAGACGGACTGCCCCTCGAAAATCCCCCTACTTCCCCGTAAACCGCGGCGGCCGCTTCTCCATGAAGCTCGCCACACCCTCCCTGAAATCACTTCCGTTCAGCGCCACCATCATCTCGCGATTCGCCTCGATGGTCGCCTCGGCCAGCGTCTGGAACGGGACGTCGTAGAGCTGCCGCTTGATCACGGCCATCGCGCTCGGAGAAACCATCTCCGCGAGGTCGCGCGCGTAGGCGTAAGTCTCCTCGCGCAGTTTCTCCGGCGAGTAGAGCCGGTTGACCAGGCCGATCCGCAGCGCCTCTTCGCTTCCCACACGCCGGGCCGACAGCAACAGATCCATCGCGTTGGCGTGGCCGACGATGTGCGGCAGCATCCACGACATGCCGTGCTCGGCGATCAGCCCGCGCCGCGCGAAGGCGGTGGTGAACACCGTGTTGTCGGCGGCAAAGCGCAGGTCGCAATAGAGCGCGTGGACGAGGCCGATGCCGGCGGTCGCGCCGTTGAGCATCGCGATGACAGGTTTGCCGATCGACGGATAGAAGCCGTAGCGCGTCTGCCAGTCCGGCCGGCGGTTCATGTCGAACGGCGGCAAATTCGACGCGCGCCTGACGTCGTTGGGATCGAGCCCTTTCAGCGCGTCCATGTCGGCACCGGCGCAGAAGCCGCGGCCCGCGCCTGTCAGCACGATGACGCGAACATTGTCGTCGGCGCTCGAGGCTTCCATCGCATGGCGCACGTCGCGCTCCATGATCGGCGTCCATGCGTTCATGCGATCAGGGCGGTTGAGCGTGATGGTCGCGATCTTGTCGCTGACGTCGTAGAGAATGTGTTCATAGGCCATGACGCTCTCCCTGTGCTGCCGGCACGCGTTCGCGCGCGCTCGTTGGCAGAGAGCCTAGCATATCCGGGGATGAGACAACGGCTTGCGTGGAGGCGCGATTACTCGGCGGCTTGCGCCAGCACCGGCCGGCGCGCCAGCCAGCCGTCGATGAAATGATCGAGCCAGGCGCGTTCGGCCGTATCGTAGACGGCACGCTCCGCAAAATGATGATGCCGCTCGCGCGCGCCGGGCGCGCTGAGGCCGTCATAACCGCGCGTGGTCCAGCAATGCATCATCGCGTAAGTCACGTCGGGATGAAACTGCACGCCGAACGCGTTGCCGGTGCGGAACGCCTGCACCGGGAAATCATCGCCTTCCGCAAGCAATTCGGCACCGACAGGCAACTGAAATCCTTCGCGATGCCAGTGATAGACCTGCGCCGGCCAGTCCGGGCACAGCGCGTGGCCCGCGGCGGTCGGGCGGATCGGATAGTAGCCGATCTGGGTCAGCGCCTCCGCATGCGGCGCAACGCGCGCGCCGAGCTGCATCGCGAGCATCTGCGCACCGAGGCAGATGCCGAGGAACGGCCGCTGTTCGCGGAGCGGAATTTCGATCCAGTCGATCTCGCGGCGGATGTAGTCGTCGGAATCATTGGCGCTCATCGGGCCGCCGAAGAACACGGCGCCGGCATGTTGATCAAGCGTCTCGGGCAGGGGATCGCCGAAGCGGGGACGGCGGATGTCGAGACGATGGCCGAGCGCACGCAATGCATTGCCGACGCGGCCGGGTGTCGAGGATTCCTGATGCAGGACGATCAGAACCGGCAACCGGTTTTCGGAGGCGGCGACGCTTGGCGCCCTCTTTCGGAAGGGCACCACCTCTGCGCTACCAAACCTGTTCGTCCGGAACGACATGGTCTCTGCGAGTGCTATCGGTTCAGACCGCGAGCATACCTAAGCGATCGTTAATTTCGTGTGAGTTTGCGCACACACGCCCGATATTGAAGCAAGCTCCGGGCCATGACGGACACCGAGGCTTTCTTCAGTGCCTCTGCCGCTGAAACCGGCTGGTGGCGGCCAGGATGAAGCCGCGCGGGAAGAATCGCAGCGCGAATGGCACGATCTTGATACCGAGACCCGGCAGCACTGCCCGTTTGTTGGCCATCAGGCCGCGATAGGCCTGCTCTGCGACGACGGAGGCCGGCACATTGAGAAGGGCGGTATCATGGCCGGACCCGACGCCGGCACGCGCCTGAAATTCGGTGGGCACCGGACCCGGGCAAAGCACGGTGACGCGAACGCCGCGCGGCGCGAGCTCCGCGCGCAAGGCCTCGGTGAGGGAAATGACATAGGCCTTGGATGCGTAGTAGACGGCCATGCCGGGGCCGGGCAGAAAACCGGCGACCGATCCGACATTGAGAAGACCGCCCTTGTTTCTGATCAGCTGATCGGCAAAGCGCAGCGACAGGTCCGTCAGGGCGCGGACGTTGACATCGACGATGCCGACCTGTTCGCAGCGGTCGCGCTCGATGGCATCGCCGAATACGCCGAAGCCGGCATTGTTGACGAGATTGTCGAGCTCGACGCCTTCGGCCGCGAGCGCTGCGGCGATCTTCTCGCCGGCATCGGCGTCCTGGAGATCGCAGGCGATCACGATCGGCTTCTTGCCGCCCTTCGCCGCAAGCTCGTTTGCGAGCGCTTCCAGCCGCTCCGCCCGCCGCGCCGTCAGCGCGAGACGATGCCCGTTGGCGGCGAACACACGCGCCAGCTCCGTGCCGATGCCCGCCGAGGCACCGGTGATCAACGTTACCCGCTCAGTCACGATGGAAGTCTCTTGAATTGAAGTTTTTTGGCCCCGCAATGACGGAACGAGAGCATAAGCCATGCGCGACAGGCAAGCGGCGCTGGCAGCATGGCCGCTTGAGCGGGCAGCAGGGAGAGCGTGAAAAGCCGGGATTTCAGGCGAATCCGGAACCCGGGCGCCGGCAAGACCACATTAAAGTTTCGTCATGTGGTCCGCACAACCGGCAGTAAGGCCGCGTTGGGTGGCTCAACCGCCAACAGCGTTGTCCTTGACCTGACCGGCGGCACGGTCCGCGACCGCATGCTTCAGGTCGATCCGGTCGCGCTGGGAAATCCCGAGCAGGTCGGAGGCGCGCCAGACCACGTTGTCCTCGAACTCGGTGACCTGGCCGTCGGCATAGACCAGCTCCCACATCATCTGGACGATGCGCTTGCGGCCCTCTTCGTCGAGCGAGCGCATGATGACGCTGGTGAAATGATAGAGGTCGACCGCCTCGCCCTCGACCTGGGTCGCATCGGCGATCAGGCGAGCCGCGGTGCCGCGATCGAGCCCGAAATGACTTTCGATGAGGGCGTGCAGCTTGCGCTGCTCGGTCGCCGTCGGCTGGCCGTCCAGCGAAACGACGTGAACCAGCAGCGCGGTTGCCGCCAGCCGGTAATCGCTGTCGCCGAATGCGCGATCCCCGGCCTGGGGAGCAACAATGTCGGCGATAAACTGGCGCAGGCCGTCGAGCATAGGGTCCTACCGAAATCGATGACGCCGCGGAGGCGCGGCGGCTACCAGCATTATATGAGCAGGAAACTCAACCGG
This sequence comes from Bradyrhizobium sp. 930_D9_N1_4, assembly GCF_052076015.1. Classification (NCBI taxonomy): domain Bacteria; kingdom Pseudomonadati; phylum Pseudomonadota; class Alphaproteobacteria; order Hyphomicrobiales; family Nitrobacteraceae; genus Bradyrhizobium; species Bradyrhizobium sp. 930_D9_N1_4. The sequence goes on from NZ_CP197236.1 coordinate 350,983, forward strand.
TGCAATGTGCGTCAGTTCCGCGCGCGTATTACGTTTCGGCAATCTGGGCGCTCTTTATGCCGTCATGGCCGGGCCTGTCCCGGCCATGACGACGAAAGTTGCAGCACGCATCCATTTCCACAACGTCATTGCTTCGTCGCAAGGGCTCCTCGCAATGACGAGGCGAGAGAGCGAGCCCCTCACTTCTTCTCGTAAATATCCTTGTACGTGTCGCGCAAGATGTTCTTCTGCACCTTGCCCATGGTGTTGCGCGGCAGCTCGTCGACGACGAAGACGCGCTTGGGCATCTTGAACTTGGCGATGCGGCCGTCGAGCGCCCTCAGCACTGCGGCTTCGCTGACATCGGCGCCCTTGTTGCAGACCAGCACGGCGGTGACGCCTTCGCCGAAATCGGCATGCGGCACGCCGATCACGGCGGACTCGACCACGCCGGGCATGGCGTCGATCTCGCTCTCGATTTCCTTGGGATAGACGTTGAAGCCGCCGGAGATCACGAGGTCCTTGCCGCGGCCGAGGATGTGAACGTAGCCCCTGTCGTCGATCTTGCCGAGATCGCCGGTGATGAAGAAGCCGTCGGGCCGGAATTCGGACTTGGTCTTCTCCGGCATGCGCCAATAGCCTTTGAATACGTTCGGGCCCTTCACCTCGATCATGCCGATCTCTTCGCGCGGCAGCTCCTTGGCCGTTTCAGGGTCGGTCACGCGCACGGAGACGCCGGGGAGGGGAAAGCCGACCGCGCCGGGCACGCGATCGCCGTCATACGGGTTCGACGTGTTCATGTTGGTCTCGGTCATGCCGTAGCGCTCGAGCACGGCATGGCCCGTGCGCGCCGACCATTCGCGATGGGTTTCGGCCAGCAGCGGCGCCGAGCCCGAGATGAACAGTCGCATATGCTTGGTCGTCTCGCGCGACAGCGCGGTGTTCTGGAGCAGGCGCGTGTAGAACGTCGGCACGCCCATCAGCACGGTCGCGCGCGCCATCAGCTTGATGATCAGATCCGGATCGAGCTTCGGCAGGAAGATCATCGACGCGCGCGCGAACAGCGTCACGTTGGTCGCCACGAACAGGCCGTGGGTGTGGTAGATCGGCAGCGCGTGGATCAGCACGTCCTTGTCGGTGAAGCGCCAGTAGCCGACCAGCGAGAGCGAGTTCGACGCGAGATTGTCGTGCGTCAGCATCGCGCCCTTGGAGCGCCCGGTGGTGCCCGAGGTGTAGAGGATCGCGGCGAGATCGTCGTTCGCCCGCGGCACGGTCGCGAATTCGTGGCTCGCCTTGTCGGCGGCTTCCGTCAGCGAGCCCTTGCCGTCGGGTCCGAGCGTCTCGACCTTGGCCTTCACCTTGGCGGCGATCGGGGCGAGCCCTTCGGCCTTGGAGGGATCGCAGACCACCAGCGACGGCTCAGCATCGCCGATGAAGTAATCGAGCTCGTTCAGCGTATAGGCGGTGTTGAGCGGCAGATAGACCGCGCCGGCCCGCACGGTGCCGAGATACAGCACGATATTGGCGACGGATTTCTCGACCTGCACCGCCACGCGGTCGCCGGGCTTCACGCCGCGCGCGACCAGCACATTCGCCATCTGGCCTGCCCGCGCGATCAGATCGCCATAGCTGATATGGACGCCGTCCTGCGTCTCGATGGCGAGGCGTCGGGGATCGTCGAGGCCATCGAACAGGCGGGAAAACAGATTGGCGTTGGCAACTTGGTTCATGCAAGATTTCCTCGACCGCAAAGCAACAAGGCCGGTCAAAACCGAGGGCTGGATTAGCAAAAACCGCCCCAATGAAGCAACGGAGACAGTTTGCATGACCAAAGTTGGGAAACGCGTAGCCTGGGTGACGGGCGGCGGCAGCGGGATCGGGGAAGCCGGCGCGGAGGCATTGGCCGCCGACGGTTGGACGGTGGTGGTATCCGGCCGCCGCAAGGACGCCCTGGATACCGTGGTGGCCAAGATCGCCGGGGCGGGCGGGGCAGCCGAGGCCATCGCGCTGGACGTGGCCAGCGCGGACCAGGCTCAGAAAGCGGCCGATCACATCGTCGCGACGCATGGCCGGATCGACCTGCTCGTGAACAATGCCGGCATCAATGTCCCCAAGCGGAGCTGGAAGGACATGGAACTGGATGGCTGGGACCAACTGGTCCAGGTCAATCTCAACGGCGTGCTCTATTGCATGCGCGCGGTGCTGCCGACGATGCGCAAGCAGCAGGACGGCTCGATCATCAACGTCTCGTCCTGGGCCGGCCGTCACGTCTCGAAGATGCCCGGCCCGGCCTACACCACCACCAAACATGCGGTGCTGGCGCTGACCCATTCCTTCAACATGGACGAATGCGTCAACGGCCTGCGCGCCTGCTGCCTGATGCCGGGCGAGGTGGCGACGCCGATCCTGAAACTCCGCCCAGTGGTGCCGAGCGAGGCGGAGCAAGCGAAGATGCTGCAATCCGAAGATCTCGGCCGCACCATCGCGTTCATCGCCTCGATGCCGCCGCGCGTCTGCATCAACGAGCTCCTGATCAGCCCGACGCATAATCGCGGATTCATTCAGACGCCGAACAACAGGGATTGAGACGCGCGCGCGACAATCTCCGCTCGTCGTCCCGGGGCGCGACGCAGTCGCGAGCCCGGGACGACAGCCGAGTGTGTCGCGCGCGCTCACACACGAACACCCCGCCCCATAGTTTCACGCATCACGATAAATTATTTCCCGAAACCACTTCGCGAAACCTCCCGTAGTTCGGTGCAACGACGCGCTACTGCTTCACGTCAAACTGTCGCAGGCGCCGTTGTTGCCCAACGCAAACGCCGGCCCATGCCGGTCACAATTCAATCGGGAGATCCTCCATGTCGAAGCGTATTGCCTATCTCGCCGCCGCCGCTTTCAGCGCGCTCGCCATCACCGCGACCGTGGTCGCGCCTGTCCGCGCCGAGGAGAAGACCGTCATGGTCGGCGGCGCCGCGATGTTCCCGTCCAAGAACATCGTGCAGAACGCGGTCAACTCGAAGGACCACACCACGCTGGTCGCGGCGGTGAAGGCAGCCGGCCTCGTGCAGACGCTGGAAAGCAAGGGCCCGTTCACGGTGTTCGCGCCGACCAACGCCGCCTTCGGCAAGCTGCCGGCCGGCACCGTCGACACCCTGGTCAAGCCTGAGAACAAGGCGACGCTGACCAAGATCCTCACCTACCATGTCGTGCCCGGCAAGCTCGAGGCCTCCGACCTCACCGACGGCAAGAAGATGAAGACCGCCGAAGGCGAAGAGCTGACCGTGAAGAAGCAGGACGGCAAGGTCTGGATCGTCGACGCCAAGGGCGGCACCTCGATGGTGACGATCTCCAACGTCAACCAGTCGAACGGCGTGATCCATGTGGTCGACACCGTGCTGATGCCGGCGACGTAACACCGCGCGCCCCAGTTTAGTCCCACGACGGGGACGAGCGGCAAGGCGAGCCGGGGCAACCCGGCTCGCTTTATTGTGACCGGGATAGCCCCGAGGCATCGATTCGATGCCGCACGGGGCGTAACGAAGGCGGAAGCAACGGCGTATACTCTCTGTCACGCGACGTTCAGGACGGAACCATCATGTCGAGCCTCACAGCCACCGACGAGCAGGTCAGCGCCACGCGAGCCAAAGTGATCCAGCCGGCCTGGGTTCGGATCATGCACTGGGTCAACGCATTTGCCATGATCCTGATGATCCTGTCGGGCTGGCAGATCTACAACGCCTCGCCGCTGTTCGGCTTCAGCTTTCCCCGCGAGTATACGCTCGGCGGCTGGCTCGGCGGCGGCCTGCTCTGGCATTTTGCGGCGATGTGGCTGCTGATGATCAACGGCCTCGCCTATCTCGTCACCGGCATCGCCACCGGACGTTTCCGCAAGAAGCTGCTGCCGATCACGCCGGCCGGCGTGCTCCACGACGTCAGGGCGGCCCTGACCTTCAAGCTCGGCCATGACGACCTCACCGTCTACAATTACGTCCAGCGCGTGCTCTATGCCGGCATCATCCTGGTCGGCGTGCTGATCGTGCTCTCGGGCCTGGGCATGTGGAAGCCGGTGCAGCTCTATTATCTCGTGATGCTGTTCGGCGATTATCCGACCGCGCGCTACGTGCACTTCTTCTGCATGGCCGCGAGCTGCGCCTTCCTCGTCATTCACGTTTTGCTCGCGCTGCTGGTGCCGAAGAGCCTGCGCGCGATGATCATTGGCCGCTGATAAGGAGAACATGTCATGGCCAAGCGCTCATTCCTGATCCCCGGCGTCGACAAGCGGTTGCTGATCAAGGACTCCATCAAGACGATGCCCGACGTCACCCGCCGCCGCTTCATCGCGGGCGGCGCCAGCCTCGGCGCGCTGACCCTGCTCACCGGCTGCGACGTCATCGACTCGTCCTCGGCCGAGGAGATGCTGAAATCGGTCTCGAAGTTCAACGACGCGGTGCAGTCCTTCATCTTCAATCCCGACGCGCTGGCGCCGACCTTTCCCGAGAGCGCGATCACGAAGCCGTTTCCGTTCAACGCCTATTACGATCTCGACGACGCCCCCGATGTCGATGGCGCCGACTGGAAGCTCGAAGTGCGCGGCCTCGTCGACAACAAGAAATCCTGGACGCTTCCCGAGCTCTACAAGCTGCCGCAGGTCTCGCAGATCACCCGCCACATCTGCGTCGAGGGCTGGAGCGCGATCGGCAGCTGGACCGGCACGCCCTTGCGCGATTTCCTCAAGCTGATCGGCGCCGACACGCGCGCGAAATATGTCTGGTTCCAGTGCGCCGACAAGGAAGGCTACAACTCGCCGCTCGACATGCGAACCGCATTGCATCCGCAGACGCAGATGACGTTCAAATATGCCAACGAGATTCTGCCGCGCGCCTACGGCTTCCCCATGAAGATCCGCGTGCCGACAAAGCTCGGCTTCAAGAACCCGAAATACGTGGTCTCGATGGAAGTCACCAACGACTACAAGGGCGGTTACTGGGAAGACCAGGGGTATAATTCGTTCAGCGGGAGCTAGCTCCGCCGCCGTAGGGTGGATTAGCGAAGCGTAATCCACCGCTTCTGTTGCCGAGGAGATTAAAGAGGTGGGTTACGCCTACGGCTAACCCACCCTACGGTATAGTGCTGCGCTGGACATGTTCGCTGCAGCGGTCCTATTTTTCAGGCCGCATGAGCTCGATTCCAGCGATCAGAATGAACATCAAGACATGGCTGGCAGCATCGCTGATTTGCGTTGCGGCGATGTCCGCGCTGGTCGACGGCCTTTTCTTTTGGCGCGGCATCTACGCAAGGCCTGTGACCGCTGCTTTTGCAGATACTCTGTTGGCGCTTTTGATCATCATGTGGATCGTGGCTGACCAACGAGATCACCCACAAGTCGAGCGGCCGTTCGACTACGGATTTCTCCTCATGGTGTTTTGGCTGCCGTATCTGCCTTACTACCTGTGGCGAACGAGGCGTTTCGCCGGATTAGGGTTGTTCGCCGGCTTTCTCGGATTGTTCTCGCTAGGGTTCTTCGTTCAACTGGCGATGTGGGCAATTCTCGTGCTGAACAAATAGGTCTCGTAGGGTGGGCAAAGCGAAGCGTGCCCACCAAACTTCTCAACGACGCACAGACCGTGGGCACGGCGCTGCGCGCCTTTGCCCACCCTACGGCACCGTTTCCTTGGCTGGCCCCACCTTCCGCTGGCACAGCGCCGCAACCGCCCCCAGCGCCAACAACGCCGCCGACACATTCAGCGCGTAGCTCAAGCTCCCCAGTGCATCCGTGATGGCGCCGACCACGATCGGGCCGAGCGTCTGGCCGACGCCGAACGAGATCGTCATTGCCGCGATCGCGCGCGGCCACACCTCGGGCGGATAGTTGAAGCGGACGAATGCGGTGGTCGAGCCGACCACGGCGAAGAAGGCGACGCCGAACACGACCGCGGAGGTCGCAAGCCACGCCGGCGAATGCCCCAGCATCGGCAGGCCCGCACCGAGCGCGTTGGTGCCGAGGATGATCGCGGTGGCCAATCCGCCGCGATCGAGCGCAAGTACGCGACGCCAGAACCACGGCGTGACGAAAGCGCTGAGCCCGATCAGGCCCCAGAATCCCGCCTGCGCCGCGGCGCCGCCGCCGCCGTCGCGGACATAGGCGATCATGAAGGTCATGTAGGCGATGTAGCCGGCGCCGAACAGGAAGTAGGCCGCGAGATAGATCAGCACGGGGCGCATCGCGAAGGCGGCGTGGCCATCTTCCGAGAAGCGCGCGCCGCTTTCGATGCGGATCAGGAACAGCGGCACGGTCATGATGGCCGACAGCAGCGTCAGCGCCCACCACACCAGCCACCACGAGCCCGGCCCGAAATATTGCAGCGTGAACGGGGCGATCAGCCCCGAGGAGAGGATGCCGATGCCGGGCCCGGCGTAGAACAGGCTGAGCAGGAAATTAGCCCGCGCGGGCTGCGACTGCGCAATGGTCGCGGCCAGCGCGCCGCCGGCGACGAAGCCGGCCGCGGCACCGAGGCCCAGCACGAGGCGCGCAAGGCTCAGCGCGACGAAATTGCCCGTCAGCGCGCAGGTCGCGAGCGCGGCGACGCAGGCCAGAGTCCCGCAGCGGATCGCGGCCGACCAGCCGACCTGCTGGATCAGCCGGGACGCCACCAGCGCGCCCACGAGGTAGCCGACGGCGTTGATGGTGTTCATGAAACCGGCCGCCGAATAAGACCAGCCGAGGTCCTCCCGCATGTCGGGCAGCACCAGCGCATAGGCAAAGCGGCCGATGCCGAGCCCGACCGTGGCGGCCAGCGACAGGGTCAGGATCAGCCGCGCGGGATGGGCGACGGGCAGGGGGTGGTCAGGTGCGTGCAAGGGGTACTCCGGCCGGCGCAGTGTGGCAGGCCCTGCCCGCCTTGCACAGCCGCGAGGCGGCAATGGTGTCTTGCCAAGCGCGCAACGCCGCTCTAGCACTCCGGCCGAATTCGATCTCAGAGGAAACGAAAATGGCGACCCACAAACTGCTGCTGCTCCCCGGCGACGGTATCGGCCCCGAGGTGATGGGCGAGGTGAAGCGGCTGATCGACTGGCTCAATTCGGCCGGGATCGCCAAATTCGAGACCGACACCGGCCTGGTCGGCGGCTCCGCCTATGACGCCCACAAGGTGTCGATCTCCGAGGGCGACATGGCCAAGGCGCTGGCTGCGGACGCCATCATTTTCGGCGCGGTCGGCGGCCCGAAGTGGGATGCGGTGCCCTATGAGGTGCGCCCCGAAGCCGGCCTGCTGCGCCTGCGCAAGGATCTCGCTTTGTTCGCCAATCTCCGCCCGGCCGTGTGCTACCCGGCGCTGGCCGATGCCTCCAGCCTGAAGCGCGAGGCGGTCGAGGGCCTCGACATCGTCATCGTGCGCGAGCTCACCGGCGGCGTCTATTTCGGCGAGCCCAAGACCATCACGGATCTCGGCAACGGCCAGAAGCGCGCCGTCGATACCCAGGTCTACGACACCTATGAGATCGAGCGCATCGGCCGCGTCGCCTTCGAGCTGGCCCGGAAGCGCAACAACAAGGTGACGTCGATGGAGAAGCGCAACGTCATGAAGTCGGGCGTGCTCTGGAACGAGGTCATGACGGCGGTCCACAAGCGCGAATATCCCGATGTCACGCTCGAGCACCAGCTCGCGGATTCCGGCGGCATGATGCTGGTGAAAGCGCCGAAGCAGTTCGACGTCATCGTCACCGACAATCTGTTCGGCGACATGCTGTCCGACATCGCGGCGATGCTGACCGGATCGCTCGGCATGCTGCCCTCGGCCTCGCTCGGTGAGGTCGACGTCAAGACCAAGAAGCGTCGCTCGCTGTTCGAGCCGGTGCACGGCTCCGCCCCCGATATCGCAGGCCAGGGTCTCGCCAATCCGATCGCGATGATCTCGTCGTTCGGCATGGCGCTGCGCTATTCCTTCGACATGGGCGATCTCGCCGACAAGGTCGACGCCGCGATCGCCGCGGTGCTGGCCAGCGGTCTTCGTACGGCCGACATCAAGTCGGAAGGCACCAAGGCCGCCTCGACCACGCAGATGGGCGAAGCGATCCTGAAGGAATTGCAGAAGCTGCACGCCTGACGGCAAGCACTGCTCTCGTAGGGTGGGCAAAGCGCAAGCGTGCCCACCAGTTGAGCGTGATTGGAAGAGATGGTGGGCACGGCGCTTCGCGCCTTTGCCCACCCTACGGCACCTGCTCTCGGAGTTACCTCATGGATTCCCACCGTCCCAAGATCGCAGAAACGATCATCCATGAGACGGTGCGCCAGCGCGAGGCGCAGATCGGGCGGCGCTGCGAGATCCTCAGCCATACCCGCATCGAATATGCCTCGCTCGGCGACTATTCCTATCTCGGCGAGAATTGCGACGTCGCCGATGCGGTGATCGGAAAATTCACGGCCATCGCCAACGCGGTGCGGATCGGCGCGCCGAACCATCCGATGGGCCGCGCGTCCCAGCATCGCTTCACCTACGTCCCCGAATATTACGAGGCGAGCGCAACGCGCGACCGCGACTTCTTCGCGGACCGCCGCGGCGATCGTGTGATCGTCGGCAATGACGTCTGGATCGGTCACGCCGCGATCCTGCTGCCGGGCGTCACCGTCGGCGACGGCGCGGTGATCGCCGCGGGCGCGGTCGTCAGCCGCGATGTCGCGCCCTACACGATCGTCGGCGGTGTGCCCGCGCGTGCCATCCGCAAGCGCTTCGATGAATCCGTTGCGGCAAGCCTGCGACGCATCGCCTGGTGGGATTGGCCGGATACGCTGATCTTCGAGCGCCTCGGCGATTTCCGCTCCGAGGCGATCGAGGAATTTTGCAGGCGGTATGATCCCGAGGCCAATTCGTAGGGTGGGTTAGCCGAAGGCGTAACCCACCTCTTCTGTCTCTGCGGAGATCAACAGTGGTGGGTTACGCTACGCTAACCCACCCTACGGCATCTCTCACAAACAAAAAGGCCGGGCGCGAGCCCGGCCTTTTGATTCGGTTTTGAGGTCCGCTCAGTACAGCGGGAAATTCTGCGGATAGCCGCCGACATCGGACGGCGGGCTCAGCGGCTGGCGATCGATCGGGCGGTTGAGGTTTTCTCGGGCGAAGGACGGATAACCGACAGCCGGCGGGAAGGCATAGTCGCTGAATTTGCGGTCGCCCGGATTCACCTCGGTGCCGCCGTCGAGCCAGGAGCGCTTGCTCACATAGATACGGGTCCGGCCCTGCTGGTAGACCGCGTTGGGACCGCTCGGGCCGTAATAGGCCCGGCCGCGCTCGTCATGGCGCTTGGTCTTGGTGTCGGCCGAGGCCGGCGTCGCGAGCGACACGGCAATCACGGCGCCCGCCGCGAGCCAGGTCGCCAGTTTGGAGAATTTCGAGCTCATCACGTCCCCTTCAGGCGGCAAGCCGCCAGTCGATGTCACTCCATACTAGCCCGGCGGGGGCGGCCGCAACTAGGTCAATTGGGTCACACCAGCCCGGAATAATCGTGCGCGCCGGCAAAAGTTGCATCAATACCAGCCACTTGAGCTTGATGCAGGAGCTTGATGCGGATCAAAGCGCTCCGCGCAATTGCGCATTGGCGGCGCCGAGCAGCCAGTCCGACGAGACTTGCGATGCTCCTTGGGACGCTCCCTGGGATTCGCACCCCCGGCGCTTGAGCTCGGCACGGGCGAACAAGTCCGCCAGCTTCGGCTCGTTGCCCGAGGTCAGCAGCGTCAGCCGGTTCAGCGTGCAGGCGATGGCGGCGCGCCTGGCCGGCATTGTGTCGCCCTGGCAGGAGAAGCCGGAGATCTGGAGCGCCGGCTCCTCGCTGCGTTTGAGGTAGCCCAGGCATCCCCGGGCGCTGTCCGTCGTACCGGTTGGCCGGAACAGGGCAATTGGGCCGAACTTCGTGTCGATCAGGCCGGCCTGCTCGAGCGTGTCAGCCGCGCCCAGCCCCATCTGGACGGCCAGATCCGCGGTCGCCGGACGGGCCACGTCGAATTCGCCGCCTTCCCGGTAAATCTCGAGTTCGGCCAAAGGCTTGTTCGCCTCGCCGGCCCAGCGCATCACGTCCCTGCGGCCGCCTTCGGGGTGCCGGAGGATGGTATAAGAGGCTGTTTTTTCGGATGAATCCGGCTTGCTGAGGGCAAAGGCCGGATGCGAGCGGGAGGCTTCGCTCCAGCCCGGCTTCGCCGCGGGCGCGTCATCGCCGAGATCAGGGAGCTGGCCGAGCGCGGCGAGGCCAAGGATGGCAAACAGGGCGAGCGCCCCCACATAGGCGAACAGGCGCGCCAGCGTGCCGACGATCTCGTCGGCGAAGGCTGCAAGCGCCAAATGGATCTGGGTAGGGGTTGCGGCCGTGCTGGCCTCAGGCGACTGCATCCACGGCCTTCAGGCATGGTCCAACGTTGTCTTGAGGCCGGTTCTCGCATAGAAGCGCTGCTCTTCCTGTTTAAGCACTAGCTTCAGGAACGGGCTTTTTCATCGGAGAGTGAACGATGGGTTACAAAGTCGCAGTCGTCGGCGCGACCGGCAATGTCGGACGGGAAATGCTCAACATCCTCGATGAGCGCAAATTTCCCGCGGACGAGGTCGTGGCCCTGGCGTCGCGCCGCAGCGTCGGCGTCGAGGTCTCCTATGGCGACCGCACCCTGAAGTGCAAGGCGCTGGAGCATTACGACTTCTCCGACGTCGATATCTGCCTGATGTCGGCGGGCGGTGAGGTGTCGAAGGAATGGTCGCCGAAGATCGGCGTCGCCGGCACGGTCGTGATCGACAATTCCTCGGCCTGGCGCATGGACCCGGACGTGCCGCTGATCGTTCCGGAAGTGAACGCGGATGCGACCGCCGGCTTCAAGAAGAAGAACATCATCGCCAACCCGAACTGCTCGACCGCGCAGCTCGTGGTCGCGCTGAAGCCTTTGCACGACAAGGCGACCATCAAGCGTGTCGTGGTCTCGACCTATCAATCGGTGTCGGGCGCCGGCAAGGACGGCATGGACGAATTGTTCTCGCAGACCAAGGCCGTCTACACCAACCAGGAGCTGGTCAGTAAGAAATTCCCCAAGCGCATCGCCTTCAACGTCATCCCCCACATCGACGTCTTCATGGAGGACGGCTACACCAAGGAAGAGTGGAAGATGATGGCGGAGACCAAGAAGATTCTTGATCCCAAGATCAAGCTCTCCGCGACCTGCGTGCGCGTGCCGGTGTTCGTCGGCCACTCCGAAGCCGTCAACATCGAGTTCGAGAATCCGATCACCGCGGACGAAGCGCGCGACATCCTGCGCAAGGCGCCCGGCTGTCTCGTCATCGACAAGCAGGAGGCCGGCGGCTACGCGACTCCTTACGAAGCGGCCGGCGAGGACGCCACCTACATCAGCCGCATCCGCGAGGACGCGACGGTGGAGAACGGTCTCGTGCTGTGGTGCGTGTCCGACAACCTCCGCAAGGGCGCGGCCCTCAACGCGATCCAGATCGCGGAAGTCCTGATCAACCGCAAGCTGATCAGCGCGAAGAAGAAGGCGGCGTAAGCGCCGCTGCCGCTCTCGTAGGGTGGGCAAAGCGAAGCGTGCCCACCACCTGCGTTTTAATCGAGAGAGGTCGTGGGCACGGCGCGTTGCGCCTTTGCCCACCCTACGAGACCTACGCCCCGCTCCGCGCGTTCCGAAATTCCTTCGCCGCCTTGTCCAGCACGAACAGCGATCCCTCCGCGACGCCGAAATAGGCGCCGTGGGTCTGCATCTGGCCTGAGTCCACGGCCTTCTGCACGAACGGGAACGTCATCAGGTTTTCCAGGCTGCGGAACACCGCGGCCTTCTCGATGCGCTCGACGAATTGCGCCATGCTCTCGTGGTCGCGCTGCTCGACCACTTCGCCCGGCTTGATGAACATCTGCATCCATTTGCCGATGAAGTCGCCGGGCGTCAGCGGCTCGATCTTGTCGACGAACGCGCGGATGCCGCCGCATTGCGCGTGGCCGAGGATGACGATGTGCTTCACCTTCAGCACCGTCACCGCATATTCCAGCGCGGCGGAGACGCCGTGCGCATTGCCGTCGGGCTGATACACCGGCACCAGATTGGCGATGTTGCGGACCACGAACAATTCGCCCGGGCCGACGTCGAAGATGACTTCGGGCGAGACGCGGCTGTCGCAGCAGCCGATCACCATCACTTCCGGGAACTGCCCCTTCACCGACAGCTCGCGATAGCGGCTCTGCTCGGTCGGCAGCCGCTGGGTGGCGAAGGCCTTGTAGCCTTCCAGCAAATGCTCTGGGAATGTCATGGCCTATGCCTAATCATATACCGCAGGGGCGAACAAGCCTTTCGAATAGGCAGGCCAGATGCTATCGGCTTGGTTTGCTGTTTGAGCATGATCCTCCAGGAAACCGCCGCACACTTTTCCGGGATCATGCTCCAGAATACGCCTGATGAAACCGGAAGGAATGCTTGCATGACCCGCCCGCGCCGCAGCCATCTGTTCATGCCCGGCTCCAACCCCCGCGCGCTGGACAAGGCACGCAATCTCGCCGCCGACGGCCTGATCCTCGATCTCGAAGATTCCGTCGCCCCCGACGCCAAGGCAGCGGCACGCGACGGGATCGTTGCCGCGATCGCGGCCAAGGGTTTTGGAAAGCGCGAGATCCTGATCCGGACCAACGGCCTCGATACGCCCTGGTGGGCCGACGACGTCGCGATGGCCGCCAAGGCCTCGCCCGATGGCATCCTGGTTCCGAAAGTGTCAAGCATCGAGGACCTCCAGACCATCGGCCATCACCTCGCCGAGCTCGGCGCCGCACCGACGCTGAAAGTCTGGGCGATGATCGAGACCGCGCGTGCGGTGCTGCATGCCGAGGAGCTGGCGACTGCCGGGCGCGATCCGAAGACGCGGCTGTCGGGCTTCGTGTTCGGCCCGAACGACATCTCGCGCGAGACACGCATCAAGATGATGCCCGGCCGCGCCGCGATGATCCCGATGATCACGCATTGCATCCTGGCGACACGCGCCGCCGGCCTCGAGATTCTCGACGGCCCCTATAGCGACATCGCCAACCCCGACGGCTTCGCCTCCGAATGCGCGCAGGGCCGCGACCTCGGCTTCGACGGCAAGACGCTGATCCACCCCTCGCAGATCGACGCCTGCAACGCCATCTTCACGCCGCCCGAGGAGGACATCGCGCGCGCGCGAAAAATTATCGCGGCGTTTGAGCTGCCAGAAAACGTCTCGCGCGGCGCGATCCGCCTCGATGGCGCGATGGTGGAGCGCCTCCACGCGGACATGGCCCGGCGCACGATCGAGATCGCGGATGCGATCGCGGCGATGGCTAAGGGCTAGGCGCACACTTCGATATGACGGCGCGTTCTGCGCGGTGACTTTCCGCTTTGTGATGTCACGCACATTCAGGTGTGGTGAATGCGAGCATTGTCTCATTCACGCGCTGCATGGTGCAGCCAACAAACCGGATAACAACCATGACGACCTCCCGCATCGCGCTGTTCGCCCTCACCGCCATCATCGGTCTCGGCTCCCTGGTCGGCTCCACATCCAGCTCGCACGCCTACACCACCGATTACCGCTGGGCCAACAATTCAGGTTACGTCAATTGCGTGCGTGGCGTGAACCAGCGCGCGCAGATGATGCGCCCCCAGGTCCGCGGCGCGTATGCGGCTGACGGGACCGCCGGCTGCAACCGGATCTTCTACGGCCGCAGCTGAGCCGCAGCTCTCATGTAACATCGTCGAATGTGAATCGGATCGCCCGCCTCGCGCGGGCGATCCGTTGCCGGAATTCCGCGATGAAAGATGCGTGCCGCCTCAGCGCGGCGCGACGTCGGCGCGTTCGAGCGATTCCAGCGTCGAGGCGTTGCCGCAATAGCCCGGGTAGTTTTCAACGACTGCGCCGGTGACGAGCTCCAGATTGCAGCGGGCCTTCTGCTGGCACAACGAACAGACGCGCTCCATGTCGCGCAGCAGGAGCGGCTGCGCGCGCTGCAGGCGCTCGTTGTCGATACCGAGTCGCTCGAGCAATTGCGGTAATTCGTCGGCGGCGTGCTTGCCGTGCCGGACCAGCTCTTCGAGATCGCCGGGCGCAATCCTGAGATCGCTGGCGATGCGGTCGAAATCGCTGCGGTCGAGCCGCCGCATCTCGTTCAGCTCGCGGTGATGCTTCAGCCAGGCGGCAAAGGACTCGATGACGTCCTGGACGCGGGGATACGGCCTGCTTGCGGCGCTCATGCGAGGCTCCATTGGGGTCGTGCGGTTGGAGCAAGACTAGGCACAATGGTGCAGGCGCGCGTTGCGCTGGATCAAATTTGGAATGGATCGAGAAAACAGGTCGCGTGTCCCGGACGCGCTGCAGCGTTCCCGGCGATGCGAAGCATCGTCCGGTACGCTGCTGCGCAGAGCCGGCAACTGTTATGTCGGGTGTTATGTCGGGCAGGCCTTCAAGTAGGGTTTCCTGTCGCGCATCATTGCGTTGAGGACGGTCAGGAGCTTCCTGGCGACGGCAATGAGGGCGAGCTTGGCCGGTTTGCCGGCCTGCCGAAGCCGTGCGTAGAAGGCCTTGAAGGGATCGGCCCGGCGGACCGCGTTGAGCGCAGCCATGTAGAGGGCGTCGCGAACGCGCTTTCGGCCGCCGGCGATCTTGCGTTTGCCGCGGAAGGCTCCGCTGTCGACGTTGAAGGGGGCGAGGCCTGCGAGCGCCGCAATCTGCTTAGCTCCAACACTTCCCAGTTCCGGCATCTTCGCGATGAGCTGCATGCAAGCCACGGGACCCACGCCAGGTAGTGAGCGCATCAATCGCGCATCCTCCGCGATCTCTGGCTCGACCTTGATCAGTCCCTTGATATCGGTCTCGATCTCGGCGATCTCGCTGTCGAGAACCTCGATAAGGCGGCTGATGCGTTCGGCCATGGCACGGTCGTCAGCCTCGCTACGCCTGTTCTTCTCCTGCGCGCGCATGAGAACCAGCTGATCCCGCCGTTTTGCAAGCCGCGCCAAAGCGTTGCGAGCGGGATTGGCGGCCTGCTCGGTTGCCGGCTGCAAGGCCCGGGCAAAGGCTGCCAGCATCCGCGCATCGATCGGATCGGTCTTGGCGAGCTGACCGCTGGCGCGTGCGAAGTCGCGGGCTCGGGCCGGATTGATCCGGGCGAAGCGGATGCCGGCCTGACTCAGTGCCTCGCGAAGCTCGAGGTCATAGACACCCGTCGCCTCGAAGACGACTAGCACATCGCATCGCCAACGCGCCGCGATCTGCATGATGGCCTGCGTCGCGTTGGCGATGCGCTCCGGTACGCCCAGGGCCTCATCGAAGATGTCGAGATATTGTTTGGAGACGTCGATTCCGACGCAACGAAGGGTTATGATCATGGTGCCTGTCCCTGTGATGCGAGGTCTGTTGGCGCAGCCTCGTGCAACTGTTCAGGTTGGTAATGGAACGGGCGGGAGACCGAGCCGGCTCACGGCGTCAAGCGCCTAGGACCCAACGGCTTCCCGCCCAACCCCATCCTGACAGACTTCCAAGACACAGGGACCCAGCAACGCAGCAAGATGGGTCCCCGCTCTGCGGAGCGGCACTACGCGCCGCACCGCGTCCGGGACACGAGAGGAGAGTTACGCGAATCTCTCCGCCGCCCACGCATACAGGCTGCCCGGGATCGGCTTCTCGCCGCCGCGGCCCTTGGGCGAGATGTGCAGGCCGATGATCTCGGGGTCGGTGACGAGGCCGAGATAGCTCGAGGGATCGAAGAACAGTTTTGGCTCGGCATGCACGGCATAGAACGACTGCTTCGGCAGCGCGTTCTGCAGCTCGCCAGTGCGGCGCGCGAGTGCCGTCAGCGCCGCAGGCCCGAAGATCGCAATGCGAATATCCGAGAGGCGCTTCGAGCCGCCGCGCAGGCGGCGCATCATGAAGGTGATGCGGTGGCGCAGCGACAGCCAGTCCGGAGTCAGCTCGTCCTGCTCCATCAGCTCTTCGAACGCGGCAACGATGCCGTGCTGCGGAGGAAGATAGATCACGGAGTTGCCGAGCTGGCGCGGCCGCTCCCAGGCGAAGTACGGCTTTGTCGGATCGATTTCGACGGGCTTGAGCAGCAGCACGTCGGCGTCGAGCCAGACGCCGAGACCCTTCGCCATCAGCTTCATGCGGAAGAAATCGCTGAATTGAAGCGTGGTCCAGTCGCGCCAGCTTCCGTCCGGCTGCGGCGGCCGCAATCGCTCCGAGAACGCGTGCGGCAGGATCGCCTCGGCATCCGCGTTGCCGACGCCGGCAGGCAGGCCCGGAATGGTGTCGAAGCTGTAGACCGTGACCTTGTGGCCGGCCGCGAGCTGCGAGCGCAGACAGGTCTGGCGTAGCGCGTCCATCGGGCCGTGCCAAAAGGTGACGATCTCGGGTCGCATGCGGGCAAGCTTAGGGGATGTTGAGGGCAAAGAAAAAGCCCCGGCGCTTTCGGCACCGGGGCTCGAACGAAAATTTCAGATCAGGCCCAGGCGCGTTCGCTCTTGAGCTTCTCTTCATAGGTGTCGATCGAGGTCTTCTTCTCCATCGTGAGACCGATGTCGTCGAGGCCGTTGATCAGGCAGTGCTTGCGGAACGGGTCGATCTCGAACTTGACCTTGCCGCCGTCGGGACCGCGGATCTCCTGGTTCGGCAAATCGATCGTCAGCGTCGCGTTGGCGCCGCGCTCGGCGTCGTCGAACAGCTTGTCGAGGTCTTCCTGGCTGACGCGGATCGGCAGAATGCCGTTCTTGAAGCAGTTGTTGTAGAAGATGTCGCCGAACGAGGTCGAGATCACGCAGCGGATGCCGAAGTCGAGCAGCGCCCAGGGCGCGTGCTCGCGGCTCGAGCCGCAGCCGAAATTGTCGCCGGCGACCAGCACCTTCGAATTGCGATAGGCGGGCTGGTTGAGGACGAAGTCAGGGTTCTCGCTGCCGTCGTCCTTGTAGCGCTGCTCGGAGAAGAGCCCCTTGCCAAGGCCGGTGCGCTTGATGGTCTTGAGGTACTGCTTCGGAATGATCATGTCGGTGTCGACATTGATGATCTTCAGCGGCGCCGCGACGCCTTCCAGCGTGGTGAACTTGTCCATGGTTGCGTTGTCCCGGGTGGTTCTGGGGGAACTGGTATTTATCGCGATCGGGGCCCGAATCCTAGGTCGAATTCGGCAGGTCTCGTCTGCTTGGCCAGATCAAGCCACGGAGAAGGTGCACCCCCTCCCAGCAGGCGTGGGAGGGCAAATCGCCGTCACTCCGCTTGCGCCTCGATCGCGGCCATATCGTCGTCGGAGAGGCCGAAATGGTGGCCGATCTCGTGGATCAGGACGTGGCGGACGATGTGGCCGAGGCTTTCGTCGTGCTCGGCCCAGTAATCCAGGATCGGCCGGCGGTAGAGCCAGACCATGTTGGGCAGCCGTGCGACATCGCCGAAACTCTGCTGGGGCAGGCCGACGCCCTGGAACAGGCCGAGCAGGTCGAACTCGCTCTCGCACGCCATCTCGTCCATGACCTCCTCGGTCGGGAAGTCGTCGACCCGGAGGATCACGCCCTCGCAGAGCTTTCGAAACTCCGCCGGCAGGCGCTCGAAGATGTCATGTGCCGTCGCTTCCATCTCGGACAGCGAGGGCGCTTTCAATTCCGTCCACATGGGACCCTCTTACCGCGGGTTTCCCGGCGATGCATCCGGCTTTATAAAGCGCGGCGAGGTTGACGGGCGCCGCCAAAACGGGGACCGTGGAGCCTCGAATGGGACGTTTCAGGTGGGCGGAAAAATGCGAGCGAAAACAGCGCTGACGCTACTGTGCATGGGGTTGTTTTCGCAGATTTGCGTTGGCGTTCAGGCTCAGGCCCAGACGGCTGGTGCCGAAGTCCGTCTGGCCCAGGCCGGCTCGCCCGACGCTCCGCCGCGGCGCAAGCGTCCCCCGCCGCGGATCCGCGTCACCCCCTATTACAGCCCGGATGGCGTCTACCCGCGCTACAACCCGGGTCCGGATGCGGTCCGCGAGTGCAACGCCACCTATGTGCAGGAATACAGGCCCAGCGGCACGGTGATCGTGCCGCATATGCACTGCTACTGGCGCCGGGGCTGAGGCCTTACTGCCCGCGCAACGCGCCGATCAGGCCGGCGCCGACGACGAGTGCGGACGCGCCATAGACCAGGATCGCCATCACGGATTGCGTGAGCGGGCTCGCCGCGCCGGCCTCGACGCCAGGCCCCTGCGCGGCAAGCGCCGAGCTTGCAGCGAGAGCCACGCTCGCCGTGATCGCGAGGCGAGATACAAGCAAGCCGTTGATACTTGGCATGACCATCTCCCTTAGTCGCTCGACCAGAAGATACGTTCGCCGTTGATCGCTGGTTTTTGTTGGTGCGCGCAATGTTGCGCCGATGCGCAGGAACTTAATCCGGCTCCCCCGCATTCAGCTTTCGGGGCACGTCCATCCATACCCGATTCAGGCGTGAGGCTCTAGGGCTCGGCTCTAGTCCTTGCGTCGTAGCGTCGGGTCAGTGCGTGCACCGCAAGAACGATGTCAGGAGATCCAAACAAAATGCAGTCCTTGAAAATGCTCGGCCTCGCGGCCACTGGCGCGCTGTTCGTCCTCGCCGCGCCTGTCGAGCGCGCGCAGGCGGTGTCGCTGATCAATCCGGGTGCCGCCCAATCGGTGCAGGATGAAGCGAGGCCTGCCACCGAAGTGCGCTGGCATCGCCACCACGGCCGCCGTCATCACTGGCGCGGGCATTCCCGCTGGCATCGTCATCACCGTCGCTGGTGATCGGCTGAGTTGCGAACAGGCCCGGTTTCCGGGCCTGTTTTAACTTGCAGGCGGCCGCGTGATGCTCGCATGCTGAGCACGGAGGTGGTCATGACGAGATGGATTGCATTGATCGTTGTTGCCGGGCTTGCCGCCGCCTTGCCTCGCGCCTCTGTCGCGGAGAGGCTGACGAAGCCGGAAGCCTCCGCAGGCGTCGCGATCTTCGATGCGCGGCGACACGCGCGATCCGACCACGTTGCGCGACCTGCGCTGCGCCCTGATCCACGCTATTACGCGCGGCCCGTCTATTACCGCCCCTATCCCTACGGCGTGCCCGCGCCGTTCGTGTTCGGTTATGGGCCGTGGTGGTGACGCCGTCGTTCATTCATGAGGCGTTCACGTCGCTGTCCCTAATTTAATCTTGGGGGCGACGGCAAACGAACAGCCAAATGAACGGCAGTGGCGCGAGACGCTGCGCCGCAATGCCGCTGTCCAGATTCAGGGAGAATGCCATGCTGAGGATGTTGGGTCTCGGGACAGGTGCGGTGCGCCTGCTCGGGCTTGCGGCCATTGCCACATTGGCGCTGTCGGCCGCGATGGCGCGTCGTGCCGAAGCGATGACGCCGATCAATCCGACCGCGCTGCCGGCGACGAAGGCCGCAAGTGATGACATGATCCAAATTCGCCACGGCGGCGGTGGACATGGCGGACATGGTGGCGGCTTCCATGGCGGCGGAGGTTTTCGCGGTGGCGGCTTCCACGGCGGCGGCGCGCATTTCGGCGGTTTTCGCGGCGGTGGTTTCCGCGCCGCGCCCGCGTTTCACGGCGGCGGCTATCGCTACGGCGGAATGCATCACCATGGCGGATTTCATCGCTACGGGATCCATCGCCCGCATTACGGCTACCGCCACTTTCACCGGCGCTATTACGGCGGCTACTATCCTTCCTACAATTATCCGCGCCGCTGCCGCGTGATCTGGACCTATTACGGCCCGCGCCGCGTCTGCCGCTGGCATCGCTGGCACCATCCGTATCGCTATTGGTAAGTTGAGCCGAGTCAGCGAGCCTATCCAGGAAGCGTCATGGCCGGGCTTGTCCCGGCCATCCACGTTCCTGGAGCGCGCATCAGAGAAGTTCGTGGATGCCCGGGACGAGCCCGGGCATGACGACGGAGAGATTCGTTACAGCCAGTCCTTCAGCTTCCGCGACGCCGATTTCCATGGCGTCAGGTTCTCGAACTTCCATTGCTTGAACATCGCCGGCGGCCAGCGGCTGAGCTTTGAAGTCTCCTCGACCTCGGGCGTGGCGACCATGCGCAACGGCGCTGCGCGCCGCCGGTGCTGGCGGGTCGCCGCGCTGATCAGATCGACATATTCAGGCTTGTTGGCCATGGCTTGCGTCCTCGCGAAACCCTCGCGAGGACGCAATGTGGGCGTCGGCGATTAACGGCCGTTTGCCGTGATCGCTACAATTGAAGGGAGTGGCTCAGCGCCACTCGCGTACGTCGACGAAGTGACCCGCGATCGCAGCGGCTGCCGCCATCGCCGGCGACACCAGATGGGTGCGGCCCTTGAAGCCCTGGCGGCCCTCGAAGTTGCGGTTCGAGGTCGAGGCGCAGCGCTCTTCCGGCGCCAGCTTGTCCGGGTTCATCGCGAGGCACATCGAGCAACCGGGCTCGCGCCATTCGAAGCCGGCCTTGATGAAGATCTTGTCCAGACCTTCAGCTTCCGCCTGCTCTTTTACGATGCCGGAGCCCGGCACGACCATGGCGTTGACGTGACCCGAGACGTGCTTGCCTTCGGCGATCTTGGCGGCAGCGCGCAGATCCTCGATGCGGCCGTTGGTGCAGGAGCCGATGAAGATGCGATCGACCTTGATGTCGGTGATCTTCGTTCCCGCCGTCAGGCCCATGTATTTCAGCGCGCGATGCTTGGAGAGACGCTTGGCCTCGTCCGCGATCTGGTCGGGATCAGGCACGATGCCGGTCACCGAGATGACGTCCTCTGGGCTGGTGCCCCAGGTCACGATCGGCGGCAGCTTGGCCGCGTCAAGGCGCAGCTCGTGGTCGAAATGCGCGCCCTCGTCGGAGCGCAAGCCCTCCCAGTAGCGCATCGCCGCATCCCAGTCCGCGCCCTTCGGCGCCTTCGGGCGGCCGCGCAGGAAGTCGTAGGCCTTCTGGTCGGGCGCAACGAGGCCGGCGCGGGCGCCGCCTTCGATCGACATGTTGCAGACCGTCATGCGGCCTTCCATGCTGAGCGCGCGGATCGCATCGCCGGCGTATTCCAGCACGTAGCCGGTGCCGCCTGCGGTGCCGATCTCGCCGATGATGGCGAGGATGATGTCCTTGCCCGTCACGCCGTCAGGCAATTTGCCGTCGACGGTGACGCGCATGTTCTTCGCCTTTTTCTGGATCAGCGTCTGCGTCGCCAGCACATGCTCGACCTCGGAGGTGCCGATGCCGTGCGCGAGCGCGCCGAACGCACCATGCGTCGAGGTGTGGCTGTCACCGCAGACGATGGTGGTGCCGGGCAGGGTAAAGCCCTGCTCGGGGCCGATGACGTGGACGACGCCCTGGCGCTTGTCGAACTCGTCGTAATATTCGATGCCGAATTCCTTGGCGTTGTCGGCCAGCGCCTTGATCTGCTCGATGCTCTCAGGGTCGGGATTCGGCTTGGTGCGGTCGGTGGTCGGCACGTTGTGGTCGACGACGGCGAGCGTCTTTTCCGGCGCGTGCACCTTGCGGCCGGTGGCGCGCAATCCTTCGAAGGCCTGCGGCGAGGTCACCTCGTGCACCAGATGGCGATCGATATAGAGCAGGCAGGTGCCGTCCTCGGCTTCGTGCACCAGATGGTCGTTCCAGATCTTGTCGTACAGGGTGGTGGGCTTGGACATGAGCGTCAGCTCCGAAGCATGTTGTGTAAGCGGATGTGCGCGGTCACGCGCGGGGCAACAGAATCGTCAGCGCAGCTTTTAGGCTGCGCGCGTAAGCTCTGACGTTGCCGAGGTCGCGAAGCGTCCGAAAAACCGGCCAGGCAGCCGCGAGCGATCGTCGATGACGATGCGCTTGACGGACGAGAGGCTGGACAGATCTGGAAACATTCCAGGAATATATAGCAGGCCGGTTCGGAATCGCGAGGGCTTTGACACGCACGGCTGACGCAACAAAAAAGCGCGGGGTTTTGCCCCGCGCTTTCGAAAAACTCGTCTGTAAGCGGAGCTTACTCGTTGACGGCCTTGGCGTGCTCGGTCTTCTCGACGATACGCGCGGACTTGCCGCGAAGGCTGCGGAGATAATAGAGCTTGGCGCGACGCACTTTGCCGCGGCGCACCACCTTGATCGAGTCGATCATCGGCGACATCACCGGGAACACACGCTCCACGCCCTCGCCATAGGAGATCTTGCGGACGGTGAAGCTCTCGTTGAGACCACCGCCGGAACGGCCGATGCAGACGCCTTCATAGGCCTGCACGCGGGTGCGGTCGCCTTCGACGACCTTCACGTTGACGATCACGGTGTCGCCCGGACCGAACTCCGGAATCTCCTTGGTGGCGGAGAGCTTGTCGAACTGCTCTTTTTCGAGCTGTTGGATCAGGTTCATGAGGTAATCTCCATCGGCGCGCCCAGCCGCAAAATCGGGGGCTGCGCGAAATTCGTTGATCCAGCTATTGCGGATATGGCCGCTCCTATAAGGCAAGCCGGAGGGTTTGTCACCCGTCTGTCGTGCTTTTTGGCGTTTTTCGCCGTCCGGGCCGATTCGGGGGTTTGGCGGGGATTTGGGCCCATAAATCGGGCCGACGAGCCTCAGTGAGGGCTTCGGATTGCGCCCGCCGCCACCTGGCAACCTTCGCATGGTCGCCGGAGGTCAGGATCTCCGGGATCGGAGTTCCTTCGAACAGCTGGGGGCGGGTGTATTGGGGGTATTCGAGCAGGCCGTCCGAAAAACTCTCCTCGGTTCCCGAGGATTCCTTGCCCATCACCCCCGGCAGTAGTCGGACGCAGGCATCGATCAGGGCCAGGGCTGCGATTTCGCCCCCGGACAGCACGTAATCGCCGATAGAGACCTCCTCCAGGCCTCGGCCGTCAATCACGCGTTGGTCGATCCCCTCGAACCGTCCGCAGACGATCAGGGGGCCCGGGCCCTTGGCGAGCTCGGCAACGCGGGCCTGGGTCAATGGCCGACCTCGCGGGCTCATCAGCAGGCGCGGCCGGTCGGATCCGATCTCCGCAGCGTCGATGGCCGCTGCCAGAACGTCGGCCCTCAGCACCATGCCGGGACCGCCGCCGGCGGGGGTGTCGTCGACGCTGCGGTGGCGGTCGGTGGCGGAAGCCCGGATGTCCCGTGCCTCGATCTCCCAGAGCCCGGACGCCAGCGCCCGGCCGGCCAGGCTCACGCCGAGCGGTCCCGGAAACATCTCCGGAAACAGCGTCAGCACCGTCGCGCGCCAGGGAGTGGGGTTGGTCATTGGATCTCAGTCGTTGTCGTCCCGGACAAGCGAAGCGCAGATCCGGCACCCATAACCACCGCAGTCAATTTGCGATGGCTGGAGCTGCTAGCTTAGCCAAAACCACGGCCTGGGGTTATGGGTCCCCGCTTTCGCGGGGACGACTCGCGGGGAGAGCTTCGCCACGCTCTTCGCCCTCGATCTCCTGCGGCAGCGCGATCACGACGCGGCTGCCGGCGAGATCGACCTCGGGCACCACCGCGTTGGTGAACGGCAGCAGCATCGTTGCGCCCTTCAGCGGCGCGATCTCGATGATGTCGCCGGCGCCGAAATTGTGGATCGCGAGCACGCGGCCGAGCGCGACGCCGTCCGTGGTGACGGCGTCGAGCCCGATCAGATCGGTGTGGTAATATTCGTCCTCATCCGTCGCGGGCAGCTTGTCGCGCGCGACGTAGAGCTCGATGCCGTTGAGACGCTCGGCCTCATCGCGGGTCGTGACGCCCTTGAACGTTGCAACCAGATGATCTTTGGCCTCGCGCGCCGTTGCCACCTCGAACTGGCGCTTGCCGTCCCTCGACAGCAACGGGCCATAGCGTTTGATGGCAAAGGGATCTTCGGTGAAGGTCCATAGTTTGACCGCACCGCGCACCCCATGCGCGGCGCCGATCCGCGCGACGCAGATCAGCGCCGACATGATCTAACCTTAGCCCTTCGCGGCGGCTTCGGCCTGCGCCTTGCGCTCCTTGCGCGGCACGGCCTTCTCGGGGTTGTTGCGCGCTTCGCGCTTCTTGACGCCGGCGGCATCGAGGAAGCGGGACACGCGGTCCGACGGCTGCGCGCCCTTGGCGAGCCAGGCCTTCACCTTGTCCATGTCGAGCTTCAGGCGGGTCTCGTTGTCCTTCGGCAGCAGCGGGTTGAAATAGCCGAGACGCTCGATGAAGCGGCCATCGCGGGGGAAACGGGAGTCGGCGACGACGACGTGATAGACGGGACGCTTCTTGGTGCCTGCGCGGGCGAGGCGGATAACGACGGACATCTTAGTTCTCCTTCAAAGTACAGATTGTTCGGTTGATTGGTATTCCGCGTTGCGCGAGACCGATGCGATCCCTCGCGACGAATTCCTCATTTCTTCTTGCCCGGAAAACCGCCGAGACCCGGCAGCATCGGCTTGCCGCTCAGTCCGGTCAGACCGGGGACGTTCGGCAGACCGGTCCGAAGACCGGCCGGCAAATCCTTCGGCAGGCTGGGCAGGCCCTGGCCGCCACCGCTCTGCATCTTTTCCTGAAGTGCCTTCATCTCTTCCGGTGAAGGCGGCTTCATGCCGCCGCCGAAGCCCATCGCCTGCGCGATGCCGGCGAGCGGACCGCGCTTGCCCGAGCCCATCGCCTTCATCATGTCGGCCATGTTCCGGTGCATCTTCAGCAGCTTGTTGACCTGCTCGACGCTCTGGCCGCTACCCGCGGCGATGCGCTTCTTGCGGCTGGCCTTGAGCAGATCGGGATGACGGCGCTCGTCGCGCGTCATGGAATCGATCACCGCGACCTGGCGCTTCAGGATCTTGTCGTCGATCCCTGCGGCCGCGATCTGGTTCTTCATCTTGGCGATGCCGGGCATCATGCCCATCAGGCCGCTGATGCCGCCCATGTTCGCCATCTGCAGCAGCTGCTCGCGCATGTCGTTGAGGTCGAACTGACCCTTGCGCATGCGCTCGGCGGTGCGCGCGGCCTTTTCGGCGTCGATGTTGGCCGCGGCACGCTCGACCAGCGAGACCACGTCGCCCATGCCGAGGATGCGGCCGGCGATACGGTCGGGATGGAAATCTTCCAGCGCATCGGTCTTTTCACCGGTGCCGATCAGCTTGATCGGCTTGCCGGTGACGGCGCGCATCGACAGCGCGGCGCCGCCGCGGCCGTCGCCGTCGACTCGTGTGAGCACGATCCCGGTGAGGCCGACGCGCTCGTCGAACGCGCGCGCAAGGTTCACGGCGTCCTGGCCGGTGAGGCTGTCGGCGACCAGCAGCACTTCATGCGGATTGGCCGCGGCTTTGATCGCAGCCGCTTCCGCCATCATCTCTTCGTCGAGCGTGGTGCGGCCGGCGGTGTCGAGCAGCACGATGTCGTAGCCGCCGAGCTTGCCGGCTTCCAGCGCGCGCTTCGCAATCTGCGGCGGCTGCTGGCCCGCCACGATCGGCAGCGTCGGAATGTCGAGGTCGCGGCCGAGCACGGCCAGCTGTTCCATCGCCGCCGGACGATAGATGTCGAGCGAGGCCATCAGCACCTTGCGCTTGTCGCGCTGGACCAGACGGCGGGCGAGCTTTGCGGTGGTGGTGGTTTTGCCCGAACCTTGCAGGCCGACCATCATGATCGGCACCGGCGGCACGGAATTGACGTCGATGGTCTGGCTTTCGGCGCCGAGCGTGTTGATCAGCTCGTCATGGACGATCTTGACCACCATCTGGCCGGGCGTGACCGACTTGACGACGGTGGCGCCGATCGCCTGCTCGCGGACGCGCGCGGTGAAGCTGTTCACCACTTCCAGCGCGACGTCGGCTTCCAGCAGCGCGCGGCGCACTTCGCGCATCGCGGCGTCGACGTCCTTTTCGGTCAGCGCACCGCGCCCCGTCAGACGATCGAGAATGCCACCAAGCCGTTCCGACAGATTGTCGAACAATGCCGTTGTCCTTGTCCTGCGCGCGCAGGGTTGCCGTGTTCACTGCTGTCATCCCCCGGCTTGACCGGGGCATCCAGTACGCCGCGGCACCTCGGCTTGAGCCGGGCTGCCTCTGGGATACTGGATCGCCCGATCAGGTCGGGCGATGACCACTTCCTCGGGGAAGCGATCTTCCAAACACCTTTACGCCCGAGGGCGCATCGCGCTGTCGGGCGTTGGCCTCTGGCCTCCGGGGCCAGTGGGCGGGTCGAAAAGAAAGCCTTTCCGAGAAAGTGGCGGGGTTAAACGCCGCTCCCGCCCAAAAGTCAAGGAAAGTTAGGTCGCGGGGGTGCCTTTGTCAGGGTAAGGCTCTGAAAATAAGGCTCTTTTGGCGATGGGTTCCTTTTTCCGTCGCCCCGCCCATATAGCCGGTGATGTCTTACCGCTCCAACCACCGCTGAATCCCGCCCCGTGCCGATCACCCGCCGCCGTATTTTTGGATTGCTTGCCGGTGGCGCCGCGCTGGTCGGCGTGCCTTCCCTCTGGATGTCCCGCATGAAAACCTATGACGGCCCGGTCTCCGACCATTTCGACGGCCTGACCTTCTTCGATCCCGATGGGGCGCCGCCGAGATCGCTCGGCGAGGTGCTGCGCTGGCAATTGGGTGGCCGGGGGCAGCGCGCGGACTGGCCCGATTGGGTCCCGAACGCTCACGCTGACACGCCGCCGGCCCGCGTCGACGGCGACAAGGTGCGGCTCTCTTTCGTCGGCCACGCCAGCTGGCTGATCCAGGCCGCCGGCCTCAACATCCTGGTCGATCCCGTCTGGTCCGAGCGGGTCTCGCCCGTCAGCTTCGCCGGACCGAAGCGGCACAACGATCCCGGCATTGCCTTCGAAAAGCTGCCGAAGATCGACGTCGTGCTGGTCTCGCACGGGCACTACGATCATCTCGACATCGCGACCTTGTCGCGGCTCGCCAAGAATTTTGCGCCGCGCGTCGTGACGCCGCTCGGCAACGACGTGACGATGCGCAGCTCCGATTCCACCATCAAGGCGGAAGCCTTCGACTGGCACGACCGCATCGAGCTCGGCAACGGCCTCGCCGTGACGCTGGTGCCGACAAGGCACTGGACCGCACGCGGCATGTTCGATCGCAACAAGGCGCTTTGGGCAAGCTTCGTGCTGGAGACGCCGGCCGGAAAAATCTACGTCGTCTGCGATTCCGGCTATGGCGATGGCGGACATTTCCGTCGCGTCGCCGAGAAGCACGGGCCGCTGCGTCTCGCAATTCTCCCCATCGGCGCCTACGAGCCGCGCTGGTTCATGCGCGACCAGCACATGAATCCGGAAGATGCGGTGAAGGCGCTGGCCGATTGCGGCGCGCAACAAGCGCTCGGGCATCATCATGGTACGTTTCAACTGACGGACGAGGCGATCGACGCGCCGTCGAAGGCGCTGGTGGAAGCGCTCGATGCCGCGAAGATTCCGCAGGAGCGGTTCGTGGCGATGAAGCCGGGGCAGGTGGTGGAGATCTAGCGGAGGTTTTGCGCCGTTCTCCGCTGTCGTCCCGGACAAGCGCAGCGCAGATCCGGGATCCATAACCACAGGGAGATGTTTGGCGAAGACTCGGAGTTGCCCGCGTCGCGCGATAACCACTCCCTGGGGTTATGGGTCCCCGCGTTCGCGGGGACGACAGCTGTATTCGTGGCGAGCAGCCTATGCCCTACTGCCCCGTCTTGATCGCCCAGCTCACATTCACTGTCACCGACAGCGTTTCCTCACCTGGTGCAACGGTAGCGCCGCCTGCAGCCATTGGCGCAGCGGCCATCCGTCCTTTGAACAACGGCATGGGAGCGCCACCCTCCGAGACACTGAGCGGTGCACCCAGCGTCACGCCGGTGGCCCTGGCGTAGACCTCCGCCTTGCGGCGGGCATCGGCGACGGCCTGCTCACGCGCGTCATCGAGCAACTTCGACGCCTGCGTCACCTCGAACGAGATGTTGCCGATATCATTGGCGCCGGCGCCGACCAGCGTGTCGATGATTCCGGCCACCTTTGTCACGTCGCGGATCTTCACGGTGACGCGGTTGCTGGCGCGGAAGCCGACCACGGGCGAGGCGCCGGTGGATTTGTTCTGGCCGTATTGCGGCTGAAGCGACAGGCGCGAGGTCTGGTAGTCCTTTTCGGCGATGCCGGCGCCCTTCAGCGCCAGCAGCACCTTGCCCATCGCGGCGTTGTTGGCGTCGGCGGCTTCCTTCGCGGTCTTGGCGTCGTTGGCCACGCCGGCGTCGATCTGCGCCAGATCGGGCGCCGCGGAGATCGTGGCTTCGCCGCTCACCGAGATGGCTGACGGAAAGTCATCGGCAAGCGCAGGCGTTGCCAGCAGCGTGGCGGCGAAAGCGGCAGCGAGTATGGCAGGCTTCTTCATCATTCTCACTTCAATGGCACGAACACGTTGATCACGAGCTTATCCTCGGCCGTCTTCAGGGGATCGGTGAGGTACTCCTCGACGAAGGTGTCCTTGGCTTCCAGCTTCTTGTCGTCGAGGTGATTGGTGATCGCCTCATAGGTGTTGTCCATGTTGTCGTAGGAGCCGCGATGGACGAATTTCAGCGCCTTGCCCTCGGGCGATTTGCCGATGCTCATGTCCTTGGGCAGGTTCTTCGGGTCCTGATCGACCGGAATCTCGGCGAGGAAGGTGAAGCCGGTGTCGTCGGTCGAGGTGTAGACAATCATCGAATTGCCGGCGTGCTTGATGCCCTGCTTGTCCAGCAGCGTGTTCAGCGCCTTGAAGGCGTCGATCAGCGTGTCGAATGCGGAATCCCAATTGGCAGTGCCCTTGACCATCAGGACCTTCCTGGGCTCGAGCGCGGTCTCCTGGCCAAAGGGGTCGGCGGTCTGCACGGGGGCGGGCGTTGCCGCCGGAGCAGGCGAGGCGCTCGCGGCCGGCGCGGGTGAAGCCGACGGGGCCGGCGAGGGACTTGCTGACGCGGCCGGCGCCGGGCTCGGGGTTTGCGCCAGAGCGCCGGACAGGCCGAGCGACAAGGCCGCTGCCGGGATCAGCGCGGCCAGAGCGAGACGACAAAGACGATTCATTCTATTCTCCCCAACAGCTTATCCACCAAGGCCTTACGCCCCCAACGGCCTTGACCCGCCGCGCATCCCGGGTCGCGCGAACTGCGCCGTTCTAACACGCGAGCGCCGAATTCGTCCCATGACAGATGCGTCATGGCAGACGTCCCGGCAGCGGCGGCAAAACACTGGCCAAGCCGCCAAGGATCGCCATATAAGGCAGGCGAAATTCGGGAATTTTCATGAGCGCACTGGCCAACCACGCATTTGCCAAGATGAACGGCATCGGCAACGAGATCGTCGTTGTCGACATGCGCGATTCCACGGCAAAGGTCACGCCGGACGACGCGCGCGCGGTGGCGTCCGTGCAGGGTGGTGTGCCCTACGACCAGCTCATGGTGCTGCACAAGCCGCGGTTCGACGGCACCGAAGCCTTCATCAGCATCTACAACAATGACGGCTCGGAAGCGGGGGCCTGCGGCAACGGCATGCGCTGTGTCGTGCGCCGCATCTTCGAAAAGACCGGGCAGACCAACGCGACGTTCGAGACGGCGGCCGGTCTGCTCAATGCCTGGCAGGGTCCTGCGCCGGATCTCTACACGGTAGACATGGGCGCGCCGAAGTTCGGCTGGCAGGATATTCCGCTCGACCAGGAATTCCGAGACACCCGCTACATCGAATTGCAGATCGGACCGATCGACAATCCGATCCTGCATTCGCCCTCGGTCGTGAGCATGGGCAATCCGCATGCGATCTTCTGGGTCGAGGACGTCAACGCCTACGATCTCGAGCGCTTCGGTCCGTTGCTGGAAAACCACCCGATCTTCCCCGAGCGTGCCAACATCACGCTCGCCCATATCGTCGATCGCGAGCACATTACGATCCGCACCTGGGAGCGTGGCGCCGGTCTCACCAGGGCCTGCGGTTCGGCGGCGTGCGCCACGGCGGTTGCGGCCGCGCGTCTGAAGCGCACCGAGCGCAATGTCGAGATCACGCTGCCCGGCGGCAAGCTCGGCATCGAATGGCGCGAGCGCGACGACCACGTGCTGATGACGGGCACGGCGACCTTCGAATTCGAAGGCAATTTCGATCCGGCGCTGTTCGCGCCGGCCGGCTGATGGCCGTCGACATCGTCACCTTCGGCTGCCGTCTCAACGCCTTCGAGGCGGAAGTGATCCGCCGCGAGGCGGAAGGCGCAGGCCTCGAAGACACCATCGTCATCAACAGCTGCGCCGTCACCAACGAGGCGGTGGCGCAGGCGCGCCAGTCGATCCGCAAGCTGAAGCGCGAACGGCCCGGTGCGCGCATCGTCGTCACCGGCTGCGCCGCGCAGACGCAGAGCGCGATGTTCGCCGGAATGGTCGAGGTCGATCGCGTCGTCGGCAATGACGACAAGATGCGCGGCGATGCATGGCGAGATGCGCGTGCAGCCTTCGATCTTGGTGCAACTGAAAAGATCGCCGTCAGCGACATCATGGCCGTGAAGGAGATGGCGCCGCATCTCGTCGATGGCTATGCGAGCGGCCTGCCGCGCGTGTTCGTGCAGGTGCAGAACGGCTGCGACCATCGCTGCACCTTCTGCATCATCCCCTATGGCCGCGGCAATTCACGCTCGGTGCCGATGGGCGCGGTGGTCCAGCAGGTGCGGGCGCTGGCCGCGCGCGGCCATGCCGAGATCGTTCTGACCGGCGTCGATCTCACCAGCTACGGCGCCGACCTGCCGGGCGCGCCAAAACTCGGGATGCTGACCAGGCAGATCTTGCGGCACGTGCCGGAGCTGAAACGCCTGCGCATCTCCTCGATCGATTCGATCGAGGCCGACAGCGATCTGCTCGACGCCATTGCCGATGATGCGCGCCTGATGCCGCATCTGCACCTGTCGCTCCAGTCCGGCGACGACATGATCCTGAAACGCATGAAACGCCGGCATTCGCGGGGCGATGCGATCGCCTTCTGCGACCAGGTCCGCCGCCTGCGCCCGGACATCGCCTTCGGCGCCGACATCATCGCGGGCTTTCCGACCGAAACGGAAGACATGTTTTCGCGCTCGCTCGATCTGGTCGAGGAGTGCGGCCTGACCTTCCTGCACGTCTTTCCTTACTCGCCGCGCCCCGGCACGCCGGCCGCGAAGATGCCGCAGGTTGCTGGGCCCGCGATCAAGGAGCGCGCGAAACGGCTGCGTGCGGCGGGTGAAGCGGCGTTACGGAAGCGGCTCGATGCAGAGATCGGCACGACGCGCGATGTGCTGATCGAGAGCGATGGACAAGGACGCACGGAGCACTATCTGCCGGTGTCGATTGCGGGCGAGCGGGTTGGAAGTGTGGTGCCGCTTATGATTGCCGGCAGCGATGGCGAGCGTCTCACCACACAGCCGGTGTCGTCGCCCGGCTTGACCGGGCGACCCCGTACGCCGTGGCGTCTCCGTATCCCATAATCGTCTCTGGAATACTGGATCCCCCGCTCCAGTGCGCAATTGCGCACAAGGCGGGGATGACACCGGTGGTTTGGTGAACCGCGCGCCCCCTACGACGCCCTGACCTGCCAGAATCGCAGCGTCCGCCGCGCATTCTCCGGCGTCATCCGCGCGTAATTGCCTTGCGCCCTCGCAAGGTCCGCCGGCTTCATCGCGCCGGTCGCAAAACGGCTCTCCAGCACGGCGACTGTCGTTTCCCAGCTGAGCTGCGCCGCCTTGCACGGCACCAGCAGGCCATCCTCGCGCAGGCTTTGCATCAGCGGGCGAATCACTTCGACGGTCGATCCGGACAACGCAGCCAACGCCGCCACCGCTTCCTCGTAGCGCCGCTGCCTGGCAAATCCGAACAGCACAGTTTCGTTGAGCTGACCGGTTGCCTTCAGATTCGCAATCGCGCGCTTGGCGCCCTCGAAATCGCGGACCCCGGACATCTCGCGCTCGACGCCGACGGTGACGGCGGCGATAGCGCTTTGGATCTCATCGAACAGATCGGGCGGCGCGCGCGACAGCAGGCGGGTGCGCACCGCGTCGGTGGCCGAACGCAGCAGCTGGCGGCGCAGATCCGACGGCAAATCGACGCGCACACCGACACTGACGGCGAGCTCGGGATCGCTCTCGGCCTGTCCGACGACGACAGCAAATCCCTTTCCGGACATGCGCGCGCCGGGATTGGCGGCAAGACGCCGGCTGACGCTGGGATAGCGCCGCGCCAGCAGCGCGTCGGTGACGATCTCCTTCAGCCACCAGCGTCCGGCGACCGCGAGCAGATGCGGCTCGCCTTTGCTGGAGGCGATCTTCACCAGATCGCAATCGTCGAGGCGCGCGGATTCCTGCAGCACCGGACCGGCGATACGAATTTCGTCGTTGTTGGCGAGGCGGCGGATCACGGAGGGCGGCGCCTGCGCGATCGGCGCCAGCTGCGCGCTGATCTCGGCCAGCGCAATTCGTGCACCGATGTCGGCGATGGCGCGCAGCTCGATGGTGCCGATCAGGCGTTCGAGCACGTCGTCGAACAGCGCGATCTGCTCGTCGTCAAAACTGCCGGCGGAGGAGAGAAACAGGTCGGTGACGCGGCGGGCCGTTTCCAGGCCCTTTTCCGCCGAGCCGAGCCGAATCGCGGATTCGACTTCGTCGATGATCGATAACTCGGCCGTGGACATGACGCGCAGCTCGTCCTGAGCGGATTGACGGAAGCTTGTTCTAAGCAACCGCTATCATTAGAGACGAGCCCTGAACGTTTCGTAAACTATGGGGCCTTGACCCTCATCCTGAGAGCCTGACTCAAAATAAGTCATTGAGATATCAAGCTCTGGCCAGTCGACGAGAGAGCAGACGGATGCTTGCGATGAGGACCCATGCCTCCGCGCTGGCGATGGTTGCCTCGAAGTCCTTGGCAAGCCGTCGATTGCGACCGAACCAGGCGAACGTACGCTCAACGACCCATCGTCGGGGTTCGGCTTTGAACGTTCCAACGCTTTGCGAGCGGGTGACGATTTCAATGGTCCATTTGCCCAGGTCAGCGATGGCATCGAGCAGCTTTGGACCACGATAGACGCGATCGGCGAAGATATGGCGCAAGCCGGGGAACAGGCGGCCGATGATTCGCAGCAGCGGAACTGCGCCGTGATTGTCTTGGAGATTGGCGGGATGCACCTGCACAGCTAGCAAGGAGCCCTCGGTATCGGTGACAATATGACGCTTGCGTCCTTTGACGCGCTTGGCCATGTCAAACCCGCTTGGACCGCCACTTTCCGTGGTCTTCACACTCTGGCTGTCGATAATCCCAGCCGTTGGCGTAGGTTCGCGTCCTTGCCGTTGCCGAACGCGTTGGACCAGCGTGTCATTGATCGTGCGCCACAAGCCAGACCCGCGCCACTTGTAAAAATAATACTGAACCGTCGAGCACGCCGGGAAGTCCTTGGGCAGTGCTCGCCACTGGCAGCCGCTAGCGCCAATGTAGAGAATTGCATTCATGATCACGCGGAGACTGATCTTTCGCGGACGGCCGAGCCGACAGCAGACAGGCATCAACGGCTCAAGCAAACTCCACTCCGCATCCGTCATGTCACTTGCATAACGAAGTCCATCGCGCCGATATTGTTCGCGGGTGATTTCGGTCCAACACATGTTGTGCTCCCTCGAGTCTTCGCAAACACGAGAGAATCACAACGGGCTGAAATCACTCAATTTTCTTTTCCGGTCAGGCTCTGAGGGCCCGCCAAAGGCGGGCGTCTCGAAGGATGCAGGCCCGGCCGCAACAGCGGGGCCTTCATGGTTCGAGACGCGCGTTCCGCGCTCCTCACCATGAGGGTCTGGAAGGCTATTCCCCATTCCATCCGCAGGCACGCAG
Source organism: Bradyrhizobium sp. 930_D9_N1_4 (assembly GCF_052076015.1). Taxonomy (NCBI): domain Bacteria; kingdom Pseudomonadati; phylum Pseudomonadota; class Alphaproteobacteria; order Hyphomicrobiales; family Nitrobacteraceae; genus Bradyrhizobium; species Bradyrhizobium sp. 930_D9_N1_4. The sequence continues at coordinate 384,688 of NZ_CP197236.1, forward strand.
CTTCTCGTGCATATGCGGCGGCGCCGGTGCCACCACCTTGACCGGGTCCTTGTTCCGGGAGATCGGCACCACGATCTCGCGGGAATGCAGATGCAGCTTCGGCTCGCCGAAACGCGGGCCGTTGCCGTAAATGTTATCGCCGAAGATCGGCCATCCGGTCGCCGAGGAATGCACCCGCAATTGATGGGTCCGCCCCGTGACCGGTTCCATGGCGAGCCAGGTCAGGCCGTCGCCGCGGCCCATCACCTTCCAGTTGGTGATGGCCTTCTGACCCTCGGGATCGGGCTTCTGCCACCAGCCGCGTTCGGCGTTGAGCCGGCCGAGCGGCATATCGATGGTGCCTTCGTCTTCAACGGGGCCGCCTTCGACCACGGTCCAGTAGGTCTTGCCGATCTTGCCATGCTTGAAGAGAAGGCCGAGCGAGGCAGTCGCCTTGCGATGGCGCCCAAGCACGAGGCAGCCGGAGGTGTCCTTGTCCAACCGGTGGGCCAGCACCGGCGGCCGCGGCAGGCCGAAACATAGCGCGGTGAAGGAGTCCTCGAGATTGGCGCCGCCCTTGGGACCCCGATGCACCGGCAGGCCCGACGGCTTGTCGATGATCAGCATCAGCCCGTCGCGATGGAGCACGCGCGCCTGGATCTCGTCGGCGGTCAATTGGGGAACATCGAGCAATTGCAGGACCTTCGGGTCAAGTCTTTCGTTTAGGGGCGGGAACGGCTAACACACCGCCACCATGAACGATACCACGTCAGATCCCCCCAAGCTGAGCTGGTGGCGCCGCCTGTCCAACGGGCTGAAGCGCACCTCGTCCTCGCTCGGGACCGCGGTCGCGGACCTCGTCACCAAGCGCAAGCTCGACCGCGCCATGCTCGACGACATCGAGGACGTGCTGCTGCGCGCCGACCTCGGCACTTCGGTCGCGGTGCGGATCGCGGACGCGGTCGGTACGGGCCGCTACGACAAGGCGATCTCGGCGGACGAGGTCAAGGACGTCGTTGCGACCGAGGTCGAGAAGGTGCTGGCGCCCGTGGCCAAGCCGCTCGTGATCGACGCGGGCAAAAAGCCGTTCGTCATCCTCGTGGTCGGCGTCAACGGCTCCGGCAAGACCACGACGATCGGGAAACTCTCGCAGAAATTTGCCTCCGAAGGCCGCAAGGTGATGCTCGCCGCCGGCGACACGTTCCGCGCCGCCGCCATCGAGCAGCTTAAGGTCTGGGGCGAGCGCACGAAGACGCCCGTGATCGCAGGCGCGCAGGGCTCGGATTCGGCGAGCCTCGCCTTCAACGCGCTGACGGCTGCCAGGGAGCAGGCCGTTGACGTGCTGCTGATCGACACCGCCGGCCGCTTGCAGAACAAGGCCGAGCTGATGAACGAGCTCGAAAAGGTCGTGCGCGTGATCCGCAAGGTGGATGACACTGCGCCGCATGCCGTGCTGCTTGTGCTGGATGCTACTGTCGGCCAGAACGCACTGTCGCAGGTCGAGGCCTTCCATCGCACCGCCGGGGTCACCGGCCTCGTGATGACCAAGCTCGACGGCACCGCGCGCGGCGGCATCCTGGTGGCGCTCGCGGAGAAATTCAAACTGCCGGTGCATTTCATCGGCGTCGGCGAAGGCGTCGACGATCTTGCGCCGTTCACCGCGCGCGATTTCGCCCGCGCCATCGCCGGAATCGAGTCTTAGGTTTCTTTCGTCATCCCCCGCGAGGGCGGGGGATCCAGTATTCCGAGGCGCTTGTGGTCTACAACGAGCGGCGCGGCGTACTGGATGCCCCGCTTCCGCGGGGCATGACAGCAACAAAGGTCAGGTAATGGACAAGACCCAGCCGCATCCGCTGTTCAAGCTCGCGACCGAGCTCGGTCCGCTGCTCGTGTTCTTCTTCGTGAATGCGAAGTTCAATTTGTTTGCCGCGACCGGCGCCTTCATGGTCGCGATCGTGGTGGCGATGGTCGCCTCCTATGTGGTGACGCGCCACATCCCGATCATGGCGATCGTGACGGGCGTGATCGTGCTGGTGTTCGGCACGCTGACGCTGGTGCTGCACGACGAGACCTTCATCAAGGTCAAGCCGACCATCATCTACGGCCTGTTCGCCGCGATCCTCGGCGGCGGCCTGCTGTTCGGCCGCTCCTTCATCGCTGTCATGTTCGACCAGATGTTCAACCTGACGCCGCAGGGCTGGCGCATCCTCACGCTGCGCTGGGCGTTGTTCTTCGCCGGCATGGCGGTGCTGAACGAGATCGTCTGGCGCACCCAGAGCACGGATTTCTGGGTGAACTTCAAGGTGTTCGGCGTGACGCCCATCACGATGATCTTCGCCATCGCCCAGATGCCGCTGACCAAGCGTTACGGTGTCGAGCCGGCGTCGCTGGAAGCGAGCGAGGCCGAAGCGGGGGATGTGCGGAAGGGGTAGGGCGAAGCGTCGCTCCACATACCGCTGTCGTGCCCCGGCTTGACCGGGGCATCCAGTACGCCGCGGCTTCTCCGTATACGTCTGATGCCTCTGGAATACTGGATCGCCCGATCAAGTCGGGCGATGACAGTTGAGTGTGTCGCACGAGCGCCGAGCTAGCTCCCCGCCGCCTTCAGCGCCTTCTCCATCTGCGGCAACAGCACCGTCCGATAGTTATCCGCGGTGATCGGCCCCACCAGCTTGTAGACGATGGTGCCTTCGCGGCCGACGACGAAGGTCTCGGGCACGCCATAGACACCCCATTCGATCGAGGCGCGGCCGTTGGCGTCGACGCCGACGCGGCTGAACGGGTTGCCGTAGCGGCCGAGGAAGCGCCGCGCGTTGTCGGCGCCATCCTTGTAGTTGATGCCGACGAGCTCGAAGCGTTTGTCTTTTGCCAGCTCGGTCAGCAGCGGCGCCTCGTCGTGGCAGGGCACGCACCAGGAGGCCCAGACATTGACCAGACTGACCTTGCCCTTGAACGCGGCGGGATCGAGCCCGGGCACCGGTGCGTTGTCGGCCTGCAATCCCTCGAGCGGCGGCAGCGCGGTCTGCGGCGCGGGGCGTCCGATCAGCGCGGAGGGAATCCGCGAGATATCGCCGCTGCCGAGCCGGAACCAGAACAGCAGCGCCACGGCGATGAAAGCGAGCAGTGGGAGCACCATCAGGAAGGTGCGGCGCTGTGGCGGCGTTGATGTCGATTGATCACTCATGGCTGGTCCACAGCACTTCGGCCCGAGCGGCGTGTGACGCCCCCGCGCTCCAGCTCGCGCAGGCGCTGCGTCTGGCTGCGATAGTCGAGCACGATCCAGCCGATCAGGACCACGACGACCAGCGCCGCGGCAGCATAAGACGTCACGATGAAGGACGCGTAGGGACCGAGCGACATCGTCATGCAGCTCCGGCTTCTTTTGACGCGTTTTCTTGACGCGAACCGGGGGCCACTTCGCTTGAAAACGCTACGCGACTCGCCTGCATCATCTGCAGCGAGCGGACGCGCCGGCGCAAAATCTCGTTGCGCATCGCGGCCAGATGCAGCGTGACGAACAGCAGCGTGAACGCGACCGCCATCACCAGCAGCGGAATCAGGAACGATTTGTCGAGCGAGGAGCCGCCCATGCGCATCACCGAGGCCGGCTGGTGCAATGTGTTCCACCAGTCGACGGAGAATTTGATGATCGGCAAATTGATCGCGCCGACCAGCGTCAGCACGGCGGCGGCGCGCGCCGCGCGCGAGGGATCGTCGACCGCGCGCCACAGCGCCATCAGACCGAGATACATCAGGAACAGAATCAGCACCGAGGTCAGCCGCGCATCCCATTCCCAATAGGTGCCCCACATCGGCCGGCCCCACAGCGAGCCCGTCAGTAGTGCGAGGAAGGTGAAGCCGGCGCCGATCGGTGCGGCCGCCTTCGCGGCCACGTCGGCGAGCGGATGGCGCCACACCAGCGTGCCGAGCGAAGCGATGCTCATCACGCCCCAGACGAACATCGACAGCCACGCATTGGGCACGTGGATGAACATGATCTTCACGGTGGCGCCCTGCTGGTAGTCGTCGGGCGCGAGCGCGGACTGGTAGAGTCCGATCGCGAGCAGGATCATGGTCGCACCCGCGAGCCACGGCAGCACCCGCGCCGTCAGCGCGAGGAACCGGGTCGGATTGGCGAGGTCGATCAGCGTCATGGCATCCTGATAGTCGCGGGGGTGACGGGAGGCAATCAGCACAAAAGAAGTTGTCTAAAGTTGATCGGGGTCAAGATCAGTCAAGTCCATGCCGCAGGCTCGCGGCCGCCGCGAACGGGCCGACCACCAGGCTGACCAGCGACAGCGCGCACAGGATCGAGAACGGTGCGCCGAAATTCATGGGGCCGACGATCACGGCCTGCGAGGCGGCGACGCCGAAAATCAGCACCGGGATCGACAGCGGCAGCACCAGCACCGCCATCAGCAGCCCGCCCCGGTGCAGCGTCACCGCCAGCGCCGCGCCGATCATGCCGGTGAACGTCAGCGCCGGGGTGCCCGCCAGAAGCGTCAGCGCCACCGCGCCGGTCGCGACCATGTCGAGGTTGAGCAGCAGGCCGAGCACCGGGGTTGCGACAATCAGCGGCAGGCCGGCGGCGAGCCAATGCGCCAGCGCCTTGGCCGCGCAGGCGAGTTCCAGCGGCGTCCGGCTCATCGTGATCAGGTCGAGCGAGCCGTCCTCATGGTCGGCCATGAACATCCGGTCCAGCGTCAGCAGGCTCGCCAGCAGCGCGCCGAGCCACAGGATCGCCGGCCCCAGCCGCGACAGCAGCGCCAGATCCGGCCCTACCGCGAACGGCATCAAGACGACGACGGTCAGGAAGAACAGTACGCCAATCAGGGCCCCGCCGCCGACGCGGAGCGCGATCCGGATGTCCCGGCGAATGAGGGCGGCGAGGGCGGTCATGGGGAGGCTCCATGCTGCCGCAAGGGCGGTGCGCTCCCTCCCCCGCCTGCGGGGGAGGGTTGGGGAGAGGGTGTCTCGGCAATGAAGAGCCCCCAAGAGGAGAGAGCCCTCACCCGGCGCCATAGCCGATGCAAAGCATCGGCGTTCTTAAGGGACGGCGGCCAAGGGCCGCCTATGCCGACCTCTCCCGCAAGCGCGAGAGGCGAGGGCGCCCGGAGCGACAATGGTGGCCGCTCGAAAAGCTGAGGGTCGGGCCGAATCATACCATCCCCCCGATCCGCAGCTCCCGCGAATCGATTCCCAGCGGCGCATGGGCTGCCGCGATGATCAGGCCGCCGCGGCCGAGATGCTCCCGCATCAGGGCGCCGAACATGTCCTGGCCGGCGACATCCAGCGCGTTGGTCGGCTCGTCCAGCAGCCAGATCGGGCGGCGGACGGTCAGCAGCCGGGCCAGCGACAGCCGGCGGCGCTGGCCCGCCGAGAGGAAGCCCGCGGGCAGATGGGTGGCATGGTCGAGCCCGACAATGGCGAGGCTCTCGGCGGCGTCACCGCGCTCGCCGCCCAGGAAATCGGCCCAGAATGCCAGATTTTCAGCCACGCTCAGCGCCGGCTTGAGGGCGTCGCGATGGCCGAGATAGTGGCACTGCTCCGGCAGCGTCATCTCGGCGTCGCCGCCGTCCAGTACGATCGTGCCGCCGGCCGGAATGAGCAGGCCCGCGATCAGCCGCAGCAGCGAGGTCTTGCCCGAACCGTTGCGGCCCACGACAGCCACGGCTTCGCCCGACACGGCCTCGAAATCGAGCCCGGAAAACACCTCGCGGCCGCCGCGCACGCAAATCACCCCGCGTCCGGACAGCTGCATCTTGCCTTGGTTCAATCCGCTCAAAAGCCTGGCCTCAGGAAATCTTGGGGTAGCGCATGGGAATTTTTGGCTCGCGAATTGCTGCGGCACGATTGTGGCTGTGGCGGCGCGGTTAGAAAGCTTCTATAAGCCCGGAACTACTTGATGCAGCAACTCAACCTGCCCCTGCAAGCGACCCAGCCGGATTCGCTGACGGTGTTAAAATACCCCTTGCCGGGTATAACTAACAATTGGGATTTCCTTTCATGACCTCTCTCGACAGCTTCAAATCCAAAAAGACCCTCAAGGTCGGCGCCAAGACCTATGTCTATTACAGCCTGCCCACGGCCGAGAAGAATGGTCTGAAGGGAATTTCGAAACTTCCCTACTCGATGAAGGTGCTGCTCGAAAATCTCCTCCGCAACGAGGACGGCCGCACGGTCAAGAAGGAAGACATCGTCGCGTTCTCGAAGTGGTTGCGCAAGAAGTCGCTGGAGCATGAGATCGCGTTCCGCCCGGCCCGCGTGCTGATGCAGGATTTCACCGGCGTTCCCGCGGTGGTCGATCTCGCCGCGATGCGCAATGCGATGCAGAAGCTCGGCGGCGATGCCGAAAAGATCAACCCGTTGGTGCCGGTCGACCTCGTCATCGACCACTCCGTGATCGTGAACTTCTTCGGTGACAACAAGGCTTTCGGCAAGAACGTCACCGAGGAGTACAAGCAGAACCAGGAGCGCTACGAGTTCCTGAAGTGGGGCCAGAAGGCATTCACGAACTTCTCCGTCGTGCCGCCCGGCACCGGCATCTGCCACCAGGTCAATCTCGAATATCTCTCGCAGACAGTCTGGACCAAGAAAGAGAAGATGACGGTCGGCAAGAAGACCGGCACCTTCGAAGTCGCCTATCCCGACTCGCTCGTCGGCACTGACTCCCACACCACCATGGTCAACGGTCTCGCCGTGCTCGGCTGGGGCGTCGGCGGCATCGAGGCGGAAGCCTGCATGCTCGGCCAGCCGCTGTCGATGCTGCTGCCCACCGTCGTCGGCTTCAAGCTGAAGGGCGCGATGAAGGAGGGCGTCACCGCGACCGACCTCGTGCTCACGGTCACGCAGATGCTGCGCAAGCTCGGCGTGGTCGGCAAGTTCGTCGAGTTCTTCGGCCCCGGTCTCGACAATCTCTCCGTCGCCGACAAGGCGACCATCGCCAACATGGCGCCCGAATACGGCGCGACCTGCGGCTTCTTCCCGGTCGACGCCGCCGCGCTCGATTACCTCAAGACCTCCGGCCGCGCTCCGGCGCGCGTCGCGCTGGTGCAGGCCTATGCCAAGGCACAGGGCCTGTTCCGCACCGCCAAGTCGGCCGATCCGGTGTTCACGGAAACGCTGACGCTCGATCTTGCGGACGTCGTGCCGTCGATGGCCGGCCCGAAGCGCCCCGAAGGCCGTATCGCGCTGCCGTCGGTCGCCGAAGGTTTTTCGCTCGCGCTCGGCACCGAGTACAAGAAGGCCGAGGAGCCCACCAAGCGCTTCGCGGTCGAAGGCAAGAATTTCGAGATCGGCCATGGCGACGTCGTCATCGCCGCCATCACCTCCTGCACCAACACCTCGAATCCGAGCGTGCTGATCGGCGCCGGCCTGCTCGCGCGTAACGCTGCTGCCAAGGGCCTCAAGGCCAAGCCGTGGGTGAAGACCTCGCTCGCCCCGGGCAGCCAGGTCGTCGCCGGCTATCTCGCCGATTCCGGTCTGCAGGCCGATCTCGACAAGGTCGGCTTCAACCTGGTCGGCTTCGGCTGCACCACCTGCATCGGCAATTCCGGTCCGCTGCCTGAGGAGATCTCGAAGTCGATCAACGACAACGGCATCGTCGCCGCCGCCGTGCTCTCCGGTAACCGCAACTTCGAAGGCCGCGTCTCGCCCGACGTGCAGGCGAACTATCTGGCTTCGCCGCCGCTGGTGGTCGCCCACGCGCTCGCCGGCAGCGTCACCAAGAACCTCGCGGTCGAGCCGCTCGGCGAAGGCAAGGACGGCAAGCCGGTGTACCTGAAGGACATCTGGCCGACGACGAAGGAGATCAACGCCTTCATGAAGAAGTTCGTGACCGCGGCGATTTTCAAGAAGAAGTATGCCGACGTGTTCAAGGGCGACGCCAACTGGCGCAAGATCAAGACGGTCGAGAGCGAGACCTATCGCTGGAACATGTCTTCGACCTATGTGCAGAACCCGCCCTATTTCGACGGCATGAAGAAGGAGCCGGAGCCGGTCACCGACATCGTCGAGGCACGCATCCTCGCCATGTTCGGCGACAAGATCACCACCGACCACATTTCGCCGGCCGGTTCGATCAAGCTCACCTCGCCCGCCGGAAAATATCTCAGCGAGCACCAGGTGCGCCCCGCCGACTTCAACCAGTACGGCACGCGCCGCGGCAACCATGAAGTCATGATGCGCGGCACCTTCGCCAACATCCGCATCAAGAACTTCATGCTGAAGGGCGCGGACGGCAACATTCCCGAGGGCGGTCTCACCAAGCACTGGCCCGACGGCGAGCAGATGTCGATCTACGACGCTGCGATGAAGTACCAGCAGGAGCAGGTGCCGCTGGTGGTGTTCGCCGGCGCCGAATACGGCAACGGCTCCTCGCGCGACTGGGCTGCGAAGGGCACGCGTCTGCTCGGCGTGCGCGCCGTGATCTGCCAGAGCTTCGAGCGCATCCATCGCTCCAACCTGGTCGGCATGGGCGTGCTGCCGCTGACCTTCGAGGACGGCACCTCCTGGTCCTCGCTCGGCCTCAAGGGCGACGAGAAGGTCACGCTGCGCGGTCTGGTCGGCGATCTCAAGCCGCGTCAGAAGCTGACCGCGGAGATCGTCTCCGGCGACGGTTCGTTGCAGCGCGTTTCGCTGCTTTGCCGCATCGATACGCTGGACGAGCTCGATTACTACCGGAACGGCGGTATCCTGCACTACGTGCTGCGCAAGCTCGCGGCCTAAGCGCGAATTTGTGAACGGTGGCTCACCGCGACGTGAGTAGAAGGTTAAACGGGGGCGGCCTATCACAGGGCCGCCTTCGTGCGTTGAGACACGCCTCCGATGGTCCCGCCCGGCGGAAAACCTCGCCCCGGACGGTTGATAGAGTGATGCCCGTAAGATTACGGTGACCATCAGGCGATAGGATCTTCCCCCACGCGTGCGAGGTGTGACGTTCAACATGACTGCAATGACGGCTTCTCATCTGGTTTCGCGCTGGTCCGGTGCACTCTGGTCCGGAGCCATCGGCATCTGCGCCATCGTCGCCGTCATCCGTCCCGCCGAGGCTGATCCTCGCGCCGTTGTCGAATTGTTTACCTCGCAGGGCTGCTCGTCCTGCCCGCCCGCCGACAAGATCATCGGCGACCTCTCCAGCGATCCCTCGATCATCGCGCTGAGCATGCCGATCGACTATTGGGATTATCTCGGCTGGAAGGACACGCTGGCGGATTCACGCTTCTCTGCGCGTCAGCGCGCCTACTCGAAGATGCGCGGCGACCGCGAAGTCTACACGCCGCAAGTTGTCGTCAACGGCTCCACGCACGTCATCGGCAGCGACCGTGCCGGCATCGAGAATGCGATCGGCAAGACCGACAAGGGCGTCGGCGTGATGAGTGTGCCGGTGACGATGTCGCTCTCGGGCAAGCAGATCAACGTGTCGGTGGCCGCGAGCAAGGAGCCCACCGTCGCGCGTGGCGAGGTCTGGATCTGCTCGGTCGCCAAATCGGTGCCGATCTCCATCGCCAAGGGCGAGAACCGCGGGCAGCAGGTCATCTATCACAACGTCGTGCGCAATCTGCTCAAGGTCGGCGACTGGACCGGCCGTCCGGAAAGCTGGACGGTGCCGATCGAGAACCTCACGCGCGACGGCGTCGACGGCGCGGTGGTCTATGTCCAGGACGGCAGCCGCGAGAAGCCGGGCCCGATGCTGGGCGCGGCGTACACGTCGCTGCACTGAAGCGCGCTGCTTCGAATCTTTCCGACGCAATCACTCTCAACCCTCATGGTGAGGAGGCGCGTTAGCGCCGTATCGAACCATGCAGGCCCGGCTGCTGCAACTCGGCCTCGATCCATCGAGACGCCGCTTCGCGGCTCCTCAGGATGAGGAGAAAGAGTGTTCGCGCTGATGCTTCGAGAGAAGGCGCGTCGAGGCAGAAACATCCCGACACAAACAAAAAAGGACCAACTTGCGTTGGCCCTCCTTGTCGCGCGTACAGACCCGATCCTGTTCGACCCCGGGGGGCTGGGGGCTGAGGAATCCGGAACCGAAAGGACCGGGTCAACGCACACAGGTCTTTTCGCAATGCAGGGCGGCGCGCGATGGGCGGAAAAGCGGCGATATCAAGATTCCTTCTAACGATCCCGTGACGGATCGCCGCGAGGGAGTTCCACTCTTGCGTGTGCCCTGACTCGCCGCCGATTCGATCGGTTGCGTGAGGAGCCTCTTGCGATGGGGAACGGTTGGCGCAATCATGCAACTGTCATGATCCCGAGGTTCCCGGGACGGTCTTCGCGGACGCGATCATGCCAATGCGACAGGAGGCGCTCCATGAGTGTGACGTCGGAGGATGCAGATCCGAGCGGGCAGCGCGCGGCGGCGCATCCCGCCGCTGCGAACACCCAGCCGAACCGGGTCACCTTCAACCGGATCGAGCTGCATCGCATCCTCAATCTCTACGGACGCATGGTCGCCGACGGCGAGTGGCGCGACTATGCCATCGACTTCCTCAAGGATCGCGCCGTGTTCTCGGTGTTCCGCCGCGCCTCGGAAGTGCCGATCTACCGCATCGAGAAGGATCCGCGTCTCGCCCGCAAGCAGGGCATGTACAGCGTGATTTCGGCGACCGGCCTGATCCTGCGCCGCGGCCACGAGCTCGAGCGCGTGCTGCTGGTGATCGATCGGAAATTGGCGGTAGTGTAGCCGCACGACCGGTGCCGTAGGGTGGGCAAAGGCGCAACGCGCCGTGCCCACGTCCTTTCTCAATCGCCGGGATATGGTGGGCACGCTATCGCTTTGCCCACCCTACGAGACCGTCCCTATTTCCCCGGCACCGTGCTGGCGCCCTCGCCAAGATCCCGCTGCATCATCACCGTATCCAGCCAGCGGCCGAATTTCAGCCCGACGCTGGGATGCGTGCCGATCATCTTGAAGCCGCCGCGCGTGTGCACGCCGATCGAGCCGGCATTGGAGGAATCGCCGATCACCGCGATCATCTGGCGGAAGCCGCGCGCCTCGCACTCGGTGATCAACCGTTCCAGCAGCAGCGAGCCGACGCCGCGGCGGTGGAAGGAGGGGTCGAGATAGATCGAGTTCTCGACCGTGAAACGGTAGGCCGGCCGCGGCCGGTAGGCGCCGGCATAGGCATAGCCGGCGACGCGCCCCTCGAGGATGGCGACGAAATAGGGATAGCCGCCATCGACCAGCGCGCGGTAGCGGCGCGTCATCTCGGCAAGGTCTGGCGGTTCCAGCTCGAACGTCGCGGTGCCCTCGCGGACAGCCTGCTGGTAGATGGCGGTGATGGCGGGAAGGTCGGCCTCGAGGGTGGGCCTGATATCGGGTGCGGACATGAGGGAAGATTAGAGCCTCCGCCCGGCCGCTGGAAGAGGCAACGCTGCTTCCCCATGCTCCGTCATTGCGAGGAGCCTTTGCGACGAAGCAATCCAGAAATGCGTCCGTGGAGGGACTCTGGATTGCTTCCGCCTTCGCCGAGGCTTCGGCGGACAAGTCGCTTCGCTCGCAATGACGAGCAGAGGCCCCGGGCTCAAACAAAAACCCCGGCCTCTCGGCCGGGGTTCGTGTCCGTTCTCGCTGGGTCAGCGTTTAGTCGCGCTGGCCGAGGAGCTGCAGGAGCAGCGTGAACAGGTTGATGAAGTTCAGGTACAGCGACAGCGCGCCGGTGATGGCCGCACGCTCTGCGATGTCACCGCCGGCCGACGCGTAGCCGTAGATGTAGTCGTTCTTCAGCCGCTGCGTATCCCAGGCGGTGAGGCCCGCGAACACCAGCACGCCGACCACCGACACGATGAACTGGAGCAGCGAGCTGCCCAGGAACAGGTTCACCAGGCTGGCGATGACGATGCCGATCAGGCCCATGAACAGGAACGAGCCCATTCCGCTCAGGTCACGCTTGGTGGTGTAGCCGTAGAGGCTCAGCGCACCGAACGTGGCCGCGGTGATGAAGAACACCCGCACGATCGAGGTGTGCGTGAACACCAGGAAGATCGACGACAGCGAGATGCCCATCAGCGCCGCGAATACCCAGAACAGGATCTGCGCGGTCGAGGGAGCGAGACGGTTGATGCCCGCCGAAATCACGAACACCATGGCGAGCGGCGCGAGCATGAACAGCCACTTCAGGGGGCTGACGAACATCGCGTAGCCGAACGGCGTCAGGAACAGCTTGCCGACGCGGACGGCTTCCGGGGTCGGAACGTCGGTCACGGCAGCCATGTAGACGCCGAGCGCGGCCAGGCCGGTGATGGCAAGGCCGATGCTCATGTAATTGTAGATGCGCAGCATGTAGGCGCGCAGGCCGGCGTCGACCGTCGCGGCGTCAACACGCCCGGCGGCCCTGCCGAAAGGAGAAGCGTAGTTACGGTCTAGGTCCGACATGGTCGAATTCCCGTTGGTTGGTCCGGTCTGGCACGAGGGTCGCCGTGCCGCCGGTTCGTCAAATTCTATCTCGGATACCGCTGTGTGCCGACTTAAATTTGGCTCACAATCGGGACTCCGAACCCACTCGATATGTGGGAAACTAACACATTCGCTGCAACCGTTCACGCGCGGCTGAATGTCGCCCTCCGCTCTCAATTCTGACGAGAGCCTTACAAGCAGACGTGGTTAATCGCGGGAATCGTGCGATTTCGCACCCGCGGGGCCTGCCGCTACCTTTTGTCACAAATTTCGCAACACCGTGGCGGGCTTTTTGTTCAACGCCAGCAGCGTGCCGGCGAGCCCGAGTCCGACCGTGACGATCAGTGCGGCGGCGACCACGCCGGCCGCGCTGCCGGCCTGCCAGACGAAACTCAGCGTCATCAGCCGCGTCACGATCATCCAGGCCGCAATGCTGCCGGCGATCACGCCGAACATCGCTGTGGCGAGGCCGATCAGGAGGTATTCGAGGGCGTAGGCGCCGAGCAGCCGCAGCCGGGTCGCGCCGAGCGTCTTGAGGATCACGGCATCGTAGACGCGGTGGCGGTGGCCGGCGGCGAGCGCGCCGCCCAAAACCAGGATCGCCGAGATCAGGGTGATCGCACTGGCGCCACGAATCGCCAGCGCCAGATTGGTCACGACCGAGCCGACCGTCTCCATCACCTCGCGCACGCGCACGCTCGTCACCATCGGATAGGTGTCCGCGACTTGCCGGATGATCTTGCCGTCGCCGGTCGCATCGCCGCCTGACTCCGTCAGCGTCGCGATGTGGGTGTGCGGGGCGCCCTTGAAGGCGTTCGGCGAGAACACCAGCACGAAATTGATGCCCATCCCCTGCCAGTCGATGGTGCGCAGATTGCCGATCCTGGCCGGGATGTCGCGGCCGAGCACGTTGACCACGATTTCGTCGCCGAGCTTGAGGCCGAGCCCATCGGCGATTTTCTTCTCCATCGAGACCAGCGGCGGGCCGGAATAATCGGCCTTCCACCATTCGCCCTCGACCACCTTGGAACCCTTCGGCAGCTCCGCGGTATAGGTCAGGCCGCGGTCGCTTTGCAGCACCCACTCGGAATCGGTCGTGGGCTTGAGGTCCTCGGCGCGCACGCCGCGCGCTCCGACGATGCGCCCGCGCAGCATCGGCACGTCCTCGACCGTCGCGCCCGGCGCGATCTGGCGCAGATAGCCGTCGAACTGCTCGGCCTGCGTGCTCGGGATGTCGATGAAGAAGAACGACGGCGCGCGGTCCGGGAGCGCCGCCAGAAACTGCCGGCGCAGATTGCCGTCGATCTGGGTGATGGTGACCAGCACGGCCAGGCCGAGGCCCAGCGACAGCACGACCGAGGGTGTCAGCGCGCCCGGCCGGTGGATGTTGGCGACCGCCAGCCGCAGCATCGGCAGCCGCGATCGCGGCAGCCGCCGCGCGATCGTCATCAAGAGCGCGGCGATACCGCGGAGCAGGGCGAACACGACCACGGAGGAGGCCACGAACACCGCGGCGATGCGCTTGTCGAAGGACAATCCGATCACGACCGCGATCAGCAGCGCGACCACGACGGCCATGAACACGAGATAGCCCAGGCGCGGCCGGTGCCATTCGGAGCTGATGGTGTCGCGGAACAATGCGGCCACCGGTACGTCATGCACCCGGCCGAGCGGCCACAGGCCGAAAGCGAGCGCGGTGAGCAGGCCGTACAGGAAGGACAGCGCCAGCTCGTCGGCATGCACGGCCGGCACCACCGGCAGCGGCAGCAGCTTTCCGAACAGGCCGACGATGGCGAACGGCATGGCCGCGCCCAGCGCAAGGCCGATTACCGAGCCGATCGCGGCGAGCAGCAGAACCTGCGCCAGATAGATGCCGAATACGTCGCGCCCGGTGGCGCCGACGGCCTTGAGGGCCGCGATCACCTCGAGCCGGCGGTCGATGTGGCTCTTCACGGCGTTGGCGACGCCGACGCCGCCGACCAGCAGTGCGGCGAGGCCGACCAGGGTCAAAAACTGCGTGAAACGGTTGATGTTGCGCTCGAGCTGCGGCGAGGCGTTGGAGCGGCTGCGGATTTCCCAGCCGGCTTGCGGCGCGGCGTTGCGCGCATCCGCAATGAAAGCTTCGGTGGCGCGTTCGGTGTTGCCGGTGTCGGGCAGTTTCACCCGATAGACCCAGCGCACGAGGCTGCCGGGCTGGATCAGGCCGGTCGCTTTCAAGCCCGCCTCGCTGATCAGGAAGCGCGGCCCGAAACCGATGCCGCCGGCGAGCTTGTCGGGCTCCGCTTCGACAGTGCTGCGGATCTGGAAGGTCGCGGATCCGACCGTGACGCGGTCGCCGGTCTTCAGCGACATGCGTGCCAGCAGCGTCGGATCGGCCGCCGCGCCGAACGCACCATCGCGTTCTGCGAGGAGATCGGACATCGGCAGAGATGGTGCCAGCGTCAACTGGCCCAGCATCGGATAGGTGCTGTCGACCGCCTTCATCTCGACGAGGGCGAGCTGGCCGTCGGCCGAGCGCGCCATGCCGCGCAGGGTCGCGGCGATCGAGACGGTGCCGCGCGAACGCAGGAAGGTGACTTCGTCCGGCTTGGCCTCGCGCTGGAACAGCACGAACGACACGTCGCCGCCGAGCAGCGTGCGGCCTTCGCGCGCGAGACCGTCGCTCAGACTCGCAGAGACCGAGCCGACGCCGGCGATCGCCATCACGCCGAGCGCGATGCAGGCGATGAAGACATAGAAGCCGCGCAAGCCGCCGCGCAATTCGCGCAGCGCATAACGCAGCGACAGTGCGACGCCGTTGGGCTTCGCGAACGGTTCGGCTGCTGCGCTCATGCCGGTGCAGACTGCGTGTCGATACGGCCCGAGCGCAGACGGATGACGCGGTCGCAGCGATGCGCGAGCGAGGAATCGTGCGTCACCAGCACCAGCGTCATGCCGCGCTCGGTATGCTTGCCGAACAGGAGATCGACGATCTGCTTACCGGTGGTCTCGTCGAGATTGCCGGTCGGCTCGTCCGCGACGAGAATGGCGGGATCGGGCGCCAACGCGCGGGCGAGCGCGACGCGCTGCTGCTCGCCGCCGGACAATTGCGTCGGATAATGATGCAGGCGATCGCCGAGCCCGACCGATTGCAGCTCCTGCGCCGCGCGCTTCGCCGCATCGGGATTGCCGGCGAGCTCGAGCGGCACGGCGACGTTCTCCAGCGCTGTCATGGTCGGGATCAGATGGAAAGACTGGAAGACGATGCCGACCTGGCGGCCGCGGAAGCGGGCCAGCGCATCCTCGTCGAGGGCATTGAAAGGCGTGCCATTGACCACCACCTCTCCGCTATCAGGACGCTCCAGCCCCGCCATCACCATCAGCAGCGTGGATTTGCCCGAGCCTGACGGGCCGATCAGGCCGATCGTCTCCCCCGAGCCGACCCGCAAGCTGATATCCTTGAGGATGTGAACGCGTGCCGCCCCCGTGCCCAATGAGAGATTGACGTTGGAGATGGCGATGGTGTCCGGCGTGGTGCCGGCGAGTGAAGAGGATTCGATGCGAGTGTCCATGGTCCGGTCATATGGCAACTCCGCACGCGCGGTCGAGAGGCGTTACGGATTCTTCATGCACATAGCCGTGTTGATGCTCGCTTTGATGACGGTCGCGGGTCCGGTTTGGGCGGAGGCGACAAAACCGCTCAAGCTTGTCGTTCTCGGCGATTCCCTCAGTGCCGGCCTCGGCCTTCCGGGCCAGCAGGCGTTCCCGACGAAGCTCCAAAAGGCCTTGCAGGCCAAAGGCATAGCGATCGACATGACCAATGCCGGGGTATCCGGCGACACCTCTTCAGGCGGCCGCGATCGGCTCGACTGGTCGGTGCCCGACGGAACCGACGGCGTCATCATCGAGCTCGGCGCCAACGATGCGCTGCGCGGCATCGATCCTGATTTGACGCGCACCGCGCTGACCGACATCGTCCAGCGCCTGAAGGCGCGCAAGATCCCGGTCATGCTGTGCGGGATGCTGGCGCCGCCGAATTACGGCGCCGAATACGCCGCGCGCTTCAATTCGATTTATCCGGATCTGGCGAAACAATTCGACGTGCCGCTGTATCCGTTCTTTCTCGACGGCGTCGCCGCCGACGCCAAACTCAACCAGGCCGACGGCATTCATCCGACGGCCGCCGGCGTCGACATCATCGTCGGCAACATCATGCCCACGGTCGAGGCATTCCTGCGCAACATAAGCGAGCAGCGGCGATGAAAAGCAGGCAGCGCCAACCCTTATTCCCAGGGTTTTACCGGGGTGAGGCGCGCGATACTTGCAGAGTCATACAACTGCGATAGGAATCAAGGTACAGATGATTCGTCGCCGGCTCTAAAATTTGGATATGATCTCTCTCGGGGATCATGCCCAAGCATCGGGAGTGCGAAACGATGCCGCGTTTGTTCACTGGTCTGGAAATCCCGGCCGAGGTCTGCCAGACGCTTTCCAATTTGCGAGGTGGCCTTCCAGGCGCCCGCTGGATCGATCCCGAAAATTATCACGTCACCCTGCGCTTCATCGGCGATATCGACGGCATGTCCGCCAACGAGATCGCCTCGATGCTGTTTCGCGTCGACCGCAAGCCGTTCGAAGTGAAGGTGCAGGGCTTGCAGAGTTTTGGCGGCCGCAAGCCGCGTGCGGTGGTCGCCACCATCGCGCCCAGCAAGCCGCTGATGGAATTGCAGGCCGAGCTCGAACGCATGATGCAGCGGATCGGTCTCGACCCCGAGGGCCGCAAGTTCATCCCGCATGTCACGCTGGCCCGTCTGCACGACGCCACCGACCGCGACGTCGCCGACTATCTCTCGCTGCGCGGCTACTTCCCGAGCAAGGCGTTCACGGCGGAACGTTTCGTGCTGTTCTCGTCGCGTGCGTCCACCGGTGGCGGCCCGTACGTGGTCGAGGACGCCTACGAGTTGTGCGAGTAGGTCTCACCTCGGCAAGTTATCGCGACGGCGCCGCACCTGATCGGACGACGTCGGTCTTCGCAAAGTCCGCGCCTTTGAACAGCAGCGGTTCGCTTCGGGTCATAGCCAGCGCATAGGAAAAGCAATCACCGTAGTTGAGCGATGCGACATGGCGGCCCTTGCCAAAGCGTCGCCAAGCGCGCCGTGCCGCATCGACTTGTTCGGCATCGACTGCCACGACCTCTGCGCCGATTTTGATGAGCCAAAGATCGAACTCACGGCCGCCTGCATCACCAAGCCGTGTCTCGATCACCATCGTTGCTTCAAGCACCGTTGCCGCAGAGATCAGGCGGATCGGATCGTCCACGATCAGTCGCTCAATATCCGCTGCATCGTCTTCGTTGAGCGCGATTGCCACGATCGCCGACGTGTCGATCACCATCAGCGCGGCAATCCATGCTCGTCGTATCCGAGAATTTCCTCAGGCGTGCGGTCATCCAGGACTCGCATCTCGCTCCAGCGCCGCCTGATCTCGGCCATGTCTTGAAGCAGCGCCTCTTTGTGAGTTTGACCGCCGAGCCGACGCAAGCGCTCCTCAATGGCGCGCTTGGTTGCTGTCGTGATGTTCTCGCCGGTCAATTGCGCCAGACTCCGCGCCAATTGCTCCGTTTCGGGGTCCTTGATGCTAAGCGCCATATCGAGGTTCCTTGGTTCCTCAATAGGTACATTCTAGCCACGATGAGCGCAAGAATGGATCCGTTCGGCTGACCAAGTAAGTCCCTCCACTGAGGCCCGTGTTCGCGCGCGATCAGTCCTCGAAGGGTACGGCGCATAAGCCGTTGCGCGAATACGCAGTTGCAATTTCCGCCGGTCTCTGGCGGAAAGAGCCATGCTCTCCACCCAAGATTCCTCATTCCGCGAGGCATACCAGGCCCAGATCGCGTCCGGCGCGATCGAGCCCGATGCTGCGCAGGCTGAGGTCGCCGAAGCCTATGCGGCGCTCGACCAGCGGCTCGCCAATTACAAGCCGCAGCGCAAGCAGGGCCTGCTGAGCCGCCTGTTCAGCAGCGACAAGGACGAGGCGCCGCGCGGGCTCTACATCCATGGCGAGGTCGGTCGTGGCAAGACCATGCTGATGGATCTGTTCTTCCAGCACTCGACCGTCGAGCATAAGCGCCGCGCCCATTTCCACGAATTCATGGCCGATGTGCACGAGCGCATCTACGATTACCGCCAGAGCATTTCGCGCGGTGAGATCGCCGATGGCGATGTCATGGTGCTCACGGCGAATGCGATCTTCGAGGAAAGCTGGCTGCTCTGCTTCGACGAATTCCACGTCACCGACATCGCGGATGCGATGATCCTGGGCCGCCTGTTCGCGAAACTGTTCGAGCTCGGCACCGTCGTGGTCGCGACCTCCAACGTCGCGCCCGACGATCTCTACAAAGGCGGCTTGAACCGCGCGCTGTTCCTGCCCTTCATCAAGCAGATCACCGACCACATGGACGTCGCGCGGCTCGATGCACGCACCGACTTCCGCCTAGAAAAGCTCCAGGGCGTGCCGATGTGGCTGACGCCGGCCGATGGCGATGCCGACGAAGCGCTCAACCGCGCCTGGTCCAAAATGACCGGCAACGCCAAATGCAAGTCGCGCGACATTGCGATCAAGGGCCGCATCCTGCACGTGCCGTGCTCGGCCCATGGCGTGGCGCGGTTTACGTTCGCCGATCTCTGCGAGAAGCCGCTCGGTGCATCCGACTACCTCAGGCTCGCGCACGACTATCACACCATCCTGGTCGACCATATTCCAGTGATGGATGTCTCCCAGCGCAATTCGGCCAAGCGCTTCATCACGCTGATCGATACGCTCTATGACAATGCCGTGAAGCTGATGGCCTCGGCCGACGCCAACCCGATCTCGCTCTACCTCGCCCATGAGGGCAACGAGGCCATGGAGTTCAAGCGGACGGCCTCACGTCTGATCGAGATGAGCTCGGAATCCTATCTGGCGCTGGCTCACGGCCGCAAGGATTCCACCGCCAGCGGCTCCACCAAGGGGCTGGTGGAGACTTAAGTCCTATTTGCCAGCGCTGTCATTTCGGGGTGCGACGAACGTCGCAGGCCCGGAATCCATCGCGCCATCACCGCTGCCGCCTCATGGATTCAAGGCCTGGAATTAAGGCCTGCGCCTGGCGGCGCATCCCGGAATGACGGGTATGCTGATTGCTATCTCGGCAAGCCCGACAATTGGGCATCCACCGACTTGAACGGCGGAAGCGAAAGGGATAACCACCCTGTCAGTTTTCCCCTCCTTACGTGTCTAAAGGACAGGCTCACATGGCGCGCGACAAGATTGCTTTGATTGGCTCCGGTCAGATCGGCGGAACGCTGGCTCATCTCATCGGCTTGAAAGAGCTGGGTGACGTGGTGATGTTCGACATCGCCGAGGGCGTGCCGCAGGGCAAGGCGCTCGACATCGCGCAGTCCTCGCCGGTCGACGGCTTCGACGCGCACTACACCGGCGCCAACTCCTACGAAGCGCTCGACAACGCAAAGGTCTGCATCGTCACCGCCGGCGTGCCGCGCAAGCCCGGCATGAGCCGCGACGACCTCCTCTCCATCAACCTCAAGGTCATGGAGCAGGTCGGTGCGGGCATCAAGAAATACGCCCCCGACGCCTTCGTCATCTGCATCACCAACCCGCTCGACGCGATGGTCTGGGCGCTCCAGAAGGCCTCGGGCCTGCCGCACAAGAAGGTCGTCGGCATGGCCGGCGTGCTGGATTCGTCGCGCTTCCGCTACTTCCTGGCCGACGAGTTCAACGTCTCGGTCGAGGACGTCACCGCGTTCGTGCTCGGCGGCCATGGCGACACCATGGTGCCGCTGGTGAAGTACTCCACCGTCGCCGGCATCCCGCTGCCCGACCTCGTCAAGATGGGCTGGACCTCGCAGGCGCGCCTCGACGAGATCGTCGACCGCACCCGCAACGGCGGCGCCGAGATCGTCAATCTGCTCAAGACCGGCTCGGCCTTCTATGCGCCGGCAGCGTCCGCGATCGCGATGGCCGAGAGCTATCTGCGTGACAAGAAGCGCGTGCTGGCTTCGGCCGCCTACCTCAACGGCGAATACGGCGTGAAGGACATGTATGTCGGCGTGCCCGTCGTGATCGGCTCCAAGGGCGTCGAGCGCGTCGTCGAGATCGAGCTCGCCGGCAAGGATCGCGAGGCCTTCGACAAGTCGGTCGGCGCGGTGCAGGGCCTGGTCGACGCCTGCAAGAAGATCGCACCCGATCTTCTCGGCCGCTAAGGCGCAACAATCCCCGCCGAAGACCGCAACCCGGTCTTCGGCGGTTTCACTTCCGGCACCCCTCTGCGTCACGCGTTGAAGGCAGGGCGGGGTCCGGTTCGAAAGTCCAGAGATCTCGAGGTCAGAGAATCCGGGTTGCAGTTCCTGTGGTATATGGTATGCCAGCCACAAGACTGAGGTGGGCCTGAGAGGTCACCGCCCGCGGGTTCAGGGAGCGACGATATGAATATCCACGAATATCAGGCCAAAATCCTCCTGAGCGAGTTCGGTGTTGCGATCTCGGCAGGCAAGCCTGTGCTGAACCCCTCCGAGGCCGAGGCGGCCGCCAAGGCGCTGCCGGGCCCGGTCTATGTGGTGAAGAGCCAGATCCATGCCGGCGGCCGCGGCAAGGGCAAGTTCAAGGAAGCCTCCGCCGGTGACAAGGGCGGCGTCCGCATCGCCAAGTCGGTCGCCGAAGTGACCGAGTTCGTGAAGCAGATGCACGGCGCCACGCTGGTGACGATCCAGACCGGTCCCGCCGGCAAGCAGGTCAACCGCCTCTACATCGAGGACGGCTCGGACATCGACAAGGAATTCTATCTCTCGCTGCTGGTCGATCGCGAGACCTCGCGCGTCTCCTTCGTCGTCTCGACCGAGGGCGGCGTCAACATCGAGGACGTCGCGCACAACACGCCTGAGAAGATCATCACCTTCTCCGTCGATCCCGCGACCGGCATCATGGGCCATCATGGCCGCACCGTTGCCAACGCGCTGAAGCTCTCCGGTGATCTCGCCAAGCAGGCCGAGAAGCTCACCACGCAGCTCTTCACCGCCTTCATCGCCAAGGACATGGCCATGCTGGAGATCAACCCGCTGGTCGTGACCAAGCAGGGCCAGCTCCGCGTGCTCGATGCCAAGGTGTCGTTCGACGACAACGCGCTGTTCCGTCATCCCGAGGTGCTCGCGCTGCGCGACGAGACCGAGGAAGACGCCAAGGAAATCGAAGCGTCCAAGTACGACCTCAACTACGTCACGCTCGACGGTAACATCGGCTGCATGGTCAACGGCGCCGGTCTCGCCATGGCGACGATGGACATCATCAAGCTCTACGGCATGGCGCCGGCGAACTTCCTCGACGTCGGCGGCAGCGCCAGCAAGGAAAAGGTCGCGGCCGCCTTCAAGATCATCACCGCGGATCCCAACGTGAAGGGCATCCTGGTCAACATCTTCGGCGGCATCATGAAGTGCGACGTGATCGCCGAGGGCGTCACGGCCGCCGTGCGCGAAGTCGGCCTCAGCGTGCCGCTGGTGGTCCGCCTCGAAGGCACCAATGTCGAGCTCGGCAAGAAGATCATCCGCGAATCCGGCCTGAACGTGGTGCCGGCGGATAATCTCGACGACGCTGCGCAGAAGATCGTGAAGGCCGTCAAGGGAGGCTGAGGCCATGACCCAGGACCATCTCGCCGCATCATCCCCACTTGCAGAGCATGCGCGTCTCGCCGCGTTCGCCGGCGAATGGAATGGCGAAGAGGTGGTCTTCCCATCGCGCTGGTCGACGGGTGGGCCGGCAACCTCTCATGTCGTTGCACGCATGGACCTGAACGGATTTTATCTGATCCAGGACGCGGTCCAGATGCGCGACGGCAAGCAGAGCTTTGCCACCCACGGCCTCTTCACCTTCGACCGTGACGACCGGACCTACAAATTGTTCTGGTACGACTCGCTCGGCTACACGCCGCCCTCGCCCGCCTCCGGCGGGTGGGTCGGCAAGACCCTGACGCTGGTGCGCGGCTCGCTTCGCGGCAATGCGCGCCACGTCTACGAAATCATCGACGAGGATTCCTATTCGTTGAAGATCCAGTTCTCGCCGGACGCGGAAGGTTGGGCTGACGTGCTCACCGGCGTCTACCGCCGCATCCACTGACCTCTCACTCGTTAGTTTCGCGAAAGCAGACCTCATGTCCATCCTGATCGACAAGAACACCAAGGTCATCTGCCAGGGCTTCACCGGCAAGAACGGCACCTTCCACTCGGAGGCCGCGATTGCCTATGGCACCAAGATGGTCGGCGGCACCTCGCCGGGCAAAGGCGGCGCGACGCATCTGGGCCTGCCGGTGTTCGACACCGTGCGCGATGCGCGTGAGAAGACCGGCGCCGACGCGTCGGTGATCTACGTGCCGCCGCCGGGCGCGGCCGACGCGATCTGCGAAGCCATCGACGCCGAGATCCCGCTGATCGTCTGCATCACCGAGGGCATTCCCGTCATCGACATGGTGCGCGTGAAGCGTTCGCTGGCCGGCTCCAAGTCGCGCCTGATCGGGCCGAACTGCCCGGGCGTCATGACCGCCGGCGAGTGCAAGATCGGCATCATGCCGGCCAACATCTTCAAGACCGGTTCCGTCGGCATCGTCTCCCGCTCCGGCACGCTCACTTACGAAGCCGTGTTCCAGACCTCCCAGGAAGGCCTCGGCCAGACCACTGCGGTCGGCATCGGCGGCGATCCGGTCAAGGGCACCGAGTTCATCGACGTCCTGGAAATGCTGCTCGGCGACCCCAAGACCGAATCGATCATCATGATCGGCGAGATCGGCGGTTCCGCCGAGGAGGACGCCGCCCAGTTCCTCAAGGACGAGGCCAAGCGCGGCCGCAAGAAGCCGATGGTCGGTTTCATCGCCGGCGTCACGGCCCCTCCCGGCCGCCGCATGGGCCATGCCGGCGCCATCATTTCGGGCGGCAAGGGCGACGCCGGTTCCAAGACCGACGCGATGAAATCGGCAGGGATTACAGTGTCCCCGTCTCCCGCCCGCCTCGGCCACACACTTGCCGAAATATTGAAGGGCTAATTCACTTCTTCGTACTTTTCCGGGCGAAGTTTCGCAGCAAATAGGGTAAATGGTGCCTGTCGCGCTGGGCCTCTGCCGGGGAGCCCAGCGCCAGCGCCGTTTGTTATGCGCGAACCGAAATCGCCAGGAACTCAAGTATGTCTCGCCAAGACGCGAACGCAGCCTTTGCCCTCTCCTCCTTTTTGCAGGGCACCAACGCCACCTACATCGACGAAATCTACGCCCGCTACGAGAAGGACCCGTCCTCGGTCGACGCCGAGTGGCAGGAGTTCTTCAAGAGCCTGAACGACCAGCCCGCCGACGTCCGGAAGAACGCCGAGGGCCCGTCCTGGGAGCGCACCAACTGGCCGCTGACCCCGCAGGACGATCTGACCTCCGCCCTCGACGGCAACTGGGCCGAGGTCGAGAAGGCGGTCGGTGCCAAGATCGCCGCCAAGGCGCAGGCCAAGGCGGGTGACAAGGGCGCGGGCCTCTCCTCCGCCGATCTGCTCCAGGCCACGCGCGACTCCGTCCGCGCCCTGATGCTGATCCGCTCCTACCGCATGCGCGGCCATTTCCACGCCAAGCTCGATCCGCTCGGCATCGAAGCCCCGCGCAACCGCGAAGAGCTCGACCCCCGCACCTACGGTTTCAGCGAGACCGATTTCGACCGCAAGATCTTCCTCGATCACGTGCTCGGCCTCGAATACGGCAGCCTGCGCGAGATCACCGCGATCTGCGAGCGCACCTACTGCCAGACGCTCGGCGTCGAGTTCATGCATATCAGCAATGCCGCGCAGAAGGCCTGGATCCAGGAGCGCATCGAGGGACCCGATAAGGAAATCTCGTTCACGCGCGAAGGTCGCCGCGCCATCCTGATGAAGCTGATCGAAGCCGAAGGCTTCGAAAAGTTCTGCGACACCAAGTTCACCGGCACCAAGCGCTTCGGCCTCGACGGCGGCGAATCCCTGATCCCCGCGCTCGAGCAGATCATCAAGCGCGGCGGCAATCTCGGCGTGAAGGAAATCGTGCTGGGCATGCCGCATCGCGGCCGCCTCAACGTGCTGACCCAGGTGATGGGCAAGGCGCACCGCGCGCTGTTCCACGAGTTCAAGGGCGGCTCGGCCAATCCCGACGCGGTCGAAGGCTCCGGTGACGTCAAGTACCATCTCGGCGCGTCCTCGGACCGCGAGTTCGACGGCAACCGCATCCATCTGTCGCTCACCGCCAACCCCTCGCATCTCGAGATCGTCGATCCCGTCGTGCTCGGCAAGGTCCGCGCCAAGCAGGACCAGCACGGCGATCCGCCGGACATGCGCATCTCGGTGCTGCCGCTCCTCATGCATGGCGACGCCGCGTTCGCCGGCCAGGGCGTGGTCGCCGAGTGCTTCGGCCTGTCCGACCTGAAGGGCTACCGCACCGGCGGCTCGGTCCACTTCATCGTCAACAACCAGATCGGTTTCACCACCTATCCGCGTTACTCGCGCTCCTCGCCCTATCCGTCGGATGTGGCGAAGATGATCGATGCGCCGATCTTCCATGTGAACGGCGACGATCCGGAAGCCGTGGTGTTCGCGGCCAAGGTCGCGATCGAGTTCCGGCAGAAATTCCACAAGCCCGTCGTCATCGACATGTTCTGCTACCGCAGGCATGGCCATAACGAAGGCGACGAGCCGGCATTCACCCAGCCGGTGATGTACAAGAAGATCGCGGCTCACCCGTCGACGCTGGAGCTCTATGCCCGCCGCCTGGTCAGCGAAGGCGTGTTGACCGAGGGCGAGGTCGACAAGGCCAAGGCCGACTGGCGCGCGCGGCTCGACGCCGAGCTCGAGGCCGGCTCCGGCTACAAGCCTAACAAGGCCGACTGGCTCGACGGCAAATGGGCCGGCTTCAAGATCGCCGACCAGGAAGAAGATGCGCGCCGCGGCGTCACCGGCGTCGACGTCGTCGAGCTGAAGGATATCGGCCGCAAGATCACCAAGGTGCCGGACGGCTTCCGCGCCCACCGTACCATCCAGCGGTTCCTCGAAAACCGCTCCAAGGCGATCGACAGCGGCAACGGCATCGACTGGGCGACCGGCGAAGCGCTGGCGTTCTGCACGCTGCTCAACGAGAACCACCACGTCCGTCTGTCCGGACAGGATTCGGAGCGCGGCACCTTCTCGCAGCGCCACTCGGTCCTGATCGACCAGGAAGACGAGAGCCGCTACACGCCGTTCAACCATCTCGGCAACGAGCAGGGCCATTACGAGGTCATCAACTCGCTGCTGTCGGAAGAAGCCGTGCTCGGCTTCGAATACGGCTATTCGCTCGCCGAGCCGAACACGCTGACCCTGTGGGAAGCCCAGTTCGGCGACTTCGCCAACGGTGCGCAGGTCGTGTTCGACCAGTTCATCTCCTCGGGTGAGCGCAAATGGCTGCGCATGTCCGGTCTCGTCTGCCTGCTGCCGCACGGCTATGAGGGCCAGGGTCCGGAGCACTCCTCGGCACGTCTCGAGCGCTTCTTGCAGATGTGCGCGGAAGACAACATGCAGGTGGTCTACCCGACCACGCCGGCGAACTACTTCCACGTGCTGCGCCGTCAGCTGCATCGCGAGATCCGCAAGCCGCTGATCCTGATGACGCCGAAGTCGCTGCTTCGCCACAAGCGGGCGGTCTCGCGTCTGGAAGAGCTCGCGAAGGGAACGACGTTCCACCGCATCCTCTATGATGACGCCCAGATGCTGCCGAGCGAGGCGGTCAAGCTCGCTCCCGACGAGAAGATCCGCCGTATCGTGCTGTGCACCGGCAAGGTCTATTACGACCTCTACGAGGAGCGCGAGAAGCGCGGCATCGACGACATCTATCTGATGCGCGTCGAGCAGCTTTATCCGGTGCCGCTGAAGGCGCTGGTGGCCGAGCTGTCCCGCTTCAAGAAGGCCGAAGTGGTGTGGTGCCAGGAAGAGCCCCGCAACATGGGGGCCTGGCACTTCATCGAGCCCTATCTGGAATGGGTGCTGAACCAGGTGAACGGTGTGAGCCGGCGTCCGCGTTATGTCGGCCGCGCCGCTTCCGCCGCGACCGCCACGGGTCTGATGTCCAAGCATCAGGCTCAGCTGAAGGCGTTCCTGGACGAAGCACTGAGCTGAGACGTTTTTTAGGACGCTGTCATGCCCCGCCTGGTGCGCAATTGCGCACGGGGGCGGGGCATCCAGTACGCCGCGGCGTTCGTGGTCATCACGGCCGTCACGGCGTCCTGGATCGCCCGCTTTCACGGGCGATGACACCTGTAAAATTCACGACCGCACCGGCGATCCCTTAAGGAAAAGACCATGACTGAAATTCGTGTGCCGACGCTCGGCGAATCCGTCACCGAGGCCACCATCGGCCGCTGGTTCAAGAAGGCCGGCGATGCCGTCGCCGTCGACGAGCCCTTGGTGGAGCTCGAGACCGACAAGGTCACCATCGAAGTCCCGGCGCCGTCCGCGGGCACGCTGAGCGAGATCATCGCCGCCGACGGCACGACGGTTGCCGTTGGTGCGCTGCTCGGCCAGATCACCGAAGGCGCCGCTGGTGCAAAGCCCGCCGCCGCGCCCGCCAAGCCCGCCGCTGCTGCTCCAGCTCCCGCTGCTGCCGCTCCGGCGCCGAGCGCGCCGAAGGCACCGCCGGCCGATTCGCCGCTCGCGCCGTCAGTGCGCAAGCTGTCCGCCGAGACCGGCGTCGATGCCTCGACCGTTCCGGGCTCCGGCAAGGACGGCCGCGTCACCAAAGGCGACATGCTCGCCGCGATCGAGCGTGCGGCCTCCGCGCCGACCCCGGTCAACCAGCCCGCCGCCGCCGTGCAGGTGCGCAGCGCCTCGCCGGCCGATGACGCCGCCCGCGAAGAGCGCGTCAAGATGACCCGGCTGCGCCAGACCATCGCGCGCCGCCTCAAGGACGTGCAGAACACCGCGGCCATGCTGACGACCTTCAACGAGGTCGACATGACCAACGTCATGGCGCTGCGTGCCCACTACAAGGATGCGTTCGAGAAGAAGCACGGCAGCAAGCTCGGCTTCATGGGCTTCTTCACCAAGGCCGTCGTGCAGGCGCTGAAGGACATCCCGGCGGTCAACGCCGAGATCGACGGTACCGACCTGATCTACAAGAACTACTATCACATCGGCGTCGCCGTCGGCACCGACAAGGGCCTCGTCGTTCCCGTCGTGCGCGACTGCGACAACAAGTCGATCGCCGACATCGAGAAGGGCATCGCCGATTTCGGCCGCCGCGCCCGTGACGGCCAGCTCAAGATCGACGAGATGCAGGGCGGCACCTTCACCATCACCAATGGCGGCATCTACGGCTCGCTGATGTCGACCCCGATCCTGAACGCGCCGCAGTCCGGCATCCTCGGCATGCACAAGATCCAGGAGCGGCCGATGGTGATCGGCGGCAAGGTCGAGGTCCGCCCGATGATGTATCTGGCGCTGTCCTACGATCACCGCGTCATTGACGGTAAGGAAGCCGTCACCTTCCTGGTTCGCGTCAAGGAGAGCCTGGAAGATCCGGCGCGTCTGGTGCTGGATCTCTAAGGGAGGCGACGATGGAGGAGCCGTCGCTCGCGCATGCGCTCATCTCCATGGTGCCGTTGCTGCTGACCACCCTTATTTTCTTCTTCTTTGCGATTCCCATCAGTCGCAGGAAGGGTAAGGGGGTCGGCTTCGCCGCCTTGTGCCTGATTCCGTTTCTGACGCCCTTCATTCTGTTCCATCTGATCAGCCTGACAGACAAGTCCGTGCTGGATCGATTGGCGGCACTTGAGGGCAAGACCTCGTAATGCGCTCGAACTCGTGGGGATGGATGTGACGGATAAAGTCGTTGTCATCACCGGCGGCAGCCGCGGCATTGGCCGTGCAACCGCGCTTGCGGCGGCCGCGCGCGGCTATCGCGTCGTGGTCGGCTATGCCAGCAACAAGCAGGCCGCCGACGAGGTCGTCGCGATGATCGCGGCCAGCAACGGCAAGGCGATCGCGGTGAAATGCGATGTCGCCGAGGAAGGCGATATCGTCGAGCTGTTCAAGGCGGCCGACAAGTTCGGCACGCTGGGCGCGCTCGTCAACAATGGCGGCATCGTCGGCACTAGCGGCGTGCGCGTCGATGAGATGTCGGCCGAGCGCATCCAGCGCGTGATGGCGGTCAACGTTACCGGCTCCATCCTTTGTGCGCGCGAGGCGGTGAAGCGGATGTCGACCAAGCATGGCGGCAAGGGCGGCGTCATCGTCAATCTGTCATCGGTTGCTGCCAAGCTCGGCGCGCCCAATACTTATGTCGATTATGCCGCCTCCAAGGGCGCGATCGATTCCTTCACCACCGGCCTCGGCTATGAGGTCGCGAACGAAGGCATTCGCGTCGCTGGCATCCGCCCGGGTCTGATCGATACCGAAATCCACGCCTCCGGCGGCGAGCCCGACCGGCACCATCGTCTCGCCCATATGGTGCCGATGAAGCGTGTCGGCACCGCCGACGAGATCGCCAACGCCATCGTCTGGCTGATGTCGGACGAGGCCTCCTACATCACCGCGGCCACGCTCGATGTGTCCGGCGGTCGCTGACAAGCAGCATGACGGAGAGCAGCTGTGCCAGTGGTCGCGATGGTTGATGGAGTGAAGATCGAATTCTACCCCGATGAGCATCCGCCGCCGCATTTTCATGCCCGCTTTGCCGAATTCGTCGCTCAGATTGACATTCGTACCAGCAAGGTTTTGCGCGGCTCGCTGCCTCCCGCCAAACTCGGCCGTGTGCTATCGTGGGCCGCGGCCCATCAGGCGGGATTGATGAATGCCTGGACTGCCGTGGAAGAATTCCGGAAACCGGAGAAGATCAATGACTGACATCATCGCGATGCAGAGTGCTGAGCCGGTCATTTTTGGCGTTGTGAAGATCGTCTGGAACGACGGCTTCGCAGGTGTCGTCGATCTGCGCCCTTTGCTTGCCAAGGGCGAGATGTTTGCGTTCCTTCGTGCTGATCCGGGCCGCTTCGACGGGCTCAAGCTGGAAGAGCACGGTTACAAAATCTTTTGGCTTGACGATCAGGGTGACGAAATCGATTTCGGGGCCGACTCCCTGAGGCAGCGCGCTGAGCGGCAAGCCAGTCTTCTCCATCTCGCTAGTTGAACGGAAAGTTTTCTCATGGCTACCTACGATCTCGTCGTCATCGGCACCGGCCCCGGCGGTTATGTCTGCGCGGTGCGCGCGGCCCAGCTCGGCATGAAAGTCGCCGTCGTCGAAAAGAACGCCACGCTCGGCGGCACCTGCCTCAATGTCGGCTGCATGCCGTCGAAGGCACTGCTGCACGCGTCCGAGATGTTCGAGGAAGCCGGGCACTCCTTCGCCAAGATGGGCGTCAACGTTTCCGCACCGAAGCTCGAACTGCCCGCGATGATGAACTTCAAGCAGCAGGGCATTGACGGCAACGTCAAGGGCGTCGAGTTCCTGATGAAGAAGAACAAGATCGATGTGCTCAAGGGCGCCGGCAAGATCCTCGGCACCGGCAAGGTCGAGGTCTCCGCCGACGGCAAGTCGCAGGTGATCGAGACCAAGAACATCGTGATCGCCACCGGCTCCGACATCGCGCGTCTCAAGGGCATCGAGATCGACGAGAAGCGCATCGTCTCGTCCACCGGCGCGCTGTCGCTCGACAAGGTCCCCGGCAAGCTGCTGATCGTCGGCGCCGGCGTGATCGGCCTCGAGCTCGGCTCGGTGTGGAAGCGTCTCGGCGCCGAAGTCGTCGTCGTCGAATTCCTCGACCGCATCCTGCCCGGCATGGACGGCGAGATCGCCAAGCAGTTCCAGCGCATCCTCGAGAAGCAGGGCTTTGCATTCAAGCTCGGCGCCAAGGTCACGGCCGTCGATACGTCAGGCAAGACGCTGAAGGCGACCATCGAGCCCGCCGCCGGCGGCGCTGCCGAGACGCTGGAAGCCGACGTCGTCCTCGTCTGCATCGGCCGCGTGCCGTACACGGACGGGCTCGGCCTCAAGGAAACCGGCGTTGCGCTCGATCCCCGTGGCCGCGTGCAGATCGATCCGCATTTCGCCACCAGCGTGAAGGGCGTCTATGCCATCGGCGACGTCGTCGCAGGCCCGATGCTCGCGCACAAGGCCGAGGACGAAGGCGTTGCGGTTGCCGAGATCATCGCAGGGCAAGCCGGCCACGTGAACTACGATGTTATCCCAGGCGTCGTGTATACCACGCCGGAAGTCTCCTCCGTCGGCAAGACCGAGGAGGAACTGAAGCAGGCGGGCGTCGCCTATACCGTCGGGAAGTTTCCCTTTACCGCCAACGGCCGCTCCAAGGTCAACCAGACCACCGACGGCTTCGTGAAGATTCTCGCAGATGCGAAGACCGATCGCGTGCTCGGCGTGCACATTATCGGCCGCGAAGCCGGCGAAATGATCCATGAAGCCTGTGTTCTCATGGAATTCGGCGGCAGTGCCGAGGATCTCGCGCGCACCTGCCACGCGCATCCGACCCGGTCCGAGGCCGTCAAGGAAGCCGCGCTTGCAGTGGGCAAGCGGGCCATCCATATGTAGGCACGCGCCCAGCACAGAATCGGGCGGGAAACACATGCTGCGCCGCCTTCTTCAACCGGTCTGGGTCCTGCTGGCGATCATCTTCCTGATCGAAGCCTGGCTGTGGGACCATCTCGAGCCGATCGTCGCGCGGGTTGTCGCAATCATCCCGCTCGCCCGGTTCAAGCAATGGCTGACGGTGCGCGTCAACTCGCTGTCGCCGGCGATGACGCTGATCGTGTTCGCGGTGCCGATCCTGCCGCTGTTTCCGCTCAAGCTGGTCGGCCTGTATCTGCTCGCGCATGAATATTGGACGAGCGCGGTCTTCACGATCCTGTTCGGCAAGCTGGTCGGTGTCGGCGTCACCGCTTTCGTGTTCGACGTCACGCGCGACAAGCTTCTGGAGATGCACTGGTTCGAGCGGATCTACGAGCTGGTGCTGAGGGTCCGCGCCAAGGCCACCGAGATGGTCGCCCCGATCAAGCGCCGCATCCGCGAGCTGATCGCCGGCAACGGCGAAGGCTGGTCGTCGCGCACGCTGCGCCTGATCCAGCGTTTCAGGAAGAGCGTGCATCAGGCGCGGTGAGCGCGGCCGCAGACTCACTGTCCTCGCCGCATTCCCGGTGTCATCGCCCGGCTTGACCGGGCGATCCAGTATTCCAGAGACGTCAATCGAATACGGAGAGGCCGCGGTGTACTGGATGCCCCGCCTTCGCGGGGCATGACACTGTTTGTGCAGCTCCAAGCGTGCGCGGCATCAACTCCTCAATGCAAATGCAGCAGATGCGGCATCCACAGGCCGAACCCCGTCATGATGATGCCGGCGATGGTCAAGATACCGGCGACATAGGCCAGCGCGATCATGCCGGTGATGATGGTGGCCGAGGCCAGCACGATGCCGATCTGGAAGGCGGCCGACGCCAGCTCGAAATGATGGTACTTCGCGGTCGCCTCGTCGCGCACGTGCTCGGCATGCTTGGCCTTCTCGGCGAGCTGCTCGGTGCCTTCGCCGGTCTCGGGCTCGGAGCGATAGCGCTGCGCCGTCTTGGTCCAGTCGTCGATCTGCTTCTGCACCGTCGCCTTCAGGGCGTCGTCGGTGGTGGCACCGAGCGTGAGCTTGCCCTGCTCGGATGCGGTGATCACCACGGTGCGGCGGACGCTCTTGGCCTGGAAGAAGGCCCAGAGGTTGGCGGCCTCGACGTTCTTGCTGATCGATTCGGTCTGGGCGCCCTTGCCGAGCGTCTCCGAGATTGCCAGAAACAGCGCCAGCACGGCGATCAGGAGGGCGATCTTCTTGTTGGAGCCGGACGCGTGTTCGGCGTGCTCGGCATGCTCCATGCTTTCATGTGCGCTCATGATTCCCCTCCTGCTGTGGCCCGCTACGATTGACCGAATGCGTTGCCGGACGCAAGCGTCAAGCCGCGCACGCGTCCTCCCGCCGTCGCGGCGGCCGCGGTCTATCTCACGCGCTCGGAGGGATATTCGATCGCGCGGCCGAAATCCGTGCTGTTGTCATACGGCGTTACGAAAAAGCGTGGATGATGCGGCTTGAACGCCGCGCCGGACAGGCAGGACAGCACCAGCGGAAACGTGTCGACCAGCGTCAGATCGTCGGCGGCCATGGTCCGACAGGCGAGGGGCAGTCGCATCGCGTTCAGGGCGCCGAACCGTTCGTGCAGATCCTCGTCCGTCCATGCCGTCGGCGGCTTCTGGAATTGGCCGCGAAAGGCGGTGCCGTGATCCGACTGGAGCACGATCAGGGCGCCCGGATCGGCTTGCGTGATGTCATGGAGCAGCGTCAGAGTCTGTGCGTTGACGCAGGTGAGCTGCTCGACGAAGGCCGGCCGCGCCTCCGGACGCCAGAGTTGGAGATCCGGATCGGCAGGACGAAAGCTGCAATCCGACCGGAAGCGGATCGGCGGATGCGGCGCCAGCACATGGGCATAGAGGACAAACGGCGAGGGCATCGCGCGGATCGCGTTCAGCTTCGCGGTGAGGTCGTCGACGCCGCCCCAGGCGAACGGCGTCGATTGCCGGTGCTGGACGATCAAATCGATGATCGGGGTATTTGAGAGGATCGCGATATCGAGCTCGTCGAGGCCCAGATTGCCGCGCACGCATCGCACCTCGTCGGGGGCGCATTCCGTGAGATAGTCGTAGCCGTTCTCGAAATGCACATAGGTGTAGCCCGCCGATTTCAGGCGGGTCACGGTGCGGTTCTTGCCCCTGACGCGCGCCTGCATCTCCTGCATCGGCAACGGCTGAAGCGTCCCGCCTTCGCCCTCGATCGTGTAGTCGAAGCTCGCCGTGCTGGAGATCGAGTTGATGGTGGCGGGGAAATTGGAGTGACTGCGGCCGAGCACGGTGAAATCGAGCCCGCGCAGCGACTGGATGAAGCCGCTATTGTCGAACTCGAAATCCTCGGCGAGCACGTCCTGCCGCGGATATCCATCGAGCACGATCCAGTAGATGTTCGGCGTGAGCGAAAATCGCTCGTGCGTCCCGGCCGTGTCCGATGCCGTGGGGCGCGCTGAATCATTGCGCATCGCGAATGTGGCGATGCGCGCGATCGACGGCGCCACGAACGCCGCCGACAGAACCAGCGCGACCGGGACCGCGGCCCGATTGCGGATGGAGACGAGCGCCACGATGCCGCTGCCCAATGTCGCCGCCACCCAAGCCAGCGGCGCGAGCTGACCGAGATGCGCCTTCAGCTCGCGCTGGATCAGATCGATGTCGTAGGCGAAAAAGACGAACACCATCAATCCCGATGCCAGCAGGATGCGCCAGAGCGGCAGCCTCCGCAGCAGGAGCTTGAGGCCGGCGGCGACGATCGCCGTGAGCGCCAATGTGCCGGCGGCGTAGTGCAGGACCCGCGAGGGGCCGGCGAGCGCATGGATGTTTTCCGCGTAGAAATCGAGCAGGGCCACGGTCGACAGGATCGCGGCCGTCAGCGCCGATCGCAGCAGGAGCCCATGATCGTCCTGACCACCCGTCATGGCTGGCCCGCAACGCGTTCGAATTCGTACAGCGTGCGGCCGCCGGACGCGAGCTCGAGCCGCTGCACGATCCTGCCGTGACGACCCAGCGCCTGCTCGAATTGCGCGCTGTCATAGCCCTCGAAGATGTCGCGCCGCAGCCGCAGCATGCGCTGGACCATCGGATCGTTCTTCGGCACGAATTCGATCACGCCGCGCGGCGCGAGGCCGACCAGCCACGCCACAACGAAGGGCAGCGGCACGTTGCGGCCGATCGCGAGGTGATGCACCAGCGCCAGTGCGATGACGGCGTCGGCGTTGCGGCGCGAGGTCAGGCCCGATCGCTCGGCCTCCGCCCAGCCCTGCGCGGGACTCGGATTGGCCGCATCGGAGAACAGCGGCAGGAAGTTGAGGCGCGCCGTCGCCGCGCGCGCGGCCGCCGCCTCCAGCGCGTCGAGGTCGCTGTCGAAGCCGATCACCGATCTCGCGCCGCCGTTCAACAGCGCCTCGGCGTAGCGGCCGGTGTTGCAGCCGATGTCCCAGGCGCAGGCGGGCGCGTGGCGCCGGGCGAAATCCGCGACGAAATCCTGCTTCCTGCGCTCCTCGTCGCCGGCATAGGACACGTTGCCGGTCTCGTAGCGCTGCCATTCCGTCGGCGCGATGGCCTTCGGCGTCAGCTTCGAGATCCAGCGATGCAGCCGCCGCAGCACCATCTGCAGTACGGCCTTGGGCAGCGGCCGTGCCGGGCCGGCGGTCGTTTCAGGCGTATGCCGTGCGCGCCGCTGCATCAGTTCGGGCAGCGTGATGTTGGTGAGAATGTCGGGCGCGAGCCAGCGTCGGAGGCGGCCGAGCAGCGCGACGATGTCGCGGCTGGCGATGCCGTCGAGCGCGCCGCGGTACCAGGCATTGTGCGCAATCCCGAACAGCGCGCGCAGCAGCAGCGGATTGACGAACTGCTCGATGAACTGGCGCTGGCCGGTCCAGTAGTCGCCGTCCCGGTAAGGCACGAAGGACGGAATGTCGATGAAGACGGGGCGGGCGCCCTCGAATTGAATGTTGTAAGCGCTCGCATCCGACAGCGCGACATCGAAATCGAGCGCGCGCAGCTGCACGTCGAGATGCAACAGCGCCGCGCGCTTGAGCAGCGCGAAGGGCCATTCATAGGGATAGGAGATCAACGGCAGTTTGGGATGGACGAGGACGCGCCCGCCCCGCGCGGGCTCCGGCACATCCGCAAGCAACGTCGCATCGGCCTCCTCCGCGGCGATGATCCATCCACGGCGGGTGAGATCGTCATAGGCGCCGGAGGATTTCAGCCGCGCAAAATTCTGCGCGGCCTCGCCGTTGATTGAACGCAGGATCGTGTCGCCGGACGAGAAGATGGTGCCGGAGGGATCGCGGAACGAGCCGGGATCACGAATGGCCATTGCCGGAAGAGTCCTTTGGCCAGCTTTCGGGCGGAGCCTTCGAACGCCGGAACAATCCCAGGATCCGCCGTCCATAGGCGCGGATCGCGATCAGGCCGCCGGCAATGGCCGCGATCAGGCTCTGCACCGCGAACGCGCCCGTCCCCGGATCGAGATAGGCGTAGGCGCTGGTCGGCATCAGCGCAGCCAGGCACGCCAGAACGGTCACGAAGACCACAGGAGATTTCTTCGTCATGGAAGCCCCGTCACGACAAGGGCGGCCGGTCGCAACGGGCCGGACACGCTGTCTGTGACAGAGCGTAGCATTCCGCCTGCGCGCGTAACCTTAAATCTTGTCCATCAAGGCGGAGGTCGCCCGAATTTCGCCCCCGCGGCACCGCCGCATTCCGCGAATAAGGCAGATGGGACATGCGCGGAAACACAAATTTCTGCCCGCGGGACGTTCACCTCATTCGTCCGCCCCCGGTTTACCAATGATTGACCGAACAGCCCGGTCGGCGTCGACGGCAGGCGTCGCGGTCCCCTGCAATTAATGGTTTTGTCGCCCGGGCTGTTCTAGTCCAGCCGTATGACCACGGCGGAATTCATCGCAGCCTGCTACTGGCCCTCCCTCGTCATCGCTGCATTTGCGCTGCTGAAGGCTCGCAACACCGCGGCCTTTCCGTTCGTCGGCAAGATCGTCTTCGCGCTCGTCATCGTCTGTCTCGGCCTCGCGATATTTTACGACAAGAGCTCGGTCATCGCGGTCAACGACGTCCATGTCGGCCTCGTTCTTTTTGGTCTGGCCGTCGCCGGATCGCAGCTGCGGCAGCCGCCGCTGTACGGCTCATGGCGCGACAAGGCGAAGGCGCTCGGCTCGATGATCCTGATCGTGCTGCTCGGCAGCGGCCTTGCGTGGTATGCCGGGCGGATGCTGTTTCTCGATCATCTGACCTCCCGCATCGTGGTCGAAGGTCGTGTCGATCGCACCTGGAGGTCGACCAGCCGCAGCAGGGCGGACTATCTCGTCAGCATCGCGGGCCAAACGGTGAAGGTCACGCAGCCGCTCTACGAACGGCTGGAGAAATTCAGGCCGGCGGTCCGTGTCGAGGTCGGACGCGGCTCGGACTATGTCTACGAGATCGAATATCTCTCGAATTGATCCGCAGCGTCACCGCCGCGGATGCGCGCTGGCATAGACTTCGAGCAGCCGCTCGGAATCGATGCCGGTGTAGATCTGCGTGGTCGAGAGCGAGGAATGGCCGAGCAATTCCTGGATCGCGCGCAGATCGCCGCCGCGCGAGAGCAGGTGCGTGGCGAAGGAATGCCGCAGCGCATGCGGCGTGGCGCTGTCGGGCAGGCCGAGCGCGCCGCGCAGCCGCTCCATCGCGAGCTGGATGATGCGCGGGCTCAAGGGGCCGCCGCGCGCGCCGAGGAAGATCGGGCCTTCCGCCGGCAGCGGATAGGGGCACATCGAAACATATTCCTGCACCAGCGCGAGCACGTTTTGCAGCACCGGCACCATGCGGGTCTTGTTGCCTTTGCCGGTGACGATCAGCACGTCGCCCTCGCCGGGCCGCGGCACCTCGCGGCGCTTCAGGCCGAGCGCTTCGGAGATGCGCAGGCCCGAGCCGTACAGCAGCGCCATCACCGCAGCGTCGCGCGCGAGAACCCAGGTCTCGCGGTCCTCGCCCGCGCGCTCGTCGGCATCGGCAAGCCGCTTGGCGGACGCCATCGGCAATGGCTTGGGCAATGTCTTGGCCACCTTCGGGGCGCGAATCGCCGAGAGCGCGCCGACCTTGCCCTTGCCTTCTCGTTCGAGAAATCGGCCGAACGAACGCAGGCCCGCCAGAGCCCGCATCAGCGAGCGGCCGGCGATGTCGTCGGCGCGGCGCATCGCCATGAAGGCGCGGACGTCGGTGGCTTCCAGCGAGGCGAACCGTGCCAGCGTCACGCGTTCGCCCCAATGGGCACAGAGGAAATCCAGGCACTGCCGCAAGTCGCGGCCATAGGCTTCCAGCGTCTTCGGCGACAGCCGCCGCTCGGCGCCGAGATGCGACAACCAGCGCGTCATCTCCAGCGCGATCGAGGGATCGGCGCTGGCGAGCTCGATTTGGGGGGCGGCGGCTTTGCTCATGCGCTCTGGACGGATTGATTCCGCACAGTATATCGCATCACACCCGTTAACGTTCGCTAAGGCTTCCGCAGGGCGCTAGCTTCAAAGCCCCGAGGTTCCGATTCTCTCCCCCAAAGACCATTGATGGATCACACGTCCCGCAGCACGACGACCCCCGCCAACGCGACCCGCATGGTCGACGTGCTGGTGCCGGTCGCGCTCGACCAGACCTATTCCTACAAGGTGCCGCGCGGGATGGAGCTGAAGGCGGGCGATCTCATCGGCGTGCCGCTGGGCCCGCGCGAGGTGCTCGCGGTGGTCTGGGCGGAAAACGCCAATCCCGATCCGCGCCTGCACAATCGCCTCAAGGAGGTCAGCGAGAAGCTCGACTTTCCGCCCTTGAAACCCGAATTGCGTTCCGTGGTCGACTGGGTCGCCAATTACACGCTGAGCCCGCGCGGCATGGTGCTGCGCATGTGCCTGCGGATGGGCGAGAATCTCGGCCCCGAGCGGGTGCGCGCCGGCGTGCGGCTGGTCGGCGATCCCCCCAAACGGCTGACGCCGGCGCGGCAGCGCCTGATGGAGGTGCTGTCGGACCGGCTGCTGCACGCCAAATCCGAGGCCGCCAAGGAAGCTGGCGTCTCGGCCGGCGTGATCGACGGCCTCGTCGACGAGGGCACGCTGACGGTCGAGCCGATGCCGCCGCCGCCCCCGCCGCCGGCGCCCGATCCGGATTTCGGCCGGCCCGATTTTTCGCCGCTCCAGCGCGCGGCCGCCGATACGCTGCGTGCGCTTGCGGCCAACGGCACCTTCCACGTCGCGCTGCTCGACGGCGTCACCGGCTCGGGCAAGACCGAGGTCTATTTCGAGGCCGTGGCAGAGGCGATCCGCCGCGGAAAACAGTCGTTGATCCTGATGCCGGAGATCGCGCTGACCGGTCAGTTCCTCGACCGTTTCGCGCAGCGCTTCGGCGTGCGGCCGATCGAATGGCATTCCGAGCTGACGCCGCGCACCCGCGCGCGCAATTGGGCGGCGATTTCGGAAGGCACAGCGCCGGTCGTGGTCGGCGCGCGCTCGGCGCTGTTTCTTCCCTATGGCAATCTCGGCCTCATCGTCGTCGATGAAGAGCACGACCAGGCCTACAAGCAGGACGAAGGCGTGCATTACCACGCCCGCGACATGGCCGTGGTGCGCGCCCATATCGCAAAGATCCCGATCGTGCTGGCCTCCGCCACGCCCTCGGTCGAGTCCGAGGTCAATGCGCGCAAGAACCGCTATCAGCGCATCGCACTGCCGTCGCGTTTCGGCGGCCAGCACATGCCGCATATCGAGGCCATCGACATGCGCCGCGAGCCGCCCGCGCGCGGTCGCTTCATCTCACCGCGGCTGGCCTCCGAGATCAGAAAAGCGATCGAGAAGCGCGAGCAGGCGCTGCTGTTCCTCAATCGACGCGGCTATGCGCCGCTGACGTTGTGCCGGGCCTGCGGCCACCGCTTCGCCTGCACCATCTGCGATGCCTGGCTGGTCGATCACCGCTTTCGCCAGCGCCTCGTCTGCCATCATTGCGGCTTCTCGATGCCGCGCCCGCCGACCTGTCCGCATTGCGCGGCGGAGGAATCGCTGGTCGCGGTCGGTCCCGGCGTGGAGCGCCTGCAGGAGGAGGCCACAGCACTGTTCCCGGACGCGCGCACCATGGTGCTGTCGAGCGATCTCATCACCTCGATCGAGACGATGCGCTCGGAACTGAATGAGATCGCGGAGGGCCGCGTCGACGTCATCATCGGCACGCAGCTCGTGGCCAAGGGCCACAATTTCCCGCGGCTCAATCTCGTGGGGGTGGTCGATGCGGATCTCGGCTTGAGCAACGGCGATCCGCGCGCCTCGGAGCGCACCTGGCAATTGCTCAACCAGGTGATCGGCCGCGCCGGACGCGAGCAGGGCCGTGGCGTCGGCTATCTCCAGACGCATCAGCCCGACCATCCCGTGATGAAGGCGCTGATCGCCTGCGACCGCGAGGGCTTCTACGACAGCGAGATCGACCTGCGCGAACGCACGCTCTATCCGCCGTTCGGCCGGCTCGCGAGCCTGATCATTTCCGCCGGCGACCGTCCGAGCGCGGAGGGTTTTGGCCGCAGGCTCGTGGCCCTCGCGCCGCGCGACGAGCGCGTGGTGGTGCTGGGTCCCGCGGAAGCCCCGCTCGCCGTGATCAAGGGCCGCTACCGCTTCCGCATCCTGGTGAAATCAGCGCGCGGCTTTGACCTTTCGGATTATTTGCGCAACTGGCTCGCGGTGTGCCCGAAGCCGAAGGGCAATCAGAAGCTGGAAGTAGACGTCGATCCCCAGAGCTTCTTGTAGAAGCCCTCCGCTCTATCCCCGTCATTGCGAGCGAAGCGACGAAGCAATCCAGAATCCCTCCGCGGCGACAGTCTGGATTGCTTCGCTTCGCTCGCAATGACGGCGAGAGATTTTGCGCGTCAATGACGGCGGAGGAACAAACAAAAAGCCCGCCGTCCCCCAAGACGGCGGGCTTGTTTCACCCGTGCTGCGCTCGCCGCTCACATGTCCGCAGACAATGGCGAGAACTGCGCTCTCGCGCCTCTTAGGAGACCACTTCCGCGGTGACGCGGCCGACGCCGCGGCTGGTGAGGCCGATCGCGCGGGCAGCACCCGTGGAGAGGTCGAGCACGCGACCGCGAATGAACGGGCCACGGTCATTGATGGTGACGATGACGCTCGAGCTGCCATGGGTGACGCGCAGCTTGGTGCCGAACGGCAGCGAACGGTGCGCCGCGGTCATGGCGTTCTGGTTGAAGCGGGCGCCGGACGCGGTCTTGCTCCCGGACTCGTTGCCATAGAAGGAGGCCATGCCGGAGAAGCTGCGGCCCGTGCCCGACGACGGCGTCATCGCCGCATTGGCATTGCGCCAATCGGAAGTCGCGTTGGTGTCGGCCTGGGCGTGGTGGCGATGATGATGATGATACCGGTGATGCCGGGATTTGGCGGAAGCCTCAGTGGCAGTTCCACCAATGAGGAGAGTTGCGGCAACGAAAGCGATCGCCGTACGCGGCCGGGTCACAGAGCCCAGCGTCTTCAAAGACAGCATTTAGTGGTCCCTAAGCTAGTATTGCCACATATGTGGCAAGTGGAGCCCCCGTAAGTTTGCGAGCGGGATCGCGTTTCGATTCCAAAAGAGGCGTGAATTGGGCAGTAAATCCGTTCTGTGTCGTCATGAAATATCTTGTGAATGGCACCGATATTGCAGCCGATGTTCCGTAATCTTTAGCTTTAACAATTATTTAACCACTCTATTACTCACGAATACTGTTGTATGAAGTCATCACACTTCGCGTTTAGAATTGGGTAAGTATTCGGGACAAGCCGGCAATCGGCTCCGAGTCACGGCTCAGCGATCCGTGTTCATGGCGGCTATGCGCTGAGGGCGGGAACGAATGAGCGGGAGGCCCGCGTCGGGCTCCCAACAATTCCGTGACGCGGCAGGTCGTCGCCGCCCGTCATACATGTCGTCGAGAAGTCGTTGTGAACTGCGACGAACTGGCGACAGAACGTCATGGCTTTAATTTGGCGTCATGTTGCACGTGCGCGCCTGCTATGTTAGCAAAGCCGCGATTTTAACGGACCCGGCACCTCCCGTGCCGGCCGAAAATCGAAGTCCCGCTTGAATTCCAAGGGCTTGGATCGCTTGGCGCCTCTTCGTGGCGACGGTTTTTCCCTTGCGAGTTTGACAGCAAAAAGAGCGCGTCTGTGGCTGCAGAAAATACGTCCGTTTCCGGTGTGTCCGGTCGTTATGCAACGGCCTTGTTTGAACTGGCCCGCGACCAGAAGGCGGTCGACGAGGTCAAGGCCGACCTCGAGAAATTCGAGGCCTTGCTGAACGAGAGTGCTGATCTCAAGCGCCTCGTCCGCAGCCCGGTGTTTGCGGCCGATGCCCAGTCCAAGGCCCTCTCGGCCGTGCTGGCCAAGGCCGGCATCGCCGGCATCACCGCCAATTTCCTGAAGGTCCTGACCGCCAACCGCCGCCTGTTCGCGGTGGCTGACGTCATCCGCGCCTATCGCGCCCTCGTCGCCAAATTCAAGGGCGAGGCGACGGCGGACGTCACCGTGGCGGAAGCGCTTTCGGACAAGAATCTCGACGCCCTCAAGGTTGCCCTGAAGTCGGTGACCGGCAAGGACGTCGCGCTCAACGTGAAGGTCGATCCCTCGATCATCGGTGGCCTCGTGGTCAAGCTTGGCAGCCGCATGATCGATAGTTCGCTTCGCACCAAACTCAATTCGATCAAGCACGCGATGAAAGAGGCAGGCTGATGGACATCCGCGCCGCGGAAATTTCCGCGATCCTCAAGGACCAGATCAAGAATTTCGGCCAGGAAGCTGAAGTCTCCGAAGTCGGACAGGTGCTGTCCGTCGGCGACGGTATCGCTCGCGTCTACGGTCTGGACAACGTCCAGGCCGGTGAAATGGTCGAGTTCGAGAACGGCACGCGCGGCATGGCGCTGAACCTCGAAACCGACAACGTCGGTGTCGTTATTTTCGGCGGCGACCGTGAGATCAAGGAAGGCCAGACCGTCAAGCGCACCCGCGCCATCGTGGACGCGCCGGTCGGCAAGGGCCTGCTCGGCCGCGTTGTCGATGGTCTCGGCAACCCGATCGACGGCAAGGGTCCGATCCAGGCCGACAAGCGCATGCGCGTCGACGTCAAGGCGCCCGGCATCATCCCGCGCAAGTCGGTCAGCGAGCCGATGGCGACCGGCCTCAAGTCGATCGATGCGCTGATCCCGGTCGGCCGCGGCCAGCGCGAGCTGATCATCGGCGATCGCCAGACCGGCAAGACAGCGATCGCGCTCGACACCATCCTGAACCAGAAGCCGCTCAACGCGCAGCCCGACGAGAACATCAAGCTGTATTGCGTCTACGTCGCGATCGGCCAGAAGCGTTCGACCGTTGCTCAGTTCGTGAAGGTTCTGGAAGAGCAGGGCGCGCTCGAGTACTCGATCATCGTCGCCGCCACGGCCTCCGACCCGGCGCCGATGCAGTACATCGCGCCGTTCACCGGCTGCACCATTGGCGAGTACTTCCGCGACAACGGCATGCACGCCGTCATCATCTATGACGATCTGTCCAAGCAGGCCGTCGCCTATCGCCAGATGTCGCTGCTGCTGCGTCGTCCTCCGGGCCGCGAAGCTTATCCCGGCGACGTGTTCTATCTGCATTCCCGCCTGCTCGAGCGCGCGGCGAAGCTCAGCAAGGACCACGGTTCGGGCTCGCTCACCGCGCTGCCGGTGATCGAAACCCAGGCCAACGACGTGTCGGCCTACATCCCGACCAACGTGATTTCGATTACCGACGGTCAGATCTTCCTGGAAACCGACCTGTTCTTCCAGGGCATCCGTCCTGCGGTGAACGTCGGTCTGTCGGTGTCGCGCGTCGGTTCGTCGGCGCAGACCAAGGCGATGAAGAAGGTCGCCGGCAAGATCAAGGGCGAGCTGGCGCAGTACCGCGAAATGGCGGCATTCGCGCAGTTCGGCTCGGACCTCGACGCCTCGACCCAGCGCCTGTTGAACCGCGGTTCGCGTCTGACAGAGCTGCTGAAGCAGCCGCAGTTCTCGCCGCTGAAGATGGAAGAGCAGGTCTGCGTGATCTGGGCCGGGACCAACGGCTATCTCGATCCGCTTCCGGTCAGCAAGGTGCGCGCGTTCGAGGACGGTCTGCTCTCGCTGCTGCGCGGCAAGAACACCGACATCCTCAATTCGATCCGCGACACCCGCGACCTCACCGACGACACCGCTGCCAAGCTGAAGTCGGTGGTCGAAGGTTTTGCGAAGAGCTTCGCGTAAGAAGGCCGTCATGGCCGGGCGAAAGTGCGAAGCACGTCTTCGCACCTGAAGTCCCGGCCATCCACGTGTAACCGCGTGGAAGACGAAGACGTGGATGCCCGGGACACGCCCGGGCATGACGACAGGATAGGGTCGCGGTCCAGCCACAGGCTGATCGCCGGGGTGAACGAAGAATGGCGTCACTTAAAGACATGCGCGTGCGCATCGCCTCCACCAAGGCGACGCAAAAGATCACCAAGGCCATGCAGATGGTCGCTGCATCAAGGTTGCGCCGCGCCCAGCAGGCGGCCGAGGCTGCACGCCCCTATGCCGACAAGATGAGCGCGGTGATCTCCAACATCGCCAGCGCTGCCGCGGGTTCGCCCGGCGCGCCGGCGCTGCTTGCCGGCACCGGCAAGGACCAGGTTCACCTGCTGCTGGTCTGCACCGGCGAGCGCGGCCTGTCCGG
The DNA here is from genome assembly GCF_052076015.1 of Bradyrhizobium sp. 930_D9_N1_4. Lineage (NCBI taxonomy): Bacteria > Pseudomonadati > Pseudomonadota > Alphaproteobacteria > Hyphomicrobiales > Nitrobacteraceae > Bradyrhizobium > Bradyrhizobium sp. 930_D9_N1_4. The sequence continues at coordinate 428,432 of NZ_CP197236.1, forward strand.
CGCCTTCAACTCCTCGATCGTGCGTCTCGCGCGCGAGCGCGCCCAGGCGCTGATGGCGCAGGGCAAGGACGTGAAATTCTTCTGCGTCGGCCGCAAGGGCTACGAGCAGCTCCGCCGCCTGTTCGACAAGCAGATCGTCGAGCATCTAGACCTGCGCAGCGTGCGTCAGCTCGGCTTCGTCAACGCCGAAGACATCGCCCGCAAGGTGCTGGCCCGCTTCGAGAACGGCGAGTTCGACGTCTGCACGCTGTTCTACGCGCAGTTCAAGTCGGTGATTGCCCAGATCCCGACCGCGCAGCAGATCATTCCGCTGGTCGTGGAAGAGAAGGCGGCGAACGCGCCGTCGACGTCCTACGAATATGAGCCGGAGGAGGACGAACTCCTTTCGGGCCTGCTGCCGCGCAACATCGCGGTGCAAATCTTCCGCGCGCTGCTGGAAAACAACGCTTCGTTCTACGGCGCGCAGATGAGCTCGATGGACAACGCCACCCGCAACGCCGGCGAAATGATCCGCAAGCAAACCCAGATCTACAACCGAACCCGTCAAGCCCAGATCACCAAGGAGCTGATCGAGATCATCTCCGGCGCCGAGGCGGTCTGACGCACGAATCAACGACGGTCGTTCAAGTAAAGAATTTCGAAGGAGAGCTTCATGGCTACAGCAGCTAACCAGGTCGGTCGCGTCACCCAGGTGATGGGCGCCGTTGTCGACGTTCAGTTCGAGGGCGGTCACCTCCCGGCCATTCTCAATTCGCTGGAGACCAAGAACGGCAACATCCGCCTCGTGCTGGAAGTTGCGCAGCATCTCGGTGAGTCCACCGTGCGCACGATCGCGATGGACGTGACCGAAGGTCTGGTGCGCGGCCAGGAAGTGACCGACACCGGTTCTCCGATCCGCGTTCCCGTCGGCGAGGGCACGCTCGGCCGCATCATCAACGTCATCGGCGAGCCGATCGACGAAGCCGGTCCCGTCAAGTCCGAAGGCCTGCGCGCCATCCACCAGGAAGCGCCGAGCTACACCGACCAGTCGACCGAAGCTGAAATTCTCGTCACCGGCATCAAGGTCGTTGACCTTCTTGCTCCGTACGCCAAGGGCGGCAAGATCGGCCTGTTCGGCGGCGCCGGCGTCGGCAAGACCGTGCTGATTCAGGAGCTGATCAACAACGTCGCGAAGGCGCACGGCGGTTACTCCGTGTTCGCCGGCGTCGGCGAGCGCACCCGCGAGGGCAACGACCTCTATCACGAGTTCATCGAGTCCAAGGTCAACGCCGACCCGAAGAATCCCGATCCGAGCGTGAAGTCGAAGTGCGCGCTGGTGTTCGGCCAGATGAACGAGCCCCCGGGCGCCCGCGCCCGCGTCGCGCTCACCGGTCTGACCATCGCGGAAGACTTCCGCGACAAGGGCCAGGACGTGCTGTTCTTCGTCGACAACATCTTCCGCTTCACCCAGGCCGGCTCGGAAGTGTCGGCGCTGCTGGGTCGTATTCCGTCGGCGGTGGGTTATCAGCCGACGCTCGCGACCGACATGGGCGCGCTGCAGGAGCGCATCACCACCACGCAGAAGGGCTCGATCACCTCGGTGCAGGCCATCTACGTTCCGGCCGACGACTTGACCGACCCGGCGCCCGCGACCTCGTTCGCACATTTGGACGCGACCACCACGCTGTCGCGCTCGATCGCTGAAAAGGGCATCTATCCGGCGGTGGATCCGCTCGACTCGACCTCGCGCATGCTCTCCCCGCTGGTCGTCGGCGAAGAGCACTACGCCGTCGCCCGTCAGGTTCAGCAGGTCCTGCAGCGCTACAAGGCGCTCCAGGACATCATCGCCATTCTCGGCATGGACGAGCTTTCGGAAGAGGACAAGCTGACGGTGGCGCGCGCCCGCAAGGTCGAGCGCTTCATGTCGCAGCCGTTCTTCGTCGCCGAAATCTTCACCGGTTCGCCGGGCAAGTTCGTCGACCTCGCCGACACCATCAAGGGCTTCAAGGGCCTGGTGGAAGGCAAGTACGACCACCTGCCGGAAGCGGCCTTCTACATGGTCGGCACCATCGAAGAAGCGGTCGAGAAGGGCAAGAAGCTGGCTGCGGAAGCGGCCTGAGCTTTCTCATCTCTTGACTGATGAACCCGCGGGTCGACCCCGCGGGTGACAAGCGAAGCAAGCGGAAACACCATGGCCACCTTCCACTTCGATCTCGTCTCGCCGGAAAAGCTCGCATTCTCGGGCGAGGTCGATCAGGTCGACATCCCCGGCGTCGAAGGTGACTTCGGCGTGCTGGCAGGACATGCGCCGGTCGTGGCTGCGATCCGTCCCGGCATTCTCACCATCACTGCCGGCGGCAAGCACGAGAAGGTCATCGTGCTCGGCGGCCTCGCTGAAGTCTCCGAAAACGGCCTGACCGTGCTCGCCGACGTCGCCACCTCGCTGGCCGAGCTCGATCGCGCCCGGTTTGCCGAGACCATCTCCGAGATGGAAGAGGGGCTGAAGGAGCACGAAGGCAGCGAGCTCGACAACGCCATCGAGCGGCTCGACCACTACAAGAGCATCCAGCAGCAGCTCAACAGCACGGCTATGCATTAAGCCCCGAGGCATCGCTTCGGGGCCCACGCTCAGAATTCCTGAATAAGTTCAGCGCTCGTCACGGAAGTGGCGGGCGCTGAAACTTTGTTGCACCGCGCCGGAGATGGCGGCATTCTGCCCCCGCGAATTTGTTCCGGGGCGGGTCACAGATGAAACGCAAGATCGCAGCGATCTTCGCAGCCGATATTGCCGGTTACTCGAGACTGGTCGCGGAAGACGAAGAGGAAACGCTGCGGCGTCTCTCCTCCTATCGCGAGGTCATCGACGATTTCATCGCCAGGGCCGGCGGGCGCATCTTCAACACGGCGGGCGATGCCGTGCTCGCGGAATTTCCGAGCGCAGTGGACGCGGTGCGCTGCGCGATCGACATCCAGGAGAGCTTGCGAACCCGCAACATGGCCTATCCGCCGAGCCGGCAGATGTCGTTCCGCATTGGCATCACCATCGGCGACGTGGTCGAGCGCAATGGTGATCTGCTGGGCGACGGCGTCAACATCGCAGCAAGGCTCGAAGGTCTCGCCGAGGTCGGCGGCATCTGTGTCTCGCGCGCCGTGCACGAGCAGGTCGCCAACAAGCTGTCGGTACAGTTCGCCGATATCGGCGCGCAGGAGGTGAAGAACATCCCGACGCCGGTGCACGCCTACATGGTGGCGATGCGGCGCGAGGACGGCACCTACACGACACCGCAGGTGAAGAAGGTGGCCTCCAAGGTGGCTGCGGCGCCGGTCTGGATGTGGCCGCTGGTGGTGGCCGTGGTGTCGATCGTCGCCATCGGCGTCAGCGGTTTTCTCTACAACACCAAGCTCAAGCAGACGGCGACCGCTGCCACGCCGCCGGCCGCGACACCGAGTGCGGCGCCGAGTCCGACGCCGACCCCGTTGGCAAAGGCGCCGATGGCCCCGCCAAATGCCAGCGCCGCGATGGCACCGATGCCGCCTCCATCACCATCCGCCGCGCCGATGACCGGCAAGTTCGCGGCCGACAGCGTGCCCTTCATCAACGAGCGTATCCGCAGCTTCCTGGCCGCCGAGTATTCCGCCTCCGGTGACTACAAGGCCTTCGCACTCAATGTCGGCGGCTTCACCGGCTCGGCGCTGAACCAGGCGAATGAGGAAGCCGCGCGCAACCTTGCGCTCGAGCAGTGTCAGAAGCGTGCCGATGCCGCGCAATCGCCGCGGCGCTGCGAGCTCTATGCGGTCGGCAATAATGTCGTCTACAGCCATGGCAAGCCGCCGATGCCGCCGCAGCCCTTCGTGCGGCACGATGCCATGACCGAGCGGGCCTTCGCGCCAAAGGATTTTCCGATGGTGCGCGATCCGGCAAAAGTCCGGCTCGAGAACATGTTCGTGCCGGCGGCGAAATCCCGTTCGGTCGCACTCGGCCCGGGCGGACAATATTTCATGGTGATGGGCGCTTCATCGGCCGACGATGCCGCGCGGCGTTCGCTGGAATCCTGCGGCGCCATCGCCGGCGTTGCCTGCCTGGTCGTCGCCGTCGACGACAATTTCGTCGTGCCGATCCCGACGCTGTTCCGGATCACCGGCTTCTTCAACGCCGCGTCCAACGCCTCGATCGTGGCTGACGCGCGCGGCGAGGTCGTGCGCAAGCTCGGTGAGGCCATGGGCTGGAACGCGGTTGCGGTCGGCACTGCCGGCCGTCCCGGCCTCGGCCTCAAGGCCGCCGACGAGCAGGCCGCAGTCAATGCGTCGCTCGCCGACTGCGCCAAGCGCGACAGCGATTGCCATGTGATTGCGATCGGCCCGTTCACGGTGGGGCCGGTGAATTAGCGTGACGGGAGCGAGCGCCTCGTCCTTCGAGACGACCGCTGCGCGGTCTTCTCAGGATGAGGCTGAGCAACAGCTTTGCCTGTCGAAATCGTTGCCACGTACTCCGCCCTCATCCTGAGGAGCGCGTCAGCGCATCTCGAAGGATGGCCGCAGGCTGGGCTCCCTGACCGGATTCCTCTGGCAAAAATCCTCTAACGATTTCAACCCCATCGCTACTGTGCATGGGGTTGTTTTCGAGTTTTTAGTTCGCGAAGGGCGCAAACTCTTTCGCCACCGCGCTGTAGACCTCGCGCCGGAACGGCACGACGACATCGGGCACACGGTCGAGCTGCTCCCAGCGCCAGGCGTCGAACTCCGCGGGCTGGTCGTTGCGCGGCGTCAGCGGATCGATCTCGTCGTCGCGGCCGGTGAAGCGCAGCGCGAACCATTTTTGCCGCTGGCCGCGGAATTTTGCGAGGCGATGCGTCTGCGGCCCGTCATAGGGCGGGAAATCGTAGGTGAGCCAGTCGGTCTCGCCGAGATAGCTCGCACTCTTGACGCTGGTCTCCTCCCAGAGCTCGCGCATCGCGGCGTCACGCAGATCCTCGCCCTCGTCGACGCCGCCCTGCGGCATCTGCCAGTCGAGGCCCGGCAGGATGATCTCGGGTCCGTCGCCCTTGAAGCGATGGCCGATCAGCACGCGGCCTTCGGCATTGAACAGGGCAATGCCCACGTTGGGGCGGTAGGGCTTTTCATGTGTCACGCGCGGATCTCTCGTCGTCAGTCCAGGCGATGCCTTAGCACCGAACCCGGGATGACAATTTGATTTACTCGTGCGCCAGCGCAGAAAATTCCTTCACCACGCGCTCATAGACCGGGCGCTTGAACGGGATGATCAGCTCGGTCAGGTTCTTCATCGGCTCCCAGCGCCAGCTGATGAACTCGGCCTTGTGGCCGCCGCCGCCGGGCTTCTCGACATTGATCTCGCTGTCCTGGCCGGTGAAACGCACCGCGAACCATTTCTGGCGCTGGCCGCGATAGCGGCCCTTCCAGGCGCGGCCCGCGACCGTGCGCGGGATGTCGTAGATCAGCCAGTCCGGAACCTCGCCGAGCCGCTCGACCGAGCGCACGCTGGTCTCCTCATAGAGCTCGCGCTTGGCGGCGGCCCAATTGTCCTCGCCGGGATCGACGCCGCCTTGCGGCATCTGCCAGACATGGCTGTCATCGACATGCTCGATGCCGCCGGCGCGGCGGCCGATGAACACCAGTCCCTTCGCATTGATCAGCATCACGCCGACACAGGTCCGGTAGGGCAGATCCTCGTAACGCGCCATTCCGCCAGACCTCTCGCGTGCTTTTGGAGGGCACGCCGGCCCCGCGAGACCCGCCGTACCAATCCGTTGATTTAGCTGGATTTTGATTTCAGCATCGCGGTTGTCAATGGCACCAAAAGGATACCCCGGTCGCTCAATGTCTTGGTCCAGGCACTGACGCGCTCGATCGAGACCGGCAGGGCCGAGGCGATGCCGACGGCGACGCCGCGCTCGCGGGCGGCCGCTTCCAGCTTGCTCAGGGCGCGGTCGATCTCGGCCGGGGTCGGGACCACGTCGATCGCGATGTCACCCTTGCCGAACGGCATCGCCGCGCTGCCTGCGGCCTGGGAGGCGATGCTGCGGGGCGAGGAGCCGTCGTCGAAGAAGCCGAGCCCGCGCTTGGCCGCCTCGCGGATGATCGGTGTCATCGCGGGCTCCGTCGCGACAAAGCGGGCGCCCATGAAATTGGTCAGGCCGGCATAGCCCTGCATCCGGCTGAGGTGCCAATACAGGCGGTCCATGTTCTGGTCGGCGGTCAGCGAGGTCAGCAGCGTCTGTGGCCCCGGATCGTTGTCCGGGAAGTCGTAGGGCTCCATCGGGATCTGGAGGAAGATCTCGTGGCGCTGGGCGCGGGCCCGCTCGGCGAGCTTGCCGGGATCGGCGCCGTAGGGCGTGAAGGCCAGCGTCACCGCCGGCGGCAGCCGCATGATGGCGTCGGTGGTCTTGGCGGCGCCGACGCCGAGGCCGCCGATCAGGATCGCCACGACAGGCATCTTGGCGGCCTTGGCGCGGTCGGCGTCCGCCGCATAGACGTTGAACGGCTTGAGGTCTCCGGCGACCACCGGGATCATGCCGTAGCGCGACTTCTCCAGCAATTTCGGGTCGATCCCGGCCATGACGGGCGGCGGGGCGGACGCGGATGCCGCTTCGCCCTTGTCGGCGGCCTCGCCGGCGCCGATCACCACGTCATGGCGCGTGCCGGTGGAGCCGTCGATCATGGTGACGGTCTTCTGCTCGCCCGCCTGCTTCGGCGCGTCCTTGGTCTCCTGCTTGCTTTCCTGCTTGGTCTCCTGGCCATGGCCGGAGGCAGCGGGCTTCTCGTCGGCGGCCTTGCCGGGCTCGCGGATCGCGATCCGCGTCATCGGCTCGCCGCCGAGCGGGTCCTTGTTGAAGATGGCAAAACCGGCAAAGGCGACCAGGAACAGGCCGAGCAGCACGGCGAGCAACTGCATGGCCGTGAACGGCAGCCGCAGCCGGCGTTTGCGGCGCGGCTTGTCCTGTCCGAGCGGGGCGCTCAGATCATCGGCCGTTTCAGTCATGCGAGATCCCGAATCACTCCCCCGACGATACCACGGCGGGGTCAAGCGGCGGCAGGCCGGGATAGGCCGGGGTATCGGGAGTTCCAAGCAAAAAGGGCGGCTCCAGGAGCCGCCCTTTTCGTGGAGATCGCGATATCTGCCGTCCTAGTTCGCCGCCTTTGGCTTGTCGGTCGTGGTCTTGTTGTCGCCGCCCGGGGTGGGCGCGGCAGAGGCGCTGTTCTTGATGCCGTGGAGCAGGTCGCCGGCGAGCTTGAGTGCCTTGTCGTCCTTGGCATCCGGCGGAACGTAGGACTGCGAGCCGGTCTTCTCGTCGCCGTCGTTCTTGAGATGGCCGCGCAGTGAAGCCTCGCCCTTGGTGTCGGTGCGCGACTTCAGCTCGTCCGGCACGTCCTGGAGCACTTCGATGTCCGGCACGATACCCTTGGCCTGGATCGACTTGCCCGACGGCGTGTAGTAGCGCGCCGTGGTCAGACGCAGCGCGCCGTTGCCGCTTCCGAGCGGGATGATGGTCTGCACCGAGCCCTTGCCGAACGAACGCGTGCCGACGATGGTCGCGCGCTTGTGGTCCTGCAGCGCGCCGGCGACGATCTCCGACGCCGAGGCCGAACCGCCATTGACCAGCACGATGACAGGCTTGCCCTTGGTGAGGTCGCCCGAATGCGCGGTGCGGCGCTGGGTCTCTTCGGCATTGCGGCCGCGGGTCGAGACGATCTCGCCCTTCTCCAGGAACGAGTCGGAGACGGTGACCGCTTCCTCGAGCAGGCCGCCCGGGTTGTTGCGCAGGTCGATGATGTAGCCCTTGAGCTTGTCGCCGATCTGATTCGAGAGGTTGGCGACCTCGCGCTTCAGGCCTTCGGTGGTCTGCTCGTTGAAGGTGGTGACGCGGATATAGGCGATGTCGTCCTGTTCGACGCGCGCACGGACCGAGCGGACTCGGATGTTGTCGCGCACCAGCGTGACGTCGATCGGGTTGTCCTGGCCCTTGCGGATGATCTTGAGCTTGATCTTGGTGTTGACCGGGCCGCGCATCTTCTCGACCGCCTGGTTCAGGGTCAGGCCCTGCACGGCTTCGTCGTCGAGATTGGTGATGATGTCGTTGGCCATGACGCCGGCGCGCGAGGCGGGCGTGTCGTCGATCGGCGAGACCACCTTGATCAGGCCGTCTTCCATCGTGACCTCGATGCCGAGGCCGCCGAACTCACCGCGGGTCTGCACCTGCATGTCGCGGAAGCTCTTGGCGTCCATGTAGCTGGAGTGCGGATCGAGGCCGGTGAGCATGCCGCTGATGGCGGATTCGATCAGCTTGGTGTCGTCGGGCTTCTCGACATAGTCCGAGCGCACGCGCTCGAAGACGTCGCCGAACAGGTTGAGCTGGCGATAGGTGTCCGCAGTGGCGGCGCGCGCGCTGGAGCCCATGAAGACCGCGCGCGGCTGGGTCACGAACAGCGTCAGCGCTGCGCCGGTGGCCGCGCTGAGGAGGATAACTGAAGTCTTGCGCATCATCCGCGAACCTTCTCGCCTTCATTTGCGGCCCACCATGGGCCTGGATCGATTGGAGTGCCGTCCTTACGGAACTCGACATACAGAACAGGTTGACTCGCGTTCGTGGCGAGAATGGAAGCGACTTGAGATGTCGACCCCATCGTCGCCACCGGCTCCCCCGTGAGCACAAACTGACCGATGTTGACCGAAATGCGCTCCATCCCGGCGATCAGGACATGATACCCGCCACCGGCATTGAGGATCAAGAGTTGTCCATAGCTGCGGAAGGGGCCTGAATAGACCACCCAGCCGTCACACGGCGTCGTGACCTGGGCGCCGGGCTTGCTGGCCAGCGAAATGCCCTTCTGGACCCCGCCGACCCCGTCGGAACCGCCAAAGTCCCTGATCTTGTTACCGTTAACCGGAAGAGGCAGGAGGCCCTTGGCCGACGCGAAGGCGATTGCCGGGGTGGTCCGGGACCGGTCCTTGAAAGTGTTGGGGCCGGGCTTGACGTTGGCAGCGGCGTTTGCGGCTGCCTTGGCCTCGGCCTGCTTGGCAGCCTCGGCCGCCTTCTCGGCGGCCTTGGCGGCGCTTTGCAGGTCCTGCTCCATCTTGGCGATCAGCCCCTGGAGATCGCCGACCTGCCTTGAAAGTGCGATGGCGCGCGAATTCTCGGCGTCGAGGTCTTTTTCTCGCGAGGATTGCTGCCGCTGCCGCTCGTCGACCAGGGCGGTGAGCCGGGTCTGGTCGTTGCGAACCTTGTCGCGGTCGGCAGCGAGCTGGTCGCGCTCCGCGGCGATGTTCTTGCGCAGGGCCACCAGCTCGCCGAGTTCGCCCGCGATCTTTTCCGCGCGACCGCGCAATTCCGGCACGACCGCGCCGAGCAGCATGGCGGTGCGCAGCGATTGCAGCGCATCCTCGGGCCGCACCAGGAGTGCCGGCGGCGTGCGCCGGCCGGCGCGCTGCAAGGCCGCCAGTACCTCGACGATGTCGGCGCGGCGCGAATCGAGCGAGGTGCGCATCGCCTGCTCGCGGCCGTTCAGCGCGCGCAACCGCGCCTCCGCTTCGTCGATCTTGGTCTCGACGGTGCGCACATTGGCGGCGGTGTCGATCAATTGCTGATTGAGCTGGGTGCGGTCCTGGCCGAGCGAGGAGATCTCGGCCTTGAGCTTGGCCTGCGCTTCCTCGGCGCTCTTCTTGCTCGCGCGCGCGGCCTCGAGCTCCTGCTCGCGCTGCTTGATCGCATCGGGCGAGATGGCCGCGGTCTGCGGCGGCGCAGCCGTCTGACCTTGCGTCTGGGCTTGCGCGAGGCTTGCGCCGGCAACGCTCGCGATCAGCAGCAGGTTGAGGACGGGCGCTCGCATCGCTTCAGACAAAGGTGCTCGTTGTGGCGCGCATCACGCGCGGTGATAGGGATGGCCGGCCAGAATGGTGGCGGCCCGATAAAGCTGTTCCAGAAGCATGACGCGGACCATTTGGTGCGGCCAGGTCGCAGAGCCGAACGCGATCGCGAGCTTGGCCTTACGGCGCAATTCGGGCGAAAGTCCGTCCGCCCCTCCGATCACGAAGATAGTATGTCCGGCCCCCTCGTCCCGCCAGCGTCCGAGATGCCGTGCGAATACGGTGGAGTCGAGATTCTGGCCGCGCTCGTCCATCGCCACCAGGATCGATTTCTCAGGAATATGCGCGGAGATCGCCGCGGCCTCCTCGCTCTTCCGTGTCGCAGTGTCGCGCGCGCGGCTCTCGGGGATTTCGTGGACCAGGAGCTCGCGGAATCCGAGCTTGCGGCCGGCTTCGTCGAACCGCTCGAAATAGCGGTCGGCAAGCTCCCGTTCGGGGCCCTGTTTCAGCCGCCCCACCGCAATGACAGCAACACGCATGATATCTTCGGAGTCGTGTTTTCGAGACCGCGCGCAGATTGCGCGCGCACGACGCTAGCATGCGCGTCAGCCGATTCGAAATCGGCTTAGGGAGCCTGGATCGCCTTCGCCGCCCCTGGGCCCTGCGTGTACAACCGCTCGAGATTGTAGAACTCGCGGACCTCGGGTCGGAACACGTGCACGATCACATCGCCGGAATCGATCAGCACCCAGTCGCAATTGGGCAAGCCCTCGACGTGGATGTTCTTGATGCCGTTTTCCTTGAGGCCCTTGGCGACGTTTTCCGCGATCGCGCCGACGTGCCGGTTCGCCCGGCCGGTGGTGACGATCATGTAGTCGGAGTACGCCGATTTGCCGCGAAGGTCGATGGTGACCGTCTCTTCCGCCTTCATGTCGTCGAGGCGGGAGAGGATCAGGCTCAGCGTCTTGTCGGCGTCGGGTTGCGCCTTCAAGGCGGCAGCTTTTGTCGATGTTTTACGCGCCGGCTTTGCCTTGGGTAAAACGGACTCTGCCGAAGCTGACTTCGTCGAAGCTGACTTGGACAATACAGATGTGGTCAGGGACCATTCCTTTCACTGTATCGCGAACGCCGAATCCGGCGCTCACTGGCTACACTACATCATGTGGGGTTAAGGGTTTCAATATGCCAGAGAGCCCGAAGTCCCACGACCTCCGCACAGTCTGACTCACTTCGTACCTTTCCAGCTTCCGTCCGGGTTCCGCAGGCCCGTCGAGGAGAGATTCAGCTTCATTCCTGTCAGGAAAACCCAGGCCGGCGCCGGCTGATCAGCAAGCAACGCTGCCTTATTCTCGGGCAGGCGATAGCGCGCAAGCGCCTGGGCAGCGGGAGAGGCGAGGGCGCGAAAACTTTGCGGCGGGCGATCGATGACCGCAAGCGGCACCTGGTCGGCGATGCGCCGCCAGTGCTGCCAACGATGGAATTGAGCGAGGTTGTCGGCGCCCATAATCCAGACAAAGCGCAAGCCCGAGAGACGGCGGCGCAAGGTGTTGATCGTGTCGATAGTATAGCGGGTGCGAATGACGGATTCGAGACAGCTCACCTCGATCCGGGAATCGTTGGCAACGTCGCGCGCGGCCTGCATGCGCTCGCCGAGCTCATGCAGATTGCCGTTCTCCTTGAGCGGATTGCCGGGGGTCACCAGCCACCACACGCGATCGAGTTGCAATCGCTTGAGTGCAAACTGGCTGATCGCGCGATGGGCCTGGTGCGGCGGATTGAACGAGCCGCCGAGCAGGCCGATGCGCATGCCTTCGGTGTAAGGCGGGATGGCCTGCGCGAAGAAGCGTGGCGCGACGAAATTGTTACTCAATGCCCCCGCGCCCCACGACGTTGCTTACGGCCGCGTCTGCCCGGTGCCGTGGACGCGATATTTGAAGCTCGTCAACTGCTCGGCGCCGACCGGGCCGCGGGCGTGGAAGCGTCCGGTGGCGATGCCGATCTCGGCGCCGAAACCGAACTCGCCGCCATCGGCGAACTGCGTCGAGGCGTTGTGCAGAACGATTGCGGAATCGACCTCGCTCAAGAATTTCTTCGCGGCAGTCTCATCCGCACTCACGATCGCATCGGTGTGATGCGAGCCGTGGTTCTGGATGTGGGCAATCGCGCCCTCGACGCCGTCCACTACCTTCGCCGCGATGATCGCGTCGAGATATTCCGTGCCCCAATCGTCGTCGCTGGCAGGTTTTACACGCGCATCCGTCCCCTGCACGGTCGCGTCGCCGCGCACTTCGCAACCAGCCTCGATCAGCATCTCGACCAGCGGCTTCAGGTTCTTCGCAGCAGCAGCGCGATCGACCAGCAGCGTCTCGGCGGCGCCGCAGACGCCGGTGCGGCGCATCTTGGCGTTGAGCACGATCGACTTCGCCATGGCGAGGTCGGCGCTGGCATCGATGTAGACGTGATTGACGCCTTCGAGATGCGCGAACACGGGCACGCGGGCCTCCTGCTCGACGCGCGCGACGAGGCTTTTCCCCCCGCGCGGCACGATCACGTCGACGGCGCCATTCAACCCCGACAGCATCATGCCGACCGCCGCGCGGTCGCGTGTCGGCACCAGCGTGATGGCGGCTTCGGGCAGGCCGGCTTCGCGCAGACCCTGCACCAGGCATTCATGGATGGCACGGCACGACCGAAAACTGTCGGAGCCGCCGCGCAGGATCACGGCATTGCCGGACTTCAGGCACAGCACACCGGCATCCGCCGCAACGTTCGGCCGACTCTCGAAGATCACGCCGACGACGCCGAGCGGCACGCGCACGCGCTCGATGGTCATGCCGTTCGGCCGCTGCCAGCTCTCGGTGACGATGCCGACGGGATCGGCGATGCCGCGCACGGTGCCGATGCCCTCGGCCATGCTCTCGACGCGCGCCGGCGTCAGCGTCAGGCGGTCGATGAAGGAGGAGGTCGAGTTGCCGGAGGCGCGGGCCTCGGCGACGTCCTCGGCATTGGCCGCAAGGATCGCTGCGGAGTTCGCGCGGATCGCCCGCTCCATGGCCTCCAGCGCCCGGTTCTTCTGCTCCGGCGGCGCCAGCGCCAGCACGCGCGCGGCAGCGCGGGCACGGGTACCGAGATCGGTCATCAGCGCCTGAAGATCGGCATTGCCGTCGACGGCTTTGAGGGGGGCGGCCATGGGGAGCTAAACCTTCTGCTAAGGCAGTGTCCTAGCACGGAAATCCCGCGTCTGCGAAGGGTCGGGAGGGTATGGCAGGGCTTCGGCCGGCGGGTTCGGGCTCGGCCAATGGCCCAGCAAAAGGGCCGTAGCGGCCCTTACCCGCCCATCACCAGATCGTCGCGATGGATCATCTCCGACCGGCCGCTGATGCCGAGGATGGCCATCACGTCGGGGGAGGAGCGGCCCTTGATCCGCTCGGCGTCGTCGGCGTCGTAGGCGATCAGGCCGCGGCCGACTTCGCTGGTGTCGGGGCCGCGCACGATCACGGCGTCGCCGCGCGCGAACTGGCCCTCGACCTTGATCACGCCGGCCGGCAGGAGGCTGGCGCCGGCGCGCAGCGCCGCGACCGCGCCCGCATCGATCGTGATCGTGCCCTTCGGCTCCAGTGAGCCCGCGATCCAGCGCTTTCGCGAGGTAATGGGATTGGCGGGCGTCAGGAACCAGGTGCAGCGGCCGCCATCGGCGATCGCCTGCAGGGGATGCTCGATCTTGCCGGAGGCGATCAGCATATGCGTGCCGCCCGTCGTGGCGATCTTGGCCGCCTCGACCTTGGTGCGCATGCCGCCGCGCGAGAGCTCGGACTCGGCATCGCCCGCCACCGCCTCGATCTCCGAGGAGATGCTGTCGACGACGGGAATGAGCCTGGCGTTCGGATTGTTTTTCGGCGGCGCGTCGTAGAGCCCGTCGATGTCGGACAGCAGCACCAGCAGATCGGCGCTCGCCATGGTGGCGACGCGCGCGGCGAGGCGGTCATTGTCGCCGTAACGGATCTCGTTGGTGGCGACCGTGTCGTTCTCGTTGATCACGGGGATCGCGCGCCACTCCAGCAGCTTGCCGATGGTGGAGCGCGCATTGAGATAGCGGCGGCGCTCTTCGGTGTCCTGGAGCGTCACCAGGATCTGCCCGGCGCCGATGCCGTGCGCGCCGAGCACCTCCGACCAGATCCGCGCCAGTTCGATCTGTCCGACGGCGGCAGCGGCTTGGCTCTCTTCCAGCTTCAGCGGACCGCGCGGCAGCTTGAGCCGGCTGCGGCCGAGCGCGATCGATCCCGAGGATACGACGAGGACGTCGCGGCCTTGCTTGTGCAGCTTGGCCATGTCGTCGGCGAGCGCGGCGAGCCAGGACGCCCGCACCTCGCCCTTGTCGGAATCGACCAGCAGCGCGGAGCCGACCTTGACGACGATGCGGCGGAATTGACTAAGTTCGGGGCTGGCCATGACGCTGACGGGACGGGATTGCTCTGGAAACGGCGGAGCGACGGGCGGCGCCGATGAGCCCTGCTTTTGCAGCAGGACGATGGCCGGCGCAAGGCGGCCGGAATGGTAAACGGTGCTTGTCTTGGGCGCTGGCCCGGTTCTAATGCCGGCAACCAAATAACGGGGTGGAGAGCACGCGAATGGATCGCCGCAAATTCATGGCCGGGTGTCTCGGCCTGCCGCTGTTGGCGCAGGCAGGCGAGGCGCAAGCGCAGGCCGGGCTGAGCAAGATCATCTTCCCGTTCGCGGCGGGAGCGGGCGGCGACACGCTGTGCCGACTGATCGCGCAGGAGATGGCGCTAATGCTGCAACGGACCCTCGTGGTCGAGAACCGCACCGGCGGCGACGGCCTGATCGGCATCAAGGCGGTGAAGGGCGCAAGCCCCGACGGCAGCATGGTGCTGGTGACGACGGGCCCCACCATGTATCTGCTGCCGATGGTGGAGGCGTCACCCAGCTTCGACACCGCCAGGGATTTCATGCCGGTGTCGCTGCTGGCGCGGTTCGAATTCGCCGTCGCGATCAGTCCGGCGATCGACGCCACCGATTTCAAGGGATTTGTCGCCTGGCTGAAGGCGCATCCGGACAAGACGTCGTTCGGTGTGCCGAGCAACGGCACCATTCCGCACTTCATGGGCTCCAGGCTCGAGAAGGATCTCGGCATCCCCCTGACCCGCGTGCCCTATCGCGGCAGTGCGCCGATTCTCAACGACATCATCGGCGGCCACATCTCGTTCGGGATCGTGACGCTGGCCGACGCGCTGCCGCAGCACCGCGCCAAGGGCGTGAAGATCATCGCGGTCTCGAGCGCGGAACGTTCGCCATTCGCGCCCGACGTTCCGACGCTGAAGGAGAGCGGCATCGATCTCGTCGCCGACGCCTGGTACGGCATGTGGCTTCCCGCCGGCAGCCCGCCGGAGTTTGCGAGCAAGCTCGGCGCGGCAGCAAGCGCAGCGCTTGCGAAGCCGGAGGTGAAGGAAAAGCTCACCGCGATCGGGCTGATCCCGGTCGGCAGTAGCGCGGATGGGCTGACGAAAGAGCTCGCGGCCAACACGGCGTTCTGGCAGCCGATCGTGAAGGCGACGGGGTACAAGATCGAGAATTGAGGTCTCCCCCCGTCATTGCGAGGAGCGTAGCGACGAAGCAATCCAGACTGTTTCCGCGGCGAGATTCTGGATTGCTTCGCTACGCTCGCAATGACGGCGTGGATAGACGCTCCCGCAGGCGGGAGAGCCGAAGGGTGCTACAACTTCCCGCGCTGCGCGATGCCGTCCTTGATCGATGCCAGCTCGGCTTCATCCCAGATGCCGATCAAAACCCCGCCCTTCACCTGCAACTGGTTGTCCGCATAGTTCGCGATCTTCTCGCGCGGCGTGGTGATGTGGTCGTTCGGGTGTAGCGCCCAGTCGAACAGCTCGGCCTGGAGCCGCGCGATGATCGCGGCGCACTCCGGATCGTCGCCGCGATCCAAAAACTCTTCCGGATCGGTTTCGAGATCGTACAGCATCGGGCGGAAGCCGGAGGCGTGGATGTATTTCCAGCGGCCGTCGAACACCATGAACAGGCGGCAGCGTTCGATCGGCTGGTTCAGTTTCAGCCGCACATCCTGCATGGCGTAGTCATATTCGGAGAACGCAACCTTGCGCCAATCCGGCGGCGTCGGCCCGCGCAGCAACGGCAGCAGCGAGCGGCCTTCGAGAATGTGGCCCGGCACCTTGCCGCCGAAATAATCGACGAAGGTTGGCGCGAGATCGATGCCTTCGACCAGTGCGTCGTTGCGCGTGCCGCGCGTGGCATCCGCGTCCTTCGAGGGGTCGATGACGATCAGCGGAATTCTGGCCGACTGCTCGTGGAACAGATCCTTCTCGCCCATCCAGTGGTCGCCGAGATAATCCCCGTGATCGGATGTGAACACGATCATGGTCGTGTCCAGCAGGTTGCGCTCACCTAAGAACTTCATCAGCACGCCCATCTGGTCGTCGATCTGGGTGATCAGGCCCATATAGGTCGGGATCACCTTTTCGCGGGCCTCGTCGCGCGCCATGTTGCGGGAGTAGCGCATGTCCATATAGGCGCCGAACACCGGATGCGGATTTTGCCGCTCCCGCTCGGAACGGATCACCGGGATCATGTCATCGGTCGAATACATGCTCGCATAGGGCTCGGGCGCGATGTAGGGCCAGTGCGGCTTGATGTAGGACAGGTGCAGGCACCACGGCCTGCCGTCGGTCTCGGCTTCGCTGATGAAGTCGATCGCGCGCCGTGTCATGTAGGGCGTCTCGGAATGCTCGTCCGGCACGCGCGCGGCCTTGTCCGCGTGCACCAGCAGCCAGCCGTTTTGCAACGAGCCGTCTTTCGCGGCGCCTGAATTGGCCCAATGCTCCCAGGGATTCGTCGCCTCGAATCCTTGGCTGCGAAGATATTCATCGTATTTCGGCCGCGGCCGTCCGGTCGGATGCAGGCCGTCGTCGCGCTCATACGGCTCAAAACCGCATTCGGCGACGTGGACGCCGATCATCGATTCCGGGGGAATGCCGAGCGCTTTCATGCCTTCGAGATCGGGCGCCATATGTGTCTTGCCGACCAGCACATTGCGTACGCCGATCTTCTTGAGATGATCGCCAAGCGTGGGCTCGCCGACACGCAGCGGCCAGCCGTTCCAGTGCGAGCCGTGCGAGCGCATGTAGCGGCCCGTGTAGAACGACATCCGCGACGGGCCGCAGATCGGCGATTGCACATAGGCCTTGCTGAACAGCACGCCACGCTTCGCCATCGCGTCGATGTTCGGCGTCTTCAGCGTGGGATGGCCGGTGCAGCCGAGATAATCATAGCGAAGCTGGTCGCACATGATCCAGAGAACGTTCTTCGCCCGCGCCATGCCTCGCCCCTGCCGTCTTGATTTTTCGATGCTGCGCTATCGGAGTAGCGAAGACAAGCCGGTGGTGCGCGTGCCCGCGGCCCCACACTCCGCTGTCGTCCCCGCGAAGGCGGGGACCCATAACCACAGGGAGTGGTTTGGCGAATACTCGTCGTTCGGTACTACGACCATTCGCAACAGATAGATCACGCGGTATGGGTCCCCGCGTACGCGGGGACGACCGTGGGGAGAGAGTTCAGGCCGACCAGATCAAATCGACCAAGGCTCTGCTTCGGCCGCGCTCTTGGCCTTGGTGGACACCGGGGCCTCGCCGATCACGTCCGCCAGCGTGCGCAACGCTTCCTTGACGCCGTCGCCGGCGATGCCGGAGAGCAGCAGCGGCGCCTTCTTGGCGGCGCGCTTCAGCCGGTCCTTCTGCTTCTTCAACTCGTCCGGCTCGACCGCGTCGATCTTGTTCAGCGCGACGATCTCGATCTTGTCGGTGAGCAGCCCGCCATAGGCATCGAGCTCCGCTCGCACCGTCTTGTACGCCTTGCCGGCATGCTCGCAGGTCGCATCGACCAGATGCAGCAGCACGCGGCAACGCTCGACATGGGCGAGGAAGCGGTCGCCGAGGCCCACACCCTCGTGCGCGCCTTCGATCAGACCCGGAATGTCGGCGAGCACGAATTCGCGGCCGTCGGCGTTCACGACGCCGAGCTGCGGATGCAGCGTTGTGAAGGGATAGTCGGCGATCTTCGGCCGCGCTGCGCTGACCTTGGAGAGGAAAGTCGACTTGCCCGCATTGGGCAGGCCGACGAGGCCGGCGTCCGCGATCAGCTTCAGCCGCAGCCAGATCCAGCGCTCCTCGCCGGTCTGGCCGGGATTGGCGTTGCGCGGCGCGCGGTTGGTCGAGGTCTTGAAATGCGCGTTGCCGAAGCCACCATTGCCGCCTTCGGACAGCACGAATTTTTCGCCGATAGTGGTGAAGTCGTGGATCAGGGTCTCGCGGTCTTCGTCGAAGATCTGCGTGCCGACGGGAACCTTCAGCACGATGTTCTTGCCGTTGGCGCCGTGGCGGTCCGAGCCCGAGCCGTTCTCGCCCTTCTGGGCCTTGAAGTGCTGCTGGTAGCGGTAGTCGATTAGCGTGTTGAGACCGTCGGCGACCTCGATGATGACATTGCCACCGCGGCCGCCATTGCCGCCGGAGGGACCGCCGAATTCAATGAATTTTTCGCGGCGGAACGCCACGCAGCCGTTTCCGCCGTCACCGGAGCGGATATAGACCTTTGCTTCGTCGAGGAATTTCATGGGCCATAGGTAGGCCAGCCGGGCACGTGCGGCAACCCGGACTTACCCGCAAATCGGCCGAAATCCTGCAAATTTCGGCCCTTGCTTAACCCTCGATCCCGCTCTTGCCTCAATTTGGCAATGGTCGGTCTTGGTCCGGCGCATCACGGGCCGGCAGCAGGACGCAGCGAAGCGGATGCTGGCGGGCCGCCGCAAGATTCTGGATTTTTTCGCGAAGGGCCGCAGCCTCGGTTCGGGGGAAGATGCCGCAGGAGCCGCGCTTGCGCGAATGGGTGGAAATCGTGATGGCGGTCGCCCGTTCGCGGCTCATCCGGAAGATTTTTTCGAGAACGAAGACCACGAATTCCGACGGCGTATAGGGGTCATTCAGCAGCACGATTTCGAGATGGGATGCCTCGCTGCCATCGGCTTCGACATCCGCCGACGCGCCCTTGGCGATACCATGGCTCAGATAGACCAGAGCATCGTAGCGGGTTGCGCCCTGTGCCGAAAGGAAGCGGCCGACCGGTTCGGCGAACAGCTCGACGAGCATGTCGGCGCCCGTCACGACCTGCCGTTCGGACAATTGCGCCTCGTTGAAAGCAAGCTGAAGCACATGACCGAGGCCCTTTGCCCGGTCCGTCGCATCTGCGGCTCCGACATCCCGTCGCAGGCGCGCCAGGTCGATGCCGCAGGCCTGCATCACGGGCGCAGCGTCTTCATCGTCGATCAGGGCGATCAGCAGGTCCTGCGGGTCGGGATGCGCGCGGCCCTGCGCGCGGGCGGCCGACGTCGCGCGCTGGAGCGAACGCTTCAATGTCTCGGAGCAGGGTGGAAGTAATGCCATCGCGGGCCATCATTGCAGGGTCGGGGGCGTGCACGGTCTTTGTCGGCACGTCGCTCGCCGCGGTTCACGTGGCCCGGTCTGCTCGGCTCGTGAGGGGCCTTGCTAGACCGGCCTTTTCCGGATCAGGAATTTCTGCATCCCTTCCAGCACCAGCTCCTTGCGCTGGTTGAACACGGTGCTTTTCAGCGTGACCGCGCCGGTGGTGCGGCCCGGCACCAGCTCGGTGACCTCGAGCGCGGGGTAGATGGTGTCGTCGGCGAATACGGGTTTGAGGAACCGGCTCGACTGCTCGAGGAAGCCGACCAGGGAGTCCTCGACCATGAACGGAAACAGGCCCGCGCCGGGCGCGGTGTGGATCAGGGTCTGGAAGCCGTGGGCCAGCAGATGCGGCATGCCACGGGCGCGGCAATATTCCACATCGTAATGCACGGGGTGGGTGTCGCCGCTCGCGGTCTGGAACGCCGCGAACACCGCATTGGTCTGGGTGCGGCTCGGGATCACGAAGCGCTCGCCGACCACGAAATCCTCAAACCAGCGTTGCGCGGGGATCATGCGGTGCCGGGAGGGATCGAAGTCGGTCATGTCACGCTCTTTCGTTCGGGCGCCTATCGCTACCGCGCCGCGATGAGTGCGACAATCCGTTCAATTCGGCGAAGCGGGCTTGTCCCGGCTGCCCACGTCATTAAAACGACCGCAAGCGACTCTATTCGCCGGTTTCCGACGTTCTCTCCGCTCGTCATTGCGAGGAGCGAAGCGACGAAGCGATCCAGACTGCCGCCGTCAAGACAGTCTGGATTGCTTCGCTTCGCTCGCAATGACGAGCCCCAAACTCAACTCGTGGCAATGCCCCTCTTCAAGAACCTCTCAGCCTATGACGATCGCTCCGCGCGCCTGGCCGGCATCGCGCTGATGGTGCTGTCGATCTTCATGTTCTCGTTCGGCGATGCCATGGGCAAGTTCCTGGTCGGGACTTATTCGGTGGGGCAGCTGCTGTTCCTGCGTGCCTGTGCGGCGCTGCTGCTGCTGTCGCCGATGATCTGGACGCAGCGGCATGCGTTTCTGCATCTGGAGCGGCCGCGCCTGCAGCTGTTTCGGGTCGTGCTGTCGACGCTGGAAGTCGCCGCCTTCTTCCTCGCGACCGTCTATCTGCCGCTTGCCGACGTCATCACCTATTATCTCGCCGGACCCATTTTCGTCACCGCGATGTCGGCGATCTTCCTGGGCGAGAAGGTCGGCTGGCGGCGCTGGACCGCGATCCTGGTCGGCTTCTGCGGTGTGCTGATCGCGCTGCGGCCGTCGGCGCAGACGGTCAGCCTGCCGGCACTGATCGCACTCGGCGGCAGCCTGTCGTTCGCAACCCTGATGCTGATCACGCGCAGCCTGCGCAAGACGCCTGATATCGTGATGGCGTCGTCGCAATTCGTCGGTACGTTTTCACTGGGCGCGGTGCTGTCGGCCTTCAACTGGGTGCCGCCGACGCCGGGCAGCCTCGTGATCTTCGCGACCGCCGGGCTCATTTCGGTGACCGCGCTGTTCTGCGTCAACCGCTCGCTCAAGCTCGCGCCGGCGAGCGTCGTCGTGCCCTACCAATATTCGATGATCGTCTGGGCCGTGATATTCGGCTTCGTCGTATTCGGCGACGTGCCCGAGGTCGCCACCATCGTCGGCGCCGCCATCATCATCGGCGCCGGGTTCTATATCTATCTGCGCGAACGCGATCTCGGCCGCCCGAGCGCCGAGGTGAATCCGCCGGCGTAACCGCGCACTCACTGTCGTCCCGGGGCGCGCTGGCGCGAGCCCGGGACCCATACCCACAGGGAGTCGTTTTGCGAAGGCTCGGAGTGGAAGCTTCGCGCAACAACTGCTCCCTGTGGTTATGGGTCCCCGCGTTCGCGGGGACGACAGCTGTGGGTGTGGCCGCGCTTCCGCGCCTACCTCACGCGCCTTGCACTGCTCCAGCTCTTCAGCGACGCCCACACGCCGCGCGAGAGGCGGAAGCAATCCACCGGCGTCGACGAGCCCAGCGCCAGGAAGCGATGCAGCTGCACGCCGCTCCACTGGAAGCCGCACTTCTCCAGCACGTTGCGCGAGGCCGGATTGGTGACGCGCGCACCCGCATAGAGGTGGTCGTCCTCGAACTCCTCGAAGAAGAAGTCGATCGCGCCGCGCGCGGCTTCGGTCGCATAGCCCCGGCCCCAATGCTCGACGCCGAGCCAGTAGCCGAGTTCGGCATTGCCTGGGGTGGAGCAATCGATGCCGACCATGCCGACCGGTCCGCTGTCGTGCTCGATCAGGAACACGGTCTCGTTGCCGAGTGCGGCGGTGGCACGGACGAATTCGACGGCGTCGCTCTGCGAATAGGGGTGCGGCAGGCGGCGGGTGTTTTCAGCGACGCGGCGGTCGTTGGCGAGGAGGGCGATGGTCCTGACGTCGGCGAGTGTCGGCCGCCGCAAGGTCAGCCGCTCGGTGGCGACGACGCTGGGTCTCGCCTCCCGCAAGGTCGCGCTCGAGAAATCCTGCAACATGTCCGGCTCCGTCAAAGTCACTAAGTGAAAAGTGAGCAAGTCAAACGAAAGGGGAGGCCGGTTTCCCTGCCTCCCCTGGAGCCGTCGATCTTTTCGATCTCTGGACTCCGCCGGTTCGGTCAAGGACCCGGCGGACTCCAAATTTGGTCCACCGTCTATTCGGCCGCCTCTGCGAGCGGGAGTACCGAGATGAAGGTACGGCCGTTGGTTTTGGCCTGGAACGTGACGCGCCCCTCGATCTTGGCGAACAAAGTGTGGTCCGTGCCCATGCCGACATTAAGGCCGGGGTGCCAGGTGGTGCCGCGCTGACGCGCGATGATGTTGCCGGGAATCACAACTTCCCCGCCGAACGCCTTGATACCGAGGCGCTTACCTTTGGAATCGCGACCGTTGCGCGATGAGCCGCCTGCTTTTTTGTGAGCCATGGATGGTCTCCGAAATCCTGCGTAGTTCTAGGTCAATTCCTTGACGGAATCATTTCAAAATCTGTCACGCATCAATTCGTGAATGCGCGTGATCGATTTTATGCGGCGTCGGCTTCCTTTGCCGGCTCCTTCGCCACCTTTTCCCGCTTCGGACGCGGGCCCTTGGTGGGCTTGGCGCCGTCCGTCAGGATCTCGGAGATGCGAAGCACCGTGATCTCGTCGCGATAGCCGCGCTTGCGGCGCGAATTCTTGCGGCGGCGCTTCTTGAACGCGATGACCTTAGGGCCGCGCTTGTGGTCGAGCACCTCGACCGCAACGGACGCACCGGCCACCGTCGGAATGCCCAGGACCGGCGTGTCGCCGCCGACCAGCAGAACTTCATTCAGCTGAATGATCGAGCCGACTTCGCCTTCGATCTTGCCTACTTCGAGAACATCATCCGGAACGACGCGGTATTGCCGGCCGCCGGTTTTGATGACTGCGAACATCGTTTTTTCTCCGTGTTCAAATCCCGGCCTCGTGACGGGTATCGTCCGGGCCGGCTTTTTGTCAGTCGCTATGGGTTTATTGCGAGTTTTGTGCGGGCGGGAGTTATCCCTTTGAAAACCCACGCAAAAACAAGCGGCGCGAGAAACGCCCCGCGCCGGTTGTGGGACTTATAGCCGCCATCGCTCGAGAGTCAAGGAAAAGCGGGCGAAAACGGCCCGGATATGAAGGATTTGGCGTCCTTCCGGCCGTCCGGCGAATCTGCGGTCGGCTTGCAACTTCCGGGTTCCCGCGCCGTTGTCCCCGCGAATTGGCACACGGGCAAGGGCTTTTCATGGCAACGGACGAACTGGTCAAGACGACGACGGGCATCGCCACCCACGGCGCGGCGCGTCTGCCGTCGGTGGACATCGACAGCTTCAACATCGAGATGAAGGACGAGGACGGTTTTCTCGGCGACCGCGCCAGCAAGGGCGCGTTCCGCGAAATCCTCGAGCGCTGGCGCAAGCCGCTGCGCAAATCGGGTGAGGATCCGTTCGGCAAGGAGCCGTCGGACGAGATCAGCAAGAAGACGCTGGACGCCATTCTGGTCGGCGACGACGCCGAGGCCTGGGCGGTGGTGCACAGCGCCATCGAGGATTTTGCCCAGGAGCTCGCCTATGTCACACGGCGGTTCCTGAAGACAAAAGCCTGGGCCAAGACCGAGCGCATCGTGGTCGGTGGCGGCTTCCGCGATTCCAGGCTCGGCGAGCTTGCGATCGCGCGCACCGAGATCATCCTCAAGGCGGAGGACTTCAAGATCGACATGGTGCCGATCCAGCATCATCCTGACGAAGCCGGCCTGATCGGCGCGCTGCACCTCGCGCCGTCGTGGATCTTCGAGGCGCATGACAGCATCCTTGCCGTCGATATCGGCGGCACCAACATCCGCTGCGGCCTGGTGGACACCGGCTGGAAGAAGGCGAAAGACCTGTCGAAGGCCAAGGTCGTGAGTTCCGAGCTGTGGCGTCATGCCGACGACGAGCCGACCCGCGAAGGCGCGGTGAAGCGGCTCATCAAGATGCTGAAAGGGCTGATCACCGAGGCCGAGAAAGAAGGCTTTAAGCTCGCTCCCTTCATCGGCATCGCCTGTCCCGGCGTGATCAACGAGGACGGGTCGATCGAGAAGGGTGCGCAGAACCTGCCGGGCAATTGGGAGAGCAGCAAGTTCAACCTGCCGGCGAGCCTGATCGACGGCATCCCGGAGATCGGCGAGCACGACACCGCGATCCTGATGCACAATGACGGCGTGGTTCAGGGCCTCTCGGAGGTGCCGTTCATGCAGGATGTCGATCGCTGGGGCGTGCTCACCATCGGCACCGGGCTCGGCAATGCCCGCTTCACCAACCGCCGCAAGGAGAGCGGAAAAGACCGTGATTCTTCGGAGAACGGCAAGAAAAAGGCTAAGTCTGACTAAATCGCGTTTTCGAGCGAAGTGGATACCGGTTCGTGTCAAGAAAACGCGCTAAAAAGAAGGATCTGGAGCCCGTTCCGGTTGACCGGAACGGAAACGGCTCCCGAGTAACCTTGACTGGTTAGGTTAAGGACCGGATTGCGTTGCGGCGCACGCGCTGCTCGCTAGGGTCGAACCGTCGCCTCACCTGGCCGGCGAAGCCGCCCTTCCCAGCCAGTATTTTAATGAGCGGCACGGGACCGCCAGTGTTTACCGCGTCTGGCGGTCCCACCCCACATCCCACATTTGCGAGCTTCGCTCCCTCGCCAATGATGTGCTCCGGATCGTAGTGGCACAAATTGCACTGGGCGGCCGCGCCCTTCGCGCCCAAGATGCCCGCCATGGGCAACGATCTCATGTTTCGCATCGTCGTGGTTGGCCTGGGGGCCTTGCCGGTTCTGTTCACGGCGCTGGTCGTGTTCGGCGGCTGAGATCGGCCGGCTCGCTCCGCTGCGCGTTCAGCTCCAGCCGATCCGCTGAAAGAACGCCGCGATCTCGCTTGCCGCGCGATCGGGATCTTCCCGGTGCGGAAAGTGTCCGACGCCTGGAAACAGCGCGAGATCGAGATCGGTAAAGGTCTCACCCAGCCGGTCGGTCCAGCCAAAAGGAAACAACGGATCGTGCTCGGCCCAGCGCACGCAGGTCGGCACATCGATCGGCGCGAGCGGCAGTGCCTCACCCTTCATCATCGCGACCCGCCCGGCATGTGACGCCCGATAATGCGCAAAGCCGCCGGCGAGATTGCCGTCCTTGAGGAAATTGTCGGCGAAGGCATCGAGCACGTCGTCGAACGCGTTCTTGCGATGCGCCCATCCCTTCAGGAAGTGCCCGATATAAAGCCGGCAGCTCTCGCGGCTCGCGCCGACGAGCGCAGGCGCAATCTCCATCTGCTGGAAAGATTGATACCAGATGTGATTGAGCCGATCGGGCGCCGCCATCCGCGGCCCGATGCCGGGATAGACGAAATCGAAGAAGAACAGCCCGGCGATCCGCTCGCCCGCCTGCCGGGCCAGCGGCTGCATCACCGCGCCGCCGACGTCATGGCCGACCACGCCGAATCGGTCGACACGAAGCGCGTCCATCAGCGCCAGCATGTCCGCCGTGTGCCCGTTCGGCCCAAAGGGCCCGTCCGGCTTGTCGCTGTCGCCAAAGCCGCGCAGATCGGGCGCGATCAGCATGAACCGGTCCGAAAGCCGCGCCATGACCGGCTCCCAGGTCAGCCAGAATTCCGGCCAGCCATGCAGCAAAAGCAGCGGTTTGCCGCTGCCAGCGCGAACCAGGTGGAAATCGGCGCCATTGGCCGAGATCGTCAGGTGCTCCACGGCAGTTCCTCCCGAAGACTAAAGCGTTTTCAAGCGAAGCGAACCCCGGTTCGCGTCGAGAAAACGCGTCAAAACAAGAATCCAGCTGGTGCGGGGCTGAAAGAGGCGGCGGATTTTCCCCTTTCGCGCCTTGTCTGGCCCGCCATCCTCGCCTATTAACGCCCCAACCACGGGGCTCGCCCCGATTTGGCGCCTAGGAGAGGTGGCAGAGTGGTTGATTGTACCGCACTCGAAATGCGGCATAGGTGCAAGCCTATCGGGGGTTCGAATCCCCCCCTCTCCGCCATTACGACGACGCGTCCCTTATCCATTTTGCCCATGGCTCATCCGTAGCCTTCAACCTACAGTATGGTAGGCAGCCCTTATGCGCTCAATTTGCGGTGCATCATGTTGGGCCGTGATAATTTCGGGGCGGACCAAGGAAATTGACTAGCTTTTACGATCGGCCGATTCTGAACTCGCCGTACCGGGCGCCGGAACTGCACCATCCTCTCGACGACAATGGCCAGCCTCTCGAAGGTGAGCCGAGGCGTGGGCGCCGGCCGTCTCGCTTTATCGTGCCGGTTCCGGCTTCGCGGAAGAAGGCGGCCAGCGATCAGCCGACGCTTGATCTCGAAACCTATACGGAAAACGCGCTGATCAACGAAATTCGCGGCTATCTCGATAGCTGGCGCCAGTTGCGCAATCCGGCCGACTGGGGCGTCACCGGCGTAACCCAGCGGCTGCTCGAACACTGGCGCCATCACCAATTCAATGGCCCCACGCCGTTCTTCTGCCAGGTCGAAGCGGTCGAAACCATCATCTGGCTGACGGAAGTCGCGCCGAAACGTGCGGCGACGAAGGGACTGCTCGATCAGTTGGCCAAGGCCAACGCGGAAGCCAATCCGGAGCTGTTCCGTCTGGCCATGAAGATGGCGACGGGCAGCGGCAAGACGACCGTCATGGCCATGCTGATCGCCTGGCAGTCGGTGAATGCGGCCCGCAAGGACTCGAAGGATTTCTCCCGCGCCTTCTTGATCATCGTCCCTGGCATTACCATTCGCGATCGTTTGCGCGTGCTGTTGCCGAGCGAGCGGGACAATTATTACGAGACCCGCGAGATCGTGCCGCCGGAGATGCTGCCGGAAGTCCGCCGCGCCGAGATCGTGATCACCAACTATCACGCATTTCAGCATCGCGAGACCTTGTCGTTGCCAAAGGTCGCGCGCAGCTTCCTCCAGGGCAACGCGCCCGAACCGATCAAGACCACCGAAACCGATGCGGAGATGCTCGCTAGGGCGTGCGGCAAGCTGCTGAACTACGATCGCGTCAACGTCATCAACGACGAGGCGCATCATTGCTACCGGCACAAGGTGGGCGACGATGCCGAAGGCACTTTGACCGGTGACGACAAGAAGGAGGCTGCCGAGAACGAGGAAGCCGCGCGACTCTGGATCAACGGCATCGAGGCGCTGGGCCGGAAATTGTCGAAGGGCGTGCGGGCGGTCTATGACCTGTCCGCCACGCCCTTCTTCCTGCGCGGCTCGGGTTATCCCGAAGGCTATCTTTTCCCCTGGGTCGTGTCCGATTTCAGCCTGATGGACGCCATCGAGAGCGGCATCGTCAAGCTGCCGCGCGTGCCGGTTACCGACAACCTGGTGCAGACCGATACGGTCGTCTATCGCGATCTGTGGAAGCACATTGGCAAAAGCCTGCCGAAGACGGCCGCAGGCGCCAGCAAGTTGAGCTCCCTCCATCTGCCCAACATGCTGCAAACAGCGCTGAATGCGCTCTACAGCCATTACGAAGGCGAGTTTGACCGCTGGGAACGCGCCGGCATCGGCGTGCCGCCGGTCTTCATCGTCGTGTGCCAGAATACTGCGATCTCCAAGCTGGTGTTCGAATGGATCGCCGGTTTCGAGCGCGGCGACACTGACGCGGGCGAACGCGCGGGATTCCAGCCCGGTCATCTGAAGCTGTTTCGAAATTACGATGATCAAGGCGGCCGCTTTGCCCGTCCGCGCACGCTCCTGATCGACTCGCGCCAGATCGAATCCGGTGATGCCCTGGACAAGGGTTTTCGCGACGCTGCGGGCCCGGAGATTGAACTGTTCAGGCGCGAGCGCAGGAATCGCGAGGGCGCGGGCTCGCAGGGCGAAGAGAGCGAAAGCGAGCTGCTGCGCGAGGTCATGAACACCGTCGGCCGCGTTGGCCGGCTTGGCGAACAGATTCGCTGCGTCGTATCGGTGTCGATGCTGACCGAAGGATGGGACACCAATACCGTGACCCACATTCTCGGCGTTCGCGCCTTCGGCACCCAGCTGTTGTGCGAACAGGTCATCGGCCGCGGTCTGCGCCGCCAGTCCTACGACCTCAATCCAAAGACCGGACTGTTTGACGTCGAATATGCCGACATCATGGGCATCCCCTTCGACTTCGCCTCGTCCCCGCAAAAGACAACCCCGACCGCGCCGAAGCCTGTCACACGAGTCCATGCGATCAAGGAGAGGAGCGAGCTCGAAATCGTTTTCCCCCGAGTGAGCGGTTATCGCCGTGACCTGCCGTCGGACAAGCTGGAAGCCAAGTTCACCGCCGACAGCCGTCTTGAGATCACGCCACTCGACATCGGCCCGACCTCCGTGGTGATGGAGGGCATCGTCGGCGCGGGGGTCACGATCACGCCGCAGGTGCTGGAGCGATTGCGACCCTCGGAGATCAGTTTCAATCTGGCCAAGCACCTCCTCTACAGCCAATTCCTCGACGACGAGGGCTTTCCTAAACAGCACCTCTTTCCCCAGATACAGCGGATCGCGCGACGATGGCTCGACGAGGGTTATCTCGTCACGCGAGGCGTGCCGATCGGGGCGATCCTGTATCAGGACCAGCTCGCCCGTGCCGCGGAAAAGATCAACATCGCGCTGACGCGTGGCAGCGAGGGCCGACTCCTGGCGGTGCTCGATCCCTACAATCCCAAGGGGTCGACCCGCTTCGTCAATTTCATCACCTCGAAGCCGGTCTGGAAGACGGGTGCACAGCCGCCGAAGTGCCAAATCAGCCATGTCGTCCTCGACTCAAGCTGGGAAGAGCAACTCGCGCTGACTCTGGAAAACAATCCCCGCGTGCTCGCGTACGCCAAGAACCAGGCGATGGGCTTCGACATCCCCTACCTCGACGCAGGCGTGATGCGTCACTACGTTCCCGATTTCCTCGTCCGGCTCGATATCGGCGAAGACGAACCGCTGAACCTGATCCTCGAAGTCAAGGGCGTCAGGGACGAGAGCGACAAGGCCAAAGCGCAGACGACTCGCGATCTGTGGGTGCCGGGCGTCAATGCGCTCGGTGGCTTTGGACGCTGGGCGTTCGCCGAATTTCGCGACTGGGCGGCGATGGATGAGGATTTCGCCACACTGGTCGACCGACTGTTGAAAAAGGTTCTAGCCTGATGGCCCGTTCGCCGAAATCGCCCAACAAATCATCCAAGCAGGTCGACGCGCTGAAGCATGACGCCGCGAGCCGGCGCAATATTCCGACGGCGGAGATGGAAAGTTTTTTCCGCCGCGATGAGGATGCTTCGCCGATGCCGCCCAAGCATTATCCGCGCGCCCGACCGCTGGCGGAAGGCAAGACGCGCACCGCGGAGGAGCCACGCGCACCCGAACTGATCTGGAACGGGGCGAAGATCACCATCACGCCGGAACAGATGAAGGAGCTGGCCGAGACCGGTACGCTGACGCTGTCGGACGCGCAACTGGTCTGGCGCGGCAAGGACAGGCAGGACTGGTCCGACCTCGTCGTCAACGTGCCGCCGCTCTACATTCAGGAGAAGATTCACCCCAAGGCGATCATCGACGATCTGAAGCGCCGTACGGCCGAGAAACGCGAGGCGGAGAGTGCCGCGCCAGATCTGTTCGCCGACTTCAATGGCATCGAGCCGGACCAGCGCGCTGAATTCTATCAGCACGACCAGCATTGGTCTAACCGCATGATTCTCGGCGATTCATTGCAGGTGATGGCGAGCCTCGCTGAGCGCGAAAGCCTGCGCGGCAAGGTGCAGTGCATATACTTTGATCCGCCTTACGGTATCAGATTCAACTCGAACTGGCAGGTCTCAACCCAGTCGCGCGATGTCAAGGACGGCAAGCAAATTGACATCAGTCGCGAGCCCGAACAGGTCAAGGCGTTCCGTGACACCTGGAAGGACGGGATTCACAGCTACCTCACCTATCTGCGCGATCGCATGATGGTCATGCGCGATCTGCTTACTGAGAGCGGCTCGATTTTCGTACAGATTGGGGACGAAAATGTACACCGTGTACGAGCGGTCATGGATGAAGTATTTGGAGCGGAGAACTTCTTGTCGCTCATTGCGATTACGAAGGGTGCCGCGGGCCTCTCGGCAAGTGGCAGAATGCCAGCCAGGTTAGACTACATCATATGGTACGCACATAGTGCTGGGGCCGTAAAATACCGACAGCTTTTCACGCTGAAGAATGACGGCAACGACCCTAATTTTACGTGGATTGTCTTACCATCGGGAGAACGCCGGCGCCGCAGCGAGGCTGAGAGAGATGGCGCTCCGCTACCGGAATCGTCATTCTTTGGACAGGACGTTTCTCTCACAAAACCTGGCCCAGGCGCCAAGTATGAGTTGGAATACTTAGGCAGAAAGTTCAATTCGGGAACACGATGGTGGGGCACCCCCAAGCCTCAGCTAGAGCGCGCGCTTAGGTCGGGTCGAATAATAGCTATTGGGAATTCTCTCAGACATTTGAGATATTTACATGAAAGCAGCCTAACGGCTATTGGCAATCTGTGGGATGGCTTTCTGGGACAGAATGCGCCGGTCTACGTCGTCCAGACCAATACGGATCTCGTGCAACGCTGTATTCTAATGGCGAGCGACCCCGGCGATCTGGTTCTAGATCCCACCTGCGGTTCTGGCACGACGGCTTATGTCGCCGAGCAATGGGGCAGGCGTTGGATCACCGTCGACACTAGCCGCGTCGCGTTGGCGCTGGCGCGAACGCGCCTGATGGCGGCGCGCTATCCTTGGTATCTGCTTGCCGATAGCCGCGAGGGCCGCGCAAGGGAGGCCGATCTCCAGCAGCGTGCGCTGCCTGACGCGTCCGTCCAAAACGATATTCGTCAGGGATTCGTCTACGAGCGCGTGCCGCACGTCACACTGAAATCGATCGCAAACAATCCTTTGATCGACGACATATCGGACAAATGGCAAAGGGTGCTTGAGCCGCTGCGCGCCGCGATCAACAAAGCGACCAAGAACAATTGGGAGGATTGGCAGATCCCGCGTGAACTGCCCGCCAAAACTTCCGCCGCCGCTGCCGAACCGCACGCTAAGTGGTGGGAAGCGTGGACTGCCCGCCAGCGCGAGATCGACGCCAGCATCGCCGCTCGTGCCGATGTCGAATACCTTTATGATAAGCCTTACATCGACAATGCCCGAGTCCGCGTCGCAGGACCCTTCACGGTGGAGAGCCTGTCGCCTCATCGCGTGTTGCCCGCGAGCGAGGAGGAACTGATTGACCTGCTCGACGCCGCTGAGGGCAAGCGTTCCGTCGCCGATGCGGACCTCGCGGGGCACGATTTTGCGGCCATCGTGATGGACTACCTCAAATCCGAAGGCGTCAAGCAGCAGGACAAGGGCGACCGCATCACGTTCGAGAGCCTGACACCGTGGCCGGGTAATTTCATCGGCGCCAGCGGCACCTTCATCGAAGGCGAGGATGGTCCCGAGCGTCGCGCCGCGATCCTGATCGGTCCCGAATATGGGACTGTAGGGCGGCAAGACATCGTCGCAGGCGCGCGCGAGGCGGTCGATGCGCGCTTCGACGTGCTAATCGCCTGCGCCTTCAATTTCGATGCCCATTCCTCCGAGCTTGACAGTCTGGGTAGCCTCAAGATTCTGAAGGCGCGTATTAATCCCGACATGCACATGTCGGAGGAACTAAAGAATACCGGGCGCGGCAACATGTTCGTCGTGTTCGGCGAGCCGGACGTGGTAATCTTGGACGACGGCGGACCCGAGATTCGGGTGAAGGTGAACGGCGTCGACGTGTTCGATCCCAACACCGGTGATATCCGCTCCAACGACACCAAGGGCATCGCCGCGTGGTTCATTGACACCGACTACAACGAAGAAAGCTTCTTCGTTCGCCACGCCTATTTCCTGGGCGCCAATGATCCATACAAGAGCCTGAAGGTAGCGCTGCAGGCCGAGATCGACGAGGACGCCTGGGCGACGCTCTATTCCGACACCTCGCGCCCGTTTGCGCGGCCAGCTGGCCGCCGCATTGCGGTAAAGGTGATCAATCATTTCGGCGACGAGGTTATGAAGGTGTTCGGGGTTTAGGAGGGGGCGTCCGATGGCACTCGGTCCACTTAGCAATGCTAACTATTCTGACTTCTTCATCGAGTCTGTCGCATCATCAGGTTTGAATAATTATGAGGTGCAAAGACTCACAGGAAGTAGGCTCACCATAACCTTCGAAAAGGACAACACAACCTACCGGTACAGGATACTGTTGTTTGCTGTCGGAGGAAGCGGGAGAAGTAACGCTCTCGAACGACGTATCGAGATCACGTCGACATACGCAGGGGGGAATCTAGTGGCCCTCCCGGGGTTTTCAGATCTTGTGATAGGAATCGATCGGCAAGGGCGAAATATGATAGGGTTAGATCCACGCCGCTTGCAGTTTGGCGGATCAAGTCACAATGCATCTACTTTTGTTTATTTGCCCGCACTTGATCGCCTGAGATCAATGGATTTTTTTCTATTTCCAAATGACCGGCAAACTCTATTTTTGAAAGAATACCAAGTCTATTTTAAGCCCCGCTTTGTTGGCAATTATTTGGCCGAATTTTCTTTGCTGCACGGAAGCGGTCTGAGACAGACACCCTTGGTCCACGTCGACGACTCGCTTTCCGATGCGATAGAAGAACTTGCGGCTTTTGGATCGAAGCAAAAGTTGAGCTATCAACAGCAGGTTGAGCTAGCTCTAAAGAAGATGGAAATTGGCCGGGTCGGTGAAGCATTTGTACTGGAGCAGGAGCGGGCAAGACTGAGGGCGGCTGGAAGATCTGATCTAGCTAAAAATGTTGATTGGGTAAGCCAAAGGCAACCGTACGTAGGATATGACATTAAGAGTTTCAAAAATACTGGTGATTCCGAGTTTATTGAAGTTAAGTCATCATCAGGCGTCTTAAAGAGTTTCTATTTGACAGAAAACGAACTCAGACAGGCACGAAGGCTGTCCCAAAAGTATAGGATCGCGTGCGTGTCGAATGCCCTTAAATCGGCTTCAGTCAGGAACATTGTAAACCCCGCTGGAGAGATCGACGACGGTCGCCTTGCGGCGTCCGCTGTCTCATACAAGGTCCTTGTTTGAGAAATTCTGAAAGATCCAAGTGTCGCGATTATCGGTGGACTTCCTCATTGCCGACACCTTCACCGCGTCGTTCAATCGGCTTTCCGGTATCGATCAGAAGGCGGTAAAAGCGAGCGTCTTCGACCTGCAAATGGACCGCACCGGCAATGGTCTCCAGCTGCATCGGATCGACAAGAGCAAGGACCCGAATTTCTGGTCGGCGCGGGTCAATCGCGATATCCGGCTGATCGTCCATAAAACGAGCGAAAGCTTGCTCGTCGCTTACGTCGACCACCACGACGCCGCCTATGCTTGGGCGGAGCGCCGGCGGATCGAGGCGCATCCCCGGACCGGCGCGATCCAGATCGTTGAAGTTCGCGAGCAGGTGGCGGAGGTCGCGCCGCCGGCGACGTTCGATTTTGTGTTTCCCGAGCCGGCCAAGAACGACGCGATCAAGCCCGCGTTGTTTTCGTCATTGGACGACAATGCGCTTCTCTCGGTCGGTGTGCCCGTTGATTGGCTGGCCGATGTCCGCGCGGCCGATGAAGACGGTTTCTTCACGCTGGCGGCCCATCTTCCCGCCGAGGCCTCCGAGGCCTTGCTCGAATTCGCTGCGACTGGAAAGCTGGCGCCGCCGGCTCCGCCGACGGCTGATCCCTTCAGGCATCCCGATGCGCTGCGCCGCGTTCGGCTGATCGCGGATCAGGACGAGCTGGAACTGGCGCTTGCCTTTCCGTGGGAGAAATGGGGCGTCTTCCTCCATCCGTCGCAACGTTCGCTGGTCGAGCGCTCCTTCGCGGGGCCGGCCCGCGTGGCGGGATCGGCGGGCACCGGCAAGACTATCGTCGCAATCCATCGCGCGGTGCGCCTCGCCCGCGAAAACCCAGCCGCAAAAATACTCTTGGCGAGCTTTTCGCAGCCTTTGGCCGATGCCTTGGCGAAAAAACTCCTGGTCCTCGCGCCTGAGACAGGCGGCGTCGTGCCCCGGATCACGACGTCGTCGTTTCGCGGGATCGCCGAGCAGATGTATCAGCTTGAGCACGGCGTCCGCCCTCGCATTGCATCCGACGCCATCCTGCGCGAGCGGCTGCGCGCCGCCTCTGCCGCGACCTCTCTCAAGGGCTTTTCAGAGCGCTTCCTGCTGTCCGAGTGGACCAACGTCGTCGACGCCTGGGGGCTGGCATCGCTGGATGCCTATTCGACCGTCGAACGAATAGGCCGCAAGAGCAGGCTTGGCCCTAATCAGCGCGCCCGCCTGTGGCCCGTCTTCGCGGCGGTCCGCGAGGCGCTGGCGACTGAGCGCTATACGACTTGGGCAAATGTTTTTACCGATTTGGCGAGAGCTCTTGAAGGCCGCGCGTCAAAGCCGTTCGAACATGTTGTTATTGACGAGGCTCAGGACCTGGCCCCTGCAGAGTTGCGGTTTTTCGCAGCGCTGGCGCCGACAGGACCGAACGGCCTGTTCTTGTCCGGCGATATCGGTCAGCGCATCTTCCAGCATCCTTTTTCTTGGGCGAGCCTTGGTGTCGATGTGCGAGGCCGATCGCACACCCTCAAGGTCTGCTACCGCACCTCGCAACAGATTCGTCGCGCTGCCGATCGCCTCTTGCCTACGGTCCTGCGCGATAGCGACGGCCTGGACGATGAGCGCCGTGGAATCATTTCGGTGTTCGATGGTCCCCCGCCCGAGGTCAAATCCTTCGCCACCATCGCAGCAGAGGCAGAAGCGATCCGACAGGCGATCGAAGGCTGGCTAGGTTTGGTCTCTCAGGAGGTTGTCCATCTGGTCTGAACCGAGGAAGCTGAGGTTGCGAAGCTTCAGTATTCCAAGGAAAGACCAGATGAACGTCCACAAGAATGCGCCTTTGACGCCCAAAGGTCGAGAGGCGATGGTGCGCAGCGTCGTCGAGGGCGGGCTGAGCCCAGCCGACGCGGCCCACCAGTTCAACACGACAGCGAAGACCGTTGCCAAATGGGTCAAGCGGTTCCGCGCGGAGGGTGTCGAAGGGTTGCGGGATCGCTCCTCGAGGCCTCTTTCATCGCCAAGCCAAACCCCGCCAGCCACGCGCGCCGCCGTCGAGACGTTGCGCCGGCAGCGCCACACCGGCAAGCAGATCGCAGCCGAGGTTAAGGTGTCGCCGGCCACTGTCAGCCGCATCCTTCGTCACTTGGGATTAAGCCGGATACGCGATCTGGAGCCCGCCGAACCGGTGCGCAGGTACGAACGCGAGCAGCCCGGCGAACTCATCCATATCGACATCAAGAAGCTCGGCAGGTTCGTCAGACCAGGCCACCGCATCACACACGATCGCCAGATGGGCGAAAGCCGTGGCGCCGGCCACGAGTTCGTCCACGTTGCCATCGACGATGCATCGCGCCTGGCCTTCTCCCAGATCCGGCAAGATCAAAAAAAGGAGAGCGCCATCGCCTTCCTCAAGGAGGCCGTCACCTACTACCGCAGCCTCGGCATGAAGGTCACCGGCATCATGACCGACAACGGCTCCTGCTACCGCGCCAAGGCCTTTGCCAGAGCGTGCAGCAAGCTCGGCCTCAAGCACATCTTCACCAGGCCCTACAGACCGCAAACAAACGGCAAGGCCGAGCGCTTCATCCAGACAGTGCTCCGTGAGTGGGCTTATGCTCGGGCCTACGACACCTCAGATCAGCGCGCCAAAAACCTGCCAATCTGGCTTCATCACTACAACTGGCATCGCCCGCACGGCAGTCTGCAAGCCAAACCACCCATCAGCCGCCTCGGCCTACCGATGGACGACCTCCTGAGATTCCACAGCTAGGCGACGGAATCGCAGCCCATGAAATCGGCTTGTTTGTCCGGACCCCAGAACTCGTCGTGCGCGCGCGGACTGCTATCGAAGGGTTGCCGAGTGCAGTCGAAATCGTGACTGCTCAAATGAGCCTGGCCAAGGGTTTGGAGTTTCGCGCCGTAGCCGTAATGGCGTGCGACGAAGGCGTCCTGCCGCTCGACGAGCGCATCGCTGATGCCGCGGACGAGGCAGAACTCGACGACATCTATGAAACCGAAAGGCGCCTTCTCTACGTCGCGTGCACTCGGGCGCGTGAACACCTGCTGCTTACGGGAGTGACACCGGTTTCCGAATATTTGGCTGATCTGGACGCGACTGGTGGCAATACAGAATGACTGATCAGGCGGCGAACAGGTATTTCGGAATTTTGGCATTATGCCCCTGTTTTGCCCGACGAGTCAAACGACGAGCGACGTCATCCGAAGCTCGCCGAGCCTACGATCGCGGCTTTTAGCGGACCGCGAAGGGCGTCTGGAAGCTAGGCAGCCGCGTCGGTCGCTCCGTGCGCGTTGCATCCACGTAAGTCATTGATCTAACAGCTGCCGTCTACTGTGCATGGGGTTGTTTTCGATATTTTCTTGTTGTCCGGTCGTGAAAGGCCCTCGCAGAGCGGCGGCAGGTTGAACCTGCACCCGCTGCGATCCGACTTAGCAAGGTCCCGCCCCCGGCCTGAGAGCCACGTGATCCACCACAATGTTCGACAAGACCTACCGCCAGCGCCTCGAAGCTGACCTCACCCAATGGGAAGCCGATGGCGTGATCGCGCCGATGGCTGCCGCCTCCATCCGTAATGTGCTGCCGCCGGTCTCGCCGGGCATCAACATCGCCGTGGTCGTCGGCATCGTCGGCGGCCTGTTGATCGCGGCTGCGTTCCTCGCCTTCGTCGCGGCGCACTGGACCGAGATCGCGCGACTGCTGCGGTTCGCGATCCTGTTGGCCGGCATGATCGTCGCCGGCGGCTTGGGCGCGTGGTTCGCAACGTCCGGCCGCGCGGTTCTTGCCGATCTCTGCGCCAGCATCGGTGCGATCATCTTCGGCGCGGGCATCGCGCTGGTCGGCCAGATGTATCATCTGGGCGACG
The DNA here is from genome assembly GCF_052076015.1 of Bradyrhizobium sp. 930_D9_N1_4. Taxonomy (NCBI): domain Bacteria; kingdom Pseudomonadati; phylum Pseudomonadota; class Alphaproteobacteria; order Hyphomicrobiales; family Nitrobacteraceae; genus Bradyrhizobium; species Bradyrhizobium sp. 930_D9_N1_4. The sequence continues at coordinate 465,233 of NZ_CP197236.1, forward strand.
ACTTCGCCGGCGGCATGCTGCTGTGGTCGATCGGGGCGTTTGCCGCAGCGCTGCTGACCGGCTCGCGCGGCGCGCTCGCGATCGGTCTCGTCGCCGCCTGCATCTGGACCTGCATGCGTAGCTATGATGCGCCTGACCATCTGCATCTTCCGTTCGTGGCGGTGTGGCTGATCGCGGCCGCGCTCGCGCTCGCGTGGAATTCCCGCATCGCGGCGCATCTCGTCGCGGTCGCGGTGCTGCCGTGGTGGATCGCGACCTCGCTCCGCTTCGAACTCGATGGCGCCCAGCCATCCTTCGTGCTCGCGAACGGTGCGGCGCTGCTGTTCGGCGCCGGGCTCGCGATCGCCGCAACGCGCTCGCCGCGGGCGGTTCTGCTCGGGAGCGTCCTGTCGATCTATGGAGCGCTTTCGCTCGCCATCGTCGCGTTCCTGGAGGTGACGACGGTCGACGACATCATCCGCTTCCGCACCAGCACGGTGTCGGCACAGCCGCTGTGGGCGGTCCTGTGCGGGGCCGCGGGCGTGATCCTCGCGCTCGCGTCCGCCGCGATCACCAGGCGTGCGGGCGAAATCCTCGCGGCATGCTCGATCGGCCTCGTGCTGGTCGCGGCCCCGATCTGGCCGGTGTCCACGGCAGAGGAGCCGTGGTTCGCCTATGCCGCGCTGCTCAGCGCCATGCTGTGCCTCGTCGTCTCCGGCATGCTCGACGATGTCCGTCCGCGCATCATTGCCGGCTGGCTTGGCATCGCCGGTGTCATCGCAGGGATCACCTGGGCGGTGAAGGGCTCGCTGCTGCGGCGCTCGGCCTTCCTCGCGGCGGCCGGCCTCATCGCCGTCGTCTTTGCAACCGCGCTCAATCGTGCGCTGCCGAGGGCCGGGCGATGATCGGATCCATTACGACATTCTGGCAACGCATTCCGAAAGCCGTGCTGTTCGGCGTCGCCGTCCTGCTTCAATGCGTGCTGCTGGTCCTGATGGTCGCCGATCGCATGCAGATCCTGCGCGAAGGGCGCGAGGTGACCTTGCAGACGCAGCCGGTCGATCCCCGCGATCTCCTGCGCGGCGATTATGTCGTGCTCCGCTACGACATTTCGCAAGTGGCCGCAGGCGCGCTGGCAGGCCAACCGGCCGCCGAGCGCAAGCCCGTCGTGTTCGTGAAGCTCGCGCCCAATGCCAGCGGGCTTTACGAAGCCGTCTCGGTATCCGTCGAGCCTGTCGCGGTCACAGCGCCCGAAATCCTGATCCGCGGCCGCGTCAGCTATTCCTGCGGTTCCGGCCAGACCTTCTGCGACAAGCTCACGATCAAATACGGCCTCGAAAGCTATTTCGTGCCGGAAGGCGAGGGCAGGAAGCTCGAGCACGCCCGCAACCAGCAGAAGGTGCGCATCGTCGCCGCCGTGCTGCCCTCGGGCCGCGCCGCCATCAAGCGGCTGCTGCTCGACGGCGAACCGGTCTATGAGGAGCCGTTGTACTAGGAGTTCGTCCCGATGGTGGTCCCGCTCGGCCGGGTCCTGGCGCGATGGTTCTTGCTTGGATCGGTGGCTCTGATGCCGCCTCGCGCTGTTGCGCTCGAACCGGAGCGTCCGAGGCAAGAGGCATTTCTGACGCGCGCCTTGTTTGCGCAGGGACGCGTTTGGCTTTTGTCCGATGCCGGCATTGTCTCATCGGTGACCGAAGGGCAGGCGGAGCGGATCGTAGAGGATCTTCCCGAAAAGGCGGGCGGCCTTTGCGTCCTTGACGGGCGTCCGATGATAGTCACGCTCAGCAATGACGGCTCGGCATGGACGCTTCGTCAACGCGCCGGCAGCGCATGGACGATCATGGCCACGGTCCCGTCGGAGGGCGATAGCCTGCTCACCGTCGATTGTGCCAATGCCAAAGTCACACTACTCACTGCGCGCAGGCTTGTTGGGTTCACCGGCCAGGCGCAACATGCAGTCGCTCTCTCAGGCCGGCTGAACCAGGGGCGGGTTACCTCCATCTACGGGACGCCAGATCAGGTTTTCGTCGGCTTCAACAAGGGCGAGTGGGGCGGCGGTCTACGACGGATCGATCGCCGGAGCGGTGCAATCACCGTCGTCGAGCGAAACGCGACCGGCGAACTCTGCGGTGGTCCGCTCAATACCGAATGCGATCCGGTCAATGGAATTGCCGCCGTTCCCTGGAAACCTGACTGCATCATCGCTGCGGTCGGCCTTCTTCATTTTTCCCCGGTTGGGCGCCTGGTTGAAATCTGTGGCGACAAGATCGAGTTGCTATATGAGCGATCGGTTCGAAACGATCGTGCTGCTTCCCGGAGCGGGACTAGCGAACGCTACGATAAAGTCGCGTTCTTCGGATTGACGCGCCAGGATGACGAACTGTGGGCCGTCGGCACCGATGGACTCCATGTCATCGGCGCCGGCGGCGTTTCACGTATCGCGCCGCTGCCGAAATTCATGGATTTCGGCGGCGTTCGCATCAGCTTCGAGGCGCCGCACCTCGTTCTCGTGTTGACCAACATCAATCAACGTCACTCTGTGAGCGGTGCCGTACCGATTCTCGTGCCGCGTTGACCTGCGTGAGGCCCGTCTTCAACGCCCGCCGCAGCACGTCCCACACCCGCGGATCGCTCATATGCGCGACGTTGAAGCGCATGAAGTGTGAGGCCGTCTGCGACACGCTGAACACGTTGCCCGGCGCCAGCACGACATCCTCTTCGAGGGCGGCGCGCGCGACCGCCGTGGCATCCTGCCCGTCGGCGAGGCGGCACCAGAGGAAGAAGCCGCCGCGCGGCATCAACCAGGGCTCGATGCCCAGAGCCCCGAGTTTTCGCGCGACGTCGCGCCTTGTGCGCGTGAGCTTTTGCCGGAGCTCGTCCATGTGCTTGCGGTAGCTGCCGCCGGCCAGCACCTTTGCGATGATCCCGGTCGCGACCGGGCTCGGGCCGCCGAAGCTTGTCGCGACCTGGAGATCGACGAGATGCTCGATCCAGTCGGCTCGCCCTGCGATGTAGCCGCAGCGCACCGAGGCCGACAGCGTCTTGGAGAAGCTGCCGATGCGGATCACGCGGTTCAATCCATCCAGCGCGGCCAGGCGTGGCGAGCGCTCCGGTTCGAAGTCGCCGAAGATGTCGTCCTCGATGATGGTGAGGTCGCGGGCTGCGGCCGCGGTCAGCAGCCGATGCGCGGTCTGAAGCGAGATCGTCGCGCCGGTCGGGTTGTGCAGCGCTGAATTGGTGATGTAGAGCCTCGGCCGTTCGCTGGCGAGGATTTGCTCGAAGCGCGCAACGTCCGGGCCCGACGGCGTATAGGGCACGCTGACGATCCTCGCCTGGTGCGCGCGGAGCAATGCGCGAAAATTGAAGTAGCAGGGATCGTCGACCAAGACGGTGTCACCGGGGCGAAGCAGGAAGCGGCAGACGAGGTCCGTTGCCTGCGTGCCCGAGCCTGTCAGCATCAGTTGGTTGATCGAGGCCTCGATCCCGTCTTCGGCAAGGCGCGTCAGCAGCAGCCGGCGCAGGGCAGGGGAGCCGGACGTCGAGCCGTAATTGGTCAGCACGCTCGCGTCGGTGCGGGCGAGCGCGCGGGTGGCACGACGCAAGGCCGCCTCCGGCATCCATTCCGGCGGCAGCCAGCCGCAGCCGGGCTTCGGCACGGCATCGTCCGCATCGAGCGATTGCCTGGAGACCCAGAACGGATCGACCGCGCGATCACGGCGCGGCTCGACCTCGGTCAACGCCAGCGGCGGCATGACGGTCGGCGCGACATAATAGCCCGAGCCGCGGCGGGCGCGGATCAGGCCTTCGGCGGCGAGCCGGTCATAGGCCTCGACGACGGTGGAGGGCGAAACGCCCATCGTCGTCGCGAGGCTGCGGATCGACGGCAGGCGGTCGCCGGCGCCCAGCGCGCGGCCCGCGACCTTGGCGCGGATCGCGCTCATCACATCAAGGGTCCGCGTTCCGCCGCGGCCCTTCGATTGCGCTTCGATGTCCAAGGTGTATGACCTTCCATACCCATACAGTTTTGCGGGATTGTACTGGATTGTCACTGGTCTCGCCACCGCAGAAGGCGGAGGATCGGGGCGTGAGAAAAGCGAGACGGACATGCAACCTGCGGGCAGCGGCTGGGGCAACGGGCTCCTCGGCGTCATCATCTTCAGCGGCTCGCTGCCGGCGACGCGCGTGGCGGTCGGCGGCTTCTCCGCGCTGTTCCTGACATCGGCACGCGCGGTCATCGCGGCGCTGATCGGTGTGGCCGTGCTCGGCCTGCTGCGTCAGGCATGGCCGCAGCGGAAGGATCTCGTCTCGCTCACTATCGTCTCCATCGGCGTCGTGGTCGGCTTCCCCCTGCTGACCGCGCTCGCGCTCCAGCACATCACCTCCGCGCACTCGATCGTCTTCATCGGCTTGCTGCCGTTGTCGACTGCGATCTTTGCCGTGCTGCGCGGCGGCGAGCGGCCGCAGCCGCTGTTCTGGCTGTTCGCGGTGCTCGGCAGCGCAACGGTCGGGGGCTTTGCCCTCTCTAACGACGGCTCGGCCTCGCTCACCGGCGATCTCCCGATGGTCGCGGCGATCGTGCTGTGCGGGCTCGGCTATGCCGAAGGCGCCGCGCTGTCGCGCCGGCTCGGCGGCTGGCAGGTGATCTCCTGGGCGCTGCTGCTCGCGCTGCCGCTGATGGTGCCGGTCGCAATTCTGACGTGGCCACCGACATGGAGCGGCATCAGCGTGCCCGCCTGGATCGGGCTCGCTTATGTCTCGATCTTCAGCATGTTCGTCGGCTTCATCTTCTGGTACCGCGGCCTTGCGATCGGCGGCATCGCGCGTGTCGGCCAGTTGCAGCAGCTCCAGCCGTTCTTCGGACTCGCGCTCGCGGGTTTCCTGCTGCACGAGCCCGTCGCATGGAGCATGATCGCCGCGACCGCGCTCGTGGTCGTCTGCGTCTTCTTCGCGCGGCGGTATGCCTGAGACGGTCCATCGCGCCCGCAACGTTGATTTAGATCAACGTCCGTTCCGGCTGGCCCTATCCTCTTGGATCACATAGCCGGTATCCCGTCCACGTTTCGTGGTGAGCCGGTGATCGGTATCCTCGCTCGACTGACGGAATCCGCTCATCGTCAACCGGAGTGTCCATCGTCAATGGCTTTGTCGAAAACTCAAGCCAAGGAGGTCCTCATGCGACACGGAACTCATGTGTGGTTAGCCGGCGCCGTTGTCATCTGCGCAGCTATGGGCTCGGTGCAATGGTCGGAAGAGAATGGTCTTTCACTCTCGATTCAGAGCGCAGAAGCCCGCGTAGGGCGGCCAGCGACTCCAGCGAGTGTCGCTGGCGTTGCGCGTCGAACGACGCGCCGTGCCGTCGTCGGTGGCGCGGCCGTCGGTGCAGCGGCCGTAGGGGCCGCCGTCGTGGCGCCAACGTGCGCCCGCGTGCTGGTCAATGGCGTCTGGGTTTGCCGCTAGGAGAATGATCGCTCCTTGAGAGGTGATCGCCGCGACGGAGCTCAGCCCGCCTGCGCCGCCTTGGCTTGGCGGTCATGGCTTGGCGGTTTTGGCGTGGCAGTGGAGGTGAGGCGACCGCCTCACCCTCCTCCCATCACCGTTCGCGTCAGCGTGTTTCTTGCGAATTTCTTCAGCGGCATCGGCTTGCCGAACAGAAAGCCCTGCACGAGGTCGAAGCCGAGTTCGTTCGCGGCGACGAGGTCGGCGCGGCTCTCGACGCCCTCGGCCACGGCGCGCACGCCATAGCCATGCGAAAGCTCGACGATGTGGCGGCACACGGTGCGCTTGAGGCGATCATTGCCGCTGCCGGTGACGAAGTGCCGGTCGGCTTTCAGCTTGATGAAGGGAATCTTCTCCAGGTCCATCAGCTCCGGCCAGTTGGCGCCGAGATTGTCAATCGACAGGCCGATATTGTGCAGGCGCATCTCGCGCGCGATCTCGGTGAGGAATGCGAGATCGCGGAGCGCTTCCTCGCTGGCGATCTCGATCGTCAGCCCGCCGAAGGCCGGGTGCGTCGGCATGCGGCGGCAGAGATCGCGCACGGCCTGCGGCTCTTTCAGGTATGACGCCGGCAGATTGATCGAGAGATCGACCTGGCTGTGCTGCTCCAGCAGATAGTGCCAGTCCTGCACCGCGCGCTCGATCACGAACTCCGACAGGTCGCGCAGATGCGGATCGTGCTCTTCGGGGATGAAATAGGCCGGCGGCACCACGCCCCAGGTTGGATGCCGCATCCGCACCAGCGCCTCGGCGCCGCAGCGGACCAATGTGCGCGCGTCGATCTTCGGCTGGTACCAGAGCTCGAGCCAGCCGGCATGCAGGGCCTCGCCGACATACACTGCCGGGCTTGGCGCCGGCTCCTCCGGCAGCAGCATCGTGACACGCTCGCGCAGCGTCTCCGCAGCGAAGGGCGTCGTCAACGGCGGCAGCATGGCAAGGCCATATTCCTCGCCGACCTGCTGCACGGCCTTGACGATGATCGATTCGCGGGCGCCGACCGCCAAAACCTTGCCGTCGAAGGCTTCGCGCACCAGCGTCTCCAGAAACTGCCCGGGCTCGATGCCGTCGGCCGCGATGCCGAGCAGGATCAGGTCCGGCAACTCGCTCGTCAGCACGGCTTGCAGTTCATCGGCGTTGGCGCATTCGCTGGTGACGAAGCCGAGATCTTCCAGCACCTCCGCAAGGAAAGCGCGCAGATGGCGCTTGCTGTCCGCGATGCATGCACGCGGCGTTACCTTTCGCCGTCCGAAGGTTCTTGACCTTCGTCCGGCGAGCTCAAAAATTTCGTCGTTCATCGCAAACCACTCCCGTTCCGCGACCGGTGTTAGCGACGTGAGCAGTTTCAAATATGGAGGGCTTCAGCCGATTGTTGAATTATCTGGGTAACGTTAAAGCCCGCATCATGTCTCAAATTGTCCGGATCTCCTTCGAGAAGTTTTTACGTTTGCCCGCCCGTTGCGCACGCGCATGCGACAATCACGCGGGATTCTCACGGCGCATGATTTGGCGGCGCGCGCGCCCGTGTCCTGTAATTGGACGCGGCCGCGCGCGCGGCGTCGAATTGAATAATGGACGCCTCAATTGGGGTGGCGTTGGCGTGCTGGGCCATGCCGACCGCCTTGTCATCGCAGGTTGGATCGAACTCGGTGCGGCAGGAGCCCCCGGCGGTGTCTTCGATTGATTTCGCGCAAGCGGGAGGCCGGGCCAGTGCGCTCGCAAGCCGCGCTGCCATCGTCAAGGTCCGTCCGTTCGATCTCATCGCACGCTCCTTGCCGATGCACTCTCGGCTGCATCGAAGGACAGGAGCGGAAGAGGCGGCGGAAGAACTCGTTTTCGCGCGATGCGGGCAAGTTTCGCCGCACTAGCGTGACGGTTCTGCGACAACGAGGCCCCGTCGCAGCGGGTCGAATGTGAAACACATCACATGTGGATTGCTGCGCCTGCGCTATTGCTCCGCACAGCCGGTGGTGGGCTGTCGAGGATTACAGCAATGACGACGCGGCGAATATTGTACTGGTGGTTCTGGACCGTGCTCTCAGGGCGATTTCTGGATCGCTTCCTGTGCATGCCGCGCGCGGATTAGTCGCGCGATGCGGTATCAGGTCTGCCCGATCAATTTGCGAAACGCCGCCGCGCCATCCTGCACAGCGTCACGTCCCTTCCAGGCCAGATAAGAGAGCTTGCCGCCGAGCGTATCGTGGCTGCGCAGCCGGCGCGAGCCGAGAATGTGGCCGACATTGGAGGGGAAGCGGCTGACCTCGGCGGACACCAGCGCCGCGATCGCATCCATCAGGTGCTGGAGCCGCACGCCCCATTCGCAACTCTCGATGCCGTCGATGCGGACCTTGAGCGCATGTTCGGTGTCGTAGATGTCGGCGAGCAGGTCGCGCGCGATCAGGATCCGGTTGTGGCGCAGCGCGATCCGTAGCGCCAGGCGCTTGTCGTCGAGCCGGTCGAGCACCATGGCAACGACGCAGGCATAGGGCGTGGCGGCGACGTCGGCGGCGCTCTTGCTCGCGGCGGGCTTGGTCGCGAGGCGCACCAATTGCCAGGATGTCTTCAAGCGCCGCGCCAGCAGCGCCAGCGCGAAGGGCAGCGCGTCGGGATGGGCCTTCTTGAAGGCATCGAGCTGCGCGGTGATCTGTGCCACCTGGCCGTCGTCGAATTTCGCGATCTTCTCGGGCAGCTTTTCGTTGAACTTCGGCAACGCGTCGCCGGCGCGCAGCACATGCTGCATCTTCCTGACGTCGTCGAAGGCGGTGCGCGAGGCCGTATATTGCGCGAGCTTGCTGCGTGCGAACTCGGTGCTCTCCGCGGAGGCCAGCGTGTTCTCGAGCACCTTGACGACCTTGGTCTGGAAGATCGACGCAGTCTTCAGCACTTCCTTCGGGTTGTTGGCGGTGACCTGGTCGTTGATCGCCTTGACGTAATCGCGCGCCATGGTCGGCAGCAGGTCGCGGCAGATCCATTCCCAGATCGGGGTCAGCGTATTGCGTGAAATCCGCCCCGCATTGGCGTGCTCGGGCGCGCCGTCGATCAGCAGCAGTTCAAGCGGCGCGAAGAAATAACGCGAGGGATTGGTGGCGCGTGCCTGGGTCGATCCGTCCTTGCGGAACTCGGCGCGAAGCCTGGTCTGAACGGCGGCCGAGCCCGGCATGTCGATGCCGCACAATTCGAGCCGTTCGAGCTCGCTGAGCAGGCAGCTGCGCGACAGCGGCGTCAGTCGCTGCAGGAACTCCGATAGCTGGTCGATCTCGTCCATGGCACGCAATCTTCCGCAGCGTTTCCCGCAAGGCCTACAGGCCTGATGCGAGGAGGCATTTGCGCGCTCTCAATCGTGACCGAGAGAAGCAAGTCATTGTTAATTTATCCGTAAAAACAGGGGGGCGGCGGGCCGGGTGGTAACCCGACCGTTAACGGCGGCCGGCCCGGATGCCGCGGCGTGGAGGGATTTGGCAACCTCCACGGGATCTTCAGTGGCGTCGCGCAAGCATAAATTGTGCCCCTGCCGATGTTTCAGCACAAAACGGTCAAAATCACCGTAGTCTTACGGAGCAAAAAGTTAACCACAGAACGCCCCTCGTTCCGCTAAACGAGTCACATGGGGTCACAGAACGATACGGCCACCGATTCGCGGCCGTCGGAATGGTACGAAAGCAGCGCTGCGCCAGCTGAAGAGCTCGATTTCGTCCGCCTGAACGCCGCCCGTGCCAAGGCAGCCGACGAGATGGCCGCCGCGATTGCCCGCGAGCTCAACGGGCCCCTCACCGCGCTCCTTCTTTATATGGGCGAGATCAAGCATCACAGCGATCAGCTCGTCCCTGTGACGGGCGATCGGGTCTATTTGCAGCGCGTGGTCGAAAATGCGCTGGCGCAGACCGAGCGCGTTTGCGGCCTGGTCAAGCAGCTCGCCGGTCCGCACAAGGCTGTCTTGCCGCTCCCGTCCAGAACCGAGGATGCCGAATCCCACGCTGCCCGCGCACAGCAGGCCCAGCGTGTGCCGAGCGCGGAAGTGCTCGGCCTGTCGGGCCAGAAGCGATTGACCAAGCGCGAACGCGAGGTGCTGAGGCTGATCAGCGAGGGCTATTCGAACAAGCAGGGGGCGCTGCGGATGCAGATCAGCCCGCGGACCTTCGAGAGCCATCGCGCCGAGGCGATGCGCAAGCTGGGCGCGCGCAACACCGCGGACCTCGTCCGTGCGGCGCTGCTGCATTCGATCGACTGAGGCTCCGTGCGCCGCCGGTCGGCGTGATCAGGCTGAAACAGCCTGGGAGCCGATCGCGCTCAGAGATAATCTTCGGCGAAGGGACGCGCGCGCGACGACGGCCGCAGCGGCTTGATGTCGTCCTTCGGCGCGTTCGGGATGATCGTGATGGTCCAGCGCGGAGGCATGCTGGATTCCTGCTCCAGCACCGAACGAACGAACCCGGTCACCGTCGCCTCGCCAGACTTCACTGTGGCCGTCCGGCCGTTGAACTGTGCGATGCGGAAGCGACGGACCTCTTTCTGGTCCGCAGTCTCATAGGTGAACATGGAAACCCTCCTGGTTTCCGGCGACTATCGCCACCTATGATTAGCCATCTCTAAAAATCGCTAACCGTAGAAGTACGGCGGGTTCTGCACCGCTTCACTATTCCTGCGGCTCCTGCGCGCGTCCGGCGTCAAAGGCCGTATCCATCCGGTCCAGCAGGTCGCGGAACGCGGGTTCGCCTAGCTTGTCCGCAGATTTCTCCAGCCGCAGCGCCAGCGCCGCCAGCCTGACATAGCCGAACGTCCCGGCCGCGCTCTTCAGCGAATGCGCTTCGCGCGTGATCCGGGGCCGATGCTGGGCGAGCGCGAGCGTGCGGAACAGTTGCAGCCGTGCGCAGGTCTCGCTCCAGAACACGCTGCGCACTTCGGCCGCGCCGTCCTGGCCGATCTCTGCGACCAGCGCCTGATAGGCGCTCGGCTCGCGTGCGGGCTCGGCATCGAGCGCCCTCTGCCTGGGCGCGGCGGTCACTTCAAACATGGCTTGGCCTGTCCTGGTCAATGTTCGATCGTGGCGCGGCCGTACGGCGCGAGGCACCAGCCATGTCTACGGCATTCGCATTTCAGTTCCGGTAGCGCGACAGGAGGAGTTTGCGGCCCCGGATTAGCCGCCGGTTTACCAAGCAGCAGAGCGGGTCAGCGCGGGCCGAGCAGCCGGTCGTACTGGGCCTTCACGGTGGCGTAGCATTCGCACGCGGTGTGGCGCAGGCCCTCCAGGTTGAGGATCTGGATGTGTCCGCGGCTGTAATGGATGAAATTGGCCTGCTGCAACGTATTGGCGACCAGCGACACGCTGTTGCGGCGCGCTCCGATCATCTGCGCCATCGCCTCCTGGGTCAGCAGCAGACGGAAGTCGCCGGAGAGGTCGTGGGTGTGCAGCAGGCAACGCGACAGCCGCGACTCCACCGGATGGGCGGCGTTGCAGCCGGCGGTCTGCTGGACCTGCGCGTAGACCGCCAGCCCGTGACGGGTGAGCAGCGTCCGCAGCGTGCTGCTCTGGTCGGCCGCGCTGCGCAGCCGGTCGAGTTCCATCACCGAGGCGGCACCGGGAACCAGCACGATCGCGGTGTTCAGTGCGCAGGCATCGCCCATCGTCGAGAGCGTTCCGAGCAGGCTGTCGCGGCCGATCATGGCGACCTGCACATGCTCGCCCTTGGCGAGCTTCACCACCAGCGAGATGACGCCGCGGTGGGGAAAGTAGGCGCGCTTGAGCGTCTCGCCGGTCTCGACCAGGACCGCGTCATGCGGCAGATCGATCGTGCGCAGATGCGGGCGGATCAATTCGTAATCTTCCGCCGACAATGCGGACAGGAGACCGTTGGATGGGCGCACCATCGTTTCCAAAACTGCCTCCCGTTGTCAGCCAGGGACCGCGCGAAAGCGAATTTGCGGTTCCCGTGCACGGGTAAATTTCACCATGTGCCCGCCGGGATATATTGGCAATTGGTACATTGTTATCCGGGCGACTACGCAATCAACCGGCATCGCCTGTGTGCGTGACAGCGCGCAGCCCGCGTCACGGCGCCGCATCAAACCGCTCTCCCAGCAGGCGTGCGTGGTGGGCCTTCACGGCCCCATAGCAATCGCAGGACGTCGCTTCCAATGCGGCGAGATCGACGATCTCGATCTGGCCGCGGGTGTAGTGAATGATTCCGGCGCGCTGGAGCGCGTTGGCGACGAGGGAAATCGCGTTTCGCCGCACGCCCATCATTTGCGCCAGCGTCTCCTGGGTCAGCGGAAGAAGCTTGCTGTCGGAGAGGTCGCGAGCCCGCAAGAGCCAGCGCGCCAGCCGCGCTTCCACCGGGTGCAGCGCGTTGCACAGGACCGATTGCTGCGCATGCGCGAGCAGCGCCTGCTCGTGGCGGATCATCAGGCCGCGGAACTGCGCGCTCGCAGCGGCGACGAGCCGGAAGGCCGGGATTTCTATGACGGAAGCACTTCCAGGGAACAGCACGGCGGCGTCCGCCGGCGCGATCCCGTCGGCGAGCGCCGCGCCGCAGCCCAACGCGCTGTCGCGGCCCAGCATCGCGACCTCGATCGTCTGTCCTTCGGAGAGGCTCACCGTGATCGAAACCGAACCACCGTGCGGGAAGTAGACATATCTCGGCGCCGCGCCGGCCTCGGCCAAGACAGATTTCCTGACCATTTCGACCGTCGCGAGATGGGGACGCAGCAGACTGAACTCCGCCGCGTCGAGCATTTGCAGCAACTGGTTCGGCGGGCGGCCGCTCGCGGTCATGCAGGGATCATCCGGCGCATTCGTCATACGATGAGCGCCGCGCCCGGTTTCGTTATCCAGTTGCACAGCAACAAGAATATATTCTAATGGTTGTGTCGCCGTCCATATACCCGTTGGGGGGCAGACAGCTTGCCGCATTTACGACGGAAATAAGAACAGCGCGCTGATTCGCGCGTGAACTCGGAGTGCTCATCCGCATCGGTCGGCAGGAAAAAGCGGCAGGGGGCCATCATGAGCCGGAAGCATGACATCCGCGCCGCCATCGGACGCCGGCCGACCCCTGCGGTTTCCCTGCTCAAGTCCATATTTTCAACAGTCAGGGACAGGTCTGCAACGCGGCTTCACGACGCCGCGAATGTCGGATCCCTGTCCTCTCATTTCCTGACGCGGCCGGCGACGTTTGCAGCCATCCATGTTTTGATTTCAGCCAGAGGAGAACGGCGTGCCCCACGGTTCAATTTTTGAATCGCCGCAACGGGAAGCTCAAACGGGGACAGGAGATCTGCGCCACATACTCGTTGTCGACGACGATCCGATGGTGTGCATGGCCATCGAGATCTATCTTCAACGGAATAATTTCCGGGTGACGATTGCCGACGGAGGCGAAGCCGGACTTCGCGCTCTCGAAAACGAGCACGTCGATCTGATGATGATCGATATCTTCATGCCGCATATGAGGGGTTTCGAATCGATCCGGATCTTCCACGAGCGCGCGCCGGCCATTCCGCTCATTGCGATGTCCGGCTACGCCTTCGCAAATCTGAACTCGCCCGCACCCGACTTCCTCCGGATGGCGCTGGAGCTCGGCGCGGCGCGCTGCCTCCGCAAACCGTTCACGCCGGATGCGTTGCTCGCCGCCATCAGGGATTGCCTTGCGGAGCATCGTGCTGCCGCCGCGCGATTGGGTTAGCGCGTTGCCGATCGCGGCGGCCGTGAGGTAAGCGTCCGTTTACCGCAAGTGCAGCTTTTGCGGATTCCGGCCGGTGGCCGGCAGACGGCCGTGCGGGCGAGCCTGATCGCGGGTGATTTGATTCAGTTTCGCGTGGCCCGTGCATATCGCCCTTCGCGGGCAGGATTTTTTTACGCGCGTCGCAACGCCGTTATCGGGGCGTTTACCTATGGTGTTTCGTGCATCGGATGCGGACGCCGCCTTTGCCGAAAACCGCTATCGCGCAGGGCCGAAACGCAAACTTGTCTTCAATATCCGTATTAGCACGGAGGCTGAAATTAACGGGACCGTGAAAGGGGATGTCTAACGATCCAGAAGCGGGCTTCCGCCGAACTCCAGGTGCGGCCCAGGGTGCGGCCAGGCGTCGAAGTCCAGCTCAGTAAGGCGTAGCTCATGGATGATCTGTTGCGGGAGTTTTTGACGGAGACCAGCGAGAGCCTGGATACCGTCGACAATCAGCTGGTGAAGTTCGAGCAGGAGCCGAACAACGCCAAGATCCTGGATAACATCTTCCGCCTGGTCCACACCATCAAGGGTACGTGCGGCTTCCTCGGACTGCCGCGGCTCGAAGCGCTGGCGCATGCCGGCGAGACCTTGATGAGCAAATTCCGCGACGGCATGCCGGTGACGGCTGGAGCCGTGACGGTGATCCTGGCTTCGATCGACCGCATCAAGGAAATTCTCGCAGGTCTCGAAGCGACCGAAGCCGAGCCCGAGGGCAACGACCGCGATCTCATCGACAAGCTGGAAGCGATGGTCGAGCAGGGCATGGCCGCCATGTCAGGCTCGGCGCAGCCGATGCCGGCGGCAGGTGCTTCTGCTCCGGTGACCGAGGCTCCGCCGCTGGCGCCCGAAGCACCCGCTCCCGTTGAAGCCAAGGCTGCTCCCTCGAAAGAAAAAGAAATGACCCAGGGCTCGCTGATCGACCAGACGCTGGAGCGTCCGCTCCGTCCGGGCGAAGTCTCGCTCGACGATCTCGAGCGTGCCTTCCGCGAGACCGCGATCGAAGCGCCGGTGCCTGCGCCAGAAGTTGAAGCTCCGGCGCCAGTCGCCAAGGAGACCAAGCCCGCGAAGGAAAAGGCCGTCTCGAAGAAGTCGGCAGCAGATGAGAACGCCGGCGAGGGTGCCAGCATCGCCAACCAGTCGATCCGCGTCAACGTGGATACGCTGGAGCATCTGATGACCATGGTCTCCGAGCTGGTGCTGACCCGCAACCAGCTGCTGGAGATCTCCCGCCGCAACGAGGACACCGAGTTCAAGGTGCCGCTGCAGCGCCTCTCCAACGTCACCGCCGAGCTGCAGGAAGGCGTCATGAAGACGCGCATGCAGCCGATCGGCAATGCCTGGCAGAAGCTGCCCCGCATCGTTCGCGACCTCTCGGGCGAACTCGGCAAGCAGATCGAGCTGGAGATGCACGGCGCCGACACCGAGCTCGACCGCCAGGTGCTCGATCTGATCAAGGACCCGCTCACCCACATGGTGCGGAACTCCGCCGATCACGGCCTGGAGACCCCCGCCGAGCGCACCGCTAACGGCAAGGGCGAGCAGGGCACCATCCGCCTCTCCGCCTATCACGAGGGCGGCCACATCATCATCTGCATCGCCGACAACGGCCGTGGTCTGAACACCGACAAGATCAAGGCCAAGGCGATCTCCTCCGGTCTCGCCACCGAGGCCGAGCTCGAGAAGATGTCGGAAGCCCAGATCCACAAGTTCATCTTCGCGCCGGGCTTCTCGACCGCTGCTGCCATCACCTCGGTCTCCGGCCGCGGCGTCGGCATGGACGTGGTCCGCACCAATATCGACCAGATCGGCGGCACCATCGACATCAAGTCGGTGGCCGGCGAGGGCTCCTCCGTCACCATCAAGATCCCGCTGACCCTGGCGATCGTCTCGGCACTGATCGTCGAAGCCGCCGGCGACCGCTTTGCGATCCCGCAGCTCTCGGTGGTCGAGCTGGTGCGTGCCCGCGCCAACTCGGAGCACCGCATCGAGCGCATCAAGGACACCGCTGTCCTTCGCCTGCGCAACAAGCTGCTGCCGCTGATCCATCTGAAGAAGCTGTTGAAGATCGACGACGGCGCGGCCTCCGATCCCGAGAACGGCTTCATCGTGGTGACGCAGGTCGGCAGCCAGACCTTCGGCATCGTCGTCGACGCCGTGTTCCACACCGAAGAAATCGTCGTCAAGCCGATGTCGACCAAGCTGCGCCACATCGACATGTTCTCGGGCAACACCATCCTCGGCGATGGCGCGGTCATCATGATCATCGACCCCAACGGCATCGCCAAGGCGCTCGGCGCCTCCGGTTCCTCGGCGCATGACATGGCAGGTGACGCTGCCGCCAATCAATCCAGCTCCGCCGAGCAGACCACCTCGCTTCTCGTCTTCCGCGCCGGCTCCAGCCAGCCCAAGGCGGTTCCGCTCGGGCTGGTCACGCGCCTGGAAGAGCTCCCGGCCGACAAGATCGAGTTCAGCAACGGCCGCTACATGGTGCAGTACCGCGAGCAGCTGATGCCGCTCGTCGCCATGGAGAGCGTCACCATTGCCAGCCAGGGCACGCAGCCGATCCTGGTGTTCGCCGACGACGGCCGCTCCATGGGCCTCGTCGTCGACGAGATCATCGACATCGTCGAGGAACGGCTCAACATCGAGGTCGGCGGCTCCGCTTCCGGCATTCTCGGCTCGGCCGTGATCAAGGGCCAGGCCACCGAAGTGATCGACGTCGGCCACTTCCTGCCGATGGCGTTCTCCGACTGGTTCACCCGCAAGGAGATGAAGCCGTCGATGCACTCGCAGTCGGTGCTGCTGGTCGACGACTCGGCCTTCTTCCGCAACATGCTGGCCCCGGTGCTCAAGGCCGCGGGCTACCGCGTCCGTACCGCGCCGACCGCGCAGGAGGGCCTCGCGGCGCTCCGTGCCCAGACCTTCGACGTGGTCCTGACCGACATCGAGATGCCTGACATGAACGGGTTCGAGTTCGCCGAGACCATCCGTTCGGACAACAATCTGGGCTCGATGCCGATCATCGGCCTCTCGGCGCTGGTGTCGCCGGCGGCGATCGAGCGCGGCCGTCAGGCCGGCTTCCACGACTATGTCGCCAAGTTCGACCGTCCCGGTTTGATCGCGGCGCTGAAGGAACAGACCGCGGGCGCTGCTGGTGCTTCGGATCTGAGCCGGGCGGCGGCGTAAGAGCAGGACAGGGATCAGGAGATACCGATATGAGCAACAAGAAGACGCAGATTGGCGAAGGCGCCATGGTCGAATACGTCACCGCGATGATCGGCGGCCAGCTGTTCGGCTTGCCGATCTCCCGCGTCCAGGACGTGTTCATGCCCGAGCGCGTCACCCGCGTTCCCCTGTCCTCGCGCGAGATCGCGGGCGTCTTGAACCTGCGCGGCCGCATCGTCACCGTGGTCGACATGCGCGCCCGTCTCGGCCTGCCGGCCGAGGACGGCAAGACCCCGATGGCGGTCGGCGTCGACCTCCGCGGTGAATCCTATGGCCTGCTGATCGACCAGATCGGAGAAGTGCTGCGCCTGCCCGAGGCCGGCATGGAAGAGAACCCCGTCAACCTCGATCCCCGCATGGCCAAGCTCGCCGGCGGTGTCCACCGGCTCGACGGACAGCTCATGGTCGTCCTCGACGTCGATCGCGTCCTCGAATTGAAGACCGAAGTGCAGATGGCTGCGTAAGCCAACGAAACATCGAAGCCGGAGAACCAAAATGAAGACGTGTTTGGTGGTCGATGATTCCAGCGTCGTGCGAAAGATCGCGCGCCGGATCCTGGAAGGCCTGGAATTCGCAGTCACCGAGGCCGAGGACGGTTCCAAGGCACTCGAGATCTGCCAGCAGCAATTGCCCGATGCGGTGCTGCTCGACTGGAACATGCCGGTGATGGACGGTTTCGAGTTCATGGGCCACATGCGCCGTCTGCCCGGCGGTGACCAGCCGAAAGTGGTGTTCTGCACCACCGAGAACAACGTGGCTCATATCGCTCAGGCACTGAGCGGCGGCGCCAACGAGTACATCATGAAGCCCTTCGACAAAGACATCATCGCCGACAAATTCGCTGAAGTTGGTTTGCTCCCGGTCGGACAAGCCATGGTCTGAGTGTATCTGGCCGCGTGCGTTGGCCAGAGTGTTCCCAGTACAGCTTCCAAGAGGCTCTCCGTGACCCCGACCGAGTATGAGTATCTGCGCAAGTTCCTGAAGGACAATTCAGGGCTCGACCTGTCTGCAGACAAGCAATATCTGATCGAAAGCCGCCTGTTGCCGCTCGCCCGCAAGGCCGGGCTCTCCGGCATCAATGACCTGGTGCAGAAACTTCAGGCCGGCTCTCGCGAGATGATCACCAACGTGGTCGAAGCGATGACCACCAACGAGACCTTCTTCTTCCGCGACAAGGTCCCGTTCGATCATTTCCGCGACCACATCATGCCTGAGGTCATCAAGGCGCGTGCCGGCCGCCGCAGCGTCCGCATCTGGTGCGCCGCCGGCTCGACCGGGCAGGAGCCCTATTCGCTGGCGATGAGCCTGAAGGAGATGGGTGCGGCCCTGACCGGCTGGCGCGTCGAGATCATTGCGACCGACCTGTCGCAGGAGGTGCTCGAGAAGGCCAAGGCTGGCATCTACAGCCAGTTCGAGGTGCAGCGCGGCCTGCCGATCCAGATGCTGATGAAATATTTCAAGCAGACCGGCGAGACCTGGCAGATCAATCCCGAATTGCGGGCGATGATCCAGCACCGGCAGCTCAACCTGCTGCACGACTTCGCCTCGCTCGGCACGTTCGACGTCATCTTCTGCCGCAACGTGCTGATCTATTTCGACCAGGACACCAAGATCAACATCTTCAACCGCCTGGCCCGCCAGATCGAGCCCGACGGCTTCCTGGTGCTGGGTGCAGCCGAAACCGTGGTCGGGCTGACCGACACGTTCAGGCCGATCCCGGATCGTCGCGGTCTCTACAAGCCGAACGACCCGCGTGCGGCTGCGGCCAAGCCTGGTCTTGCCGGCGTGCCGCCGCGCGTGGCGGTGATGGCGGGACGATAGGCATGGCCGAGGATGGCAAGGGCGTGGAGCGCGTCACGTTCAGTCGCGGCTATGATGTCTGCATCATGGCCATCGACGGCACGTGGCGGCGCGACTGCAAGCTCAATGCGATCTCCGACACCGACGCCATCCTGACGGTGGAAGGCTCGATCCAGGGATTGAACCTGAAGGAATTCTTCCTACTGCTGTCGTCGACCGGGCTTGCCTATCGCCGTTGCGAGCTGGTGCGCGTGAACGGCGCCGAGATGGACATCCAGTTCCTGCGCGGCAAGAATCGGAAGAAGCGCGGCGCGGCCGGCGGCCGTGACGAGGCCGCGTGATCTTCACGCGCGCTCCGTCGCCGTTTTCCGCGACGTTGGTTCATATTTGCTAAAACATCCGGACGAATTCGCCACAACGGCTTTACGTGGCTGAAGCGCGATCCGTGTATCCATTGCCCGTCTCAATTCTCAGGATGCGGCAATGCCCAGAAGCTCTCTCTCCCCAGTCACGTCGAACCTGCCCGACAATTCCGAGCGGCGCGCACTTCAGCTCCTGGTGGTCGACGACGACGCCACCCAGCGCAGCCTGATCACGGTCGCCGCCAAGCAGGCCGGCCACGAGGTCACGGTGGCGCCGTCCGTCGCGGAAGCAATCGAGAAGCTCCGTGCCACGCGCTTCGACTGCGTGACGCTCGATCTCATGCTGGAGGATGGCGACGGCATCGACGTGCTGCGCGAGATGACGAAGGCGAAGTTCGCCGGCCACGTGATCGTCATCAGCGGCATGGACGGCAAGCGCCGCAGTGCGGCCCGCAGCTTTGCCCGCTCGGTCGGGATCGCGCTCCAGAGCCTGCCGAAGCCGCTCGATCTCGCCGCGCTGCGTATCAGCCTCGCCAATCTCGGCAAGACTGCGATGGGCCTGCCGGCGATCCACACCTGGGGCGGCGTCGCCACCGATGCGATCGTGGAGCGGCACCGCACCTGAGCCACGGCGCTGCCCTGCAATCGGCCGCGCCGGATCGGCGGCGCCGATTGCAGCCTACGCTGCGTTGCCAGATTCCGATAATTGCTGCAGGGCGCGGCCGAGCTCCGCCCGACAGGCGTTCAGGGCAGCACCTGCAGAGGCATAACGCGGCGTGACGTCGTCGAGCACGAAAATCTCGTCGGAACCCGCCATCGCGCCACCATATACGGGCTCGACCTCTTCCGGTTTCATCGCCGCGTCGATCAGACGCATACTGATGTCGATGCGCGCGATCAGAGAGCGAAGTTCGGCCGCGATCAACTGACGGCTGTCCGAGTCAGCCATTGCGGCGAGCGGGGGCGTGCCGGCATAATTTAACATGGATATTCTCCGTCCCCCGCAATAAGGCACCTCGCCGCTACTTGTGCGTTAAGTCCATGTCCCGTACAAATACGGGTGGGCCGAATCCGCGCCGAACGCCATAACGGTTGGGGCGGACGCGAGTCCGTAATGCCAACTGGATGTGGCACATGGCCGAGCAAAATTCTCGCGGTGAAATCTTCGTTGTCGACGACGACCCTGCCGTTCGCGACACCTTGTCGATGGTGTTGAAGGCGGCGGGCTATGAGGTGATCTGTTTTGCGGATGGCGCAGCCCTGCTGTCCGTCGCGCGAAGCCGCACACCGGCTGCAGTCCTGCTCGACGTGCACATCCCCGGAAAGTCGGGCCTCGACATTCTGAAGGAACTGCATGGCGAGGATTATCCGGCGCCGATCTTCATGATCTCCGGGCAGGGCGACATCGCGATGGCAGTGGGTGCCATCAAGAGCGGTGCGCTCGACTTCATCGAGAAGCCGTTCCGCGGCAGCGAGATCGTCGGCCGGCTGGACGAGGCGATCGGCGCCTATGCACGCAGGCAGTCGGAGAGCGTATCGCCGAAGTTCGGCTCGCTGCATTTCCCCGGACGCGAGCCGCTGACGCGGCGTGAGCGCGAGGTGCTCGAGCAATTCGCCGCTGGCGCCTCCAACAAGGAGGCCGGCCGCACGCTCGGCATCAGCCCGCGCACCATCGAGGACCACCGCGCCAATATCATGAAGAAGCTCGGGGCGCGTAACGCCGCCGATCTGATCCGCATCGTGATGACCGCGGCCCAGCGCGCATCGTAAAATGGTCTCGTGCCCCGGACGCAGCGCATCACGCGGTGGTGCGCTGCTGAGCTTGGGCCCATCTCACCACCTTCACTGCTGACAGTTCTGGGTTCCGGCTCTGCACAGCAGCGCTTGCGCGCTGCAGTGCGTCCGGGACACGAGAGTGAGACACCAGCCTCGAAGCCCGGATGGAGCGAAGCGCAATCCTGGCCGCTGCATCCGTGGATGATCCTGTCCCGGATGGCGCTTCGCTCCATCCAAGCTACGGGAGACTCATCCTCAAGCACTGAGCGCCTTGCGGATGATCCGCGCCAGGTCGGATTTGCGATACGGCTTGGCCAGCAGCAACACGCCTGAATCCAGCCGGCCGTGATGGATGATCGCGTTCTCGGTATAGCCTGACGTGTAGACCACCCTGAGATCGGGGCGCGTCTTCAGCACCTCGTCGGCAAGCTGCCGTCCGTTCATCTTGCCGGGCATGATGACGTCGGTGAAAAGCAGATCGAACGGTTTACCGCTGGTCACGATCGCAAGCGCTTCCGCAGCGTTGGCGGCCTGCAAGGTGACGTAGCCAAGCGAGTGCAGCTGCGCCAGCACGTACTCCCGCACCAGCCGGTCGTCTTCGACCACCAGGATTGTCTCGTGGCCGCCCTCGACCGCAGCCGGGGTCACGCCATCGCTCACCGCCGTGGGCGTCTTGCCCGGCGGCAGGTACATCTTGATCGTGGTGCCGTGGCCTTCCTCGCTGTAGATCTTGATGTGCCCCGCGGACTGCTTGATGAAGCCGTAGACCATCGAAAGCCCGAGCCCGGTGCCCTTGCCCGGTCCCTTCGAGGTGAAGAACGGATCGAACACCCTGGCCAGCAGGTTCGCGGGGATGCCGGTGCCGGTGTCGCTCACGGCGATCAGCACGTAATGGCCCGGCCGGACGTCGTTGCCGCTGGCATAGACCTCGTCGAGATAGGCGGCGCCCGTCTCCACGATCAGCTTGCCGCCGCCGGGCATCGCGTCGCGGGAATTGAGCGCGAGGTTGAGGATCGCGGTGGTGAGCTGGTTCGGGTCGACGATCGCAACGCAGCTCTCGTCCTCGAACACCGATTCGATCTGGATCTGCTCGCCCAGCGTCGGCCGCAGCAGCTTTGCGGTGTCGATGATCAGCGAGTTGATGTCGATCTCGCGCGGCTGGAGCGGCTGCTTGCGCGCAAACGCAAGCAGATGCTGGGTCAGCTCGGCGCCGCGGCCGGCGGCCTCGTCGATCATCTTGGTGATCGCCGCGAGCTCCGGCTCCTTCGCGACCGCATCGGCCAGAATCTCGATCGTGCCGGTGATGACGGTGAGGATGTTGTTGAAGTCGTGCGCCACGCCGCCGGTGAGCTGGCCGACCGCCTCCATCTTCTCGGCGTGGCGGATGCGCTCCTCGGACGCGATCTTGTCGGTGAGGTCGCGGTAGAACACGTTGAACAGAATGCCTTCGCGGCGCCTGAGCGCCGTGACGCTCAGCTCGGCCTTGAATTCCTTGCCGTCGCGGCGCCGGACCATGAGTTCGCGGCGGCGGTTGAGCGTCTGGCCGTCCTGGGATTCGAGGAAGCGCGCGAGGCCGACCTTGACCCGCTCGCGCTCGCTTTCTGCAACGATGAGGTCGACTGCGTTCTGGCCCAGCACCTCGTCGCGCCGCCAGCCGAACAGCTCTTCGGCCCGCGAGCTCCAGTTCAGGATGGTGCTGCGGTCATCGGTCTGGACGAAGGCGTCGAGCGCGGTCTCCACGATGTTGCGCGCGAGCAGCTCGCTTTCGCGCAAGGATTCTTCGGCATGCCTCGCCTCGGTCATGTCGCGCCCGACGAAGAAGAAGCGCTTGGCCTGATCGGACCAGTTGCCGAGCCAGGACAGCCAGACCTCGCGGCCGTCCTTGTGGATGCAGCGGGTGTCGGCGAGCTTCGGGCTGCCGCCGCGCCGGAGCGCGCGCATCTCCTCGCGGGATTGATCGAGATGATCCAAATGGATGAAATCGACGCCGCTGCGGCCGATCATCTCGTCCGGCGGATAGCCGAGGACGGTCCGGCTGCTCGGGCTGATCTGCACGATATGGCCGCGCGAATCCATGATCATGATCAGATCCTGCGAAGCATCGAACAGCTGCCGCCGCTCTTCGAGCGTCTGCTGCAGAGCGCGCTCGGTCTGGCGCGCGTCAGTGAGGCGGCGTGCCGAGCCGGAGGCGCCGATGATCTCGCCCGAAGCGCCCCTGATCGGCGACAGGCTCACCGAGATATCGACGGGCGTGCCGTCCTTGTGCAGGCGCACCGTTTCGAAGTGCTCGATCCGCTCGCCGCGCAAGATCCGCCGCAGATAGTCCTTGCCCTCTTCGCGGCGATCGACCGGCAGGAGGATCGAGGTCGGCTGTCCGACCGCTTCCTCGGCCGTATAGCCGTAGAGACGTTCGGCGGCCGCATTCCATCCGATGATGATGCCGTCGAGCGTCTGCATGACGATCGAATCGTCGGAGGATTCGACCGCCGCGCTGAACAGGCGTTCGCGGACGGCGAGCTGGTCGCGCGCGGCCTCCGTGCGCCGGTGCTCCTCGACCTCCCGCTCCAGCGCCGACGTCTTGGTTCGCATCTCCTCGATCAATTGCGCAAATGCCCGCGCCAGCACGCCGGTCTCGCCGGTCGCGTGGGTCGGAATCTTGATGGAGTTGTCGCGACCGAGCCATTCGACCGCCGCGGTGAGTTGCCCGATCGGTCGGGTCAAAGACCGCGCCAGCAGCACCGCGAGCACTGCGGCGACCATCACCGCGACGAGGCCGATCGTGATGGTGGTTTTCTCGATGATGACGGCCGGTGCCATGAACACGGCGTTGGGCACGATGCGGACGATGCCGACCCACTGGCCCTCGGCCAGGATCGCGGGCGCGATCGCGGTCCCGCTCGGCTTGCCGTCGCTTTCAGGCACGACCTGAGTCGCGCCCAGGGTCGATCCGGTGACTGAAGCGAAATAGGGGAAGTCGTCCTGCCAGCGCGCCGGCGTCCCCAGTTGCGAACTGAATTCGCGGGTGCGATCCGGGTGCACGAGATAATCGCCGTTGCGGCCGACGACATAGACCAGTTCGCCGCGCCGGGCCGATATCCTGATACGGTCGAACACCTGGCGCATGTCGACATTGACGACGACGATGCCGAACAGCCTGTGATCCGACCCGAACAGCGGTGCCGCGACGCGCAACGTCGGAACATAGGGCATCTGAATCACGCCATTGTCGACATTCAGATCGACCGGCGAGACGTAGATCTGATCCTCCGACAGCTTGATCGCTTCCTGGAAGAAGAAGCGCTCGTCCTTGTTTTGCAGGCTATCGTCGGGGACGACGCGCACCGATCCGGTCGGGCCGGACCGGTCGACCCGCAGATATTCGCTGCCGTCGGCGTTGATGATGCGAAATTTCGCGTAGGTGGGGTTGGCCCCGACAAGGGCCACGAGTTGGTTCAGCAACCGCTCGCGCCAGTTCTTTTCCGACAAATGGTCAGTTGGATCGATGCCGCCGTTGAAATGCGCGTCGATCATGCCGCGGACCGCGGCACGGGCGCGGAACGCGATGATATCCGCGCGCGCGCCGTCGGTCTGGATTTCGAGCTGTGAGGCCAGCAGCCGGGATTGGGTCTCGATACGGTCGAGCACGCGCGGCAGGAAGGCCTGCTCCAGGCTGTAATGGCTCAGCCATCCGACGGCGGAGACCGCAACCGCGACCAGCAGAATCATTGCGATGGCCAGCCGGGTTGCGAGGGTCATGTCGGCCCTTGCGCCGCGTCGCGTACGGCCCCGAATGTTCTGCTCCGCTGCAACATGCACTGCTCCGTCATCGGCCGCCGGAGCCGGCATCGGGTTGCGGTACGGAGGTCGATTGCGCTGCCTTCAGGCAGCCGTCGACGGCGGCGAGCAGTGCGTCCGGCCGGAACGGTTTCTGCAGGCTTGCGACGGCGCCGAGTTTGGTCGCCATCTTGAGGAAATCCGGCTCTGCGTAAGCGTCCGGGGTGAGCGAGCGGCCCGAAATGACGACGATCGGAAGGGTCGGCTGCAGCGCCCGGATGTGGCGCATCGTCTCCAGCCCATCCATGCCGGGCATGAAGATGTCGAGGAACAGCAAGTCGAACTGGCTGGTCTCGACCAGCGCTAGTCCCTTGCGGCCATCACCGGCGAGGGTGACGTGATGGCCCGCTCTCTCCAGCAGCAGCCGGATTGTGATCTGCACGGCCGGGTCGTCATCCACGATCAGGATGTTGGCCACGTCAAAAACCTCCGGGTCGGGCAGGGATGTTCCCAGCGACCCAAATCAAAGCTTCAAATGCGAAATTGTTGCGCGGATTGTGCCCGTCCTGCAAGCACTTCGCGCCCGTCCGATGGTTGTAAGCCGCGTCTGGATTCGGCGGTTGTATATATGCACCATTGCGTGCACATGATCAGGGCGCGGTCATACCCGACTAGTCGGTCAGGTACTCCGGATGGTGGCTCCGGATCTTGTCGAGCTCGCTGAGCGTGCCCGACAGATGCTTGCGCAGATGCTGTTGCGCAGCATCTGCGTCGCCGGCCTCGATCGCGCGCGTGATCAGCTTGTGGTGGCGGACGATGTTCTGGGCCTTGCCGGGCGAGGGCAAATGCAGGCGGCGCAGCCGGTCGATATGGCCGCTGCTTCTGCGCACCAGCGTCCACAGATCCTGCTTGCCGGCTGCGGTGTAGAGCTGGGCGTGGAAGTCGTTGTCGGCGGCCATGAACGCTTCGAAGTCGCCGGCCTTGGCAAATTGCTGTTGCAGCGCGATGGCGTGATCGAGCTGGATCACCAGCGTGGCGTCGCCGCTCGCCGCCAGCAGGCGCACGATTTCCAACTCCAGCGCCTGGCGCAGGAAATGCGCCTGCTCGGCGCGGCTGATGTCGATCCGGCTGACCACGGTCGCATGCTGCGGGAAGACGTCGACCAGGCCCTCTTCCTCGAGCCGCATCAAGGCGTCGCGAACAGGCGTCGAGCTGATGCCGAACTGGCCGGCGAGCTCGGCGCGCGACAGCGGCGCGCCCGGCGGCAGCTCCAGGGCGATGATCGCATTGCGCAGCCGCTCGAACACCTGCGGCGCGGCCTGCCGGGCGCGATCGAGCCTTGAACCGGTTTTTGCGGGTGCGCGTGGCGCGGTCTGGGCTGCTTCCATGTCGGGTCCCGCGGACTTGCCTTTGATGCACTAATATATTAGTGCATCAGTAGGGTCAACGCAGCGCGACGCTTACCCGGAGGAAACACACAACAATGATCAAGCATCTTCGCAGCAAGCTGGCGGCTGCTACCCTGATCGCCGCAACACTTCTCGCGGCAGCCGGAGCGCAAGCCCAGCAAAAATCCGAGATCTCGCTGTCGCGCCAGCCCGGCATTTTCTACATGCCGAGCCACATCATGGAAAAGCAGAAGCTGATCGAGAAGCACGCGGCCAGCCTCGGCGTTCCCGGCGTCACGACGAAATGGGTGACCTTCTCCGGTGGCGGTGCGCAGACCGACGCGCTGCTCGCGGGCGGTGTCGACATCCTCAACACCGGCACCGGCAATCTCCTGCTGCTGTGGGATCGCACCCGCGGCGGCGTCAAGGGCATCGTTGCCACGTCGGCCCAGCCGATGACGCTGATCAGCCGCGACGCCAACATCAAGTCGATCAAGGATTTTGGTCCGACCGACAAGATCGCGGTGCCGACCGTGAAGGTCTCCACCCAGGCGATCGTGCTGCAGATCGCAGCCGCTGAAGCGTTCGGCGCCGACCAATGGTCGAAGCTCGACGCCAACACCGTGCAGCTCGGCCATCCCGATGCCTATGCCGCGCTGTCCAATCCCAAGCACGAGGTGCACACGCATTTCTCGATCCCGCCCTTCACCTTCCTGGAATTGAAGAATGTGCCGGGCGCGCATGTCGTGCTGTCGTCGCCTGACGTGATGGGGGGCCCGCTCAGCCAGGCGCAGTTCTTCACCACGACGAAATTCGCCGATGCCAACCCGAAGATCATCCAGGCCGTACGCGACGCCACCAAGGAAGCGCAGGACCTGATCCGCAGCGACACCAGACAGGCGGTCGAGATCTACAAGGAGATCACCGGCGACAAGACCCCCGTCGAGGAACTGCTCGATCTCCTCAAGGAGCCCGGCATGATGGAGTGGAATCTCGAGCCGCAGGGCACGATGAAGTTCGCCGCCCATCTGTTCAAGACCGGCACGCTGAAGAACCAGCCCAAGGCCTGGACGGACTATTATCTGCCCGTCGCGCACGATCTGAAGGGCAACTGATGGCGCTGCTCGACGTCAACGGGGTGACGCTGCGCTACAAGACCTCCAGCGCCGTCGTCACCGCCACCGAAAGAGTGAGTTTTACGGTCGACAAGTCCGATCGCTTCGTCCTGTTGGGCCCGTCCGGCTGCGGCAAGTCCACCTTGCTCAAGGCCGTCGGCGGCTACATGAGCCCGAGCGAAGGCCGCATGACCATCAACGATCGCGAGATTCGGGGTCCCGGCGCCGACCGCATGATGATCTTCCAGGAGTTCGACCAGCTGCTGCCGTGGAAGAGCGTGCTCGCCAACGTGATGTTCCCGCTGCTGACGGCACGAAAGCTGTCGCGCAAGGACGCCGAGGCGCGGGCGCGCGCTTATATCGAGAAGGTCGGCCTCACCCGTGTGGTCGATGCCTATCCGCACACGCTGTCCGGCGGCATGAAGCAGCGTGTCGCAATCGCGCGCGGCATGGCGATGGAGCCTGATATCCTGCTGATGGACGAGCCGTTCGCAGCGCTCGATGCGCTGACGCGCAGGACCTGCCAGGACGAGCTGCTCCAGCTCTGGAGCGAGACCAAGTTCACCGTGTTGTTCGTGACGCATTCGATTGCCGAGGCGATCCGCATCGGCAATCGCATCTTGCTGCTGTCGCCGCATCCCGGCCGCGTCAAGGCCGAGGTGGTCGACGTCGACAAGGTCTCGAACGAGGACGGCAGCGCCGGCCGGCTGGAGAAGGAGATCCACGATCTCCTGTTCGCCTCCGAAGCCGTGGCGCACTAAAGGGAGCCTCTCATGGCCGAAGCAAGAATTCTGCTGCGTGACGCGCCCGCCGCCACCACCGGCGCCGGCGAGGTCGAACGCAAGCTGAGCGTGCTTGAACTGTTGTGGAATGACGGTTTTGTCCGCAAGACCGTCATCATCCTGTTCCTGGCTGCGATCTGGGAAGCCTATGGCGTCGCTCTCGACAATCCGCTGCTGTTTCCGACGCTGCACGATACGATTGCGACGATGTACGATCGCGTCAAGGACGGCACCATCCCGATGCGCGCCTGGACCTCGCTGAAGGTCCTGTTCATGGGCTATTCGGCGGGCATCGTGCTGGCCGCGATTTTCACCGTGCTCGCCATCTCCACCCGCATCGGCACCGATTTCCTCGAGACCGTCACGGCGATGTTCAACCCGCTGCCGGCGATCGCGCTGTTGCCGCTCGCCTTGATCTGGTTCGGGCTCGGCAATGGCAGTCTCGTCTTCGTGCTGATCCATTCGGTGCTGTGGCCGGTCGCGCTCAACACCCATTCCGGCTTCAAGAGCGTGTCCAACACGCTGCGCATGGTCGGCCGCAATTACGGCCTGCGCGGGCTGCCATATGTGGCGAAGATCCTGATCCCCGCGGCGTTCGGCTCGATCCTCACCGGTCTGAAGATCGGTTGGGCCTTCGCATGGCGCACCCTGATCGCGGCCGAGCTGGTGTTCGGCGTGTCCTCGGGGCAGGGCGGGCTCGGCTGGTTCATCTTCGAGAACCGTAACCTCCTCGACATACCCGCAGTGTTCGCGGGCCTCTTGACGGTGATTATCATCGGGCTTTTTGTCGAGAACCTGATTTTCCGCGCCATCGAGCGGAATACCGTCCAGAAATGGGGCACCCAATCATGACAAAGAAGAAAATCACGCCCGACCAGCTCCGCAGCGCGCGCTGGTTCGCACCCGACGATCTCCGCTCGTTCGGCCACCGCTCCCGCACCATGCAGATGGGCTACGCGCCGGAGGAGTGGAAGGATCGGCCCTGCATCGCGATCCTCAACACCTGGTCGGACGCGCAGCCCTGCCACATGCACTTCAAGTCGCGCGTCGACGACGTCAAGCGCGGCATCCTGATGGCAGGTGGGCTGCCGATCGAGCTGCCGGCGCTGTCGCTGTCGGAATCTCTGCTGAAGCCGACCACCATGCTCTATCGCAATCTGCTGGCGATGGATGCCGAGGAGCTGCTGCGCAGCCATCCCGTTGATGGCGTGGTGCTGATGGGCGGCTGTGACAAGACCACGCCGGCGCTACTGCTGGGCGCGACCTCGATGAACATTCCGGCGATTTACCTTCCGGCAGGGCCGATGTTGCGCGGCAATTGGAAAGGCAAGACGCTCGGCTCCGGCTCCGACGGCTGGAAATATTGGGACGAGCGCCGCGCCGGAAAGATCTCCGACAAGGACTGGCTCGACATCGAGGCCGGCATCGCCCGCAGCTACGGCACCTGCATGACCATGGGCACGGCCTCGACCATGACCGCGATTGCCGAGGCGATCGGCATGACGCTGCCCGGCGCCTCCTCAATCCCGGCCGCGGATGCCAACCACATCCGCATGGCCTCCGAATGCGGCCGCCGCATCGTCGAGATGGTGTGGGAGGATTTGACGCCGAAGACGATCCAGACCCGCAAAGCCTTCGAGAACGCGATTGCCGTTGCCATGGCGATGGGCTGCTCGACGAATGCCATCATCCATCTGATCGCGCAGGCGCGCCGCGCCGGCCTCGACATCGGCCTCGACGATTTCGAGATCGCGAGCCGCAAGGTGCCCGTGATCGCCAATGTCCGCCCCAGCGGCGACGCCTACCTCATGGAAGACTTCTTCTACGCCGGCGGCCTGCCGGCCCTGATGGGCCAGATCAAGCAGCATCTGCATCTCGATTGCATCACCGTCACCGGCAAGACTCTTGGCGAGAACATCGACGGCGCTGAGGTGCACAATGACGACGTGATCCGCTCGGTCCAAAATCCCATTTACAAGGAAGGCGCGCTCGCCGTGCTCAAGGGCAATCTTGCGCCCGACGGCTGCGTGATCAAGCCCTCCGCCTGCGCACCGCGCTTCCTCAAGCACACTGGTCCCGCGCTGGTGTTCGACGACTATCCCGCGATGAAGAAGGCGGTCGACGATCCCAACCTCGACGTCACCGAGGACCACATCCTGATTCTGCGCAATGCGGGACCGCAAGGCGGCCCCGGCATGCCGGAATGGGGCATGCTGCCGATCCCGACCAAGCTCGTGAAGCAGGGCGTGCGCGACATGGTGCGAATCTCGGACGCGCGCATGAGCGGCACCAGCTATGGCGCTTGCATCCTACACGTCTCGCCCGAATCCTACATCGGCGGTCCGCTGGCGCTGGTGCAGAACGGCGATCGCATCACGCTCGACGTCGCCGCCCGCACCATCAACCTCGATGTGAGCGAGGCCGAGTTGGAAAAGCGCCGCGCCGCCTGGAAGCAGCCCGAACGTCGCTTCGAGCGCGGCTATGGCTGGATGTTCACAAAGCACATCAAGCAGGCCAATGATGGCTGCGACTTCGATTTCCTCGAGACCGATTTCGGCGCGCCGATCGGAGAGCCGTCCATCTACTAACGCAACTGTCATTCCGGCGCGCCACTTGGCGCGAGCCCGGAATCCATAACCACGATCGGGAGTATGGATTCTCAGGTGCGCAATTGCGCACCATAGCTCATCGCTTCGCGATGCCCCGGAATGACGACCAGAGAGAGTAAGAGATGTCCAAACTCAGCGAAGCCACCCGCACCAAGCTCAAATCCGTCTCCACCGCGACCGTCGCCACCGCTTTGTTCAAGCGTGGCCTGCGCATCCAGATGATCCAGGACGTGCACCCGCTCGGCGCCGACCAGCCGACCATGGTCGGTGAGGCCTTCACGCTGCGCTACATGCCGGCGCGCGAGGATCTCAACACCATCGAGGTGTTCAAGGATCGTTCGCATCCGCAGCGCAAGGCGGTCGAGGATTGCCCGCCGGGCAGCGTGCTGGTGATGGATAGCCGCAAGGACGCGCGCGCGGCCTCGGCCGGTGCGATCCTGGTGACGCGTCTGATGAAGCGTGGCGTCGCCGGCGTCGTCACCGACGGCGGCTTTCGCGATTCCGCCGAGATCGCCAGGCTCGGCATCCCCGCCTACCATCATCGTCCGAGCGCGCCGACCAACCTGACGCTGCACCATGCGATCGAGATCAACGTCCCGATCGGCTGTGGCGATGCGCCGGTGTTTCCGGGCGACGTCATCCTCGGCGACAGCGACGGCGTGATCGTCATCCCCGCGCATCTCGCCGACGAGATCGCCAACGAAACGTTTGAGATGACCGCGTTCGAAGATTTCGTCACAGAGGAAGTCGGTAAGGGCCGCGGCATTTTCGGCCTCTATCCCGCAACCGATCCGCAGACGCTCGTCGATTTCGCGGCGTGGCGGAAGGCAAACGGCCGCTAGGCCCGCAGGACAACTTCAAGTCAAGAAACGAGCCGGCGCATCAAGCGCCGGCCTTTTATCAAGCAGGGAGGACTTTCATGAATTTCACGCGACGCAATCTCATGGCTGGCGCCGGCGCGGCGGCAGCTTCGGCGCTTCTCGCCCGCGCCGCTGGCGCCCAGTCGTTTCCGTTCACGCCCAACCAGCGCTACCCCGACCCGGCCGTCCAGATCCTCGATCCGAGCTTCGCAAAATACCGGCTCTATTCCTCGACGGTCGAGCAGGTCGCGTCAGGCATGCGCTGGGCCGAAGGCCCGGTCTATTTCCCCGAGGGCGGATATCTGCTGGTCTCCGACATCCCCAACAACCGGATCATGAAGTTCGACGAGAAGACCGGGCAGACCAGCATCTTCCGCGCCAACGCAAATTACGCCAACGGCAACGCGCGCGACCGTCAGGGCCGCCTCGTCACCTGCGAACACTCCGTCACCCGCCGCATCACCCGCACCGAGAAGGACGGCAAGATCACCGTGCTGGCCGATAAGTTCGAGGGCAAGCGGCTGAACGCGCCGAACGACATCGTGGCGAAGTCCGACGACAGCATCTGGTTCACCGATCCGCTGTTCGGCATCAACGGCGAGTGGGAAGGCAAGAAGGAGAAGGCCGAGCAGGCCACCACCAACGTCTACCGCATCGCCAAGGACGGCAAGATCAGCGCCGTCCTCACCGATCTCGTCAATCCCAACGGCCTCGCCTTCTCGCCGGACGAGAAGAAGCTCTACATCGTCGAATGGAAGGGCACGCCCAACCGCAGCATCTGGAGCTACAATGTCGGCGACGACGGTGCCTTGAGCGGCAAGACCAAGCTGATCGACGCCGCCGACCAGGCCTCGCTCGACGGTTTCCGCGTCGACCGTGACGGCAATCTCTGGTGCGGCTGGGGCTCCAACGGCGCGCTGCAATCCGAGCCCACCGATATCGGTGGCCGCAAGGTGTTTCAGCTCAAGGGCAAATCGGAGGATCTCGACGGCGTGATGGTGTTCAACCCGGACGGCAAGCCGCTCGCGTTCATCAGGCTGCCCGAGCGTTGCGCCAATCTCTGCTTCGGCGGCCCGAAGAACAACCGGCTCTATATGGCGAGCAGCCATTCGGTTTACGCGCTGTATGTCGAGGCGCATGGAGCGGTGTGAGGCGACGGGATGGGTTGTGGGACCATACCCGGTCCCACACCCTCCGCCGTCGTCCCGGACAAGCGAAGCGCAGATCCGGGACCCATAATCCCAGGGAGTAGTTTGGCGAAGACCGCAATTAAGAAGTCTTCGCCGGTACTGCTCTCGCACTCTCCCGATCCATCACGCGGTATGGGTCCCCGCCTTCGCGGGGACGACAGCGGTGGGTGTCGCTTACACCCCGGCCTCCGCCATGCCCGCGGCCCACAATGCGAACGCATACACGATCGCGACCTCGTCGAGCCGATCAAACCGCCCCGACGCGCCGCCGTGGCCGGCGCCCATGTTGGTGCGCAGGAGAACCGGGCCGCCGCCGCGCATGGTGGCGCGCAGGCGCGCGATCCACTTCGCGGGCTCCCAGTAAGTGACGCGCGGATCGGTCAGCCCGCCCATCGCGAGGATTGCCGGATAGTCCTTCGCCGCGACATTGTCGTAGGGCGAGTAGGACAGGATGGTGCGAAAATCCTTCTCGCTCTCGATCGGGTTGCCCCATTCCGGCCATTCCGGCGGCGTCAGCGGCAGCGTGTCGTCGAGCATGGTGTTGAGCACGTCGACGAACGGCACCTCGGCGACGATGCCGGCGAACAGCTCGCCGGCGCGGTTCGCCACCGCACCCATCAGCATGCCGCCCGCCGAGCCGCCATGGCCGATGATGCGTTTTGCGCTGGTGTATTTCCCATCGATCAGCGCGCGGGCGCTGGCCGAGAAATCGTCGAATGAGTTCGTCTTCTTCTCGCGCTTGCCGTCGAGATACCAGCCCCAGCCCTTGTCGGCGCCGCCGCGAATATGGGCGATCGCATAGACGAAGCCGCGGTCGACCAGCGACAGCCGGTTGGCGTTGAACGAGGCCGGCATCGCCATGCCGTAAGAGCCGTAGCCATAGAGCAGCAGCGGCGCCGAGCCGTCGAGCTTGAGCCCGCGGCGATAGAGGATCGACACCGGCACCTCGGCGCCGTCCTGCGCCTTTGCCATGATGCGCGTGGTGACATAGTCGGCCGCATCGTGGCCGGACGGGATCTCCTGCCTCTTGCGCAGCGTGCGCGTGCGCTTGACCATGTCGTAATCGTAGACCTCCGACGGCGTCGTCATCGACGAATAAGCGAAACGCAAATTCGTCGTCTCGAATTCGTAGGACCCCATCGTGTCGAGCGAATAGGCGGCCTCGTCGAAGGCGATGGCGTGCTCGTCCTTCGTCGTGAGGTCGCGGATCACGGCCGACGGCAGCGCATTGGCGCGCTCGAGCCGGACCAGATGGCCGGCATAGAGATCGAGGTCGATGATGTAGATGCCGGGACGATACGGGATCAGGTCGCGCCAGTTCTTGCGCTCGGGTGCGTCAAGCGGCGCGGTGACGATCTTGAAGTCGATGGCGTCATCGGCATTGGTGAGGATGAACAGTTCGTCGCCGCGGTCGGCCAGCGAATATTGCACGCCCTCCTCGCGCGCCGCGACGAGGCGCGGCGGTGCCTCGGGGGTGGCGAGATCGATCAGCCGCTGCTCGGAGGTTTCGTGGTCGCCACCGGCGATCACGCAGAAGCGGCCGCTGGTGCTCTCGTGCAGATGGGTGAACCAGCCGGAATCCTGCTCCTCGTAAACCAGCGTGTCGTCGGCCTGTTTGGTGCCGAGCTTGTGCAGCCACACCTGCATCGGCCGGTGATTGTCGTCGAGCTTGACGTAGAAGAAGCTTTTGCCGTCGGCACTCCAGACGATGCCGCCATCGGTCTCCTCGACGACGTCGTCAAGGTCCTTGCCGCTCGCCCAGTCGCGCACACGGATCGAAAAATACTCCGAACCCTTGGTGTCGGCGCTCCATGCGTGCAGCTTGTGATCATTGGAGTGCCGACTGCCACCGAACTTGAAATAGGTGTGGTCCTTGGCGAGCTCGTCGCCGTCGAGCACGATATGGCCCTCGCCGCCGTCGCGCGGCATGCGGCCGAACAGCTCGTGCTGTCCGCCCTCGCGAAACCGGCGGAAATAGGCGAACGGGCCGTCGGGCGACGGCACGCTGGAATCGTCCTCCTTGATCCGGCCGCGCATCTCGCGCACCAGCGTCTTCTGAAGTGACGAGGTGTGGCCGAGCAGGCTCTCGGTGTAGACGTTCTCCTCGTCGAGATATTTGCGGATATCAGGGTCGAGCACCGCCGGCTCGTGCAGCACCTCCTGCCATTTCGCGTCCTTCAGCCAGGCATAATCGTCGGTCACAGTGATGCCGTGGTGGGTGAAGGAATGCGGCCGCCGCGGGGCGACGGGGGGCAGGGAAGGGGGCTTGGCTTGTGTCACTCGATCCTCATCATCTCGTATGCGCGCGTCGCCCTCTCTTAACCTCTCCCCGCCTGCGGGGAGAGGTCGAATTCGATCGCAGATCGAATTCGGGTGAGGGGGTACAGGTCTCTCGTCGGTCTCGCGTGCGGAGAGATGCCCCTCACCCCAACCCTCTCCCCGTAAGAACCGGGAGAGGGAGAAGAAGCAGGCGTGTTCCACCTTATATCGTCCCGTTTCCGCGAATTGCCAGCGCCACTGCGCCAAGGAGTGCGCCAAGTCGCCGGGTTGTTGATCCGTCCCTTCTATGCTTTGAGGGACCACATCCCCGCCGCCGGTCCAGCCTGATGCTGTTCAATTCCTATCCGTTCATCCTGCTGTTCCTCCCCGTGGTGCTGGCCGGCTATTTCTGGCTGGGGCGGCGCAGCAATCTGACCCCGGTGATCTGGCTGGCGCTGGCCTCGCTCGCCTTTTACGCGATCGGCAGCTGGCAGTTCGTGGCCCTGCTGCTGCTCTCGATCGCGTTCAATTACGGCGTCGGTCATCTCCTGATCGTGGCGAAGCTTGCTCCGTCACAACGAAAGGCGACGCTTGCGCTCGGTGTCGCCGGCGATCTCCTCGTGCTCGGTATCTTCAAATATGCCGGCTTCGTTACCGAGAATATCAACGCGCTGGCCGGCACGCATGTCGCCGTCCACATCCTGCTGCCGGTCGGTATCTCCTTCTACACCTTCACGCAGATCGCGTTCCTGGTGGACGCGTATCGCGGCCAGGTCGCGGCCTACGCGCTGCCGCATTACGCATTGTTCGTGACCTACTTCCCGCATCTGATCGCGGGTCCGATCCTCCACCACAAGGACATGATCCCGCAATTCGAGCGGGAGGAATCGAAACATCCGGACGCGCATCTCCTTCTCTGCGGGATCATCATCTTCGCGATCGGCCTGTTCAAGAAGACGTGCCTCGCCGACGGCATCCAGCCGCTGGTCGCGCTGGCCTTCGACGCGCGCGCGCCGAGCTTCGACCAGGCCTGGTGTGGGGTACTCGCCTACACGTTCCAGCTCTATTTCGACTTCTCCGGCTATTCCGACATGGCGATCGGGATCTCGCTGATGTTCGGCATCTTCCTGCCGATCAATTTCAACTCACCCTACAAGGCCACCAGCATCGTCGATTTCTGGCGCCGCTGGCACATGACGCTGTCGCAATTCCTGCGCGACTATCTCTACATCCCGCTCGGCGGAAACCGCCATGGCCGCGTATTGCGTTACGTCAACCTGCTGATCACGATGCTGCTCGGCGGACTCTGGCACGGCGCAGCCTGGACGTTTGTCATTTGGGGCGCGCTGCACGGGGCCTATCTCTGTATCAATCACGCTTTCAATGCGCTGGTGCCGAACATTCCCGCAGCTCTTGCGCGTCCAATCCGCATCGCCGGGGCCGTGCTGACATTCCTCGCCGTCGTCGTCGCCTGGGTATTCTTCCGTGCCGAGCGGGTCGATTGGGCCATGCGGATTCTCAATGCGATGGCCGATCCCTCGCATATCGTTTTCGGCCGCGAGGAGATCGCGGCGCTGGTGATGGTGTCCATCTATGCCGCGCTGGTGTGGCTGGCGCCGAACACGCAGAACATCATGGGATACGATCACGGCAATCGCCGCGTCGGGGAGGCCTTGCGCGCAGGTCGCATGCGGCCGCTGGTGCTCTATGCCGCGTCGCTGGTGCTCGCCTTCGGCATTCTGGGCATCCAGAGCCACAGCGAATTCATCTATTTCCGGTTCTGATGCGGGGCACATTTACCAGCGTGAAGCTTCTTGTGCTCGTGAGCGCGATCTGCGCGCTCGGCGCGGCACTGCTCACCTATGCCGTCGATCCCCTGCAATTGTTTCGTCCCTCGCGTCTCGCCTTCTATTCCGACGACACCCGCGTGCAGAATGCCGGGCTGATCCGCAGCCAGTCGTTCGACACCGCCTTCATGGGCACCTCGCTCGCGATTCACTTCCGCCAGAGCGACATCGATCGCGCGCTCAATGTTCACGCGCTCAAGCTGGCAATGACCGGCTCCAATTCGCGCCAGCAGGCTTTTGTGCTGGAGCAGGCCATCGATCGCGGTGCCCGGCGGGTGATCTGGGCGATGGACGATTTCAGCTTCGTCGATGCCGCCGACATCGAGGCCGACCCGTATCTCTCCGTCGATCTTTACCGCCGGACGACCAAGGGCATCGCGTCCTATCTGTTCAGCGCGGCGATGGCGAAGGAATCCCTGTTCGCGCTGCTGCGCGCGATCCCGCCGCTGCGGGAGCCGCTGACCCGAGCGGCGCCTTATCTGCCGGTGAAGTTCGCTCTCGCCGACGTCGACGACATCTACGCGCTGCCGCGGGATTTCGATATCGCGCGGGACTACAATGCGAAGAAGACCCTCGCGGCGTTCGCCTACATCACCAGTCCCGTGCGCAGCCGCTTCCTCGGCGAAGGCTACGGCTATGAGGCCATGGTCCGGCATTTCGAGCACGATGCGATCGCCCTGATCGCGCGCCATCCGGACGTGACCTTCGACATCTACTTCCCGCCCTATTCGATCCTGCAATTCGTTGCGATGCGCGATGCCTCGCCGGCGACGCTGAAGATCGTCGTGGATCTCACGGCGGTCGTAGCAACACGCCTGACGCAGCTACCGAACGTGCGCCTCCACGATTTCCGCGCGATCAAGGAGGTGACGCACGACCTCAATAATTATAGTGACGTCATCCATCACTCGCCGGTGATTGATGCGATGGTACTGGGATGGCTGGCGAGTGGGGAATATCGCGTCGATCCGAAGGCGCCACTGGTGGCGTTGGATCAGCTGAAGGCGCAGATCGAGGCGTATCGGATGCCGCGGCCGTAGCCAAACACTCCGCTGTCGTCCCTGCGAACGCAGGGACCCATAACCCCAGGGAGCAGTTTGGCGAAGACACGTCGTGAAGAAGCCCGGGCGCGGTATTGCGACCGCGCCCAATTGATAGATTACGCGGTATGGGTCCCTGCTTTCGCAGGGACGACAGCGCATTTTTGGCCGCCCCGCATTACACCGCCACCTCTTCACCGAGATACGCGACCGCCGCCTCCAGCCCGCCCTTGCCGTGCGGAATCTTCAGCGCGTTCAGGCCGATTTCGATCACGCCCAACGTACCGAGCAGCATCGGCGCATTCACGTGACCCATATGGGCGATGCGGAAGGCCTGGCCCGAGAGATCGCCGATGCCGGTGCCGAGCACGACGCCGCATTTGTCCTTGCAATAGCGTTGCAGCACTGCGGGGTCGTGGCCGTTGCTCATGGTCACCGTGGTCACGGTGTTGGAGCGTTCGCTGGCCTCGGCGACGTTGAAGCCGAGCACCTGGCCTTCGGTCCAGGCGGAGACGGCGCGGCGGGCGGCTTCGCCGAGCAGGCTGTGACGGCGGAAGGCGTTCTCCAGGCCTTCCTCATGCAGCATGTCGATCGCCTGGCGCAGCGCGAACAACAGATGCACCGGCGCGGTGCCGGCATATTTGCGATAATTCTCGGTGCCCTCGCGCTCGCTCCAGCTCCAATAGGGCGTCGTCATGTTGGCTTTCTTGTGCACCTCCTGCGCGCGCGCATTGGCGGAGACGAAGCCGAGGCCGGGCGGCGTCATCAGGCCCTTCTGCGAGCCGGACATCGCGACGTCGACGCCCCATTTGTCCATCTCGAACGGCATGCAGCCGAGCGAGGCGACGGTGTCGACCATGTACAGCGCGGGATGACCGGCCGCCTTGATGGCCTTGCCGATCGCCTCGATGTCGTTCTGCACGCCCGAGGCCGTGTCGACCTGGACGACGACGACGGCCTTGATCGTGTGTTCCTTGTCGCGGCGCAGGCGCTCCTCGACTTCGCTCGGGCGCACGGCGCGGCGCCAGTCGCCCTTGAGCACTTCGACCTCGGCGCCCATCAACGCTGCCGCATTGCCCCAGCCGATTGCGAACCGGCCGCTCTCCAGCACCAGCACCTTGTCGCCGCGCGACAAGACGTTGCTCAGTGCGGCTTCCCAGGCGCCGTGACCGTTGGCGATGTAGATGTAGGACTTGCCCTTGGTCGCGAACAGATTCGAGATGTCGCGGAGCAGGCTCTCGGTCAGGTCGAGCATCTCCTTGGAGTAGATGTCGATTGCCGGACGATGCATCGCCCGCAGCACCTCGTCGGGCATCGTGGTGGGCCCGGGGATGGCCAGAAATTCCCGGCCCGCGCGAACGGTCATTGCTGTCAGTCCTTGTTGCTTGAGAACAGGATGGGTTGCTGATTCACACTTCTACGTGGCGCTGATCCTCAAGAAAAGCACGTAAAACGCAGGGCTGGGGCTCTACCTCTTCGTTTCACGGCAGCCGGCGGCCTCGGCCTCCTCGACGGAGCAGAACCAGCGGGTGCCCTTGCTGATCCTCATCTTGATCTGCGCATACCAGCGGCTGGTCGGCTGGTGATAGATGCACTCGCCGGCGGTGTTGACGTTGCCCTTGATGGTGCAGTCGGGCGAGGGCGCGACCGGTCCGGAGGCCGACGCAAGCAGGATCGAATGCGCCCCGTCGGGCGGCTTGGTGGCGCCGAGAATCTGCGTCTTCTTGTTGCGCACGCGCCAGTCCCAAGGGGCGATGAAGGCGCCCTGCCACATCCCGGCCTTGGCCTCGCGCGCGGCGGCCTCGTCGGGTTCATAATCTTTGGAGACACGGGTGTAGGCCAGCGCCCAGCCCGCGCGCACCAGCCATTTCTGGATGTCCTCGCCGCCGACCTCGCAGCGCGCCACGGTGCGGCCGCGCCGGTCGATCGCGCGGGCATGGCAGATCCAGGTCTTGCCTTCGGCATATTTGGCGAGTTCGTCGCGGGCGGCGACGCCGCAGGTCCAGCGCTCGCCCTTGGTGTTGAGACAGAGCTGGTCGACCGCGGGCGCGTCGATGCCGCCGAGCCGGATGCGCGTGTTCCCGATCACGACGGAATCGCCGGCGCGGACCTTTGCCGTACCGGTAATGTCGGCGGCCTCAGCCAGCGTCGGGAGAGCGAGCCAGGATAGGCTGAGCAAAGACAGCGCAATCAGGAATTTTCGCAACATGCCGGTCCGCGTGTGATGAAAATGACGATAGAGCCCGCAATTGTGTTCGGCTTTTGGCCTCCGGGCCAGCATATGCCTAACGGACAGGCTTTCAACTTCCCGTCATTGTGCGAGGGTGCTCTCCGCTCTCGTGTCCCGGACGCGGTGCGGCGTGCAACGCCGCTCCGCAGAGCCGGGACCCACAAAATCGCGGGCGAGCTTTTGGCGATATGGGCCCCGGCTCTGCAGCGCACCGCCGAAGAGGCGCTGCGCTGCGTCCGGGGCACGAGACCGGGCTACCCCCGCGCCATTGCCCGCTTCGCGATCGCCAGCCCCATCAGCACGAACGCCGACGTGACCTCGGGACCGCCGACCAGGATCCGCGTCGGCGTCTTCATCTTGTTCCATTCATAGGCGCGGAACGGGCCGCGCCGGCCGCCTTCGCCGATGGCATCGACGATCACGTTCAGCGCGGGCGCGAAGGCGCGCGGGTCGGCGCCGAGATGGCCGAGCGCGATCAGCGCCAGCGCCGCGTCGAACACGTTCATCTCCGCGGCCATCAGCTCGCCCTTGACGTAGGAGAGCACGCGGTGGCGAATGAAGTCGAAATCGCCGTCGGGATCGATCGCGGCCTGCGCCGCGAGCGGCAGCGCCAGGAAGGCCGCATAGCAGCGGCCGAAATAGGCGCTGTAGAGCTCCGGCAGGTAATAGATGTGCGAGCGCGGATTGGCGAAGGCACCGCTCGCCGCCAGCCGCTTCTGGAAGCCGATGATCCGGTGCACGGTCGCGAGCCGCGACGGCGTCTCCAGGACTTTCCAGCGCGCGAGGTTGCGAAAGCTGACCTCGAGAATGTCGAGATTGAGCGTCGGATCGAGATCGTTGCCATAGGGGCGTTCGCCCTTGAGGTTGTCGATCCAGGTCGCGACGCCGCCCTCGTAGTCGATATTGTCGTTGAGCGGCACGGTCACGCGCGGCTCGTTGACGCCGGCGTGCACCTGGTAGCCGGAATAGAAGTCCAGCAACGGCTGGTCGATGATCTCATCGGTGCAGCCGGCCTGCGTGGCAGCCGAGATCGAGCACGCCGTGGTGTCACAGTCAGGCACATAGACGCCGAAGCCGAGCTCCTGCTTGATCTGCGCGAAGTAGCGCGAGAAGCGCGGATGCGGGGCGGGGGCCAGCGCGGTGACAACGTTGAAGCGCGCGCCGTCGGTGCCCTCGACCTCCTCGCGGCTAATGTTGACGCAGAAATCGACCATGTCGGCGATCGCACGCTCTGCGGCACTCTTCTCGGCGGGCGAGGCGAGCCCCGTCTCGGCATAACTGAGCAGCGCCTCGATGAAGAACGCGTCGTAATAGGCCGAGCGGTGCCGGATCTGCACCGGCTCCCACATCGGCTCGGCGATGCCGGTCCAGGGCGGATTGACCACGGCGCGTGCCGGCGAGCGCGCGATGAAGACGCGGGCGAGGTTGAACAGCAGCGAGGAGTTCTTGTAGCCGCGCGCGTTCAAACCTGTGAGCGCCATGGTGAGCTCGCGGCCGCGAAAATCAGGATCGCCGATCAGGTTGAACGCGGCATAGGTCGGCAGGAAACCGTTCTTGCGCCAGGAACCGAGCAGATGCTGCGCGCAGTCGCGGATCACGCCGTCGATCTGCACCTGCGAAGGGGCTGAGCCGGTGAACATCGCCGGCGGCGGCTTCGGATGGTCCAGCGCGATACTGTCGACCAGATCGGCCACGGGCTGGCCGACCGCGGCCCAGTCGGGCTCGGCCTCGTCACGGGCACGGGCGAGTGCCTCGCGCAGCCGGGTCAGCCTGGCCTCATCGCGCAGCTCGGGCAGGCCGGCGCGTCGCAGCAGTATCCGCAGTGCGGGATTGCCGAGCGCGGTCTTGTAGAACTTGGCCAGATGCGGATCGCCGCTGGCTTGGCCCGCCAATACGGGATCGCAGACGTCATAAAGAGAGGGGCCGTCCTTCGGCGCCAGCAGCGCCCGGCAGGCGGCGCCGGCAAAATAATGAAAGCTCATGAAATACCTGGTCGCGGGGCCTTGCCCGGGACCGGCGAGCGCGCACCCGTCCGCCCACCGCCCCCTGCAAGTCTTTGAAAAAGCTACCCGGATTCGCGGGAAATACAAATGTGATGATAGTCACGGAAAAACTCGGCATGAGGACTGCATGATTGAGCCCCGGAAGAGTACGGGAAAGCTCGAGAATGGACGTTTTTGGTCTGGAGGATTGGTAAGTATCTTCAATAGCTTAGCTCTAATTTTGGGCAATCTATTGCCGGGGGGCCTATATCCGGTTAAGGGTTTGTTTGGTGCGGCGCCGCAAATTGCGCGCAATTCGGGGTCACATCCCCGGCCAATCCCTCAAACCTGAAGCCGCTATCGCGCTACTCAAACAGTGTGCGCGCGCTTGGCAGGTCTTTGGCACTGACAGGAATGAAGCGAGATGAATGTAAGGCAGCTCGACATCTCCCGCCGTACGATCGCGGTCGCCGCAGCCCTCATCGGCACGGTGTCGCTCGTGATCGGGGCGCACGCTGCCCTCAACATGCGTACGCTGGATGCCGCCAAGGCCGTCTCGACCGACCAGGTCACCGGTTCGATCGGCCAGACCTCGCGCCTCGCCCTCGTCATCGGCAATGGACATTATCCCGACGCCAACGCGCCGCTGACGCAGTCGATCAACGACGCCCGCGCGCTGTCCATGAGCTTGCGCAAGAACGGCTTTGACGTCGACATGGTGGAAGACGCGACCAGGGACGACATGGTCCGCGCCGTGAGCCGCCTGAAGTCCCGGATCAAGCGCGACACCACCGTTATGCTGTTCTTCGGCGGCTACGGCGTGCAGGCCGGCCGCGAGAGCTACATGCTGCCGGTCGATGCCGTGATCTGGAAGGAGAGCGACGTTCGCCGCCAGGGCGTGTCCATCGACGGCGTGCTCGACATGATGAAAGAGCAGGGCGCCAAGGCCAAGCTCGTCGTCGTCGATGCCTCCCGCCGCAATCCCTATGAGCGCCGCTTCCGCTCCTACAGCCACGGTCTTGCGCCCATCAGCGCCTCCGACAATGCGCTGATCCTCACCTCGGCCTCGCCCGGCAAGGTCGCCGACGACGGCAAGGGCGAGCACAGCGTGCTGGTCGGCGAATTCCTCACCAATCTGAATGCGCAAGGCAGCGCCGAAGGCGTCTTCAACAAGACCCGCGTCGCCATCTCGCGCGCCAGCGAAGGCGACCAGGTCCCGACCGTGTCGTCCTCGCTGCTCGAAGACGTGCATTTCGACCAGGCCGGCGGCTAGTTTTTTTTGAGGGCTTGCGAGCTCTTGTAGGGTGGGCAAAGGCGCAAAGCGCCGTGCCCACCATCTCTCCAACATTTCGATAGAAGACGTGGGCACGCTCCGCTTTGCCCACCCTACGATATGCGTGTTGTAGCGCGCATCTGCCCCCACATCGTCGCTGCGCTCGCAATGACCGTTGAGGCTGAGACCTACTTCGCCGCTTCCGTGGCCATCACCGGACGCACCGGATCGCCTTCGCGCAGGAGCGCGCCGGCGCGGGCGACGACGATGTCACCATCGTTGAGGCCGTCGCGGACCTCGATATTGCCGCCCGACATCAGGCCGATCTCGACGCGTTTGGTCTCGACGCGGTTGCGGCGGATCACCTGCACCACGGTGCCGG
The DNA here is from genome assembly GCF_052076015.1 of Bradyrhizobium sp. 930_D9_N1_4. NCBI lineage: Bacteria > Pseudomonadati > Pseudomonadota > Alphaproteobacteria > Hyphomicrobiales > Nitrobacteraceae > Bradyrhizobium > Bradyrhizobium sp. 930_D9_N1_4. The sequence continues at coordinate 508,323 of NZ_CP197236.1, forward strand.
CGGAGGAATATTGCACTGATGTCAGCGGCACCGCGACGTTGCAGCTCTGCCCGACCTTGATCAGCGCGCGTCCGCTCGCATTCAGCAGCAGCCGCTTCTGCGAGGAGATGCCGATATAGACGATCCCCTGCTGGATGTTCGGCTCCACGGTCGGCCCGATGCGGCGCACCTTGCCGTCGAGATCGCCGGCGCCGGCGATGCGCACGGTTGCTTGCTGAGCGACCGCGAGCTTGCGGATATCGGTGGTCGCGACCAGGCCGACGAGATCATATTCGCTGCGCGCCACGATCGTGAACAGCGCCTCGCCCTTGGCCGAGGCGAGGTTGCCGATCTGCGCGGTCGAGGTCGCGATCACGCCCGCCACGGGCGCCGTGACCTGAAGCGTGCCGCCCTCGGGCAGCGCCAGCCGCGCCAGCACCTGGCCGGCCGTGGTGGTATCGCCCGCTTCCGCCAGCAGGTCCGTGACCTTCAGGCCGGGGCGTTCGGGCCGCACCGAGGTCTCCTCGCGCGCGATGATCGTGCCGGTGGCCTCGACGATGTCGGAGAAGCAGGATTTTGCGACCTTCAGCACCGTGACCGCCGGCCCCTTGGGCGCGTCGTCATCGGCGGCGCGCGCGAGCGGGGCGGACAGCAACAGCAGTCCGGTGAGCGCAACGAATTTTGGGGAAAAGGAACGCGCAGGCAATGGACGCATCGGTCATTCCGGTTGGGGCCTTGACGGCCTCATCGATAGCAGAAGCGCGCGCAGGGGACCATGGGCCGGCCGGATGAGATTGCCGCAACGCAGGCGGCGCGACGCCGCTTGTTGAATTAGTCGCTGCAAAAGCGAAGAGGTTCGCTTCTTACCCTCCCCTGGAGGGGGAGGGTCGATCGCGCGCAGCGCGAGCGGGGTGGGGTAATCTCTCCACGCGGGCATTGTTGGATGGGGAGAGACCGTCACCCCACCCCGCTATGCATTTCGCTTCGCTCAATGCCTAGCGACCCTCCCCCTCCAGGGGAGGGTAAGAAAGCGTCTCACGGCAGGCTCAAGAACTCCACCCAGTTCGGCTTCTTGCCGGTCGGATAGGATTTCAGCTTACCCAGCGCGCCGCTGCTCGGGTCGATCGCATAGACCGTCATGCTGTCCGAGAGCTCGCCGACCGCGGCGAGGTAGCGTCCGGTGGGATCGATGTGGAAGCCGCGCGGCTGCTTCTCGGTCGGCACGCTGCCGATCGTGGTCAGCTTGCCGCTGGCCGCATCGACCTTGTAGGCGGTGAGTGTGTTGGTGGTGCGTTCGGACGCATAGAGGAAACGGCCGTCGGGCGTGATGTGGATGTCAGCCGCCCAGGGTTTTCCTGAAAAACCTTCCGGAAGGGATGTGGTGCGCTGGATCTCGGTCCAGGCGCCGCTTTTTGCTTCATAGGAGAACGCCGCGACATCGCCGTTGAGCTCGTGGATCAGGTAGACGAACTTGCCATTGGGGTGGAACACGAAGTGCCGCGGCCCGGATTTTTCCGGCACCTTGATCGCCGGCGGATCGTTCGGCGCCAGCGTGCCGGCGGCGGCATCGAACGTGAAGCTCAGCACCTGGTCGGAGCCGAGATTGGTCGCAAACACGAAACGGTTGTCGGGCGAGGGCAGGAAGGCGTGCGCATTCAGCCCCGTCGGGATCACCTGCTTCGGCTCGGCCGCGACGCCGTTGGCTTGGAGCGGATTCAGCGCGACCTTGTTGCCGCCATAGGAGGCGCTGAACAGGAATTTGCCGCCACGATCGACCGCGATATTCGCCATGCTGTCGGCGAGTGAGCCGTTGCCGATCGGGCTGAGCTGGCCGCTCCTGGGATCGATCGCAAAGCTCACCGCCTGGAAAGGCTGCGAGCGAACGCCCGCGATCAGCACGCGGTGGTCGGGCGTGATCGCGAGCGGTGTCGAGGATCCCGGCTTTTCGACGCCGGTGAAGGCGGCGGTCTGCACCGCCGTCATCTCGCCGTTGTCGGCCAGCTTGAACACGCTGATGTCGTTGCTGTCGGCATTGCCGACATAGGCGAAGGTTTCGGCCATGCCGGGGCGAACTCCAGAAATGAGGGCGAACAAGGCGAAGGCGGTGGCGATCGCCGTGCGCGGCGCGATGCGGTGGATGGGTGTCGACATGGGTCTCCTCCTGTGCCGGTGCGGCATTGTCGTTTTGCCGGGGAGGATAGCGGCAGCCGTGCCGCCGCACCAAATTCCAATTGGGATCGATCGATGCCGAAATTGTATCGGTTGCCAAAGCGTTTTCGCGTGAAGGAGATACCTACCGCGCCGCCGCCGTCAGGCTGCGGGACGGCAGATGCAGGCCGGACGCCGTGTCGGGGGTCCCGAGCAGGCCCCATACGGTCACCGCAAGCAGCGCACAGGTGAGGAGAGTCCAGGCAACAAGCCGCTTCCGCATCAAGTCGAATCCGTCCATCGTTGGGGCGCCCGCGATCGTGCACTGCAAACGGCGAGACTCCTATGAACTCGTTCACAGGAGAAATCTCTGCACAGGGGAAGACCGTGCACAAATGAAGGTCGCGCACAAATGAAGACCGTGGCGAATTTTCGAACCAATGCGGCATCAGCGCATTGACCCCGCATGCCCCGTGAAAATGACCTCGAAGGCAAGCAAGACATGGGCGGCAAGCATGGCGGCCAGAAAGGCCAGCCCAAGCCGCCGCCGCGTCCGCGCGAAGGCGAGCGCGACGAGGATGTCGTGGCAAAGCGCCACACCGGTCAAACCGATCGCGGCTCGCCGCAGACCAAGCAAAAATAGCGCCGCGTCTTGAGCCGGAGGCTGGCTGATGTTTTGGATTTATTGGAACACCGCCTGGTCGCTAATCATCAGCGGCATCTGGGTCGCCACCATCGTCAGCCATCCCGATTCCGAAATCGCGGAAGTGCGCGCCGCAAAACGGCTGATGTGAACTTTCCGCTCTTCCGGGACGTTATGTCATCCGATCGTTGCATCGCCTCACGGTGATGTCAGCGGTCCGAGGTCCGGTCTGGATTCGCCTCCGTTTCCGGGCCTCGTCCCCGGCGGGACGAGGGCGCGATGACGGCGCCGGCCGACCGAAACGTCGCGCGGCCGGTGATCATGGCAGCTTGAACAGATCGGGATACTGCTTGCGGACCTTGTCTTCCGTCGTCTTGGGCGCGTTGAAGCGCTCCTTTCCCGGCAGCGATTTGGCCTGCTCGGCGACGACCTTCGGGTCGTTCTCGACCTCGATCTCCTTGAAGAAAGCGTGCAGATCGGCTTCGAACGCGGCGGCGCGCTTGCCTTCCGGCAGTCCGTTGATCTTGATCCCGTATTTGAAATAGAAGCGCGTCCCGAGCTGGTTGGATTCGAAATCCTCGTAGGTGAAGGCCGACTTGGCCATGTCGATCCAGAACTTCTCCTTCTGCTTGTCGTCGAGCAGCATGAGAAGCTCAATCACCGGATTCTGTACGTCAAGCATCCCCTCGAAGGGAGAAGCCATCTCGGTGAGGACATTGTGGCGCGCGCCGATCAGGTCGCGGTCCCGCTTGTCCTCCTTTTTCTTCCAATCGTCGGCGTCCTTGTAATCCATCGTCGACGGGTCGCGGTCCATGAGCTGGTTCACCGTCCATTGCGTCTGCTCGATGCTCAGGCCCTTCTCCGTCGACTTCTTGAAGGCCTTCTCGAGTTTCTTCGGGTTGCCGCGGTGGAATTGCTCGGCGAAATCGATGAAGCCGTAGAAGTGCTGGGCGTCGACCCAGCCGTATTTGCGCGAAAAGAAGTAACGCGCGTGCGCGCTTTCAACGACGCCTTCGGTCTGGTCCGGCTCGACGAAATGCTTGAGGAAGATGTTGGTCCAGGTCTTGCGCGCCAGCGATCCCGCGGTCTCGCCCTTCGGGAAGTTCGACGTCACCTGCGACCACAGCCGCGTGGTTTCGTCCTTGGATTTCGTGTCGCGCTTCAGGGCGAGGACACGTCTGACTTCCTTCTCCATGTCGTCGGCTGTGGTGGCGCGCGGCTGGGTCGGCTCGCGGAGCACGCAGAGCCCGGCCGCCAGCAATTGCGCCCCGCCATGAATCCCCAATGACGCGGCGTGCTCGGCCTGTCGCTCGATGGCGTCGATCTCCCGGGCCGTCGGAGGCGGTGCCGTGTCGTGCTGCTGGAGCGTGTGGGCGAGCTCGTGAGCCAAGCGCCGCAGACCACGCGGCTGGCCGGGCGCGTACATGTTCGCGCCGAAGAAGATGTCGCCGCGAACCGTGAAGGCGTTGGCCTCGAGCGACGAGGCGGCCCGTCCGGCAAACGCATCGTTGTGGATTCGAACCTGACTGAAGTCGCGGCCGAGATGCGCCTTCATCCGGTCATGCACATCGCTTGCGAGCGGGCGGCCCGCCCCCTTGCCGGACCGAACAATGGAAACGGCCCGCTGATGATCGCCTTTGAGATAGCTTTCGCGAAGATTGGATGTATCGGCACGGTCTTGTGCGGGCGTTGTTCCAGGGACCGCATGGAGCGGGATGCGGCTGAAATCGCCATCAGCGCGCTGCGCCGGGGCCTGCTCCGGAGGGCTGTTCGTGCGCAGCTCCGAAGCAGAGCGGTCGCTGTGGCCAGATAGCGGCGTCGCCGCTTTCGACTGCTGAAAATGCGGTGATGCCTGTTGCGGCCGAGCCGGCTTAGGCGCGAAGGTTTTCATGCTCGACCTCTCGTCGAGAGAACAACTCCACCCTCGCAAAAGTCTATGGGCGGGATCGCCGCCCGTCAATCCGTTCAGGCGCGCTCCCCATCACCTGATTGCGAAGTCGGCCGCCGTCTCGGCGTGAATGGCCGTGGTGTCGAACGTCTCGACCGAGGTGTCGCCGGGGCCGACCAGCATCGTGATCTCGGTGCAGCCGAGGATGATGCACTCGGCGCCGCGGCCGACGAGCGCCGCCATCACCTCCTGATAGCGGCGGCGCGAAGGCGCTTCCACGAGACCCAAACACAGCTCGTCGTAGATGATGCGGTTCACGTCCGCCCGTTCGTCGGCAGCGGGAACCAGGACGTCGAGATCGTGCGCCCGCAGCCGGTCGATGTAAAAGTCCTCCTCCATCGTGAACCTGGTGCCGAGCAGCCCGACCCGCCGGTAGCCCTTGGCCCTGATACGCTCTGCCGTTGCGTCGCCGATGTGGATGAAGGGAATGGTCACGCGCGACACGATGTCGGGCGCCAGCTTGTGCATCGTGTTGGTGCACAGCACGATCGCACGCGCGCCGGCGCCTTCAAGACGCTGCGCGACCTCCGCGAGGCTCGCCGCCGCCTCGTCCCAGCGGCCGGCATACTGCATCTCCTTGATCTCCTGGAAATCGTAGGAGTACATCAGGAGTGGCGCCGAATGCAGCTTGCCCATGCGATCGCGGACTCGCTCGTTGATGAGCTTGTAATAGAGCGCCGTGCTCTCCCAGCTCATGCCGCCAATCAGGCCAATGGTTCGCATGCCGCGGCTCCGATGAATGTTTGATACAATAACGTTGGTACGTTTGTTTCAGATTATTTCTGAATGATCTGTTCGCGACAAGAAGCAGCGTCCTGTTTTTCCCGGGAACAGTCTGCAACGCGACGGCCGCGGCGTCGAACGAATCCATCAGTTGCTCAAAGCTCATTCATTCGCGACCAGGCTCGACGTCCAATCGTGCTTTCCAAGTCACATGCATTTTTCAATCGCCACGATTTAGATGCCTTCCAGGCCTCGTTCTGATGCAATTGCCGGCGGGGTCCGGCAAAAAAATCCGGGGGCTGCGAACACTGCGGCCGATTGGAATTGAGGACGTCGCGTGTCAAGAAACTCGAACAAGAAAATTCTATTGCTCGGTGCCGCCAGTGTCTTGTCTCTGACGCTGGATGACTTCCTGACCAGCACTGCCCTCGCGCAGTCGGCTTTGCCGCCCGTCACCGTTGATGCACCGCAAGTGGCGCCCCGGCGCGCCGCTCAGCCCAATCGGTCTGCAAGTGCGCGCCGTGCCGCCGCCCGTCGAGCCACATCTGTCGCGGCACCGGCTGTGGCGGCCGCTTACGCCGCGCCTTCGACCAGTACGATGGGGGCGCCGAAGCCTTACGCAGGCGGGCAGGTCGCGACAGGCGGCCAGCTGGGTCTGCTCGGCAATCGCGGCGTGATGGATACGCCGTTCAGTCAGGTCAATTATACGGACAAGCTCATCAAGGATCAGCAGGCGCGAACGGTCGTCGACGTTCTCTACAACAATCCGTCGATACGAACGACGTGGGCCGACAACAGCTATACGTCGGCTCTCATGATCCGCGGCTTTCCGGTGAGTCCTTGGGACTTCAGCTTCAATGGCCTGTTCGGCGTCGTTCCGGGCCTGTCGTTCGCGGCCGACTCTGTCGATCGTGTTGAAGTTCTGAATGGCCCGAGCGCATTTCTGAACGGCCTGCCGCCACTCGGCAGTGTGGGCGGCACGATCAATATCGTTCCCAAGCGCGCAACCGATGATCCGATAACCCGTATCACGGGGCTTTACTCATCGAACAGCACCTTCGGTACGCAAATCGACGTCGGTCGCCGCTATGGCGAGAACAAGGAGTGGGGCGTTCGCTTCAACGGCAGCTATCGCAACGGCGACACCTCGACGAACAACCAGTCGATCGAGCTCGGCAATGCGGCGGTCGGGCTGGATTATCGCGGCGAACGCTTCCGGACGTCGCTCGACCTCGGCTATCAGAATCAAAATACCCAATCGCCACTCCGGCCGACGTATCTTGGAGCGGGGGTGGCCGTGCCGAAGGCGCCGAGCGCCGACGCGAACTGGTTCCAGCCATGGACTTACGCCCATGTTCAGGACATCTACGGCGCATGGCGCGGCGAATACGATCTGACCAATAATTTCACCGTCTACGCGGCGGTTGGTGGCCGGAGAAATCGCGACTATCTGCTCACGGGCTTTGCCACCATCAACAACGCGAACGGAAACCTCGTCGAGGCGCCGTACAATTTCCCTGTCTTCCGCGACGACTCCTCACAGGAAGTGGGCATTCGCGGCCGGTTCTCGACCGGCGTCATCGATCACAGGGTTTCGCTGGCCGGGACCAAGCTCGACGATTGGTCGGGTAGCCAATTTCCGGTCGTCGCCACCATCAATTCCAATCTCTACAATCCCACCTACACCGCCGCGCCGAGTTACGCGCTGATCGATCCGAAGCTCAGCAGCGTGTTGCATGCCTCGACCGGTGCCGTGTCGGATACGATGTCGGTGCTGGATGACCGGGTGCAGCTGACCCTTGGCGGCCGGCAGCAGCGAATTCAATCCGCCGGCTTCAGTACTGCGACCGGAGCACAAACCTCATATTACGCCAAGGATGCGTTCACGCCGGCCGTGGCGTTGCTGGTGAAGCCGCTTCAGAATGTGTCGCTCTACGTCAACTACATCGAGGGCTTGCAACCGGGCCTGACCGTTCCAATCGGCTACGCAAACCAAAATCAGGTGTTGTCGCCCTATATCTCCAAGCAGGTCGAAACGGGCGTCAAGGTCGATTGGGGCCGTGTCATCACGACAGCATCTCTCTTCGAGATAACGCAGCCGAGCGCGGCCGTTAATACGGCGACGAATACCTACACCCAGGACGGGCAGCAGCGAAATCGTGGCCTCGAACTCAACGCAACCGGTGAGGTGACGGAGTCCATTCGAATCCTGGGCGGCGTCACCTTCTTGAATGGTCAGCTCGTGCGTACGGCCGGCGGCACAAACGACGGGCACACGGCGCCCGGCGTGCCCGACATTCAGCTCAATATCGGCGGCGAATGGGATACGCCGTTCCTTCGCGGTCTCACGCTGACGGGCCGCGCGATTTACACAAGCGAGCAATATTACGATGCCGCCAACCGCCAGCAGATTCCCGTTTGGGTGCGTTTCGATCTCGGTGCGCGCTACACGTTCGATCTGAGAGGCAAGCCGGTCACCATTCGCGCCAATGTCATCAATGTCGCGAACACCGGGTATTGGGCAGCGGCAACGCCGACCTATGGCTTGGTGCTCGGCGCTCCCAGAACCTATATGGTTTCCACGACGTTCGATTTTTAGAGATCGTCGGCTCCAAGGGGTCTTCGGGCCCCTTCTTCTTTGCGGGGAACATCATGACGCGTGCGGCTCTTCGTCGTTGGCTCTGGGTTCATAAGTGGTCGAGCCTGGTTTGCACTGTGTTCCTGCTCGTCGTCTGTGTGACCGGGCTGCCGCTCGTGTTCAGCGACGAGATCAACGATTTTCTCTACGACGGACTGCCGTACGCGAACGTCCCGCCGGGGACGGCAAATGCGAGTCTCGATACGCTCGCGGCCAGTGCCCGCAGGCTCTACCCGAGCGAAACGATCCTTTCGATATTCGTCGATGATGACGAGCCGAAAGCAATCGTCTTCATGGCTCCGTCGCTGGAAGCTTACGCGGCGAATCGCAAGGTCGGCCACGCGATACGATTGGATTCGAGAACGGCCGAGCCGTTGAAGCAGTCCAAGCCCATCAACCAGGCGGATGTAACTTTTATGGGCACCATGTTGCGTCTCCATAAAGACCTGTTTGCGGACCTGCCTGGTGAACTGTTCATGGCCGGCATGGCCGCTCTGTTCGTGATCGCCCTGGTGTCGGGGGGCGTCGTCTATGGCCCGTTCATGCGCAAGCTCGAATTTGGCTCGATCCGCACCGATCGTTCGCGCGCCAAATGGCTGGACTATCACAATATGGTCGGTGTGATCCTTCTAGCCTGGATGCTGGTCGTGGGCGTTACCGGCGTTATCAACGAGCTGACCACGCCGATATTCGCGCTCTGGCAGAAGAGCGAGGTGCAGGCGATGCTCAATCGCTACAAGGGAAGGCCGACGCCAGCTGAATCCGAGCTGTCTTCGCCCCAGGCCGCTTTCGACGTGGCGGCGACAACGGTGCGGCACATGAATCCAATGTCAGTCATATACCCCGGCTCGCCGTTCGGAACGCCCACCCATTACATCGTATGGATGCGCGGCGATGACACCCTGACATCCAGGCTGAGGAATGCGGTTCTCGTTGATGCGAAAACCGGCCATCTCGAAGGCCAGGTCAAAATGCCCTGGTACCTGCTCGCCCTCCAGGTATCTCGACCGCTCCATTTCGGAGACTATGGCGGTTTGCCGCTGAAAATTCTTTGGGCTTTTCTGGACATCGCGACCATCATGGTTCTTTCGACCGGGATCTATTTGTGGCTGAGGAGAGGACGGCAGAGCCAGGCCAGCCTCGCGCGAGGCGTAGCTTCGGCGACCATGGTCGGCGAGGCCGCCGAATGAGGCGTTCTCAGACCGCCTGGCGCATTTGGACACCGCCGCTGATTTTCGGCGTGCTCATCATCTTCGGACTCTTGTCCGCTCTTCTCGGCGGAGGTGGCGTTTGGTGGGGGCTTTGCTGGGTTGCTATCTCCGCGCCCTTGATCGCCGTGATCAGGTTTGCGTTGAAGGCGGGCAGACCGCCCAAGCGCCCGGAAAAATCAGCGAGCGGACGTGCAACTCTGACGTCGTGAGAAAAAGGGATAGAATGGCATTTCGTGTCTTGATCATCGGCGGCACCGGGCAAGTGGGAGATGCCGTCATGCGAGCGCTGGCGGCGGAGCCGTCATGCGCCGAGATCGTCATGGTCAATCGCAAGGCAGCCTCTCCGAACGCCGATCCCCGCGTGCGGCAGGTGATCCTCGACACGGCAGATGCCAGTTTTTCGGGAGAGGTGACAAAGCTCGCGCAGGAGATGGTCGCGCAAGGCGATCCCGTCTACGGGGCGTGTTGTGTCGGCGTCGGCAAAGGCAGCCGGAACTGGAGCGAGCAAGACCTGATCGCCCTTGAAATCGGCATCGTCGGCGGCTTTGCCCGCGGCTGTCGTGCCGGCGGCATCACGCGATTTGCTTTGCTCTCGGCGGTGGGCAGCACCTCGAAAAGCAGGATCCGCTATGTCAGGGTCATGGGCCTGAAGGAAGAGGAAGTCGAACGGACAGGCTTCCGGCGCCTCGCGATTTTTCGCCCGGGGATCATCGCAGGCAATGTTCACACCCCCGGTTACGTCGCCTGGCTGGGGCGTCTCATTCCCGGATCTTTCGGCGTGGTCGAGCAGGACGATATCGGCCGCGCCTTCGCGGCTGAATTCAGCGACCGCGCGGCGGCGGACGGGACGGTCTATTACGAAAACGGCGCGATGAGGCGAATGTCTCGCGCGCCAAAGGGGCACCCGCGAATTTAGTGGCTACGCCGCCTTCGCCTGCGCCGACAGCAGTTGCTTCAGCTTCGCAGCCGGCACGGCCGGGCTGAACAGCCAGCCCTGCATCTGGCTGCATCCGAGCTGGCGCAGCACCTCGCGCTGGGCTTCGGTCTCGACGCCTTCGGCGGTCGTTGCCATGTGGCGGGCGGCGGCCATGTGCACCACGGCCTGCACGATCGGCGATGAATCTTCGGACTGGCCGATGTCGCTGATGAAGCTGCGGTCGATCTTGATCTTGTCGAACGGGAAGCGGTGCAGATAGCTCAGCGAGGAATAGCCGGTGCCGAAATCGTCGAGCGCGATGCGCACGCCGAGCTCGCGCAGCTGCTGGAGGATCGTCAGCGCTTCCTCGTCGTCGCGGATCAGGACAGTCTCGGTGACCTCGAGCTCGAGCCGCCCGGGCGCAAGGCCCGACTCCGCGAGTGCGGCCGCGACTTTCAGCGCGAGCGTCCTGGAACGGAATTGCACCGGCGAGACGTTGACCGCGACGTGGATGTCGCCGGGCCAGCTTGCTGCTTCGGTGCAGGCCTGCCTCAAGACCCATTCGCCGATCTCGCCGATCAGGCCGGTCTCTTCCGCGACCGGAATGAAGTCGGCCGGTGAGATCATGCCGCGCTCGGGATGGCGCCAGCGCAGCAGCGCTTCGCAGCCGTTGACGACATCGGCCGCGAGATCGACCAGCGGCTGGTAATGCACCTCGAATTCACCGCGCGCGAGCGCCTGGCGCAGATCGAGCTCGAGCTGGCGACGCAGCCGCGCCTTGGCGTCGTATTCGGGCACGAAGACGCGGAAGGTGCGGCGGCCCTCGGACTTCGCCGCATACATCGCCAGGTCGGCGCGCTTGAGCAGATCGTCGAGATTGTCGCCGTGATCCGGCGCGATTGCGATACCGATGCTGGCGTCGGTCGGGATGTCCTGGCCCTTGCAATCCACCGGCGTGCGCAGCGCCTTCAGGATGGTCTCCGCAAGCTCCGTCAGCTCGGCCGGGTCGCGGGTGCCGGCCTTGACGATGGCGAATTCGTCGCCGCCGAGACGGGCGACGAGATCGTTGCCGCTGACGCAGGCGCGCAGCCGGTTGGCGACCTGACGCAGCAGCTCGTCGCCGACCTCGTGGCCGAGCGAATCGTTGACGCCCTTGAACTCGTCGACGTCGATATAGAGGATCGCGAACGGCTGGCCCTGGCTAAGCTCCGCGACGCGGCGCTCCAGATGGCCACGCATCAGCACGCGGTTGGGCAGGTCGGTCAGCGCGTCGTAATGCGCCATGTGCGCGATGCGCTCGTCGGCGCGGATGCGCTCGGTGACGTCGTCATGGGTGGCAAGCCAGCCGCCGACCGTGCCGGGCTGGTTCTTGATCTCGATCAGGCGGCCGTCGGCCGTCTCGACGACGACGCTGTGCGTCTGCGCGACGCTGTCCAGAATGCCGTCGCAGTAAGTGTCGACGTCGCCGTGGAACGAGCCGGTCTCGAAGCGGTGCCGGATCACGTCGCGGAAATGGGCGCCCGGCTTCACCACATCGGCGGACAGGCCGTACATCTCGATGTAACGGCTGTTGCAGACGATGAGCCGCTCGTCCTGATCGAACATCAGGAGACCCTGCGTCATCGTGTTCAAGGCCGTGTCGAGCCGCTGCTTCTCGACCGAGAGGCGGTGCGTCATCTGGCGGAAGATCAGATAGAGTGTGAGCACGAGCAGGCCGATCGACAGCACGGCCACGAAGACGAAGAATTTGGTTTGCGTGCGCCAGGTGGCGAGCGTTGCGTCGAGCGATTTGGTCGCAACCACGACCAGCGGCTCGCCGGTCAGCATGCGCGAGGCGACGATGCGGTCCTTGCCGTCCATCGGACTTGCGAGCTGCGTCGTGACGAAGGTGCGCTCGAACACGGCCTTCTGTTCCGGGGAGCCCTTGCGGTAGTTCTGCCCGATCATCGCATCGACATGGGGGATGCGCGCGAGCAACTGGCCGTTCTGGTGGTGCATCGCGACCGAGGATTCCTCGCCGAGGCCGGCCGAGGCGAAGAAGGATTCGAGCTGCTCCGGCGAAATCGCCCGCGACACCATGCCGAGGAACTCGCCATGCGGACCGGTGACGCGCCGCGCGAACACGATCGCAGGTCCGTTGCCGAACCGGCCGGGCACGACCTCGATCTCCTCCTGCGAGGCCGGGTCGATCTTGAGGCGATTGTAATAGCCGCGGTCGGCGACCGAAATGTCCGCGACCGGCCAGCGCTTCGACGAATTGATGAGAATGCCGGCGGCATCGAACACGTTGGCGCCGGCGACGTCGGACCAGCCGCTGGCCTTGGTGCGCAGCACCTCGTGCATCGCGAGCGTGCCCATCTCGCTGCGGAACACGTTGGCGGATTCGATGCCATGGCTTTCGAGTTCCGCGATGATGCTCTTCTGGAGCACCGCGAAATCCTCGAACTCGCGATCGAAATGCCGCGCGAGCATGCGCACGGAGTTTTCGAGGCTGTCGCGGCCGCTTTCGATTGCATTCTGGCGGAAGCGGTCGACGGTGAGCGCGGTGCCGATGGCCATCGCGACCATCAGCACGAAGCCGCCGACGATCAGCCACGTCAGCGGTGCTCCCCGCCAACGGCGGAGCAGCGCGCGCATGCGCGTGGTCCATCGGATTGATGCGCCCATCCAGCCCTCCCGTGGGATGCAAGATGCAGCAAAACCGACAAGAGCGCGTTACCAGTAAGGGTTAGGAGAATATGAATCGGTGTAAAATCAGGCAGTTGGTTCCCGGGCGCCGGCGCTCACCGTCGGATCTCCCACCTCAGCGCGTCCGCGTTCCCCTTTGCGAACATCGCCGGCACATCGAAGGTCCCGGTCTTGAGATCATAACGGCAGCGCCAGTCGGCCAGCCCCTTCACCGCGACGTTCTTCGGATGCTTGTCCATCTCGCCGGACAGCGAGATCACGAGGTAGCGGTTGTCGGGCCATGCGACGCCGAGCGCGCGATAGGCCTCCTCGGTGCCTTTCACCAGATTGGCCGAGATGTGGTAGTCGAGCTTCATCTTCTTCGTGTCGGGCCGGCTGTAAAAATAGGCCCAGGCGAGATCGCTGAGCGATGTCTTCGTGGCGCTTGCGAAAGCGCCGTTCTCGACATGGTAGAGAAACAGGTCCTGCTCGCCGGAGCCGGTCTTCTGCATCCGCACCAGCCATTGCGAGTCATTGGTGAAGCGGAAGCCGGCGCCATAGCCCTGCTCCGGTTTCAGCTCCGTCATCTGGTCGCCGCGTCGCGCCCAGACCTGCCATTTGACGTCCCAATCACCGCCGTCCTTCATATATTGCTTGAGCCTGGTGGCGCCGTCGGGCGAGGTGAAGGCGAGATCGGCATCGTCGGTGAGGACGAATCCCGGCGGTGGTCCGGATGCCGCGAGCGCAGGGGAGGCAGCCAGGATCAGGGCGAGCGCCAGCCATGGCGCGGTGCGGAACAACGACGTCACGGAAAATCCTCAAAATATGCCGCGATGCGGCCTCGCCCGTTTGACTCCGGCAGGGCCGCGCCGGTTCATCCGATCGACTGTCTTGCTGCCGTGGCCAAATCGGCGCAATTTGCCGCCTTCGGCTGATTTGCGATCCAAGGGCTGGTTTCTGATGATCACCGCTACCAAGGCCATTCTTGCATTCTGTCTGCTCGCGGTGGTCGGCACCGTGCTGGTGATCGGTCCCGCCGAGTTGCGCCGCCTGCTGCCGGGCGGCGCGCAGACTGAGGTCGCGGCGGTTGCGAAGCCGGACATCAAGCCTGAAACCAAGCCTGAGTCTGTGGTGGCCGCGAAGCCCGAGGCCAAGGTAGAACCCAAGGTCGAGACCAAGGCGGAGACCAAGGCGGACGAACCAAAGCTCGCCGCCGTCGCGCCGCCCGCGCCAGCCACGTCCCCTGCTCCGGCCCCCGCGCCGAAAGCCGATGCGCTGGCCGAGACGCAGAAGCAGGTTGCGGCGCTGGCCGACATCGCGCCGGTCAAGCCGCAGCCCGCCGCGACGGACACCGGCCCGCGCTTCGACGTGGGACGCGTCGGCGATCATGGCGAGGCGGCGGTGATTGCCGGCCAGGCCGCGCCGGGCGCCAAAGTCGAACTGCTGCGCGAGGGCAAGCCGCTCGATACGGTGGTGGCCGATGCGTCCGGCCAGTTCGTGATGATGCCGCCGCAGCTTCCGGCCGGCTCCTATGAACTGACCCTGCGGGCGAAAGCGCCCGACGGCACCGTCACGCAATCCGCCCGCACGATGCCGGTGACCATCGCCGAGCTGGCTCCGCCGCCCGTGCGGCCCGCGCCGGTCGCGAGGCAGCCGGAGAAGCCCGACGACAAATCGGATGTCGTGGCGTCCCTGCCGTCGCCGCGCCTTGCTTCAGTGCCTGACAAGCACGCTGCTCGTCCAAGGTTGATGGGGGCACCGAAGCCCCGTGCCATGGCGCGCGCACCGGTCGTGCCCGCGGCCACGACAGTCGCATCGGCGTCGCCGGCCGACATCCTGACCACGGCCCCCGCAGAGACCGGCAGCCGGGTGATCTCGCGCGGCGACAGCCTGTGGACCCTCAGCCGGCTGGCTTACGGCGACGGCAACCGCTACGCGGTGATCTTCAACGCCAACCGCGACAAGATCCACAATCCCAATCTGATCTATCCCGGCCAGACGTTCGTGCTGCCGCAAAAGGCGCAGTGAGCGGTCTCTCTCAAGGGAGCAGCGCCGCGACGCTTTGACCTGTACGCGTTCGGAACATTTGGTTCCCACGCGCGTCATCACGATGCGGCGCGGTGCGCTCTTGGTGCTGAGGAGGACCAGGAAGTGGTCAGGTCAGCGGTCGTTCCGGGATCACACATGGGGCTGGCGCTCGGCGCGGCCCTCGTGGTTGCGGCCGTGCTGCTGCCTGATAAGGCCGAGGCCCAGTTCGGAATGCGCGGTGGTCCGCTCGGCGTTGCCCGGTTTGCCGTCGGTCACGTCATGGGCATGTCGCGGCTGCGCCATTCCCGCATGGCGGTGCGCGGTGGACGCTATCGCGCGGCTGCTTTGCGATCGCAGGATCCGCGCGGCGCCGAGCGCTGGCAACCGCCCAATCCCTATATCTTGCGTGCGGCGCTCACAGCGCAGGCGGCGCTGTCGGGCTGGCACGGTGGCCGTAACCCGAAAGGCTGGTGGCGTCATCCCGACGGCAGCTACGGCTGGGTCGGCCCGGTGTTCTGGCCCTACGCGCATGACGACCTCACCACCGCTGTCGTCTTCGGCGATCCGACCAGCCTCTCACTCTACGGCTATGGCGACATCTACGCCGCGATCTTCGCGCCCTATGCGGCGGCCGAGCTCGCCGCCTACGCCTCGCCGCAGGTCAAGCGCGGACGAAAAGTCCCGACCCTCGACGGCATCTGCGATGCCAGCGACACCGGCGGCCTGCCGGTCGAGCGCATCGCCGCCGCGGTGCAGCCGAACGAATTGCAGCGCACCGCGCTCGACGAGCTCGCCGCCGCCTGGATCGCGGCGCGCGACATGATCCGCACCGCCTGCCCGGCGCAGGCGCCGGCGAACGCATCCGAGCGCCTCGGCCTGATGCAGACGCGCCTCGAGGCGATGATCAAGTCGACAGACGCCGTCGCGCCGTCGCTGGCAAAATTCGAAGGTCTGCTCGACGACGGCCAGAGGGCAAAGCTCGATGCGCTCGCCAATGAGCGCCGCGCTGCGCTCGCAGCCGGGCAGCAAAAGAATCCGCAGGCAAAGAACGCTCAGGTGCCGGCAGCCTGCGAGGCCGGCTACGATCCCCGCTATGATGTGCAGGCCCAGCGCCAGTATGAGCAGCTTCTCCAGCAGCAATGGCCCGCCGATATCGCGTCCACGCTCAAGCTCGACGACACCGCGCGCGCCCGCCTCGACGTGCTCCAGGACACCACGCTGCGCACGATGGAGACGCTCAGCGCCTGTCCCTCAAAGGCCGCGGAAACATCGCAGGCCCGCCTCGCCGCCGTGAAGGCGCGGCTGGAGACGATGCTGCAAGCCGTGAGAGGCGTCGGCGACGCGCTCGACGATTTCGAGGCTGATCTGAGCGACGAGCAAAAGGCGGGCTTCGAGGCCATGGGGCCGAAGCGCGGGGCGTGATGAGAGCGTTTTCGAGCGAAGTGGATACCGGTTCGCGTCAAGAAAACGCGTCAAACAAAAAACCTAGCCACACGCCCAGTCGAACTTCATATCCCTAAAATCGAGCTGCGCGTTGCCGCCACCAAAATTGTAGCCGCCAAGATATTCCTCGAACTCGATGTAGAACGGGCTCATCTCCGGCACCGCCTGGCACGGCCGCATGGTGCCGCCGAGATGGTTGTGGGCGTGGTCCTTGCCCCACTCGTGCAGGCGGAAATTGTCGCGGCTCGGCACGCCGCCGAGATAGTAGTAATAGGGCTGATAGCCGGTCGGCGGGTTTTGCCTTGTGGGCTCGTCCTGCGGGCCCTTGCCGGCATTGGGGTCGGTCGCACGCGGCGTCAGCGCGATGGCGCGGGTCTCGGCGAGATCGCTGCGCGGCGACGCGGCAAACATCTTCTTCGCATACGGCGCGGCGGCTTCGAAGAAAGCATTGGCGCCGCCGACATCGAGCCAGCGCGGCCGGTCGACCGTGGCCAGCGCAAGCGGTGCCGGCGGCGTCGCGAACGCGCCCTCGTATTCTGCTTGAGTGAGCAGCAGCGCAGCATATTCGTAATCGAGAATATCGGTCATGCGCGACAGGCGCGGATGCGCAGGCCGTGCCATCACCACCTCGCGGATCTCAGGGTCGTCAGGCGCGCCGCCGTCGTTGTGATCGGGCGGGGTCGCAAAGAACGACACCGCGACGATGTCGTCGCCATGCACTCGATAATCCTCCGGCAGCAGCAGCGTGAAGCCGTGCATCAGCGGAAAACCGGTGACGGGATCGAGCGGCCATTGCTCGCTCTCGATCCCCGGCGGCAGGCCATAGACCCAGCCCTGGTCGCGCGCGCGATCGACGGGCCGGTCCAGCATCTGCAAATCATAAGCACGCGAAGGCAAGGCAAACGCCACGGTCGTCTCCCGTTCGAAGTCAGGCCTCGATGGTGAGGCGAGGGTTAGTCGCGGGGAGGAGGGATGTGGTTCGTGGGGAGGCGTTTGACGCGGCGAAAAATGCCAGCGTGCAGAGATGCCGCCCGATCGCCCGAGGATGCCACTCTGCCAGTGTTTTGCCCGACGTGTCAAAGCGCCTGGTCGGGCTGCGACTGAGCACTGCCGCAAGGCATTGATTTCACAGCCCCCGCCTACTGTGCATGGGGTTGTTTTCGCGTTTTTGTTTTGGGCGCCTAACCCCGCCGCCGCGCGGCCGACGCATCCACCACGTTGTCCACCTGCTCGTGCCAGCTCAGAATCTCCATCGCCAGCACGGGATGATTGAAGCCCTTGAGCTGGAGATCGTCGAGCGCTTGCGCCTCGACCCATGGTTCGACGATGCCGTAGACGCGGCGGCTGACGACGATCTGGTTGGGCTTGGCTTCGCCGCAGAGGCGGGAGGCGAGGTTGGTGACGCTGCCGATCGCGGCATATTCCAGCCGCTGCTCGAAGCCGACCTGGCCGAGCGTGGCATAGCCGACGGCGATGCCGATGCCGAAGCCGAGGCTGTGTCCGCGGTTGCGCCAGCGCTCGGTCAGCGGGCCGATCGTGTCGCGCATCTCCACCGCCATCTTCACCGCGCGCTCTGTGTGGTCCTCGAACTGGATCGGCGCGTTGAACAGGATCATCACGCCGTCGCCGGCATATTTGTCGAGCGTGCCTTCGTATTTGAAGATCAGCTTGCCGAGGGCTGCGTGATATTCGCGCAGCACGTTCATCGCCTCTTCCGGCTCGGTCGCCTCCGTGAACGCGGTGAAGCCGCGCAGATCGCAGAACACCACGGTGACCTCGCGGCGCTGGCTGGTAAGCAGCCCCTCGGGGCTGTCGGAGGAGGCGATCAGCTGCGCCACCTGCGGTGCCAGGAAGCGCTCCAGCTTGCGAATGCGCTCGATCTCGCCGAGCTGGGTCGCGACGCGCTCCTCCAGCGACTTGTTCCAATCCTTGAGCTGCTCGGTCTGCACGCGCAGCTTGTCGGCCTGCGCGCGCACCGTCTCGTGCGCCGCCTCCAGCGCGTGGCTCTTGTCGTCGACCTCGGTGAACAGCCGCGCATTGCGCATCGCCAGCACGGCCTGGTTGGCGAAGGTGCGCATCAACCCGATGATGCTTTCGGCGAACTCGCCGCTGGCGCGGCGCAGCACCACCAGCGAGCCGAGCGTGCCCTGCTGGTCCACCAGCGGCACCACCAGCACCGAATGGAAGCCGGCCTCGATCGCGACGTCGCGCAGCGGCTGCCCGGCCGCGTGGTCGAGATCGGCGATCGCGATCGGCTCGCCGCTCGCCGCGGCATCGCTCAGGATGTTTTCGCCTTCGCCGATGGTGACGTGCGCGCCGTCGGCCGATTTGTCGATGCCGTTGGACTCGACCAGGTTGAAGCGGCGCGCCGCCGCGTCATAGCCGTAGATCAGCACCGCATCGGCATGGGTGATCTCGATCGCGCGCGCCGCGATGGTCGGCAGCACGGCGTTGAGATCGAGCGAGGAGGCCACCGCGCGGCCGACCTCTTCCAGCACCTTCAGCTCGTTGATCGACTGCGCCAGATCGCGGGTGCGCTCGTCGACCTTGGTTTCGAGATTCGAATAGGTCTCCTGGATCTGGCCGGCCATGCGGTTGAACTGGCCGGCGAGATCTTCCAGCTCGTCCGAGGTCTTCACGTCGATGCGATGGCTGAAATCGCCTTCGCCGAGCTTGTGTGCGCCGTCGCGCAGCGCGGTGATCGGTATGATCATGCGGCGCGCCAGCAGCGTGCCGGCGAGGATCGCGACCATCAGGCCCATGCCGATCAGCAGCGCGATGCGCACCAGCTGGTCGCGGATCGGCATCAGGGCCTGCGTGGTCGGCTGCTCGAACATCACGTTCCAGCCGAGCTTCGGCACGGTGCTCGCGGCGCTCATCACCGCATGGCCGTTGAAATCGGTGCCTGACGTATCGGGCTCGCGGCCGGGCGTGATCGCGGCCGCCACCTGCGGCAGCTTCGACAGATCCTTGCCGACATCGGGGCCCTTCGACGACGTCGCCAGCACGCGGCCGCGCGGGTCGACCACATAGGCGAACGCCGCCTTGCCGACCTGGGCGTCGGACAGGAAGTCGGAGAGGAAGCTGAGATCGATCTCAGCCACGGTGACGCCGGCATTGAAGCCGGAATGCGCCACCGAGATCGACATCAGCGGCGTCCGGTCGGAGAACCAGGCCGGCGCGTAGCTGACGCCGCGGGCGACGGTGTCGGTGAAGCGCATGTCGCGGGAGAGGTCGGCATTGCCGCCGGTCGTGGTCGACTGGCGCGAGACGCGCAGCACCTCGCGACCCTCGCCGTTGAGCTGGAACAGCTGGTTGACGACCGAGACCTGGTGCAGCAGCGAAGCGTAGTCGGCGCGACGCTTCTCGAGCGTGTCCTGGCTCGCGCGCGTCACCCAGCTGATCTGGCGCTCGAGCTCGGAGATCGACTGCTCCATCCGCCGCGCGGCGGCCTGCGCCTTGTCCTCGAGCCCGTCGGTCAGCTGTGTCTTGGTGGCGCGATAGGAGATCCAGGTCTCCATCGCGCCGTTGACGGCGAGCACGAACACGACGAGGCCGACGAGGGAGACGACATATTTGGCGAACAGGCCCTCGCGCAGAAACCGTGTCTTGTCTTTCGCTCCCGCCATCAGATCCTCTCGCGCCGCCATCGACGCCGGCGCTACGGGCCGTACCGGCCCGATAGCCCTTCTACCATAATTTGGGCCGGGCGGCCGGTGGACCGGCCGGCGTGGTTACCCGCTGGAGACGCCGGGGTGGGGCAAAAGGGTGGTGAATTGTCGCAGCCTCATCCGTTCGGATGAAGCGGCGGGCGGGACGGCCGATGTAAGGGATTGGCGTGGAGTCCAGAGCGTTGGTCCGCCCATCATCGATTGAAGAGCTGCCGCAGCACGTCGTTCATCGGCTGACTGTCCTGCTGCGCCACCGGCGTGTCGTCCTGGGCCTGAGGCTGGGCTTGAGGTGCCGGCGAGGCCTGCGGAGCGGGACTGGTTGGCGTTGCCGGCAGGCTGCGGCTCCGGCCGGTGCCTGTCGCAGTGCCGGCGCCGGGGTTCGTTCCGGGGCTGCCGGACAATCCCTGCTGGATCAGATTGCCGATCGCCTCGCCCAAGGGACCGCCGAGCGGATTGTTCTGGCCCGGCTGCTGACCTTGCGGATTGGCGTTGCCGGCCGTATTGCCGCCACCCGGCGCGGCGGTGCCGCCGAGACCAAGATTACCAAGGCTGCCGAGAATGTTGCCGAGACCGGCGCCGTCGGGGCCGAACAGGCCCTTGCCCATCTCGCGCAGCTTGGCGTAGGCGGCATCGGGATTGTCGAGCATGCCGGCCATGTCAGGGTAGATCCTGGGCTGCGACCAGGTGCCCTGGATCATCACGGGGATGCCGAAGCCGACAGGATCATTGGTGCGGCCCTGGCCTTCGGTTGTCATCACGAGCTTCGGCTCGACGCGAAAACCCATCATCTTGGTGTCGAGCGCGATGGTGCCGGCGCCGGTGACGCGCACCAGCGGTCCGATCAGATTCAGATCGGTGGTCACCGCCTGGCCCTTGTCGATGCGGAACGACGCGGAGAGCTGCGACAAATCGGTGCTCTGCTCGTTGCTGGCGCTCTGGTTGTCCTGCCAGCCGGTCAGCGTGCCCGATGTCAGCGAGCGGATCATCTGCGCGACATTGATGCCGCGGATGGCGCCGTCCTGGAAGTTGACGAAGGCGGTGCCCTGCATGTTCGCCATCAGCGCGCGCTGGCTCGGGCCGGCGCTGCGCAGTGCGAGCTTGGCCTGCAGCTTGCCGTCGATCCGGTCGAATTCCGCAAGGCCCTGGAGCAGCGGCAGGGCACGCACGCCGACGAGATCGGAATGCATGGCAAAGCTCGGCGCGCCGGTGGTCGCATCGAGGATCACCTCGCCCGAGACCTGGCCGCCATAGGCGCCGAGATTGGCGGTGCCGGCCTTCAGCACGCCGCCGGCGAGCTTCGCGTCGAGCGCGAGCGGTGCAAGGCGCGCATCGCCGATCACGGCCTCGTTCGCGGAGATCCTGATCTGCGCATCGACGTAATTGAGCCCGGACACGTCGATCGGCGTATTGCTCCACGGCTGTCCCGACGCGCCATCAGGCGTTTTCGCCAGCGGAATCGCAAGACGCTGGAAGTCGAGATCGACCTTGACCAGCGGCTTGCTCGCAATGTCGACCGAGGCCCAGCCGTTGAACGAGCCGTCGCCGAGCCTGCCGTTCACGCTGTTGATCATCACGACGTCGCCGTTGAGCCGCATCTCGGCGTGGCCGGTGAGCTGCGACTTCAGCACATCAGGCATATCGATGGCGAAATCCACTGGAATGGTCGGCCGGTCGGTTTGCGAAGGAGGCGTCGTCGCCTTGATGTCGAACTTGGTCGGGTGATCGCCGACGCGCGCGGTGCCGCTGATGCTGACCTTGCGGTCGCGGCCGACGACGGCATCGGCGTTGATGGCGCTGACGCGGCCCTCGATCCGATCGCGCAGGCGCGAGAATGCGATCTCGCCGTCGGTAATCCTGACGCGGTCGATGGTCGCTGCCTCCGCGTCGATGGCGAGCGGCTTCGACGAGACACTCGCGTTCGGCAGACGGTCACGCAGCAGCGGCTGGTAGAGCACGGGATGGGTGACGACGAGCTCGCTGATCTTCGGACGGCCCGACCACACGCTCGCGAGCGACATGTCGGCCTGCACGCTGTCGACCGTGAGGCGCGTAATGCCGCTGCGGTCCTTGGGGTCCTGGAGCGTGAGGTCGTTCAACGTGACGTTCAGCGTCGGCCAGATGCTGATCTTGGTGGTGCCGTCGATCGACAGGCGGTAGCCGGTCGCGCTTTCGACCTTCGAGGCAATCGTCGTGGTCAGGAATCCCGAGGGGATCCCGACCACGAGCAGGAGTGCGATCACGATGATGACGGCGGCCAACGCCGCGCCGGCGAATTTCACTGCTCTCATGTCGACTTTCCAACGACGGACACTCGGCGCCGAATCCGGCCGCCTGCCCGTCCTTTGCGCTTGAGTTTATCCCCGGACGGGAAGCGGCTCCAAGCGCGTAAAAATAGTCAGGGGGAGCTGCAAAGTTATGTGACTTATGACACACTTCCCCGGCGCGGTTTTACGCGATCCTGATGTTGATGGTTCCAAGCGATTTGCCAAGGACACTGGCCAGGTAAACTTTCGAAGGCAACCGGCCAAGAAAACTGACCAAGAAGATTCACAAGGAAGTTGAAATGAGCAAGCAGGCCGAATTTGCGGTCATCCTGAAGATGAATGCGATGTTCGCCGATCTCGGCGCGGACGAGCTTCAGCGTTTGTCCAATCTCTGCCACACCCAGCATCTCGGGAATGGCGAGGTGCTGTTCCAGAAGGGCGACGCCGGGGACGCGCTGTACGGCGTGCGCCGCGGCCAGGTCCGCATCGAGACCGGCGCCTCCGACGGCAGCCGGCTGACGCTCAACTTCATGGGGCCGGGCGATTTGTTCGGCGAGGTTGCTGTGCTGGACGGCCAGAATCGCACCGCGGACGCGACCGCTGGCGAGGTCAGCGAATTGTTCGTGCTGCGGCGCGAAGATTTCCTCGCCTTCCTCGAACGCGAGCCGAAGGTCGCGATCAAGATCATTGGGCTGCTGTGCCAGCGCATCCGCTGGCAAAGCGAGCGGATGGAGGAATCCATGCTGCAGCCGCTGCCGGTTCGCCTGGCGCGACGGCTGTGCGCGCTCGCCGCGGATTTCGGTTCCGAGGTGCACATCTCGCAGGAGCAACTCGGCGTATTCGTTGGCGCCGCCCGCGAGAGCGTCAACCGCCAGCTTCAGGCCTGGCGCAAGGAAGCGATCCTCGATCTCCAGCGCGGCCGTATCCTGCTGCGGAACATGACCAAGCTGACCGCGATCGCGCGGAACGAGTAGGGAGGAAGCTAAGCTGCTTCCGGCACATAGTGCAAAGTCAGCAACTCTGATCGCGGGCATGGGGCGACGGCGTATGGTCGTCCATCATCGTCACTAAATTCGACGAGCATCGTCCCGTCGTCGAGTTCCTCGACGATCGTGCCGACGTTTCCTCGCGCCAATCGATGCTCTGGAAGGTTCGCCAACAATGCGACGACATCCTGTGTCGCCGGAGGCCGACTTTCCTTGCTTGCTGCACTCGTCATGGCAACCTGGTTTTGCCGCCGTTCGGCCGAACTCTACTCCGCCGCAGGATGCGCGCTTTTCGGTGCCGGTGCGGCTTCGTGATGACCGTCCGTTTCGGCGTCCTCGCTGTGCACGATCAGCCGCTTGGCGAAGCGCCAGATCAGGGCGCCGAGATCGTCCATCACCATGAACATCGCGGGCACGAACACCAGCGACAGGATGGTCGAGAAGATCAGGCCGCCGATCACCGCGAGTGCCATCGGCGAGCGGAACTCGCCGCCGGCGCCCACCGCGAGCGCGCTCGGCATCATGCCCGCAGCCATCGCAATCGTGGTCATCACGATCGGGCGGGCGCGCTTCATGCCGGCGTCGATCATGGCTTCGTCGCGCGGCTTGCCGGCGTGAATGGCTTCGATCGCGAACTCCACCAGCATGATCGCGTTCTTGGTGACGATGCCCATCAGCATCAGGATGCCGATCCACACCGGCGTTGTGAGCTGCTTGCCGGTGACGAGCAGGGCGGCGATCGCGCCGCCGATCGAGAGCGGCAGCGAGAACAGGATGGTGATCGGCTGGAGGAAGGTGCCGAACAGCAGCACCAGCACCGCGTAGACCATCATCAGGCCGGCCGTGATCGCAGTCGCAAAACCGTCGGACAGCTCGTTGAGGCTCTCGGCGTCGCCGGAGGGTGAGACCTTCACGCCCTTCGGCCGGCTCTTCATCACCGGCAGGTCGTAAATCTTCTTGGTGGCGTCGCCGAGCGCGGCGGAGCCGACGAGGTCGGCGGCGACGGTCGCCTGCCGTTCACGATCGTAGCGGTTGATGCTGGTCGGACCCTGGTCGAGCTTGACGTCGGCGATGACGGACAGCGGCACGCCGCCCTTCTCGCCGCGCTCGCCGAGCGGCACGCGCAATTGTTCGAGCGTCTTCAGATTGCCGCGCGCGGCATCCTCGAGCTGGACGCGGATCGGCACCAGACGATCACCGACATCGAACTTGGCGAGCGCGGGTCCGACGTCGCCGATGGTGGCGACGCGGATGGTCTGCGACAGGCTTTCGGTCGAGACGCCGAGGCGCGCGGCGAGATCGGCGCGCGGCTCGATGCGCAGCTCGGGCCGCTCCAGCGTGGTCTCCGAGATCACGTTGGAGATGGTCGGAATCCGCTTCATCTGCGTCGCGAGCTCGCTGGCGACGTTGTTGACGATATTGGCGTCTGCGCCGGTCACCACCAGCGAGATGGCGCGGAGGCCATTCTCGTCGAGGAACCAGAAGCGGATGTCGGGGATGTTCTCCAACTCCTGGCTGATCGAGAACTCGAGCTCGCGCTGGGTGATGTCGCGGCTGTCCTTCGGCGTGTAGTTGATGATCAAGGCGGCGCGCCGGACTTCCTGGGTGCCCGGTGGAACGCGCCCGCCGTCGACGAAGATGCTCTTCACCTCAGGCCGCTTGCGCAGACGCGCGACGATGTCCTCGGTGACCTTTTCGGTGTAGGCGAGCTGGGTGCCTGGCGGCAGCTCGAGGGCGACCAGTGAGCGCGAGCTGTCCTGCGCCGGCAGAAAGCCCTGCGGTAGCAGCGTAATGCTCCAGATCGAGGCGGCGAAGACGCCGAAGCCGACCAGCACCGTGATGAAATAGTGCTTCACCGACCAGGCCACGATCCTGTGATAGGACCTCAGCACGCGGCCGGGCGGCGGCTCCTCGTGATTGCCGTGTTTGAGGAAGTAGGCGGCAAGCACCGGCGTGACGAAGCGCGCGGCGAGCAGCGAGAAGAACACCTGCACCGAAACGGTGATGCCGAACTGCTTGAAGAACTGTCCGGCGATGCCCGACATGAAGCTCGCGGGTGCGAAGATCGCGATGATCGTCAGCGAGATCGCGATCACCGCGAGGCCGATCTCGTCGGCGGCTTCGAGTGCGGCGCGGTAGGGCGATTTGCCCATGTTCATGTGCCGGACGATGTTCTCGATCTCGACGATGGCGTCGTCGACCAGAATACCCGTCGACAGCGTGATGGCGAGGAAGCTGACGAGGTTCAGCGAGAAGCCGAGCAGGTCCATCGCCCAGAACGCCGGGAAAATCGACAATGGCAGCGAGATCGCGGCGATGATGGTGGCGCGCAGGTCGCGCAGGAACAGCAGCACGATGACGACGGCGAGGATCGCGCCTTCGAACAGGGTCGAGATCGCCGCGTGGTAATTGCCGTTGGTATATTCGACCGAGGTGTCGATCACCTTCAGGTCGACGTCGGGATAGGTGGCCTTGAGCGCGTCGACGCGCTTCTGCACGGCCTCGGCCACCTTCACGTCGCTGGCGCCCTTGGAGCGCTTGATGCCGAGCGCGACGATCGGCTCGCCGTTGAAGCGGGCGAAGGTGCGGCGATCGGCGATGGTGTCGGTCACCGTGCCGAGATCGTCGAGCCGGACCTCGCCGCCGCCGAACAGCGGAATCATGGTGCCGGCGAGATCGCCCAGTGTCTTGGCGCCGGCGAGGGTGCGGATCGCCTGGTCGTTCTTGCCGATCTCGGCGCGGCCGCCGGCGACGTCGACATTGGTGCCGCGCAGGCTCTGGCTGACATTGACGGCCGTCAGCCCCATCGATTGCAGGCGGTCGGGATCGAGCGAGACCAGGATCTCGCGCTCGACACCGCCGATGCGCTCGACCTGGGCGACGCCGCGGACGCCCTGCAGCGCGCGCTTGACCACGTCGTCGACGAAATAGGAGAGCTGCTCCGGCGTCTTGCCGGGCGAGATCGCGGCATAGGTGACGATCGGCAGGCCGATGACATCGACGCGCTGGATCAGCGGCTCGGTGACGTTTTGCGGCAGGTTCGAGCGCACGCGCGTCACCGCGTCCTTGACGTCGTTGAGCGCGCGGTCGGTGTTGGTCTCCAGCGCGAACTGGATGGTGGTGACCGACAGGCCGTCGGTGATCTGCGAGGTGATGTGCCGCACGCCCTCGACGCCCGAGACGGCGTCTTCGACCGTCTTGGTGACCTGGGATTCAAGCTCGGCGGGCGCTGCGCCGAATTGCGACACCGCGACCGAGATCACGGGAATGTCGGCCGAAGGCAGCCGGGTCACCGCAAGCTTGGTGAAGGAGACCCAGCCGAGGACCAGGAGGATGATCGAGAAGACGACCGACGGCAGGGGATTCCGGATCGACCAAGCCGAGATATTGAGAGCCATCAGCGTACCCGTGTGCGATCGAGTTCATCGGCGAACATGGTCTTGATCTGGTCGCCGTCATGGAGCGAAGAGCCGGCGTCGGCGACGACGATCTCGCCGACCTCGACGCCTTCAAGGATTTCCGTGGCGCTGTCGGAGGAGAGCCCGACCCGCACCTTGCGTGTCTCGACCACGTTGCCTTTGACGACTTGCACGGTGAGATGGTCGATCGCGGTCTTGGGAATCGAGACGCCGCAACTGCGCTTGGCGTCGATTGAGGCGCGGGCGAACACGCCGACCTTCAGCGAGGGATTGTTGGTGACGCTGATGCGGACCCGGCCGAGCTGGGTGGCGCGGTCGATTTCGGGCGCCACCAGCCGGACCCGGCCGATCAGATCGGGCGCGTCGTCGCGGCTGATGCGCACGGTGGCGCCGGGGCTGAGCTTGGGCATGTGCACCGCCGGGACCTGGGCGTCGAGCTCGATCTCGTTGTTGACGGCGATACGGAACATCGGGCCGGCCTGCGGGGACGCGGGCGCACCGACGATGGTGCGAACTTCGGTGACGAGGCCCGGCGCGGGCGCCTTCAGCGAGACCGGGCCTTGCGGGCCGGGCCGCTGCGGCTGGCCGGGGATCTGCGGCGGCGCTGTCAGGCGCGCCAGCTCCTGATTGTCGGTGACCATGGTGCCTTCGGTGACGAAGAGGTCGGTGACCCTCGATCCTTCCTGGTCGGCGACGACGACGGCCTCTCGGCGGGGCACGAAGAAGCCGGTCACCCGCACGAGGTCGGAGAAGCAGGCATTGGTCGATTTCGTCACGATGACGAGCGCCTCGCTCGGCGTCTCCTTCACCTCGGGGCGCTTGCGATGCTCGAACAGATAATAGCCGACGCCGAGCGCAACGACGAACACCACGGTTCCGGCAGGCTTGAGATAGTCGGAGACGTTCATCGCCGGATTGTCCTGGCCTGGCTCACGGCCATCCGCACGAGGCCTATGAAGAGCGTTTCCCTGAAATGAAGCGGCGTCCCGCAAGGCTGCGGGACGCGCGTTGGAAGCAAGACTTTACACCACATCACGACTGGTCACTTCAACGGATTGCGTCGTGCTTACTTCGATGCGGTGGTCTTGTTTTCCATGTTGACGACCTGCACGCGTCGATTGACTTCCGCCATCGGCTGGCCCGGGTCCTTCAGCTTGCTCTTGCCGTAGCCGACGGTGACGAGGTCGGTCGCGGAGATGCTGTACTTGTCGACGAGGTAGCGCTTGATCGAATCGGCGCGACGCTCCGACAGTTCCTGATTGTAACCCTCGCCACCGGCGGCGTCGGTGTGGCCGGCCACCACGAAGGTCGAGCCCTTCAGATCGGGGCTGGTCAGCGCGCGGCCGAGCGCCTGCACGGACGACATCGACTTGGCGCTGATATTGGCCGAGTTGTAGTCGAAGGTGATCTCGAGATCGATATTCGGCTTGTCCTTGGCGGCGGAGGCGATCTCCTCGCGCTCGGTCGACGACAGCGAGCGGGTCGAGCGACCGCGCACCGACTGGATCAGCTTGGTCTCAGCCGCGTTCGGCGCGGGATCGGCCTGCGGGGCGATCGAGAGGCCGCGGGTCAGTGGCTTCTTTGGCGGCGGCGCCAGCGCGCGCACGATTTCGTCCTCGGTGACGTTCTTGCTGTTGCCGTCGTCACCCGCAAAGGCGAGCGGGGTCGTCAGCGACAGAGCGGCGCCGACCGTGACGATGGACAGGATCGCGGTAAATCCCTTTGCAGCCAATCTCATTGCCAGTCCCTCCTGCGCAGAACCTGCGTGGTTCCAAAATTCCTGCAATAGGCCCCCCGGGAAAGGCCGCCTGCGGCATCCGTTCGTTAGTCTTCGCGGGGCCGCCCGGGGTTCGAGGCGTTGCCTGCCTCAACTCAAAAAAATACTAGCGTACTCCGTAGCTTGCGAATTCCTGAACGATGTTCGGGTCCATCGCCTTGGCATTGGCGATGTCGAGCGCGCCTTCCTGCGCCGAGCCGTTACGCTGCTTGGCAATCCCGCGGCCATAGAGCGAGGAGGTCAGGCGCGGGTTGATCCTCAAAGCCGCGTCGAAATCGGAAATGGCGTTCTTGACCGCGCCCGACTTCAGATTGACGAGCCCCCGGCTGTCCAGCGCGTCGACGAAGTTCGGCCGTAGCCGTAAGGCCTCGTTGCAATCCTTCAACGCCCCCTGGAGGTCGCCGATCACGGTGCGGGTCCAGCAGCGGTTGTTCAGCGCCTCGACGTCCTTCGAGTTGATCCGGAGCGTGTCGTCGAAATCCTTGATGGCAAGGCCGTAGGCACCCTTGCTGGCATAGACCTGGCCACGCCGGTACAGCGCGTTCACGTCGTCAGGATTGGCCGCGATCTTGGCCGTCAGGCCCTTGATGGTCGGATCCTCCGCCAGCACGGCCGGGTTCGGCCCATTATCCAGGCTCGGCGCCGGAGCGGGATCGGCCGGCTTCACCGGCGGTGGTGCCGGGGGCAGGGCGGCCTCGACCTGCGGTTTCGGCGACGGAGCCGGTCCGGGGGCAGGCGTAGCCACCGCGTCGGCCGGCTTCGGCGCCGGGGGCGGTGATGGCGGAGCCGGAGGCGGGTTGTTGGCGACGACCGCCGGCGGTGGCGGCGGTGGCGGTGTCACCGGCGGGCGGGACCCTGCGGCACCCGGAATGAACGAAAAATCTTCGGCGAGCGAAGACGAGATCCACGGCACCTGCTCGCCGCGCGAGGCGCGGGTGACGCCCATTTTGGTGCGGTTCAGCGTCTCCTCGGCCATCAGGTCGGGGACCCGGATTTCCTTGAGGAGCTCCTGGACGAACAGGCTGTGCTCGCCGCCGGCGTCCGAGACCACCGAAGCCAGCGCCGCGGAATACATCACCAGCGTGCCGTTCGGTGCGATGACCGGGGTCAGGCCTGCCGAGAAGCTGCGGAACCGGCGCTCGAAGGGGTTGCGCCTGCTCGCATCGATCAGCGCGATCTTGACGCCCGCGCCGCGGGTATTGAGCTCGCCGAGCACGGTCTCGAGGCTGACACCGTCGCGGCGCACGTCGGATTCGGTCCAGATCTGCGCATCGATCGGCAGCATGTAGCTCTGGCGCGCCGACTGGATGCCGAAACCGCTGAAGAACACCAGCGCCACCGAGCCCGGCTTGATCTTGCCATAGAGCTTGTCGAAGGCGCGGCGCATGCCGTCGCCGGTCAGGTTCTCGCCGATCTCGACGGAAAAGCCGTCGCGCTTGAGCTCATCGGCGACGTCGCGCGCATCGTTGAGCGGTTCCTTCAGCGGGGCATCCGCGTCCGGATATTTGGCGTTGCCGATGATCAGCGCGAAACGGTCGCCGGCGGCCAGGGATGGCGTGGCCGGGACGAGCGAAACGAGCAAGGGCAGAAGAAAAAGGAAGCGAATTTTCATAATGAGCGCGGTCCAGCCAAAAAGGCGCCGTTACCAGCTTGCGCCGCGGCGACCTTAACTTACGCAATGTGCATTATCAAACCGGGGGAGGGGGGCGTCAACCGCTTGGAGTTTAGGTGTTATCGCGACAATTGACCGCGATGCATGGGAACGTTGCGAGGGGAATAAACGGGCTGTCACGGTTGCGCTCGACACGATTGGGTTGGGCATTGCAGCGCCCACCTCAGGGCCGTCATGTCTTAGGGCTGTTATGGCGGCGAGAATGTGATTGGTCTCACATTGCAGGCCTGCCTCTGTCGCAACGCCCGGCGTTTGACCTTTGCGGCGGACAATGGCTTGGTGCGCGCGATCGTCCCGCAAGATCCAACTCAAGAAAAAGCAAGACCATGGGAAACGCCTACGAAATCTACGCCCTGCGCTATGCGACGATGACGCCGCGCACCCCCAACATGAACTTCCTGGCGCCCGATCCGCACGACAGTGCGGCGCAGGATCTCGACTATTTCGTCTGGCTGATCCGCGGCGGCGGCCGCGAGATCCTGGTCGATACCGGCTTCAATGCCGAGGAGGCGACCTCGCGGGCGCGCAAGCTGACGCTCAATCCGGTCGATGCACTGGAGCGGTTTGGTGTCGCGGCCTCGAGCGTTCGCGACATCATCGTGACGCATCTGCATTACGACCACGCCGGCAATCTCGATCGCTTTCCGAGCGCGCGCTTCCATCTCCAGGAGCGCGAAATGGCGTATGCGACCGGACGCTGCATGTGTAACGGCTTGTTGCGACATCCGTTCTCGGTCGAGCACGTCACGCAGATGGTTCGCCATGTCTATGGTGAGCGCGTCACTTTCTATTCGGGCGACGGCGAGATCGCGCCTGGCGTGACCGTGCATCGTGTCGGTGGCCATTCCGATGGCTTGCAGGTGGTCAAGGTCGAGACCGCGCGCGGGCCGGTGGTGCTGGCCTCCGATGCCGCGCATTACTACGCCAATCTGCAGCGCCGCAGCCCGTTCCCGATTGTCCTCAATATCGGCGACATGGCGCAGGGATGGGAAACGATCGAACGCCTCGCCGGTCATCCCGACAGATTCATCCCCGGCCATGATCCGATCGTGACGGAGATCTATCCGCGCGCCAGCGACAAGGTCGATGCCTGGGCGCTGCATCTGCCGCCGTCGCGGTCGTTTGCGAAGTGATGGCCTAAAGAGAGTGAGCGCTACTCCATCACCGTCACCCTGAGGTGCTCGCCTCTTCGGCGAGCCTCGAAGGGCGACGGCCCGGGTGCATCGGGGCCGCTCATCCTTCGAGGCTCCCCGCACGATGCTTCGCATCGAGCGCCTCGCACCTCAGGATGACGGGACCGCGCTACGCCGGGGCCTCGTTCAATACGCCTGCTTGGCGTCGGCCTCTTCGCTGGTCTGGATCAGATCGAGGCTCTCCTCGATCTTGCCGAGCAGCGCGGAGAGCTGCTTGCGCTCCGGCGCGGTGAGGCAGGCGAGGATCTCGTCTTCCCGCCGCAGCAATTGCGGGAACAGCTCTTCGTAGAGCGCGCGGCCCTTCTTCGTCAGTTGCAGGCGGAATTCGCGGCGGTCGGCTTCGTTCTCGACCCTCTCGATCAGGTCCTCGTGCAGCAAGGTGGTCACCGCGCGGCTGATGGTGGATTTGTGCGTGCGCGTGCATTGCGAGATGTACTGCGCGCTACAGGCATCGTTGCGAAAACCGAGCGTGGCGATCACGCGCCAGGCCGGAATGTCGAGGCCGTGACGTTCCTGATATTCGACCGACAGCGCGGCACTGACTTCCGCCGCAAGCCGGTTGAGGCGGAACGGCACGAATTTGAACAGGTCGAGCCGTGTCTTCGGAGAAGCCTCGTCGGCCTGCCGTGTCTTCAGCGCGATGTCGCTGGATGTCCTCGCCAAGGAGAGCGCTCCGAATTCCAGTTGACGGCCGGCCGGCTCCGGTCCAAAATAGTTGCACGTGAGACTATCTAGCAGATCAGTCCTCTTCTGACCAGAGCCGAGGTGAGCGTATGGCGCCGGCCAATATGCATCAGGCCAAAACCCAGTTCGGCTATCGCCGCCACCCCGATCAGGATCGCCCGGGTCAAAGTCCGGCCGAGCATCCGATCGTGATCGTCGGCGCAGGTCCGGTCGGCCTGTCGCTCGCCATTGATCTTGCTCAGCGAGGCCAGCGCGTCATCCTTCTGGATGACGCCGACCGTATCGGCGAGGGCTCGCGCGCGATCTGCTTCTCCAAGCGGTCATTGGAATATTGGGACCGGCTCGGCGTCGCCGATCGCATGGTCGAGAAGGGCGTGGTGTGGAGCGTCGGCCGCATTTTTCACGGCGAGTCACAGCTCTATCAATTCAACCTGTTGCCGGAAGACGGCCACAAGCGGCCGGCCTTCATCAACCTCCAGCAATATTACGCCGAGGCCTATCTGGTCGATCGCATCAGCGATCTGTCTGATATCGACCTGCGTTGGCGCAACAAGGTGACGGCGGTCGAGCAGCGCAATGATGCTGTCTCGTTGACGATCGAGACCCCCGACGGCGCCTATCGCCTGCACGCGCAATATGTCGTTGCCTGCGACGGCGCGCGCTCCTCGCTGCGGCAGATGGTCGGTGCCGATTTCGCAGGTCAGGTGTTCGAGGACCAGTTCCTGATCGCCGACGTCAAGATGACCGCGGAATTCCCGACCGAGCGCTGGTTCTGGTTCGATCCGCCGTTTCATGCAGGGCGTTCAGCGCTGCTGCACCGGCAGCCCGACGACGTCTGGCGCATCGATCTTCAGCTCAATCGTTATGCCGATCCCGCCGTCGAGAAGAAGCCGGAGAACGTGCGGCCGCGGATCGCGCGCATGCTCGGCCACGACAAGTTCGACTTCGAGTGGATCTCGCTGTATAAATTTCAGTGCCGGCGAATGGATCGCTTCCTCCATGGCCGGGTGATTTTTGCCGGCGATTCCGCGCACCAGGTTTCGCCCTTTGGCGCGCGCGGCGCAAATTCGGGACTCGAGGACGCCGAGAATCTGTCCTGGAAGCTCGATCGCGTGCTGCGCGGCACTTCGCCCGCGAGCCTGCTCGAGAGCTACCATGTCGAGCGCAGCGCGGCTGCCGACGAGAACATCCGCGAATCCACCCGCTCGACCGATTTCATGGCGCCGAACTCGCATCAGGAGGCGCGGCTTCGCAAGGCGGTGCTGTCGCTGGCCAAGGAAACCGAGTTCGGCAAGCGCATGGTCAATGGCGGTCGTCTCTCGGTGCCATGCAGTTATGACTCGCCCTTGTCGTCGCGCGATTCTGATGCGTGGCGCGGCGGACCATTGCCCGGCTGTTCCATGCTTGACGCTCCCGTTGGCGAGCAGGGCTATCTGACGGACGCCTTCCGCGAAGGTGGAACAGACTTCACCCTGCTGTCGTTCAGCAATGGCGCGGCGATCGACGCGCCTGACGGCGTTAAGGATATCCGCATCGGCGGTGACAGTGGGATTTCCGACCCCGCCGGCCTCGTCGCCAAGCGTTACGACGCCGAGCCGGGTGCCGCCTATCTGCTCAGGCCCGATGGCTACGTCGCTGCGCGCTTTCGCCATCCGACGCGCGAGGCGATTACGGCAGCGTTATCGCGCGCCGCAGGCTTGAATTGAGGTTTCGCATGCCGCTTTCCACCAGCTCCAATTTCGCGCGGCCTGATGACGCCTTTCGCGCCATCGTCGAGGCGCATCGTGGCCTCACCGATGAGCAGAGCGCGGATTTCGATGCCGCGCTGGTTCTGATCCTCGCCAACCATATCGGCGACATCGACGTGCTGCGGGAAGCGCTCGTGCTGGCGAAACGCCGCATGGTCGACGGCCAGCAGCAACAGCAGCAACAACAATAACCCCAAGACTTAAGGACAAACTGATGGCGAAGAACTTCGCATCCACCGGCGATCTCTCCGAGAAGAAGATCACCTTCTCAGAGATCGGCACCGATCTCTATGCTTTCACCGCCGAGGGCGATCCGAACACCGCGATCATCGTCGGCGATGACGGCTGTCTGGTGTTCGACGCGCAGTCGACGCCGGCGATGGCCAACAAGGTGATCGAGCGCGTCCGCACTGTCACCGACAAGCCGATCAAATATGTCGTGCTCTCGCACTATCACGCCGTGCGCGTGCTGGGCGCCTCCGCCTACAAGGCGCAGGGCGTCGTGGCCTCTCAAGAGACCTATCGGTTGATCGAGGAACGAGGTCAGCAGGATTGGGATTCCGAATACGGCCGCTTTCCGCGCCTGTTCCAGGATGCCGAGAGCATTCCCGGCCTGACTTGGCCGACGCTGACCTTCGAAGGCGAGATGTCGATCTATCTCGGCAAGCGCGAGGTACGGCTGATGCAGTTAGGGGCCGGCCACACCTCAGGCGACATCGTTGCCTGGGTACCGGATGCCGAAGTCATGTTCTCCGGCGATCTCATCGAATATCACTCGGCCTGCTATTGCGGCGACGCGCATTTGCGGGAATGGCCGCTGACGCTGAACGAGATCCGCAACTTCAATCCGAAGGCGATCGCGCCGGGCCGCGGCGATGCGCTCAAGGGCACGTCCACGGTGCGTGAAGCCATCGCGATGACGCGCGACTTCGTGACGTCGCTCTATGGCGCTGCTGAAGTCTCGGTCGCCAAGGGCCGCACGCTGAAGGAATCGATGGCGGCGACCCGCGAAGTGATGGATCCGAAATTCCACAGCTTCGCCATCTACGAGCACTGCCTGCCGTTCAACGTCTCGCGCGCCTATGACGAAGCATCGGGGATCGACGATCCCGTGATCTGGACCGACAAGCGCGACCAGGAGATGTGGGCCGCTTTGCAAGGAGGAGGATAGTCATGAATATCAACACCTCGCCTGATCAGATCATCCGCAGCTCGGCGCAGGTGACGCCGGGCTACATGTCCGGCTTCGGCAACAGTTTTGAGACCGAGGCGCTGCCGGGCGCGCTGCCGATCGGGCGCAACTCGCCGCAGCGCTGCGCCTACGGGCTCTATGCCGAGCAGCTTTCGGGCTCGCCCTTCACCGCGCCGCGCGGCACCAATGAGCGCTCCTGGCTTTATCGCATCCGTCCCTCGGTGAAGCATTCCGGTCGGTTCGAAAAGGCCGATGGCGGCCTGTGGCGCTCGGCGCCGTGCCACGAATATGATCTGCCGATCGCGCAGATGCGCTGGGACCCGGCGCCAATCCCGAAGGAGGACATGACTTTCCTCGGGGGTGTGCAGACCATGACGACGGCGGGGGATGTGAATACGCAGGCCGGCATGGCCGCGCATGTCTACCTCATCACCAAGTCGATGGTGGACCAGCACTTCTACAACGCCGACGGCGAGCTGATGTTCGTGCTTCAGCAGGGCAATCTTCGTCTTGTCACCGAGTTCGGCCGCATCGACGCCGAGCCCGGCGAGATCGTGGTAATCCCGCGCGGCGTCAAGTTCCGCGTCGAGATTCCGAACGGTCCGGCGCGCGGCTATCTCTGCGAAAACTACGGCGGCGCCTTCACGCTGCCGGAGCGCGGGCCGATCGGCGCCAATTGCCTCGCGAATGCGCGCGATTTCCTCACGCCGGTCGCGCATTACGAGGACAAGGACACGCCGACCGAGCTCTACGTGAAATGGGGCGGCGCGCTGTTCAAGACGAATTTGCCGCATTCGCCGATCGACGTCGTCGCCTGGCACGGCAATTACGCGCCTTACAAATACGATCTGCGTGCCTTCTCGCCGGTCGGCGCGATCGGGTTCGACCATCCCGATCCCTCGATCTTCACGGTGCTGACCTCGCCGTCGGAGACGGCGGGCACAGCGAATATCGATTTCGTTATCTTCCCCGAGCGCTGGATGGTTGCCGACAACACGTTCCGTCCGCCGTGGTACCACATGAACATCATGAGCGAGTTCATGGGCCTGATCTACGGCGTGTATGATGCCAAGCCGCAAGGGTTTGTCCCGGGCGGCATCTCGCTCCACAATTGCATGCTGCCGCACGGTCCCGATCGC
This sequence comes from Bradyrhizobium sp. 930_D9_N1_4, assembly GCF_052076015.1. Taxonomy (NCBI): domain Bacteria; kingdom Pseudomonadati; phylum Pseudomonadota; class Alphaproteobacteria; order Hyphomicrobiales; family Nitrobacteraceae; genus Bradyrhizobium; species Bradyrhizobium sp. 930_D9_N1_4. The sequence continues at coordinate 544,412 of NZ_CP197236.1, forward strand.
GATGCCTTCGAGCACGCCAGCAATGGTGAGCTGAAACCGGTGAAGCTCACAGGCACCATGGCCTTCATGTTCGAGACCCGCTACCCGCAGCGGGTCACCGCGCATGCCGCGAACGCGGCGACGTTGCAGGACGACTACGCGGATTGCTGGAAGGGACTCGAGAAGCGGTTCGATCCGAACAGGCCGTAATTACTTCGTCATTCCGGGATGCGCCGAAGGCGCGGGCCCGGAATCCATAACCACGATCGTGAGTATGGATTCCGGGCTCGCGCTCCGCGCGCCCCGGAATGACGGCCGAGAAACTGTCCAAAACATCTGGCAGGAAACCAATGCCCCACCCCAACGATCCCAGCCTCCGCTCCTTCATCGAGGTCGATCCCGCCTCCGACTTCCCGATCCAGAACCTGCCCTACGGCGTGTTCTCGACCGCGGCCAATCCGACGCCGCGGGTCGGCGTTGCGATTGGAAATTACGTGCTCGATCTCTGGGAGCTCGAGCAGGATTCGCGGCTCGATGTCGGCCCGCTCGGGGTGTTCTCCGGACCCTCGCTCAATCCTTTCATGGCGCTGGGGCCAAAAGTCTGGGCGAAGAAGCGGGCGCGACTTAGCGAGCTGTTGCGGCACGATCATCCGGAATTGCGCGACAACGAGGAACTGCGCAAGCAGGCGCTGGTGCCAATTCGTGATGCCAGGCTGCATCTGCCGTTCGCGGTCTCCGGCTACACCGATTTCTATTCGTCGAAAGAGCACGCCACCAATGTCGGCGTGATGTTCCGCGGCAAGGACAATGCGCTGCAGCCGAACTGGCTGCATATGCCGATCGCCTATAATGGCCGCGCCTCGACCGTAGTCGTGTCCGGCACGAAAGTGAAGCGGCCGCGTGGGCAGTTGAAGCCGCCGAATGTCGAGCTGCCGAGCTTCGGCCCGTGCAAGCGGCTGGATTTCGAGCTGGAGATGGGCGTCGTGGTCGGCCAGCCCTCTCCGATGGGCGGCATGCTCACAGAACAGCAGGCCGAGGAGATGATCTTCGGTTTCGTGCTGCTCAATGACTGGAGCGCACGCGACATCCAGCAATGGGAGTATGTGCCGTTGGGTCCGTTCCTCGCAAAGGCGTTCGCGACCTCGATCAGCCCATGGGTGGTCACGCGCGAGGCGCTGGAGCCGTTCCGGTTGAAGGGGCCGGAGCAGGAGCCTGTGCCGCTCGACTATCTCAAGCAGGCGAAGGCGCAGAACTATGATCTGGAGCTCGATGTCTCCTTGCGCGCCGCCGGCGCCAACGCGCCCGCGGGCATCAGCCGCACCAATTTCAAATACATGTACTGGTCCTCGGTGCAGCAGCTCATGCACCACGCCTCCTCCGGCTGCGCCATGAATGTCGGCGATCTCCTCGGCAGCGGCACCATCTCCGGTCCCGAGAAGAACCAGCGCGGCAGCCTGCTCGAGATCAGCTGGAATGGTACCGAGCCGGCCGAGCTGCCCGGCGGCGTCAAGCGCTCGTTCCTGGAGGACGGCGACAGCCTCGTCATGCGCGGCTGGTGCCAGGGTGAGGGCTATCGCGTCGGGTTTGGCGAGGTTGAGGGGACGATCTTGGCGGCGGAATAGGCTGCTTTCGGTCTCGTAGGGTGGGCAAAGCGAAGCGTGCCCACGCAATCACAGAGAGGTGGTGGGCACGGCGCAAGTGCGCCTTTGCCCACCCTACGAGACCTATCGCCTCTCCGGCGCCACGTCCTTGATGCGCGCGCAATGGGCCGCGACATCCTCCACGCTGTACTTCAAATGCACCCGCTTGTCGGACGGCACTTGCTTGGTCGTGCACACGCCCGGCCGCCATTCCTGCGTCGGCCTGATCGGGCGCGGCGCAAAGCCGCCGCCGCAGTTCGGGCAGACGTTGGAGAGTTTTGTCTCGACGCAGTCCGCGCAGAACGTGCATTCGTACGAGCAGATCCGCGCATCTGTTGCATCAGGCGGCAGGTCGCGGTCGCAATATTCGCAGTTCGGTCGCAGCTGGAGGGCCATGCGTGAATCTCCGCAGATAGGCCCGATCATCGCAGACGACGCCTAAAACGCGAATGGCGTAGTTCCCTCGATTTCAGCCAGCCTTCAAATCCTTCAGCGGAAGTTTCGAGCTTTCCTTGAGACGATCGAGCACGATCGATGACCGCACATGCGCCACGCTCTGGTGTGGCATCAACACGTCGTTGACGAGGTTGGACAAGCCCTTGAGGTCGCGCAGCACGGCCTTGAGCACGTAATCGGCGTCGCCCGTCAGCGAATAGGCCTCCTGGATTTCATCGATGCGATTGACCAGGGCACGGAAGCGCTTGGAATTATCAGGCGAGTGGGTCGCGAGCCCGACCTGGATGAAGGCGATCACGCCGAAGCCGAGCGCCTCGCTGGAGAGGTCGGCGTGATAGCCTGATATCACCTTCTCCTGCTCCAGCCGCATCCGCCGCCGCGAGCATTGCGAAGCCGAGAGACCCGCGATGTCGGCGAGTTCCTGATTGGTGAGGCGGCCGTCATCCTGAAGCGCGGTCAGGATCTTGAGGTCGAAGGTGTCTACCGGAATCATGCGCCATTTGTCCATTTCATGCACGGTTCGTGCATAAGATAGCCAAATCGCGTCCCATTTGCACGCTCATTGCACGCCCCGTGAAGGATAGTTCATGGCAGCAGCAATTGGAGAACACCATGGGTCCGTTTCCACACGACGCACCGCCGGCCACCATCACCGCCGACAATCCGATGGGCACCGACGGGTTCGAGTTCGTCGAATACGCGCACCCCAATCCGGAAGAGCTGCACGCCCTGTTCAAGCTGATGGGCTACGCCCCCGTCGCGCGCCACAAGACCAAGAAGATCACCGTCTATCGCCAGGGCGACATCAACTATCTCGTCAACGAGGAGCCCGGCACCCACGGCTTCGAATTCGTCGCCGCGCACGGCCCCTGCGCACCGTCGATGGCGTTTCGCGTGGTCGATGCGAAGGTTGCCTATGACCGCGCGGTTTCGCTCGGTGCGGAGCCTGCCGATGTGTCATCCGCACAGAAGACGCTCGATGTGCCCGCGATCAGGGGCATTGGGGGCAGCCTGCTCTATTTCATCGATCGTTATGGTGCCAAGGGTTCTGCCTATGATGCCGAATTCGATTGGCTGGGTGTGCACGATCCCAGGCCCGCCGGCGCCGGCCTGTTCTATCTCGATCATCTCACCCACAACGTCCATCGTGGTCGCATGGATGTCTGGACCGGCTTCTATGAAAAGCTGTTCAACTTCCGCCAGATCCGCTTCTTCGACATCGAGGGCCGCGCCTCCGGCCTGTTCTCGCGCGCGCTGACCAGCCCCGACGGCAAGATCCGGATTCCGATTAACGAGGACGCCGGCGATTCCGGCCAGATCGAGGAATATCTGAACATCTATCGCGGCGAGGGCATCCAGCACATCGCCTGCGGCTGCCGCGAGATCCACGGCACGATCGAAGGCCTGCGCGACGCCGGCCTGCCCTTCATGCCGTCGCCGCCCTCCACCTATTTCGAGAAAATCGACGCGCGGCTGCCCAAGCACGGCGAGGACGTCGCACGTCTCCAGAAGAACGGCATCCTGATCGACGGCGAGGGCGTGGTCGATGGCGGCCAGACCAAGGTGCTGCTGCAGATCTTTTCGGCCAACGCGATCGGCCCGATCTTCTTCGAGTTCATCCAGCGCAAGGGCGATGACGGCTTTGGCGAGGGCAATTTCAAGGCCTTGTTCGAATCGATCGAGGAGGATCAGATCCGGCGCGGGGTGTTGAAGGTGGAGGATGCGGCGTAGGCGCCGCTGTTGGCCAAACTGCTGCGTCACAACAGGTGTCGTCCCCGCGTAGGCGGGGACCCATAACCACAGGGAGCGGTTGTAGCGCGAAGTAGTAACTCCGAGTCTTCGCCAACCACTCCCTGGGGTTATGGGTCCCGGGCTCGCGCTCCGCGCGCCCCGGGACGACAGCGGAGACTACTTCCCCATCTTCCACGCGGCCGTTACCGCGGCGATCTCGGCGCCTTCCGGCTCGCGGACCGTCGACGGCGTGCGCGAGAAGCGCGGCGCCGGTGCGGGCTGTTTCACGCCGTGGCGCTCGATGAAGACGTTGCGGGCGACCATGTGCGGATGCTCGGTCGCTTCCGACATGGTCAGCACCGGCGCGAAGCAGATGTCGGTGCCTTCCATGATGCTGCACCAGTCCTCGCGCGTCTTGCTCTTGAACACCGCCTTCAGCTTCTCCTTCAGCGCAGGCCAGGCCTTGGGGTTCATCTGCGCGTCGAAATCGGCATCGGTCAGGCCCGCATGCTCGCGCAGCAGCGCGTAGAACTGCGGCTCGATCGAGCCGATCGAGACGAAGTGCCCGCAGGCGCATTCATAGACGCCGTAGAAATGCGCACCGCCGTCGAGGAAGTTCTGGTTGCGGCCTTCGGTCCAGCGGCCGAGCGTGGTCATGTCGAAGAAGAACGACATCAGCGATGCCGCACCGTCGCACATCGCGGTGTCGACGACCTGGCCCTTGCCCGACTTCTGCGCTTCCAGCAGGGCCGCGAGCACGCCGACGACCATGTAGAGCGCGCCGCCGCCGAAATCGCCGACCAGATTAAGCGGCGGCACCGGCGCGTCCTTGGGTCCGATCGCCGCGAGCGCGCCGGTGATGGAGATGTAGTTGATGTCATGGCCGGCGGCATTCGCGAGCGGGCCTTCCTGGCCCCAGCCGGTCATGCGGCCGTAGACGAGCTTCGGATTGCGCGCGAGCACGACATCGGGACCGAGACCGAGCCGCTCCATCACGCCGGGACGAAAACCCTCGACCAGCGCATCGGCGCTAGCGAGCAAATCGAGCACCTCCGCGATCGATGCCTTGTCCTTGAGGTCGAGCTCGATCACCTTGCGGCCGCGGCCCGCCACCGACTTCATGCTCTTCTTCGCGCCGACGCGGTCGAGCGTGACGACATCGGCGCCCATGTCGGCCAGCATCATGCAGGCGAACGGGCCGGGCCCGATGCCGGCGAATTCGACGACGCGGAAGCCCGAGAGCGGGCCGGAGGTGCGGACGGATGCGTTCTGGGCTGGCTTATCGAGCACTGTTGTTTCCTCGGGTCGCGGGCGGATTGCCGGTGGACTGGCAATCGCCTCGGACATTCCTCTCTGGGGCGAGTTAATTGGCTGATTAACTTTTCCAGCCTTCACGCCAGCGAGGCAAGCGCTTTTCATGCATGGGCGCATCAAAAAAGCGGCGCGCATTGCTGCGCGCCGCGGAAGATTTGTGTTGAGGCGCTAAAGCGCGACGTGCTGCCGCGCTCGATTTGCGCGATCAACCGGCAGCGGCCACCGCGCGCTGCGCCATCACCTTGACGAGGTTGGCGCGGTATTCGGCGGTGCCGTGGATGTCGGCCAGCAATCCATTCGCCGAAATGCTGACATTGTCGAGCGCCGACGGCGACCAGTTCGCCTTCAGCGCGGCCTCGATCGCGGGCACCCGCATCACACCGCTCTGCGAGGCGCCGGTCGCGGCGACACGGATCTCGCCCGACTTCGTCTGCGCGACGAATACGCCGGTCAGCGCGAAGCGCGATGCCGGATGCCGCATTTTCTCGTAGCCGGCCTTCGCCGGGACCGGAAACGACACGGCGGTGATGATCTCGCCGTCTTCAAGCGCCGTCGTGAACAGGCCCTGGAAGAAGTCTTCCGCCGAGATCGACCGCTTGTTGGTCTTCACGGTGGCGCCGAGCGCGAGCAGGGCAGCCGGATAATCCGCGGCGGGATCGTTGTTGGCGATCGAGCCGCCGATGGTGCCGCGATAACGCACGGCGGGATCGCCGAGCACCGAGGTGAGATGGGCAATCGCCGGAATCGCCTTCTTCACATCGGCATTCTGCATGATGTCGAAATAGGTCGTGCCGGCCTTGATGATCAGCACGTCGCCTGCGAACTCGACGCCTTGCAGCTCCTTGATCTTGCCGAGGTCGATCACGTCGGAGGGGCTTGCAAGCCGCTGCTTCATGACCGGCAGCAGCGTCTGGCCGCCGGCAAGGAATTTGGCCTCAGTGCCTTTAGCGAACAGGCTGGCCGCTTCGTCGACCGAGGACGCGCGATGATAGGTTGTCTGGTACATCTTCGTTCCTCCCTCAAGCCGCGTGGATCGTGCGCCACACCCTGTCAGGGGTTGCGGGCATTTCCAGATTGTTCTTGCCGATCGCATCCGTGATCGCGTTGATCACGGCCGCTGAGGCGCCGATCGCGCCGGCCTCACCGCAACCCTTGATGCCCAGGGGATTGCCCGGGCACAGCGTCGTGGTGTGGGAGAGGTTGAACGAGGGCACATCGTCAGCACGCGGCATGGCGTAGTCCATGAACGAGGCCGTGATCGGCTGGCCGTTGGCATCGTAGATCGCGTGCTCGAGCAGCGCCTGTCCGATACCTTGAACCAGGCCGCCATGGACCTGACCCTCGACGATCATCGGGTTGATCAGCCGGCCGAAATCGTCGGCCGCGACGAAGTTGACGAAAGACGTCTTGCCGGTGCCGGGATCGACCTCGAGTTCGCAGATATAGGTGCCGGCCGGGAAGGTGAAGTTGGTGGGGTCGTAGAAGGCGCTTTCCTTCAGGCCCGGCTCCATCCCGTCAGGCAGATTGTGCGCGGTGTAGGCCGCGAGCGCGACCATCGGGAAGGCAATCGCCTTGTCCGTGCCCGCCACCTTGAACTCGCCGTTCTCGATGACGATGTCGCCTTCGGACGCTTCAAGCGCGTGCGCCGCGATCTTCTTGGCCTTGGATTCCATCTTCTCCATGGCTTTCAGGATCGCGGTGAGACCGACGGCCGCCGAGCGCGAGCCGTAGGTGCCCATGCCGAACTGCACCTTGTCGGTATCGCCGTGGACGATCGAGACCTGGCTGATCGGAACGCCCAGGCGCTCTGCGACGAGCTGGCAGAACGTCGTCTCGTGACCTTGGCCGTGGCTGTGCGAGCCCGTCAGGATCTCGATGGTGCCGACCGGGTTGACGCGCACTTCCGCGGACTCCCAGAGGCCGACGCCGGCACCCAGGCTGCCGACCGCCTTCGACGGTGCGATGCCGCAGGCCTCGATGTAGCAGGACACGCCGATGCCGCGCAGCTTGCCTTCCGTCTTCGCCTTGGCCTTGCGGCCGGCGAAGCCGGCATAGTCGATCGCCTTCATCGCCGCGTCGAGCGAGGCATTAAAGTCGCCGGTGTCATAGGCCATGATCACGGGCGTCTGGTGCGGGAACGTGGTGATGAAGTTTTGCCGGCGCAGCTGGGCCGGATCGACCTTGAGCTGCCGCGCCGCGGTCTCCATCAGACGTTCGATCAGATAGCTGGCCTCGGGGCGGCCCGCGCCGCGATAGGCGTCGACCGGCGTGGTGTTGGTGTAGACGCCGACCACCTCGGCATGGATCGCCGGGATGTTGTATTGGCCCGACAGCAGCGTCGCGTAGAGATAAGTCGGCACCGACGACGAGAACAGCGACATGTAGGCGCCGAAATTGGCGTAGGTCTTCACCTTGAGGCCGGTGATCTTGTTGTTGGCGTCGAATGCCAATTCGGCATGGGTGACGTGGTCACGGCCATGCGCGTCGGTGAGGAAGGCTTCGGTGCGGTCGCCGGTCCATTTCACGGGACGGCCGACCTTCTTCGAGGCCCACAGCGCCACCATCTCCTCGGGATAGATGAAGATTTTTGAGCCGAAGCCGCCGCCGACGTCGGGGGCGATCACGCGCAGCTTGTGCTCAGGGGCGATGTTGTAGAACGCCGACAGCACGAGGCGGGCGACGTGCGGGTTCTGCGACGTCGTATAGAGAGTGAAGTGCTCTTCCGCCGCATCGTAATCGGCAATCGCCGCACGCGGCTCCATCGCGTTCGGGGCGAGGCGGTTGTTGGTGACGTCGAGCTTGACGACATTGGCGGCCTTCGAGAAGGCCGCGTCCGTTGCGCCCTCGTCGCCGATCACCCAGTCATAGACCTGGTTGCCGGGAGCCTCGGGGTGAAGCTGCGGCGCGCCCGACTTGATCGCGGCCTGGACGTCGGCGACCGCGGGAAGTTCCTCGTAATCGACCACGACAGCTTCGGCCGCGTCGCGCGCCAGATTCTTGCTGTCGGCGATCACGACCGCGACGGCCTGGCCGACGAAACGCACCGTCTCCGGCGCCATCGCAGGCCATGCGCCCATTTTCATCGGGCTGCCGTCCTTGGAGGTGATGGCCCAGCCGCAGATGAGGTTGCCGACCTTGTCGTCGACGATCTCTTGTCCCGTGAGCACCGCGACCACGCCCGGCATCTTCAGCGCGGCGGACGAATCGATCTTCTTCACCTTGGCGTGCGCGTGCGGGCTGCGGATGAAATGGGCATGGGTCATGCCCTGCAATTTGATGTCGTCGACGTAACGGCCCTTGCCGGTAATGAAACGCTTGTCTTCCTTGCGCACGACGCGCGCGCCGATGCCTTCAACACCCATGTCTGGTCCTCCCGACCGGAATTGTTTTGACCGCGCTTTCCCTCGAAAGCTGCGGCGGTGGTCCTTATTTCGAGGCGGGCCGCTTTACTCGGCCGCCTGCGAGACCTTCATGCGTCCGGCTGCATCCAGCACGGCCTTGACGATGTTGTGGTAGCCGGTGCAGCGGCAGATGTTGCCTTCGAGCTCGTGACGGACGGTCGTCTCGTCGAGCTGGCCACCGTAGCGGTGCACGATGTCGATCGCCGACATGATCATGCCCGGGGTGCAATAGCCGCACTGGAGGCCGTGATTGTCACGGAAGGCGGCCTGCATCGGGTGCAGCTCGTCGCCCTTGGCGATGCCTTCGATGGTGGTGACGTTGGCGCCGTCGGCCTGGCCGGCCAGCATGGTGCAGGATTTCACCGCCTTGCCGTCCACATGGACGACGCAGGCGCCGCACTGGCTGGTGTCGCAGCCGACATGGGTTCCGGTGAGGTTGAGGTTTTCGCGCAGCAGCTGGACCAGCAGCGTGCGGTCCTCGACGTCGACAGCAACGGCCTTGCCGTTCACTGTCAGTTTGACTGTAGACACGGTGAAGTCCTCCCGGGGATCGATTTTGATTGTTTCTAATTAGAGACAGCGCCCCCGGACTTTGCAACTGGGATTTTGGTCGCTGCGGTCATGGAAAAGTCATCGATCCCGTCCGAGGCGCGATGCTTTCTGTGCGCAGGTTGGGAGATGACCCGGTCGGACCGGGCTAATTTGTGGGATGCCAGCCGTCATCCCACCCGGTCGGCCTCTGGCCGCTGACAGCGAAGACTGCACGAGCCTGCCGAATTTACCGCCCCTTATCCATTGTGCCCTAGTTTTGCGCATCCGGGTCTGGGGGCGGGGCGCCTCCGGAACACGGCTGAAGAGAAAATGGGGGTTGGGAATGTCCGGGCGTACCGCGTCGCCGTCGAAGCGTACAATTATTCCGACCCTCAAGTTCCGCGCCAAGATCATCCTCGGCTTCGCCGCGGTGCTGGTGATCTCCGCCGGCAGCATGGCTTTCTCCTATTTCGGCTTCGAGCGGGTCTCGGCCGGGGTCGGGTCCTACCGCAGCAGCGTCACCGAGGCCGATCTCGCCCGCAACATCGACCGCGAGCTGCTCGGCTATCGTTCGGCCGTCAAATATTTCGTCGCCACAGGCAAGGAAGACGACGCCAAGGCGGCGCTGGACGCTGAAGCCAGCCTGAAGAGTGCCATCGACCAGGCCGTGAAGAGCGCCAAGAAGCCGGCGCGTCTGGAGAGCCTCAACAAGCTCGCCAAGGAATTCTCCAACTTCTCCGCGACCTTCGCCAAGGTCCTCCAGGCCAAGCGCGACAGCGCGCTGCTGGTGCAGAACCAGCTCACGCGCAACGCCAATCTCCTGAAGTACAAGCTGGACGACATCGGCAACAGCGCCTCCGATTCCGAGGCGCAGTCGATCGAATTCGGCACCAAGCAGGTCAACGCCCAGTTCCAGACCGCGAGCGCGGCCGCGACCAATTTCGTGCTGACGTCCGACCAGGCGATCGCGACCAGCGCGCTGGCCCGTCTGAAATTCGTCGAGAATTCGCTCGGCGCGGTCTATTCCATGGACGACAAGATCGTCGCCGGCCTGAAGGATGCCAAGGGATTGCTCACGGCCTATCGCGAGTCGCTGGAGAAGCTGATCGCCAACGCCAAGATGGTCGATGAGCGCGTCACCGAGATGAGCGGTTCGGCCGGCGCGATCCTGCAAGGCGCGACCGCCATGAAGGCGGACCTCGTCGCCGAACAGCAGCGGCTGGAGTCGGAATCGGAAGCAACCATCGGGCAAACCGAGCAATTGGTGCTGATGCTGGCCGTCGGCGGCACGCTTTTGGGCGCGATTCTCGCCTTCCTGCTCGGCACCGGCATCTCGCGGCCGATGATCGCGATGTGCAAGGCGATGCGCGAGCTGGCTTCGGGCAATTTCGACGTCGTGCTGCCGGGCTTGGGCCGCAAGGACGAGATCGGCGAGATGGCCGGGGCGGTCGAGGAATTCAAGGTTCAGGCCGTGGTCAAGGCCGAGCGCGATGCCGCCGCCAGCGAGGCCCAGAACAAGGACCTGGCCGCAAGCCGCCGCTCCGAGCTGATCCGTTTTGCCGACGACTTCGAGAGCGCGGTCGGCGCCATCGTGTCGAACGTCTCGGCCTCCGCCGTGCAGTTGGAGTCGGCGGCGTCCACGCTGACGCGTACCGCCGAGACCACGCAGAGCCTGTCGAACCAGGTCGCCGGGGTCTCCGAGCAGGCCTCTTCCAACATGCAGTCGGTCGCGACCGCGACCGAAGAGCTCTCGGCCTCGGTCGAGGAGATCGGCCGCCAGGTCCGCGATTCCAGCCGCATCGCCGAAGCGGCCGTGGTGCAGGCCAAGGAGACCGATACCCGTATCGGTAAACTGTCTCATGCCGCCCAGCAGATCGGCGAAGTCGTCAAGCTGATCACGGCGATTGCCGAGCAGACCAATCTGCTCGCGCTCAACGCCACCATCGAGGCGGCGCGCGCCGGTGAAGCCGGCCGCGGCTTTGCCGTGGTCGCCAGCGAGGTGAAGTCGCTGGCCAGCCAGACCGCGAAGGCCACCGACGAGATTTCGTCGCACATCGCAGGCATGCAGGGCGCGACGGCCGAGTCGGTTGCCGCGATCAAGGAGATTGGCGCCACCATCGGTCAGATTTCGTCGATCTCGACCTCCATCGCCAGCGCGGTGGAAGAGCAGGGTGCGGCGACCCAGGAGATTGCCCGCAGCGTCCAGACCGTCGCGCAGGGGACCCAGACGGCCGCCACCGACATCGGGCAGGTCAACCGCGGCGCCGCCGAGACCGGCTCGGCCTCGGAGGAGGTCCTGCACTCGGCCAAGACCCTCTCCAGCGAAAGCACCCGTCTGCGCGCCGAGCTCGACCGGTTCATGGGAAATATCCGCGCGGCGTAAGCCGCGCTCAAGCGCCACCCACCATTGCCGTCCCCGCGTTCGCGGGGATGACAGGCTGAGACAGCCGGGCCGCGTCACCGAACCGCAAGTTGCGGTGCTCCACATTTACCGCCGCTTATCCTTTGCCCCTTACCGTGCTCGCGAGTCGGGAAGCGGGCTGCTTTCGGGCTGCGCCTGGTTTTCCGCGAATGGAATGGGGTGGGGAATGCCCGTCAAGTCGAAGCCGAACACATCTAAGCTGCTCACCTTGCGTTTTCGCGCAAAAATCATCCTCGGCTTCGTGGCGGTGCTCGCCATCTTCGCCGTCAGCATGGTTTTCGCCTATTTCGGCTTCGAGCGGATCCAGGCTGCCGTGGCCTCCTACCGATCCAGCGTGTCCGAAGCGGACCTCGCGCGGACCGTCGATCGCGATCTGATCAGCTATCAGGGACTGGCGCGGGCCTATACGCTGACCGGCGCGGCCGATGACGAGACCGCCGCCAAGGCCGCCGAAGAAAATCTGAGGGCTGCGATTGCCAAGTCGCTGGCTGCGACCACAGGCGCGGCGCGCCGCGAGCAGGTCGGCAAGCTCGAGGCCGAATTCCAGCGCTTCGCGAAGGTGTTCAGCGAGATCATCACGCTGACACGCGAGAACAACAAGATCGCGGCCGACGAGCTCAACAGCGTCGGCAACAAGATCCGCTTCAAGTTCGACGATCTCGCCGATACCGCGGCATTGGCGGGCCTGAACTCGGTTCAGACCACGGCCAAGGACATCACCTCGCAATATCTGGCGGTCTCCACCTCGGTCAGCGCCTTCGTCGCCAAGCCGGAGCCCAAGACCGCCGACGGCGTGATCGCCCGCATCAAGTTCCTGGAGACCCTGCTGGTCTCGATCTATGCCAACGACCAGAAGATCACCGACCGCGTCACCGAGATCGGCAATCTGCTGAAGCAGTACCGCACCTCCTTCTCGAAGCTGACCGAGAACGTGAAGATCATCGTCAAGTCGAACGGCGAGATGACCAAGACGGCGGCGACCATCCTCAAGCTCTCGGCCGAGCTGAAATCGGAGCTCTCTGCCGATCAGCAGCGCATCGAGGCGAGCGCCAATTCCACCATCGTCGAGACCGAACGGCTGATGCTGATGCTGGCGCTCGGCGGCCTCGCCATCGGTGCCGTGCTGGCCCTGATGCTGGGCAACGGCATCTCGCGTCCGATGATCGCGATGTGCAAGGCGATGCGCGAGCTGGCTTCGGGCAATTTCGACGTCGTGCTGCCGGGCTTGGGGCGCAAGGACGAGATCGGCGAGATGGCCGGCGCGGTCGAGGAGTTCAAGGTTCAGGCTGTCGCCAAGGCCGAACGCGATGCCGCCGCCAGCGAAGCCCAGAGCAAGGAGCAGAGCGCAAGCCGCCGCTCCGAGCTGATTCGCTTTGCCGATGATTTCGAAGGCGCCGTCGGCGCCATTGTCTCCAATGTCTCATCCTCCGCCGTGCAGCTCGAATCGGCAGCGTCCACGCTGACGCGCACCGCCGAGACCACGCAGAGCCTGTCGAATCAGGTCGCCAGTGTCTCCGAGCAGGCGTCTTCCAACATGCAGTCGGTCGCAACCGCGACCGAAGAGCTGTCGGCTTCGGTCGAGGAGATCGGCCGCCAAGTCCGCGACTCCAGCCGCATCGCGGAAGCCGCCGTGGTGCAGGCCAAGGAGACCGATACCCGTATCGGTAAACTGTCCCATGCCGCCCAGCAGATCGGCGAGGTCGTCAAGCTGATCACCGCGATCGCCGAGCAGACCAATCTGCTGGCGCTCAACGCCACCATCGAGGCGGCGCGTGCGGGCGAAGCCGGCCGCGGATTCGCAGTGGTGGCCAGCGAAGTGAAGTCGCTGGCGAGCCAGACCGCCAAGGCCACCGACGAGATTTCCTCGCACATCATGGGGATGCAGGGCGCCACCGCCGAATCGGTCGCCGCGATCAAGGAGATCGGTGCGACCATCGGCCAGATCTCGTCGATCTCGACCTCGATCGCGAGCGCAGTCGAGCAGCAGGGCGCCGCGACTCAGGAAATCGCCCGCAGCGTCCAGACCGTCGCGCAGGGGACCCAGACGGCCGCCACCGATATCGGGCAGGTCAACCGCGGTGCCGCCGAAACCGGCTCGGCCTCGGAAGAGGTGCTGAACTCGGCCAAATCGCTCTCCAGCGAGAGCACGCGCCTGCGCGCCGAGCTCGACCGGTTCATGGGGAATATCCGGGCGGCGTGAGTCGCCGCGCCGAAGTCGTAACCGTCGCACCACCCTCGCCTGTCGTCCCCGCGAACGCGGGGACCCATAACCACCTGGAATGGTTATGAGGCGAGGTGATCACTCCGACCATTCGCCAAACCACTCCCTGTGACTATGGGTCCCGGATCTTCGCTGCGCTCGTCCGGGACGACGGCGGAGTCGGTGGCTATCAACGTTAGCTTCAGCTCACTGTTCGCTCACCTGGCTGACAGCTTTCCCGCGCGCTGCTTTGCGCGAATGTGTCGTCTTTCTGACACGAGCCATGCGTCAACTCCTTGCGGCTCCGTCGGAAACGGACAGCCCACCGGGCCGTTCCTCGGGGAACCTGCTGTTGCCGCCGACGTTGTCGCGGGTGGCAGGCGGAATGCCGCACCCCCATGATCGGAACGCCCCGACCACGTCATGTGAACCGGGGCCGTTTCCACTGGTCAGACCCAGCACGCGATGGAATTGCAGCAGAGCACAGCGCTGAAAGAAGGATCTGCGATCCCGGCCGCGGCCGCGAGCGACCGCATCGTCGAGACCAGCATTCCTGCGCGGCTCGATGCGCTGCCGTGGAGCGGCTTTCACACCCGCGTCGTGCTGGCGCTCGGGATCACCTGGATCCTCGACGGGCTCGAGGTGACGCTCGCCGGCGCGCTTTCGGGCGCATTGAAGCAGAGCCCGACGCTGCAATTCTCCAACCTCGATCTCGGCATCGCCAACTCCGCCTATCTCGCCGGTGCGGTGTTGGGTGCGCTCGGTTTCGGCTGGCTCACCGACCGCATCGGCCGCAAGAAGCTGTTCTTCATTACGCTCGCGGTCTATCTGACGGCGACCGCCGCCACTGCCTTGTCGTGGAATGTCGCGAGCTACGCGCTGTTTCGTTTCCTCACCGGTGCCGGCATCGGTGGCGAATACACCGCGATCAACTCGACCATCCAGGAACTGGTACCGGCGCGCTACCGCGGCTGGACTGATCTCGTCATCAACGGCAGCTTCTGGATCGGGGCGGCGATGGGCGCCGTGGCGGCCATCGTGTTGCTCGATCCCGCAACGATCGGCCCCGATCTCGGCTGGCGCCTCGCTTATCTCATCGGCGCGGCCATCGGCCTCGTCGTACTGCTGATGCGGATGTGGATTCCGGAAAGTCCGCGTTGGCTGATGATCCATGGCCGGCCCGACCAGGCCCATGCCATCGTCGACGAGATCGAACGCTCCGTGATCGGGCACGGCCAGAATACGAGTGACGGACGCTTCCCCAAGATGCGCCTGAAGATGCGCGATCACACGCCGATCAGGGAGGTCGTGCACACACTGTTCGTCACCTATCGCCAGCGCTCGATGGTCGGGCTGGTGCTGATGATTGCCCAGGCGTTTTTCTACAACGCCATCTTCTTCACCTTCGCGTTGGTGCTGACCGATTTCTACGGCATCAGCGCCGATCATGTCGGCTGGTACCTGCTGCCGTTCGCGGCCGGCAACTTCCTCGGCCCGCTCTTGCTCGGCCGTCTCTTCGATACCATCGGCCGCCGGACCATGATCACGTTCACCTATGGTGTGTCGGGTCTGCTGCTGGCGCTCTCGGGCTATCTGTTCTCGATCGGCGTGCTGAGCGCGCAAGGGCAGACGATTGCCTGGATGGTGATCTTCTTCTTTGCCTCGCCCGCCGCGAGTGCTGCCTATCTCACCGTCAGCGAGACGTTCCCGTTGGAGGTTCGCGCGCTGGCGATCGCGGTGTTCTACGCGGTCGGCACCGGCATCGGCGGCGTCATCGGCCCCGCGCTGTTCGGCGCGCTGATCGACACGGGATCACGCACCAGCGTGTTCGCCGGCTATTTGCTGGGATCCTTCCTGATGATCGCGGCCGCGATCGTGGCGTGGCGCTATGCCGTCTCCGCGGAACGAAAATCGCTCGAAGAAATCGCGCGGCCGCTGGCTTCTATGGAGTAGACTATGAAATCGGAACTTGCCGAACTGGATCAGAAGCACCCCATGCTGGAAGATGAAGCGCCCGACGCGGTGCCGGTGCCGCATGCACTCGTGCCGCATCTCCACGAGACCGCAATCCTGCTCGACATCGACGGCACGTTGCTTGATTTGATGCCGACGCCGCGCGAGGTCTGGGTGCCGCCGGGCCTGTCAGAAACGCTGAAACGGCTGACCGAGCGCACGTCGGGTGCGCTGGCGATGGTCAGCGGCCGTTCGCTCAACGACATTGATTTGATCTTTGCGCCCGACGTGTTTCGCGCCGTCGCCGGCCACGGTGCGGAGATGCGCCTGTCGGTGACCAACGAGTCCGACGAGGTTCATGCGCCGCTGATGGACAAGGAGCTGAAGCGGCGCCTGGCCGCGATCGCGAAGCTCTCGCCCGGCATTCTGCTCGAAGACAAGGGCTATTCGCTGGCGCTGCATTATCGCCTCGCGCCGCACGCGGAGAAGGCGATCTACGAAGCCGTCTCGCTGATCCGTGCCGATCTGCCGAACGCACCGATCGAGGTGCTACCGGGCAAGTTCGTCTGCGAGATCAAGCATTCCGGTTTCACCAAGGCGACCGGTGTACGCGAATTGATGATGCACGAGCCCTTCAAGGGACGCCGTCCGATCTTCATCGGCGACGACGTCACCGATGAAACCGTGTTCGCGATCATGCCCGACATGAACGGGCTGTCGTTCTCTGTCGGTCGCCGTGCCATCGGCGTCAACGGTCATTTCGATGCACCGAACGATGTGCGCGCGTTCCTTGCACGTCTGCTCGACGACACGAGGTTGGAATAAGGCACGTCACCTCGGAGCCATATTGTCGCGTGCGGGGTTCCACTGCGCGCGCGATCGATGTTGCGCAAACCAGCCGTAAAAACACTCATTCTCAGCGAAAATCGCCGGGTTCCCTCAAGGAAACTGGTTCCAACGCGCGCGCCTGATTTTGGTTTCAATCCGAAGAAATGATGACAGGAACCATATTGATGAACGGCAGTTAAACGGGGTGGAATGAACAGGAGGGGACGACCTGTGAACTTAGTCGTCGTTTCAAATCGAGTTGCGCGCGGCAAACCCAACGAGCCCATGACGGGCGGCCTCGCTGCGGCCTTGCTTCCGGTCGTGGAGCATTCGGGTGCCATATGGGTGGGTTCCTCCGGCCGCGTGCGCGACGGTCATCAGAAGGAGCCGTTCGCCGAGATCGAGGCGCTGGGTTCGGGCGCGATCGCGACGCTGGATCTGCCGGCGGCGCACTATGGCGGCTATTACGAAGGCTTCGCCAATTCGGCGTTGTGGCCGGCGCTGCATTCGCGCAGCGACCTGATCCGCGTCTCGCGCGACGACTATGTCAGCTATCGCGAGGTCAACGCCTTCATGGCGCGCGCCTTGATGCGTTTCCGCAAAGACAAGACCGCTTTCTGGGTGCAGGACTATCATTTCCTCGCACTCGGCGCGGAGCTGCGTGATCTCGGCGTCGATGATCCCATCGGCTTCTTCCTGCACACGCCGTGGCCGGTGGCCGCGGTGATGCAGGGCGTGCCCAATCATCGCGAGCTGATCACGGCCATGCTGGCTTATGATCTGCTCGGTTTCCAGACCGATGAAGATTGCCAGAATTTTCTCGGCTATGCCGCCGGCGAGCTTGGCCTGACGGTTGAAGACGGCGTTGTCGTCTCACAAAACAGCCGCACACGCTGTGAAACCTTTCCGATCGGTATCGATGCCGAAAAATTCGCGGCCTATGCCGCGAAGTCAGCCTCGCATCCCGATGTCTCGCGCCTGCGCCGCAGCCTGAACGGCGAACGTCTCGCGATCGGCGTCGATCGGCTCGACTATTCCAAGGGCCTGGTTAACCGCATCAGCGCGTTCGACCGGCTCTGGACCGAGCAGCCGCAATTTGCGCGCAGCATCTCGCTGCTGCAGATCGCCAATCCTTCGCGCGGTGCAATCGAAGCCTATGGCAATCTCCAGAACGAGGTCGCGCGCCTCGTCACCGACGTCAACGGCCGCCATGGCGAGGTCGACTGGACGCCGATCCGCTACCTCAACAAGGGTTTCAGCCAGGCCGTGCTTGCGGGTCTTTATCGGACCGCGCAGGTCGGTGTGGTGACGCCGCTGCATGACGGCATGAACCTCGTCGCCAAGGAATACGTTGCAGCCCAAAACCCGGCCGATCCCGGAGTGCTGGTGCTGTCGAAATTCGCCGGCGCCGCCAACGAGCTCGAAACGGCACTACTGGTCAATCCGCACGACATCGACGGCATGGCCCGCGCCATCGCAGTCGCGGCCGCGATGCCGCTCACCGAACGCAAGATGCGTTGGGAGGCGATGATGAAGACACTGCGCGGCCACACCATCCAGCAATGGTCCGCCGATTTCGTCGCCGAGCTGGAGAAGTGCCGGACCGAGAAGGCCGCAGTTGCGCCGCTCGCAGCCCAGCCGCCGCAGGCGCTGCGCTGGCTGAAATCGGCGATCTCGGGTGTGCGGTTGATTTAGTCTCTTGCGTCATGGCCGGGCTTGACCCGGCCATCCACGTCTCACTCTTCGCCACTAAGAACGTGGATGCCCGGGACAAGCCCGGGCACGACGGTGCAATGCGAGGGTGCGGTCCGCAACCGCCTCAATAGCAATACGACACGCCGTCCAGGATAGCGCATTGCCGCTTGTTCGGCGCGTTGGGGTCGTCCAGCGGCACCATGCCCTTGCCCTGGCCGACGAACACGCCGGGCCCGACATGCACTGAACTCTTGTTGCCGATGATCACGCTCTGATGCGGCGTTGAGCTCGATCGCGTCCCGTCCGGCCAGAGGATGGCATCGCCGGACAGCATGCCGCGCCGCCCGTCATCGCAGCTTACGTCGACGCCCTGCCGGGTGCAGATCTGGGCCAGGGCCGGCCCGGCGAAGGCAAAGCCGAGCGCCGAAATCAGGCCCAGCGCGGCAATGGTGTTGCGGATCGTCATGGCGTCCCCGGTCGTGTTGGCGTTCTCAAGTGAATCGTCGCGGCAAACCCGTCGCCGGTTCAGCCCATGGACGGTTCCGGGATGTCCCGCCCCGTACGATATTCTTTTGCAAATACAACAGGTTGCGGAAAAAACATCCGATTTCCCCGCGATCCCTTGCAAAATCATCGGCGTCCCTTCAAGAGAGGGCGCTCCGGAGAGATGGCCGAGTGGCTTAAGGCGCACGCTTGGAAAGCGTGTGTGCGGGAAACCGTACCGTGGGTTCGAATCCCACTCTCTCCGCCATACGGTTTGACAGTCACTCGACGACTACGAGAACGGTCACCTTGGCGGTCCAGCCAGCCCCCTTCCTGTATTGCGAGTTCGACGTCACCACGTAGACGAACGCGTCGGAGCCTCGGAAGCCGGAGTCGGGCTTATATGCCACGCCGAATGGTCCGTCTTTGCCAGCCGTTCCGTGTTGAGGCTTCGAGGCAATTTCGATCTTGTCGATGTGCGCCGGATGGATGGAGGTCGTCAGGCAGACGCTGCCCTCATCGGTGCGCCAAGTCGTGGTGATGTTGTGGCCGAATTTCCAGGGTATTGGAGGATGAACGCATTTCGCGAGGGCGCTTGCGGGCATGATTAACCCGATGCCCGCGCAGAAAATTGCTCTGGAGAGAAATGAAGGTTTCAACTTTCTCATCCTCCCGGCATGGCGCGCTTTCCGCCGCTCAGCTTGCCGCAATCAGCTTCCACTTTCCATCCCCAGCGCGCTTCAGTGCCGGGTCGCTCACGCGCACATGCTCCGCCAGAAAATCGATGAACGCGCGCACGCGTGCGGGCAGGGGCGCGGTGTGGCCGACATAGACGGCGTGGATGTCCTCGCGGTCGCCGGGATTGTAGTTTTGCAGAACGGGCACAAGACGTCCCGCTTCGATGTCCGGGCCGATGTGGAAGAGGGCGAGGCGGGCGAGGCCGACGCCGCCGAGCGCAAGGCGGCGGGCGATTTCGCCGTCGCTGGCACGCGCGACCGGCGGCGGCACGGCCTCCTCGGTGCGGTCGCCGCGCTTGAACGGCCAACCGCCGCGGATACGCGGAAAGGTCCAGCCGATGCCGCGATGCCTGGTGAGGTCCGAGGGCGTCTTCGGTGTGCCGAAGCGGGTGAGATAATCCGGTGCGCCGACCACGACCATGCGGCTGCTGCCGAGCTTGCGTGCGACCAGACGTGAGGTGCGCATGGGGCCGACGCGGATCGCGACGTCGGCGCGCTCCTGCATCAGGTCGATCAGCGTGTCGGTGAGCACGAGATCGAGCGTGACCTCTGGATGTTGTTCGAGGAAGCGCGGGATCAGCGGCATCAGATGCAGCATGCCGAAGGGGATGTTGCTGTTGACGGTGAGGCGGCCGCGCGGCGCCTTGCCTGACGCCGCCTCGCGCTCGGCCTCTTCCATCTCGCCGAGGATACGCAACGACCGCTGATAGAAGGCCTGGCCCTCCTCGGTCAGCGTCAGCTTGCGCGTGGTGCGGTTGATCAATCGCGAGCCGAGCCGCGCCTCCAGCCGCGAGATCAGCTTGCTGACGCCCGACGGCGTCAGGCGCAGTTGTCGCGCGGCCTGGGTGAAGCCGCCGAGGTCGACGACGCGGACGAAGACCTCCATCTCGGCGGAACGGTTGGTGTCGAAACGGGCCATGTTGAATTCACGTCACAAATGATTGGATTATGGACATTCTAACGCTTTTGCCGCGTTGCAGCTATCTGCGTGAACAGTCTCATCCATTGGAGCCACGCATGCCTCCCGCCGTCCTCGCGCTCACCGCCGGTGCCTTCGGCATCGGCACCACCGAATTCATCATCATGGGGCTGCTGCTCCAGGTCGCAGCCGACATGCACGTCTCCGTGCCGGTCGCGGGCCTGCTGATCTCCGGCTACGCGCTCGGCGTGTTCGTCGGCGCGCCGGTCCTGACGCTGGCCACGCGGCGGATGCCGCGCAAAACCGTGCTGCTCGCGCTGATGGCGATCTTCACGCTCGGCAACGCCGCCTGCGCGCTCGCGCCGAACTATGAATTGCTGATGGCAGCCCGTGTGCTGACCTCGCTCGCCCACGGCACGTTCTTCGGCGTCGGCTCGGTCGTTGCCACGAGCCTGGTTGCCGAGGACAAGCGCGCGTCGGCGATATCGACCATGTTCATCGGCCTGACCGTCGCAACCCTGCTAGGGGTGCCCTTCGGCGCCTGGTTCGGGCTGATGCTCGGCTGGCGCGCGGCGTTCTGGGCCGTGACGGTGATCGGCGTGATCGCATTCGCGGTGGTGGCGGTGCTGGTGCCCGGCCATGTCGGCAATGGCGACAAGCCGATCTCGCTTGCAGAGGAGGTCGCGGTGCTCGGACGCCCGCAGGTGCTGCTGGGCCTTGCGATGACGGTGTTCGGCTTTGCCGGCCTGTTCGTCGTCTTCACCTACATCCAGCCGATCCTGACCCGCTTCACCGGCTTTCCGGAGGCCGCGGTGTCGCCGATCCTGCTGGTGTTCGGCGCAGGCCTTGCGATCGGCAACGTCGCGGGCGGCAAGCTCGCTGACCGCGGCCTTGCACGTGCGCTGATCGGCACGCTCGCGGCGCTCGCCATCGTGCTGCTCGGCCTTGCGGCCGTGTTGTCGTTCAAGATCGCCGCGATCGCGCTGATCCTGCTGCTCGGCATCGCCGCCTTTGCAACCGTCGCGCCGCTTCAGCTGCGCGTGCTGGAAGCCGCTGGCTCCAGCGGTCGCACGCTGGCCTCCAGCCTCAACATCGCCGCGTTCAATCTCGGCAACGCGCTCGGCGCGTGGGCCGGGGGCGTCGCCATCGAGCACGGGCTCGGCCTCTCCGCGCTGCCGCTGGTCGCGGCCGGCATCACTGCGGTTGGTCTCGTGCTCGCGCTGTGGAGCCTCCAGCTCGACCGCCGGCAAGTCGCCGTTGCCGCGTGTCCGGCGGAATGAAGAGCCGGTCGGCCATCGCTCCCTAGTAAAAAGCCGCGATGGCCGCCCCGATTCCTTCTGGAAGATTCGGCTCGCTCTTCAACGTGTCCAGGAAGGCGGGATCGCCTGACACCGTGAGACCGTCCAGCTTGATCGGATGCAAGGGTACCGCTGCCGCCGCATCGGTGGCCTGCAAATCGGGGCCGGTCCTGACGCCGTTGAATTCGAGCCGCGGGCGCAATTGGACATTGTTGCCGAACTGCTCGTCCAGCGCGAGGCGCCATCCCGGACGCGACACCGCTCCGGCGGCGATCGCTGCCGACATGGCGAGGCTATGCGTCTGCAGCGTGCCGAGATTGCCGAGCGCGGTGCGCAAGCGGCTCGTCGCCTCCGCCAATGTGACCTTCTCGATCCCAGGATCTTGATCGGGCGAAGAGAAATCGATCACCCGTGCGCTGCTGCCGATCTTGAACGCCTCGCCGCTTCCGCCGGCCTTTTGCATGGCGCTCTTCGTGCCATAGCGCGGCCGACCGCCGATCGTGACCAGCACGATATCCTGCTCGCGGGACCTGATCAGATGGCCATAGGGATCGCCGGTGACGCCCTTCACGACCAGAAGGTCGGCGAACCTGCCTTTCGCGATCGTTCCCAGCTTCGCATCCCATTTCAGGATCGTCGCCGGATTGCGCGTTGCCATCGAGACGATGTCGTAGTCGCTGAAGCCGAGATTGAAATGGGCGGACACGACCTTGGCCGCCTTCATCTCGCCGAGCAGGTTCTTGCTGCCGGACGGCGACCAGTCCGAGCCGAGCGCGATGGTGAGGCCCGCAGTGCGCGCGGCAACGACATCGGTCGTCTTTCCGTAGAGCAGCAGATTGCTCAGGGGAGACCACACGACCTTGGCCTGGTTCTCGGCCATGGTCCCGAAATCGCTCGCGTCGAGCGCCGTGCAATGAATGCCGGCCAGCGACGGCTCGAGCGCCCAATCGCCCGACGGGTTGCGCAGCGCGAGAAAGTGGCTGTGCGCCTTGGTGTCGATGCCTTCGCTGAGATGAAGCAGGAAACAGGACGACGATTTGAGCTCGTGGTCGAACTTGGCCCAGTCCTCCGCCTCGATGTCGGGAATCTTCGAACGCGCGCGCGGAAGATCGGGAGGGCTGCCGATCTCGGCCGCGCGCAACGCGCCCTTGTAATATTTGTGGATCGTGCCGCTCCAGTTCGACAGCGTGATCCCCTGGCTGGTGGTCGTGCCCGCGACCATGCACTTGGCCTCGACATAGCGGACCAGGGCCGGCAGCAGCGAGCCGTCGTCGGCCAGCGCGATTGCGCTCATGGGGCCTGTGACTGACGTCTTGTACGATTTGGCGTTCTGCCACTGGTCGCGATTGCCGTAGAGCTGCGGCACGCGCCAGAGCGGCAGGATGTTGTAGCTCAGATGATTATGCAGCTCGATCAGACCGGGATAGATGGTGCCGCCGGTCGCCACGGCAATGACGGCCTCGAAGCCTGTCGGTGCCGGCTGGCCCTTGGGGACGATCGCGGCGATGCGATTGTCCTCGATGAAGATCGTCCCGCTGTTGATGACGTCGCCCTCGGCCGCCATCGTCACGATCCGGCCGCTCAGGGCCCAGCGCTTCGGGGTCGCCGCCGGGCTCATGGGATCACGCCGCCCGGAATGGTGACCACGATCGTGCGCCGCTTGGCGGCCGCATCAGCGCCCTGGCGCGCGGCCCATGGCGTATCTCCGCGCATCCAGGCCGGCAGTCCCGCGGGAAGATCCTTTGCGATGATGTCGAACAGTTCGGTCGGCTTGAAGGCGTCGCCGTAAGGCACCAGCGCCGTCGGCACGTCCGGATGCTTGACCTGCGATGCGAGGGCGGCGAGCGCGGCGTTCCACTTGGTCAGCATGATCTTGGTGTTCGCAGCGCGTGTCGCATTGTCATGCGCGGAGCTTTCCGGCCAGGTCGGATGCGTGATGTGCTGATACGCAAGGGTCTTGTAGGCCGCGCCATCGGCCGTTTTGAGCCAGGCCTTCCAGGCCTCGTCCGCGAGGCCGCCGAGCGAGACCACGGCCTCGATATTGCCGGGCGCGAGCACGGCCTTGAGCCATTTGTTGCGATACTCGACGATGCCGGGCTCGTTCTTGTGCTTGTTGCCGCCGCTCTGTCCATAGACGCTGTACAGGAAGGTGTTCACCATCACGTAGCTCTGCGTGATGCCGAGTTTTGCGAGAAAGCCCTGGGCCCGGCGGCCCGCGGTGCCGACCAGGATGCGACGCACGATGGTTTCGTGCTGGGCCGGATCCTGACCGATGACGAGCACGCGCGCCGTTCCGTCGAGCCGGCCGCGATGGAAGATCGGCCCCCATTCGATCCGGAAGTCGTCGGGATCGTAGGCTTCGGCCCCAGGGTAATTGGCGCACAGGTCGTGAAACGGTTGCTGGTCGTATCCGCTGTCGAATTCCACGAGCATGGCAAATGCTCCAATGTGTCGCGGTCAAAATAGCTGCGTCAAAAGTCCGCGCAATCTTGGCGGTCGTTTGCCGCAGGGTTCAACCCCTATATGGGTCAAGAGACAGGGCGCAAAGGTTCACGAGCGGCAGGCTGTGACAGAGCGCCGCGACAACGCGCCATGCAGAAACGCGCCTGTACACGGTCGCGTGACCTTCATAACCTCCGCGGCGCAATTTCAGGAGATGCGACGTGGCGAAGAAGACGGCGACCAAGAAGAAAACGGCTTCGAAGAAGGCAGCGAAGACCTCGGGCAGGGCGAGCACCGCGCGCAAGGCGCCTGGTTCGAAGACGGCCAAGAAGACGACCAAGCAGGCAGCCAGGACATCAGCCAAGACATCCGCCAAGACTTCCGCGAAGACGTCAGTCAAGAAAGTCGCGCCGCGCCGGCCGAAGGGCCCGGCCTGGCAATGGTCGGCGGTCGAGACCGCCGCTGCGATCCGCTCAGGCGCAATCTCCGCCGTCGAGACCGTCGAAGCGCATCTCGAACGGATGCGCGCGGTCAATCCGCGGCTGAACGCGGTCGTCGTCGATCTCAGCGAGGAGGCGCTGGCAGCGGCGCATGCGGCCGACAAGCAGCGCGCCAAGGGCGGCGAGCTTGGCCTGCTGCACGGCGTGCCTATCACCATCAAGGAGAACGTCGATTACGAGGGCCGTCCGAATTTCAACGGCGTGCCCGCCAACAAGGATTTCGTCGCACCGTCGGACTCGCCCGTCGTCCGCAACCTGAAGAAGGCGGGTGCGATCGTCATCGGCCTCACCAACACGCCGGAATTCTCCTTCCGCGGCTTCACCGACAATCCCCTGCACGGGCTGACGCTCAATCCCTGGGACCCCAACATCACCTGCGGCGGCTCCTCGGGCGGCGCCGGCTCGGCGGTCGCCGCCGGCATCGGCACCATCGCCCATGGCAACGACATCGGCGGCTCGCTGCGTTGGCCGGCGCATTGCAATGGCGTTGCCACCATCAAGCCGACGCAGGGCCGCATCCCCGCCTTTAACGGAAGTGCTGTGGCGGAGCGGCCGATGCTGGCGCATCTGATGTCGGCGCAAGGTCCGCTTGCCCGTCATGTGGCCGACGTCCGTCTCGCGCTGGAGGTGATGAGCCAGCGCGATCCGCGCGATCCCTGGTGGGTGCCGGCACCGCTGGTCGGGCCCAAGCCGAAAGGGCCGATCAAGGTGGCGCTGGCCAAAATCCCCGACGACATGGACGTCGATCCGAACGTAGCGGCGGCCCTGCGCCAGGCTGCCGATCATCTCGAACGCTCCGGCTATCGCGTGACCGAGGTCGACGTGCCCGACATCGACGGCGTCTGGCAGACCTGGTGCGACATCATCACCAACGAGACCGTGGTGATGCAGGAAGCCGGCATGCTGAAGGTCACGTCGGACGACTTCCACAAGGCCTGGAACGGCATGAAGACCAAGGCTGCGGTGCTCGATCTTCCCGCGTGGATGCGCGCCACCGCCGCGCGCAGCAGCCATATCCGTGCCTGGCAATTGTTCTTCGAGGAGTATCCCGTGGTGCTTGCGCCGACCACCGTGCAGCCGACGCCGGGGCCGCGCGACGACACCGTCAGCGCCGAACGCGTGAAGGAGATCTTCTGGGGCGAGATCCGCTTCATCTCCGCGATCAACGTGCTGGGCCTGCCCGGCGCGGTGGTGCCGGTCGCCCTGCACGATGGCAAGCCGATCGGCGTGCAGCTCATTGCGGGGCGCTATCGCGAGGACCTTGCGCTCGATGCGGCGGCCGCGATCGAGAAGCGCGCCGGCGTGCTCACCCACCGGCTCTGGGAGACGATGGCCTGAACCCGCGATCAATGGGCTTCGCGCGTTACGCGCGGAGCCCATTTGGGAAGGGTCAGTTCATCAGATGCAAGGCGGCGCTCGCCTTTCAGGGAAGGGCGCTGGCAGAGTGAGCAGTTCATTAATCCAGATTGACTCGAATTCTAGCCAATTCACCAACAACCGTTAGGGTTACTTCCTCGATCTCTAGACGAATTATTGTCCGCTTTACCACCCGCCTCTAACAGAGGGAGTGCGGACAACGCACATGCCTCATACAGGCCAATAAGTGCGGCCCGCGTCCCACGCGGAGGTGGCACGATGCGCAACGAGACGATCGCTATTCACGCCGGCTACGAGCCCGAAGCCACCACGCACGCGGTGGCCGTGCCGATCTATCAGACCGCGGCCTACGCCTTCGACAGCGCCGATCACGGCGCGGCGCTCTTCAATCTCGAGGCCGAGGGTTACCGTTACAGCCGCATCGCCAATCCGACCAGCGCGGTGTTGGAGAAGCGCATCGCCGAGCTCGAAGGCGGCGTCGGCGCGCTCGCGGTCGCGACCGGCCAGGCGGCGCTGCATTTCGCCTTCGTCAACGTCGCCGATCACGGCGGCAACATCGTTTCCGTGCCGCAGCTCTACGGCACCACCCACACGCTGCTCTCGCACATCCTGCCGCGCCAGGGCATCACCGGCCGTTTCGCCGAGAGCGACAAGCCTGAGGCGGTCGAAAAGCTGATCGACGAGAACACCCGCGCGGTGTTCGCCGAGACCATCGGCAATCCCGCCGGCAATGTCTGCGACATCGAGGCGCTCGCCAGGATCGCGCACAAGCATGGCGTGCCGCTGATCGTCGACAACACGGTCGCAACCCCGATCCTGCTCAAGCCGTTCGACTACGGCGCCGACATCGCCGTGCACTCGCTGACCAAGTTTCTGGGCGGCCACGGCACCACGCTCGGCGGCGCCATCGTCGATTCCGGCAACTTCCCCTGGGTGAAATACGCCGACCGCTTCCCCGGCTACAACAAGCCGGACGCCTCCTATCACGGCCTCGTCTATGCCGAGCGCTTCGGCAAGACCGCCTATATCGAGCGCGCGCGCAGCATCTATCAGCGCACCATGGGCTCGGTGCTGTCGCCGTTCAACGCGTTCCTGCTGATCCAGGGCATCGAGACCGTGGCGTTGCGCATGGAGCGCCACTGCGAGAACGCCCGCAAGGTCGCCGAATTCCTGCGCAAGGATCCCCGTGTCGCGTGGGTCAATTACACCGGCTTCCCGGACAGTCCCTATTACCCGCTCGTGCAAAAGTACCTGAACGGCAACGCCTCCTCGCTGTTCACCTTCGGCATCAAGGGCGGCATGGAAGCCGGCAAGAATTTCTACGATGCGCTGAAGCTGATCACGCGCCTCGTCAATATCGGCGATGCCAAATCGCTGGCCTGCCATCCCGCCTCGACCACGCATCGCCAGATGTCGGCGGAGCAGCAGCGCACAGCCGGCGTCCTGCCGGAAACGATTCGCCTGTCGATCGGCATCGAGCATTCCGCAGATATCATCGAGGACATCGACCAGGCGCTGGAGAAGGCCTGCCCGTCGGCGCGCCTCCAGGCCGCGGAGTAGGCGGGCGCCTGCGATGACGATCCTGATCGACAGGGATCAAGGCATATCGAGCCCGGCGCTGGTGCCGGCCGAGGGTGACCTCGTGCGCGACAATGGTGGCGCGGATCTCACGATCGGCCTGATCAACAACATGCCGGATCCGGCGCTGAAGGCGACCGAGCGGCAGTTCATGAAGCTGCTCCAGGCCGCCGCCGGCCCGCGCCGCATCCGTTTCCATTGTTTCTCGCTGCCGTCGGTGAAGCGCTCGCCGGAGGCGAAGTGGCATGTCGAGAGCGAGTATTCAGAGCTTGCCGAGCTCCGGCATCACAAGTTCGACGGGCTGATCGTGACAGGCGCCGAGCCGGTCGCGCCCGAGCTCGACCAGGAGCCGTATTGGCGTGATCTCACCGAAGTGATCGACTGGGCCAGGGTCAACACGCGCTCGACGATCTGGTCATGCCTTGCCGCGCACGCGGCGGTGCTGCATCTCGACCGCATCGAACGGCGGCGGCTGCCGAGCAAATGTCATGGCATTTTCGATTGTGAGGCCGTGGCGAGCGACTCACTGACGCGTGCTGCGCCGGCGCCGCTCAAGGTTTCGCATTCGCGTCTGAACGAGCTGGCCGAGAGTGACCTCGTTGATGCCGGCTATCAGGTGCTGACGCGTTCGGCCAAGGCCGGCGTCGATGTCTTCGTCCGGCAATATGCCAGCCGCTTCGTGTTCTTTCAGGGCCACCCGGAATATGACGCACTGTCGCTCCAGCGCGAGTATTTGCGCGACATCGGCCGCTACCTTGCGCGCGAGCGCGAGATCTATCCGCATCTGCCCGTGAGCTATTTTGACGCAGCAACGGAAGAGAAGCTCAATCGCTTCGAGAAGAAGGCGGCCCACCAGCGCCACCCCGCACTGGCCAACGAGCTGCCGGCGCTGAATTTGCGTGCCGATATCGCCGCCGGCAGCGCCGCGGCGGCGCTTTTCCGCAACTGGCTGCAATACCTTGCCGCGGAAGCCGACGCGCCGGTTCTTGCGCGCTAGAGGAAAGAGATTGGTTCCGCATTAGGATTACCCGAGCGTTAAGCTTGCCTCAACCAGCGCACGAATGTTTCAGTAGAGCAACAAGGAATCACGGGAAACGCGAGTCGTGTGGTCGGCACTCCAGGGACGCATGAGCAATCGGCTCGCCCGGCATTTCCGTGCCGCGCCGCACCGGTTGCCCGCGCATGCGCCGATGGTGAGCTTCACGTTCGACGACGCGCCCGATAGCGCTGCAAATGAGGGCGCCGAGCTGCTGGAGCGGCATGGCGGCCGCGGCACGTACTACCTCGCCGGCAGCCTGATCGACCGTCCCTCCGACCACTGGCACGGCCTGTCCAACGACGCGATCGTCCGGCTTCACCAGGCTGGTCACGAGATCGCCTGTCACACCTTCTCGCACCAGAGCTCGGCCGATCTCGACGAGGCCGCGATGGCCCGAGAGATCGAGCGCAACCGCAATTATTTCTACGGTATCGATTCGTCGATCGTGCTGGAGAATTTCGCCTATCCCTACGGGATCGCCTCGGTCTGGCGCAAGCCGCAGCTCGCGAAGGCGTTCCGCTCGGCGCGCGGCATCCTTCCGGGCGTTAACAGCGATGTCATCGACCTCCAGTTCCTCCGGGCGTCGCCATTGGTCGATTGCGAGATCGATGCGGCAGGCGTCGACCGCTATTTCGACGAGGCGGTCGCGAGCGGTGGCTGGCTCATCTTCTACAGCCATGACGTCGTCGATGCACCAAGCCCCTATGGCTGTACGCCGCACCTGATGCGCCACGCGCTCGAAGCGGCCCAGCGGCACGGCATGCCGATCGTGACCGTCGCAGAAGCGCTGCGACGAATCGGGGCGTAGCTTCTTCTTCCCTTCTCCCCCTTGCGGGAGAAGGTGGCGTAGGCGGCCTCTGGCCGCCGTTCTTAAGAACGCCGAAGCGAAGCTTCGGCTATGGCGCCGGATGAGGGGTATCCATCCACAAACGCAGATATCGTAGGGTGGGCAAAGCGAAGCGTGCCCACGCATTTTTTACGATCGAGAGAGATGGTGGGCACGGCGCAAGTGCGCCTTTGCCCACCCTACGATTCCGGACTCGCCGATAGATACCCCTCACCCGTCTCGCCGCTGGGCGGCGAGCCACCCTCTCCCGCAAGGGGAGAGGGGAAGAGGCGCGCCTTGCCCCGCAAACAGTCTTGCCACGCCCGCGCCGCCATGCGACTGGCCTTGTGACGAATCTCTCGGCCGTGGTTCCCGCCCGCTCATGTCCGCTCCTTCCGCCGCTCCACTGCCTGCGCCGCCCGGCGGCCGCGATGCGCTGTCGGTGCTGCATTCGGTGTTCGGCCTGCCGGGGTTCCGCGGCGCGCAGGGCGAGATCATCCGGCACGTCACGGATGGCGGCAATTGCCTGGTGCTGATGCCGACCGGCGGCGGCAAGTCGCTGTGCTACCAGCTCCCGTCGCTGCTGCGTGAAGGCTGCGGCATCGTGGTGTCGCCGCTGATTGCGCTGATGCGCGACCAGGTCGCCGGTTTGCTCGAGGCCGGCGTCAATGCCGCCGCACTGAATTCGTCGCTGACAATGCAGGAAGCCTCCGACATCGAGCGCCGCCTGATCGCGGGCGATCTCGACCTGCTCTATGTCGCGCCGGAGCGGCTGGTGACGCCGCGCTGCCTGTCGATGCTGGCGCAGGCCAGGGTGTCGCTGTTCGCGATCGACGAAGCGCATTGCGTCTCGCAATGGGGCCACGACTTCCGGCCCGAATATGTCGGCCTCTCCATCATCGCCGAGCGCTTCCCCGACGTGCCGCGCATCGCGCTGACCGCGACCGCCGACGAGCTGACGCGCAAGGAGATCGTCGAGCGCCTGAAGCTTGCGGACAGCCCGCAATTCGTCTCCAGCTTCGACCGGCCCAACATCCGCTACGAGATCGTCGACAAGCGCAATGCGGTGTCGCAGCTCAAGGACTTCATCCGGGAGCGGCATGAAGGCGATGCCGGCGTGGTCTATTGCCTCTCGCGCAAACGCGTCGAGGAAGTCGCGGCTGCGCTTGATGAGGCCGGCATCGCGGCGCTGCCCTATCATGCCGGCCTCGACGGCAGCGTACGCTCGCGCAACCAGGATCGCTTCCTCAACGAGGACGGCATCGTCATCGTCGCAACCGTCGCCTTCGGCATGGGCATCGACAAGCCCGACGTGCGCTTCGTCGCCCATCTCGACCTGCCCAAGAGCATTGAGTCTTATTACCAGGAGACCGGGCGCGCCGGCCGGGACGGCAAGCCATCGGCGGCCTGGATGGCCTATGGCCTCTCGGACATCGTGCAGCAGCGCCGCATGATCGACGAATCCACCGGCTCGGACGATTTCAAGCGCGTGTCGATCGGCAAGCTCGATGCGCTGGTCGGGCTCGCCGAAACCGCGCAGTGCCGGCGCAAGCGGCTGCTCGCCTATTTCGGCGAGACGGAGACCGCAAGCAGTTGCGGCAATTGCGACAATTGCCTGATGCCGCCGAAGATGCGCGACGGCAAGGTGCTGGCGCAAAAGCTGCTGTCCTGCGCCTACCGCACCGGTCAGCGTTTCGGCGCCATGCACCTGATCGACGTGCTGATCGGTCGCCTGACCGAGAAGGTGACGCAGTTCGGCCACGACAAGCTGTCGGTGTTCGGCATCGGGCGCGAGCTCAACGAGAAGCAGTGGCGGACCGTGCTGCGGCAGCTGGTGGCGATGGGCCATCTGCATGCGGACAGCGAGGCTTTCGGAGCCCTCAAGCTGACGGACACCGCGCGCGGCGTGCTGCGCGGCGAGACCGAAGTGTGGCTGCGCGAGGAAGCTCCCGGCGCACGTGTGCGCACCAGCCGGACAAAATCCCGTCGCGGCGATCTTGCGCCGGCGGCGAATGCGCCGGAGGGCGATGTCGATCCCGAATTGCGCGCGCGGCTGCGGTCCTGGCGCTCGGACATCGCGCGCGAACGCGGCGTGCCGGCCTATGTCGTGCTGCACGACGCCACCATCGACGGTATCGTCCGGGCCTGGCCGACCACGCTCGACGAGCTGCGCAACGTGCCGGGCATCGGCGACAAGAAGCTCGAGCATTACGGCGACGAGCTGTTGCAGATCGTCAGGACGCGGTAGCGCGACGAAAACGCCGCGGTCATCCCGGACAAGCGCAGCGCAGATCCGGGATCCATACCGCGTGATCTATCTTGAGGCAGGCGGGGAGACGTTCCTCGCCAAACGGCTCCCTGGGGTTATGGGTCCCGGGCTCGCGACTTTGTCGCGCCCCGGGACGACAAACTGCTAGCCGTTCCGGAACGCGTAAGCATAGCCGTTCAGCGCCGGTGCACCGCCGAGATGCGCGTACAGAATCTTTGCGCCCTTCTCGAAATAGCCTTTCTGCGCGAGATCGATCAGGCCCTGCATCGACTTGCCCTCGTAGACCGGGTCGGTGATCATGCCTTCGAGCCTTGCGGTGAGGCGGATCGCTTCCTTGGTCTCTTCCGACGGCACGCCATAGGCGGGATAGGCGTAGTCCTCGATCAGCACGACATCGTCGGCGACGAGATCCTTTCCGAGCTCGACCAGCTTCGCGGTATTTTGCGCGATCTCGAGCACCTGCGTTTTGGTCTGCGCGGGCGTGAAGGACGCATCGATGCCGATCACCTTGCGCGCACGGTCGTCGGCGGCGAAGCCGACCAGCATGCCGGCATGGGTCGAGCCGGTGACGGTGCAGACCACGATGTAATCGAACTTGAAGCCGAGCTCGGCCTCCTGCTTGCGCACCTCCTCGGCGAAGCCGACATAGCCGAGGCCGCCGAATTTGTGGACGGAGGCGCCGGCGGGAATCGCGTAGGGCTTGCCGCCCGCCGCCTTCACCTCGTCGATCGCCTGCTCCCAGCTCTTGCGGATGCCGATGTCGAAACCGTCGTCGACGAGGCGCACGTCGGCGCCCATGATGCGCGACAGCATGATGTTGCCGACGCGGTCATAGACGGCGTCCTCGTGCGGCACCCAGGCTTCCTGCACCAGGCGGCACTTCATGCCGATCTTGGCGGCGACCGCCGCGATCATGCGGGTGTGGTTGGATTGCACGCCGCCGATCGAGACCAGCGTGTCGGCGTTGGAGGCGATCGCGTCGGGGATGATGTATTCGAGCTTGCGCAGCTTGTTGCCGCCATAAGCGAGACCGGAATTGCAGTCCTCGCGCTTGGCATAGACCTCGACCTGGCCGCCGAGATGCTTCGACAGCCGCTCAAGCTTCTCGATGGGCGTCGGGCCGAAGGTCAGCGGATAGCGCGGAAATTTGTCCAGCTTCATGGGGCATCCCGATTGGTGTTGATGTCTGGATCTGGCTAACATTGGCCTGCGCAAATGTGCTTTCGAATATTGCGCCTATGTTGCGCCTTATCTTGCAGGATGGGAGAAATAAGATATAGTTTCTTTCACATAATAAGCCATTTACGGAAGTTTCTTCCATGTCCGCTCGGCTCGATCGCACCGACCTTAAGATGTTGAGGTTGCTGCAAAATAACGGCCGGCTGAGCAACGCGGAGCTGGCCGAAACCGTCGCCATCAGCCCCGCCACCTGCCATCGCCGCACCCAGCGCCTGTTCGAGGACGGCTTTATCGCTGCCGTCCGCGCCATGGTCGCGCCGAAGAAGGTGGCCAAGGGCACGCTGGTCATGGTCGGCGTCGTCCTCGACCGCTCGACGCCGGAGAGCTTTGCGATCTTCGAGCAGGCGATCGCAAAACTGAAATTCGTGCTCGACTGCCACCTCGTCGCCGGCGACTTCGATTACTTCCTCAAGATTCGCGTCGGCGACATGGAGGATTTCAACCGCATCCACGGCGAGCAGCTCATCGCGCTGCCCGGCGTGCGCCAGACCCGGACCTTCTTCGTGATGAAGGAAGTCGTCGACAACGCACCGCTGGAGTTTTGAGCTCATAGCGTTTTCCGGTGAAGTGGAGACCGGTTCGCGTGGCGAAAACGCGTCAAATAAGAATCAAGCTATTGATGCGCGATACCCATCGTGAGAGATTCTTCCGATGCAACCGCTTCCCTTCCGCCAGCAAGATCCCGCCGCACCGGCCTACCGGCGAGGCTGGGTCGATGAAGCGGTCGCCGCGATCGAGGCGGACCAGTGTCGCACCGCCGACACGCATCTGATCCGGCTGATCGTGCCGGCACTCGCCGGCATCGATCTCTACCTGAAAGACGAATCCACGCATCCGACCGGCAGCCTGAAGCACCGGTTGGCGCGCTCGCTGTTTCTCTACGCGCTCTGCAACGGCCATATCCGCGAAGGCACGCCCGTCGTCGAGGCATCGTCTGGATCGACCGCGGTGTCGGAAGCCTATTTCGCGCAGATGATCGGCGTGCCCTTCTTTGCCGTGATGCCGCGCACGACCTCGGCGGAGAAGATCGCCGCGATCGAACATTACGGCGGCAACTGCCACCTGATCGACGACGGCCGTGCGCTCTATGCGGAAGCCGCGGCACTCGCCGCCGGCCTGAACGGCCATTACATGGACCAGTTCACCTTTGCCGAGCGCGCCACAGACTGGCGCGGCAACAACAACATCGCCGAATCGATCTTCACGCAATTGGCGGGCGAGCCCCGGCCGATCCCGGACTGGATCGTGATGGGCGCCGGCACCGGCGGCACCTCGGCCACGATCGGCCGTTACCTGCGCTACCGCCAGTATCCGACGCGGCTCTGCGTCGCCGACGTCGAGCATTCTGCATTTTTCGACTGTTTCCGCTCGCAGGATCGCTCCCGTGTTTGCGAGCGTCCCTCGCTGATCGAAGGCGTCGGCCGGCCGCGCTGCGAGCCGTCCTTCGTGCCGGGCGTGGTCGACCGCATGATGAAGATCCCGGATGCGGCGACGATCGCCGCGATGAACGTGCTGTCGCGCCGGCTGCGCCGCACCGTGGGCGGATCCACCGGCACCAATTTCCTGGCGCTGTGCCGGCTCGCCGCGGAGATGCGCAGAGCAGGCCAGGCCGGATCGCTGGTGACGCTGATCTGCGATTCCGGCGAGCGCTACCGGCAGACCTATTACGAGCCCGAATGGCTGAAAACGCGCGGTCTCGACACCGCGCCGGCCGAAGCAGTCCTGTCGTCGTTCCTCGCGACGGGTGAGCCGCTGACGCTTGACGTCGACGACGCCGCCAATCCGCAGAGCGCTGGGGCCTCTTAGCCAATCTCTTCCAGCCACTTGCAAAATGGCACGGTCGTCACGGCAACTTCACTTGCCATGGGCGCGCACGCAAGCGAGCCTCAGCTCCTCTCAACGAGGAGATTTCGCCGTGCGCCTTCCCATTCTCGATCCGAAAGATCTGACCGACGAACAGAAGCCGCTCTATGACGACATGCGAGCGGGCATCAAGGACCATTTCAAGGGCTTCATCAACATGCGCGACGACGGCGCATTGCTCGGGCCCTGGAATCCCTGGATCCGCGAGCCGCGCTTCGGCAAGCCGGTGTGGGACCTGGTCAAGGCGATCGCGGCGAACCCGTTGCTGCCGGCGCCGGTCCGCGAGGTCGCGATCCTCGTCACCGGCTCGCATTTCCGCTCCGGCTACGAGCTCTATGCCCATGTGCTGGTGGCGGAGCAGCGCGGCCTCTCCGACGAGAAGCTCGCGACCATCGTCGCCGGCCAGCGTCCGGTGGATCTCACCAAGCAGGAGGCGGTCGCCTATGACATGGCCTCGGCCCTGGTGAGTGGCGGCGTGCTGCCTGAGTTGACGTATCGGGCGGCAGTCAAGGAGTTCGGCGAGCATGGCGCGGCCGAGCTGTCCTATCTCGTCGGCGTCTACTGCATGGTTTCGGTCACGTTGAACACCTTCGACGTGCCGGTGCCAGATTAGAAGCCGGTTCGACGATCACTCCGCCGCCCTGCTTGCGGGCGGTAGAGGCGCCCAGGCGATGCAGCGGTTGCGGCCTTGAGCCTTGGCCTGGTAGAGCGCGTGATCGGCCGCGCCCACCAGCGCGTCGATGCCGGACATGCTGACGGTCGCCTCCGCGATGCCGATGCTCACGGTGACGCCGAACTGAGTGTCACCCGCGGCGATCTGCGCGCTCCTCACACGCTTGCGGATGCGGTCGGCGACGGTTCTCGCACGCGACAGGCTGGTCTCGGGCAGGAGAACGGCGAACTCCTCGCCGCCGAGGCGGCCGACGATGTCCGACTTGCGCTTGCCGTCGATGCATGCGGCCGCAACCGCCTTGATCGCGGCGTCGCCCACCGCATGGCCGTAACGATCGTTGACCGACTTGAAGTAGTCGATGTCGAGCATCAGCACCGAGACGGAGCGGTAGTAGCGCTGAAAGCGACTCCATTCGGCGTCGAGGTTGTCGAGGAAATGGCGGCGGTTGTAGAGGCCGGTCAACGGATCGGTGGTTGCGAGCGTCTCCAGCAGAGCGGCCTTCTGCGTCAGATCGGTGATGTCGACATAGGTCAGCATGCGGCCGCCATTCGACATCGTACTGCAATGGGCCCTGATGCGCCGTCCGTCCGGCGTCTGGAGGTCGCGGACATGGTCGCCGGCCCTGACCTCTGCGACGCGTTTGGTGGGGAATTTGGCCAATTCGTTTGACGGGAGATTCGGCGCGCTGGCGCGATGAGCCCGACTCACCAGGGATGCATAGCTCGGATGGCCGGTCGCCTCCTGCTCGCTGACGTCCCAGAACCGCCGCATCCGCCGGTTCATGAAGCTGGCGTTGAGGTCGTGGTCGAGCAGCAGGACGCCATCTTCGACAGCCTCGAGTGCGTCGCGCAGCAATTTCAGCTCGTCGGAGGTGCGCACGATGTCGGTGACGGGCGTATAGGTCAGCATCCGCCCGCCGTCGGGCAGCGGTGTGCAGTGCATGCGAACGACGTCGCCGGCGGTGCGGCGCAGGTCGCGTGGAGACGCATCACCCGCCTTGACCTGCCGGACGCGTTCGGCGACGTAGGCGTCAAGCTCCGCCTCCGGGATCTCGTAGGCGAGCGTATCGCGGCCGTGGTGCATCAGGGTCACGAATGACGGATTGCTGTTGGCGACTTCATCCGGCAACAGCCACATCTGTCGAAACGCCCGATTGATCAACTGGGCGCGGAGATTGGCATCCAGCAGCACGATGCCGAGGGGAACGAAATCCAGCGCCGCGCGAAGCGCGAGCATCTGCCCGCGCATCAGCGAATCGGTGCTGCGCCCCCGCGCATCATCGATTTTGGTCTCAACAAGATCTTCCGCTCCGAGTGCGACGCCGACCTGACGGTCGGAACGCCAGAGCACGCGGCAGGTGAGGATCTCCTGGTTGGCGAGCTGAAGCTGGAATCGCTCGGGCACGCCGAGGCTGCTCTGCATCTCCAACGTCGCGCCATCTTCGGACAGGCGGCGCACGATGCAATTGATGGTCGATTGGCCGTAATTGAAGATGATGTTGCCGGCGAGGAACGTCCGTTCCGATACCAAGCGGGGCATTCCCAACCTCCCAAGCAGCATTACCGCAGTTTGTCGCAAGCTCCTTGCCGGAAGGTAACGTGGTCGGCGATCTCGCGAGAGGGATAACAATGGGTTCATCGGCCGGACCGCGCATGCGCCGGCGCTGGAATGCGAAAAGTCTTTCGTTATCAACGATAGGCGGGAGCGGCCGTGACGTTGGTATCCGTGAAAATGCGGGAGCTACGATTCACTGAAAATCCACCACGACCGCGATCAGTTGCGCACGGCGTAGAGCGGCGTCCGCAACGTCACCTGATAGGATGGCTTCGGCATCCACGCGATCTGCGCGGTGATGCCGAACAGGCGGTTGTCGTTGTCGTCCATGCGGTCGAGATCGAGCCGCAGCAGCGGCTGGGTGAAGGGCTCCGCCAGCGTCCGGCGGCCAATTTGCGCGCCGCCGAACGACTGCACGCCGAGGCGTCCGGTGAACTTCCAGTTGCTCGGCCATTGGTAATAGCCGCCGGCATAGAGGATCGTGTTCGGCCTGATCCTGGCGACCGGGCTGGCAATGTCGGTGTGCGTGTATTGCACGCCGGCCAGCCAGCCCCGCATCTCGTCCTCGTCCAGCGCGTAGTCGAATTCCAGGATGTTGTTGAAGGAGGTCGTCATGCCCGGCTCGTTCGGCACCGACTGCGTCAGGGTCGATTGCAGCGTGATGGTCGGGATTTTTCCGCCGTTCTGTTGATAGAGGTCGGCCTGTACGCCGATGTTCCAGCTGGTGATGTCGAACGTCGACCAGCCGCCGCCGATGTCGATCGTCGAGCCCGACACGCCGCCATAGAGCGACACGCGATCGCTGACGTCGACGGTCAGCGGCAGATCGACGGCAATGGATTTTGCGGCCGGCAAGCCGTTCGGCAGTGTCGTCCCCCTGCGCGCCGCCAGCGCTTCGAACGCAGCCGACAGAGACGTGTTGCCGAAGCCGAGCCCGAGCGTGCCCGCAGGGATCGTCGCGTAGATCGTGCGAAGATCGAGATAGATGTTCGGGACCTCGGGTTTTGCCGGCGCGTCGTCCTCATCGTCGGCAGCGGAGGCGGCGCCTGCGGAGATCGTCAGACAAAGCAGTCCGATCGCGGCAGCGCGCAAAGCCTGACGATGCGATGGGCTGTGATCAGACACGTGACAATCCGACGCGTGGCGATTTGAAGGCGGAATCGTTGCTAGATGGAACGTGATCGCTCGTGTGGTCAAGCGGTAACGGTAAGTCATGGACGGCACGGATGTGCACAGTTACTTTGCCGAGACCGCAACGACACACGCGTCGGCCAGAGTGCAGGCCGGACATTTGGAAGGACAACCGCCATGAACACGTCACGCCGCACCTTGCTCACTGGTCTGGCGGGCCTCGCTGTCGCTCCGACCGCCGTGGCGGCTAGCGTGCCGTCGTCCGAGCCCGACGACGTGACCGTAGCCGAAGAGCGCTTCGCGCGCACGATCGCCGCCGCGCATGCGCCCGATGTCACCTGCGTGCGGCAGGCCGAACGTTATGCGGATGCGCATTGGCTGGAGTACGTCGTGGCGGCGAGGGCGGTGCTTGGCGCAAGGGCGTGATTTGCCCTCTCACCCCGCCACCGCACGTCTGATCTGCTCGCCGATCTGCGACAGCACGAGCTGCGCCTGCGGCAGGATTGCGCCCATGGCGTGGAAATTGTGGACCATGCCGTCGTGGCAGACATGCTCGACCGCGACGCCGGCGGCCAGCAGCTTCCGCGCATAGGCGTTGCCTTCGTCGCGCATCGGATCGCATTCGGCGGTGTGGATGATCGCGGTCGGCAAGCCCGCGAGCCGTGTCGCGCGCAAGGGCGAGATGCGGGGATCGGCGGCGTCCAGGCCCTCCGGCAGATAGTCCGCGAGGTCGGCCTCGATCGTGGCGCGATCGATCAGATGGCCTTCGGCGAATTCCTCGCGCGAGGGCGAGGTCTCCTCGAAATCCAGCACCGGGCAGATCAGGCATTGCGCAACGAGCGAGAGGCCGGCGGTTTGCGCCGCCTGCTGGCACACGATCGCAGCGAGCGTGGCACCGGCGGAATCGCCGCCGACCACGAGACGTTCGGCATCGATACCGAGGGAGGAAGCTTCGCGCGCCACCCATTCGGTGGCCGCGATCGCGTCGTCCACGGCGGCGGGGTATTTGTGCTCGGGCGCGAGCCGGTAGTCGATCGACACCAGCCGGCAGCCGGTCACGTGTGCCAGCGCCGCAGCGATGCGGTCATGCGTCGCAATGCTGCCGGCGACGAGGCCGCCGCCGTGAAAAAACACGAAGCCCGGCGCGCGCTCGCCCGCATGCGAGGGTGAATAGAGGCGATAGGGCAGTTCGCCGCCGGGGCCGGGGAGGGTGCCGTCGGACGCGGTCACGTCGGACGCCTCTGCGCGCGCGAACTGCATCAGCTTCGCCAGCGACTGCCGCCGTGCCTCCACGCTCGGCCTGCTCCGTGTCTGCGGCGCGGCTGCAGCCATCATGGTCAATAAACGCTTTGCGAGCGGATCGAGTGGCATATGACTTCCTTCCGTGGAACAGGGTAGCCCACCCTTCCCCCGCAGGGAATCATTTAGAAATTGCGACCAATAGTGGCGCATTATTGCGGCGTCGCGCCAACGGGAGGCCGGTCATGGCCGAGATCAAAAAGCCGATCGAATATTCGCCGAGCTGGAACTTCTTCGAAGGCAAATGGCATGACGGCAATGTGCCGATCATGGGCCCGCGTACGCATGCGGCCTGGCTCGGATCGGTGGTGTTCGACGGCGCGCGCGCGTTCGAGGGTGTCGCGCCCGATCTCGACCGCCACGTCGCCCGCGCCAATCAATCCGCGATCAATTTCGGCCTGAAGCCGGTGGTCGACACCGGCACATGGCTGACGCTGGCAAACGAAGGCATCGCGCGCTTCGCGCCGAATGCCGAGCTCTATGTCCGTCCGATGTACTGGGCGCAGAACGGAAGCGGGGGCGGCGTGCTGTTCGACCCTGAGACCACCAATTGGTGCCTGTGCATCTACGAGGCGCCGATGCCGAAGCCAGTCGGCAACGCCATCACGCTGTCACCGTTCCGCAGGCCCACGGCCGAATGTGCGCCGGTCGAGGCCAAGGCCGCCTGCCTCTATCCGAACAATTCGCGCGCGCTCGCGGAAGCGGCCTCCCGCGGCTTCCAGAATGCGCTGATGCTCGACATGCTCGGCAATGTCGCGGAGTTCGGCAATTCCAACGTGTTCATGGCGAAGGACGGCGTGGTGTTCACGCCGGTGCCGAACGGTACGTTCCTGAACGGCATCACACGCCAGCGCGTGATCGGCCTGCTTCGCGGCGACGGCGTCACCGTGGTCGAGAAGACGCTGCGCTATGCGGACTTCCTCGCCGCCGACGAGATTTTTTCGACCGGCAATTTTGCCAAGGTCGCCCCGGTGATTCGCATCGACGAGCGCGAGCTGAAGCCGGGCCCGCTCTACACCCGCGCGCGGAAACTCTATTGGGATTTTGCGCACACGGTGAAGCTGGCGGCGTAGGCGCCGCACACTCCACGAACTCCGTCATTGCGAGCGCAGCGAAGCAATCCAGACTGTCCCCGCGGAGGGATTCTGGATTGCTTCGCTGCGCTCGCAATGACGGTGGGGAAACAGTCGGGCAAAATTGCCAATCGCGCGCCCGCGGCAGGCGGGCGCGCCAGCACGGACGAAAGACCTACTCGTCCTTCTTCGACATCTTCTCGAGGCGTTCCTGCATGTCCTTCATCTGCTGACGCAGATCGTCGATGTTGCTGTTGTCCGTCGGCGTCGCGGCGGTCGCCTCGGGCTCAGGCTCCGGGCTGCCCGCCGGGCGGGCCGCGCCGGGGGCGAACGGCTTGAACATCGAGAAGGTC
Organism: Bradyrhizobium sp. 930_D9_N1_4; assembly: GCF_052076015.1. Lineage (NCBI taxonomy): Bacteria > Pseudomonadati > Pseudomonadota > Alphaproteobacteria > Hyphomicrobiales > Nitrobacteraceae > Bradyrhizobium > Bradyrhizobium sp. 930_D9_N1_4. Next base: position 585,215 of record NZ_CP197236.1, read on the forward strand.
TGCTGGAACAGCTCCATGTTGCGGCGGACCTGCTCCTCCAGCGGCGCAAACGGCGTGCCGGACAGCGAGTTGGCGATCTGCTTGCGGAACTTCTCCTGCTCCTGGGTCAGCGTTGCGATCGACTGCTCCAGATATTTCGGCACCACCATCTGCATGCTGTCGCCGTAGAAGCGGATCAGCTGGCGCAGGAAGGTGGTCGGCAGCAGGTTCTGGCCGGCCTTGTTCTCCTGCTCAAAGATGATCTGGGCCAGCACCGAGCGGGTGATGTCGTCGCCGGTCTTGGCGTCGTAGACCAGGAAATCCTCTCCGTCCTTGACCATGGCGGCGAGGTCCTCGAGCGTCACATAGGTGCTCGTTCCGGTATTGTAGAGCCGGCGGTTCGCGTATTTCTTGATAGTGGTGGGTTGGTCTGATTTCGCCATGGGCTCTCACTTGCAAACGCTGAGAACGGGAACCCGACGGGCTATGCCGCAGGGCGGGAAGAGTACGCAACGCAACAAAGTAAGCATTTTCAAAGGGGGCACGCTACCGTTTTGTGCGCCACGGTTAATTGCACAGCAAAAACGTGCTTGCGAAAGCACCAAGAACGCTATTTTGAATGCGCTGCGGCATGAATTCGGCCTCCGGCCGATTGACATGCCGCAACGACGTTAACAGGATGCCAGTCGAGACTGGCGAGCCGTTTCCCCAGCCCCGCCTGCCCCCATTCAACACCAGGAGATGCCCATGTCAGACGATGTCGTCATCGTCAGCGCCGCCCGCACCCCGGTCGGAAGCTTCAACGGAGCGTTCGCGACCCTTCCCGCCCATGACCTCGGCGCGATCGCCATCAAGGCCGCGCTGGAGCGCGGTGGCATCGAGCCCGGCCGGGTCTCGGAAGTCATCATGGGTCAGATCCTGACCGCGGCTCAGGGTCAGAATCCCGCCCGTCAGGCCTCGATCCTGGCCGGCATTCCCGTGGAGAGCCCTGCCTGGGGCGTGAACCAGCTTTGCGGTTCGGGCCTGCGCACGGTCGCGCTCGGTTATCAGGCGCTGCTCAACGGCGATTCCGAAATCGTGGTCGCCGGCGGCCAGGAATCCATGAGCATGGCTCCGCACGCCCAATACCTGCGCGGCGGCGTCAAGATGGGCGCGGTCGAGTTCGTCGACACCATGATCAAGGACGGCCTGTGGGATGCCTTCAACGGCTACCACATGGGCAACACCGCCGAGAACGTCGCCAAGCAGTGGCAGATCACGCGCGCCCAGCAGGACGAGTTCGCGGTCGCCTCGCAGCAGAAGGCTGAAGCTGCGCAGAAGGCCGGCAAGTTCAACGACGAGATCGTCCCCGTCACCATCAAGGGCCGCAAGGGCGACACCGTGGTCAGTGCCGACGAATATCCGCGTCATGGCGCAACCCTCGACGCGATGGCCAAGCTCCGTCCCGCTTTCGAGAAGGAAGGCACGGTCACCGCAGGCTCGGCGTCGGGCATCAATGACGGCGCTGCCGCCGTCGTGCTGATGACGGCGAAGCAGGCCGCCAAGGAAGGCAAGACGCCGCTCGCGCGTATCGTGTCCTGGGCGCAGGCCGGCGTCGATCCGAAGATCATGGGCTCGGGCCCGATCCCGGCCTCGCGTGCCGCGCTCAAGAAGGCCGGCTGGAACGTCGGCGATCTCGACCTGATCGAAGCCAATGAGGCCTTCGCGGCGCAGGCCTGTGCCGTCAACAAGGACCTCGGCTGGGACACCTCCAAGGTCAACGTCAACGGCGGCGCGATCGCGATCGGCCATCCGGTCGGCGCTTCCGGCGCGCGCGTGCTGGTGACGTTGCTGCACGAAATGCAGAAGCGCGATTCGAAGAAGGGCCTCGCCACGCTGTGCATCGGCGGCGGCATGGGTATCGCGATGTGTCTGGCGCGCGACTAAAGCTGACGCGTAACTGACACGTCGCTTGCGCGTGCGCTGCACACAGGTTGAGTGCGTTGCACGCGACTAAAAAGGCAGCGGTTGCAAATCAAATATTCTTCGCAACCGCGCAAGCCTCGACTAAATACAAACGCCCGGCTCAACGCCGGGCGTTTTGTTCTTGATGTCCGCCAAACCAGCCGCATAATCCACCATTAAAAACGATCACTTCAGAAACGTCCGACGAGTCCAAGGGAAGGAACTACGACATGGCACGAGTTGCATTGGTGACGGGTGGTACGCGGGGCATCGGAGCTGCGATCAGCAAGGCGCTGAAGGCTTCTGGCTACAAGGTTGCGGCGAGCTATGCCGGCAACGATGCTGCAGCGGAGAAGTTCAAGGCCGAAACCGGCATCGCCGTTTACAAATGGGACGTCAGCAATTTCGACGCCTGTGCGGAAGGCGTGAAGAAGGTCGAGGCCGAGCTCGGCCCTGTCGACGTGCTGGTCAACAATGCCGGCATCACCCGCGACACCGCCTTCCACAAGATGACGCTCGAGCAGTGGAATGCCGTCATCAACACCAATCTCGGCTCGCTGTTCAACATGACGCGCCAGGTGATCGAGGGCATGCGCGCGCGCAAGTTCGGCCGCGTCATCTCGATCTCGTCGATCAACGGCCAGAAGGGGCAGTTCGGCCAGGTCAACTATTCCGCGGCCAAGGCCGGCGACATCGGTTTCACCAAGGCACTGGCGATCGAGAACGCCAAGGGCGGGATCACCGTCAACGCGATCGCGCCCGGCTACATCAACACCGAGATGGTGCAGGCGGTGCCGAAGGACGTTCTGGAAAAGAACGTCATCCCGCAGATCCCGGTCAACCGGCTCGGCGAGCCCGAAGAGATCGCGCGCGCCGTCGTGTTCCTCGCGGCCGACGAGGCCGGCTTCATCACCGGATCGACGCTGACCATCAATGGCGGCCAGTATCACGCCTGATGTGACGTCAAGCCTGTAGCTTCGAAGGTGACAAGGCGATAGTGAAGACGGAAATGCCCGGCCTCGTGCCGGGCATTAGCGTCCTCAGAGCCTTTGATCGATGACCCCACGCACAGCCACGCTGATCGGATTGACCGCGATCCTGATGTGGTCGCTGCTCTCGGTGATGACGGTGGCGACCGGAAAGATCCCGGCGTTCCAGCTCGCCGCGATGACTTTTGCGATCGGCGGTCTCGTCGGCCTGCTCACCTGGATCGGCCGCGGCGACGCGGCGAAGAGCCTGCGCCAGCCGCTGGTCGTGTGGGCCGTCGGCGTCGGTGGCCTGTTCGGCTATCACGCGCTGTATTTCCTCGCGTTGCGTTTCGCCCCGCCGGCCGAAGCCGGCCTTCTGAACTACATGTGGCCGCTGCTGATCGTGCTGTTCTCGTCGTTGCTGCCGGGCGAGCGGTTGGCCATGCATCACATCATCGGCGCGGTGCTCGGCCTCGTCGGCACCGTGCTGCTGTTCGCCGGCAACACGTCGACCTTCACGCCCGGGCAGGTGCCGGGGCTGGTCGCGGCCTTCATCGCTGCGTTCGTGTGGGCCGCCTATTCGGTGCTGTCGCGCCGATTGAAGGCGGTTCCGACCGACGCGGTCGCCGGCTTCTGTCTCGCCACATCGGTGCTCGCCGCGCTGATGCACGGTCTGCTCGAAACCACGATATGGCCGGAAACCAAGCTGCAATGGCTCGCCGTGATCGCGCTCGGCATCGGCCCCGTCGGTGCGGCGTTCTATGCCTGGGACATCGGCATGAAGCGCGGCGACATCCGCGTGCTCGGCGCCGCCTCCTACGCGACGCCGCTGCTCTCGACCGGCTTCCTCATCGCGGCCGGTTTTGCGCAAGCCAGCGCCAACATCGCCATCGCCGCGATCCTGATCGCCGGCGGCGGCCTGATCGCAGCGAAGGACATGGTGCTGCGGAAACGATGAGACGCTGGTTCGCCCCACCGCTCACGCTGTACTCTATGCTCGCTGCTCCGGGCGCCATGGCGCAAGTCAGCGCGCCGCCCGAAACGTTCACCGGCATTCATCGGAGCGAGGGTGCGAATGGCCGCCCGAAGGTGGTTACGGTCACGGATGGAAAATCCTTCCTCCAGCTGACAGAAGATGAATATCGAGCCGGCGGCTATCGGCCTGCCTACGACAAGCTTCCGACGTGGATTGTTCGCCGAATACCCGTGCGGAAGCCCATCCCAGCTGACCAGGATTGATCCGTAGCTAAAGCGCCGGTTGCCAGCCCGGCGGCCGGTACATCGGTTCTGGAATCTGCCCAAGCTCGGAGCTCTGCAGGCGTTGCGGCGTCAAGCCATAGAACTCCTGGAAGCTCAGGATCAGCGGCCGCCATTTGTCGGGATCGATACGGTTGGGCGCGCCACTCATCATGATGTCGGGATGGGCGTGCACGCGGGTGATGCGGACCTCGATCGCAGCCAGATTGCCGCGCCAGACCGCGTCATCCTGTGCCATCTCGTGCACATAGGCGACCTTGGCTTCCATCTGCACCGGACATTCCGCGACGCGCGGTGCGCTGACGGTCTCGCTCGCCAACGCAGTCAGGCCACTCAGCTCGAACTTGTCTTTCTCGTGCCGGTAGCCGCGATAGAGCTTTCCTGCCGGCACCGGGTTCGATCCCGTGGTACGAGCGAGGCGATCGACGGCGGCGACGAGGTCGGCTGACGGCAGATTGAGCACGCACTCGCCGGTGCGAATCATGTTCTCGGTGGTCTTGGAATTGCGCGCGAGCCCGAGCATGCAGCGCCATCCCACCCACCATGCCGACGACATCGGCGCGAGATTGTGCGAGCTGTCGTCATTGGTCGAGCCGATCAGGACGACGGGTGTTCCGAAATACAAAATTGCCGGGTCGATCTGGACTGCGGGACCGAATGTTCCGTGCATCGTGCGCTCCTCTTGATTGGAAGCGCAGTCCTAGTTGCGAAGGCAAATCGAACCCACCCGATTCCAGATATGAAGCGTTTTCGAGCGAAATGGATGCCGGTTCGCGTGAAGAAAACGCGTCAAAGCAAGAATCTAGAGCTTCGGTTCTGATTCAATCAGAATCGAAGCTCAGGGCTCCCAGCCCTTGGGCGCGAGCTCGAACTTCGCGAACTCGAAAGCGGGCGCCACGGTGCAGCCGACCAGCGTCCATTCACCGGTGGTCTCCGCCATCTGCCACGCATCTGCCGGCACGATCGCTTGCGGCCGCTCGCCGCTCACGAGGTCCGTGCCGAGCCGTACCTCGTGTTGCGAGCAACCTTCATGCGCGATGCGCAGCGTCAGCGGGCTTCCGGCATAATAGTGCCAGGTCTCCACCGCATCGACGCGGTGCCAGTGCGAGCGTTCGCCGCGCGCGAGCAGGAAGTAGATGAGGGTCGAGCGCGACCGCCCGTTGGCGTCCGTGGTCTGGTCGCGAAAGGTCTCGCGGTAGTGCCCGCCCTCGGGATGCGGACGGAGTTCGAGGTGCGCGATGATCTCGGCTGCGGTCGGCATCGATCCCCGTCAGGATTTGTTCTCTATGACTTGTTCTTGCGCTCACGCAGCTCGCCGAACACCGCGGCGGCCTCCGCGCCCTTCATATGTAGCCTGGCTGCGATCTCGGGCGCATCAGCCCGCAGGAACACGTTTGTTCGCTTCTCGTCACCAAGCAGTGAGGGAATCGTCGGCTTGTTCTCGGCCCGCAGTTTTGCGACCTCCGCCGCGCGCGCCTGGAGCGCCGCATTGTCGGGGTCGACCGTGAGCGCGAACTTGACGTTGGATGCCGTGTATTCGTGGCCGCAATAGAGCTTGAAGTCGTCGGGCAGGGCACGCAGCTTCAACAGCGAATCCCACATCATCGGGTAGTCGCCCTCGAACACGCGGCCGCAGCCGATCGAGAACAGCGTGTCGGCGGCGAACAGCGTCTTTTCGTTGTCGAACACGTAGGAGATGTGGTCCAGCGTGTGGCCGGGCGTCTCCACGACACGCGCCAGCAAATTGCCGATCTTGACCACGTCGGCATTGGCGACGCGCAGATCGACATTGGCGATCTTCGCCGCCTTGTCATGCGGCGCGACGACGCGGCAATTGTATGTCTGCTTGAGTTCGGCGACCCCGCCGACATGATCGCCATGGTGATGGGTGATCAGGATGTCGGTGAGCTGCCAGCCTTCGCGCTCCAGCGCCTTCAGGATGGGGCCGGCCTCCGGCGCATCGATCGAGGCGGTCGCCTTGGTTTCCACATCGTGGATCAGGTAACCGAAATTGTCGTTTAAACAGCTGAAAGTACGAATTTCGGCAGCCATGTCGTCTCCATCGCGCTCAGCCCCGCCAGACAAATATGGCGATAACGTTGCACAGGCAATGCAATATTCCGCGGGCGGCGGCGGCCTTGTGCATGTTACATTGCCGTCATGACCATCGATGTCGTCGACCTGCGCGAGTTTTACTCCCGTCGCCTTGGGATTGTGGCGCGGCAAATGATCAATCGCGGCATCAGGGAGCGCTGGCCGAATGCCGACGGCCAGCGTGTGCTCGGTTTCGGCTATCCCACGCCCTATCTCGGCCTCTTCCGCGAGGACGCGGAGCGCTGCATCGCCTTCATGCCGTCGGCACAGGGCGTCCTGAAATGGCCGACCGGACGGCCGGCGCTGGCCTCGCTGGTCGATGAATTCTCGCTGCCGCTGCCGGATGCCGCGGTCGACCGTATCCTGCTGGTTCATGCGCTGGAGATGTCGGACGATCCGGCCGCGCTGTTGCGCGAGGTGTGGCGGGTGCTGTCGCCCTCCGGCCGCATGATTGCGGTGATCCCGAACCGGCGCGGGGTGTGGACCCGCACCGACAGCACCCCATTCGGCCACGGCCGGCCCTATTCGCGCTCGCAGATCACTGATCTCCTGCGTCAGACCTGGTTCACGCCGACGACCTGGGGCGAGGCGCTGTTCATGCCGCCTTACGCCGGCGGCTGGGTGCTGAAATCGGCGCAGATGTGGGAGCGGGCGGGCGCGGCGCTGTCGCTGCCCTTCGCCGGGGTGCACATCGTCGAGGCAACCAAGCAGGTCTATCGTGCGATCCCCGCCAAGCGCGAACGTGCACGGCTGATTCCCGCACTGACCAAGCCCGTGCTGGTGCCGTCGTCGACCACGGTCACGCGCCGCTAAGGCACGCGCGTCGCCGCCGATCGTCGTCAAAAAAATCGTCCCGGCGAGGCCGGGACGATTTCAGTTCAGGATATTCGTCGAAGCTTACTCGCCGGACGCCACTTCGTCGCTGGAGCCGGCCGGAGCTGCCTCGCGCTCGGGACGCGGACCATTCGGCCGGCGTCGCCGCCGCGGAAAACGCTCGCCGCCACCACCGCCTTCGAAGCCGGCCGGGGCGCTGTTCGCGCCACCAGTCGCCTGCGGCTGCGCGCCGGTGATGAAGGAAGGCAGGCGATCGACGCTGCCGGCGTCGGCGACGACGGGCTGCGGCTGGTTCTGCGGTTGCGGCTGAGGCTGATATTGCGGCTGCGGACGATGATCACGCTCGCGATGCTCACGCGGCTGCTGCTGGTCGCGCTGAAAGGGCTGGTTGTCGCGGCCCTGATGATCACGCTGCTGATGGTCGCGCTGGCCGTCGCGGTCGCGCATGAAGGGCTGCTGCTGCGGCGGAGGCTGCGGAACGAAGCCCGGCTCCTGGCCGAAATTCGAGAAATTCTCGCCGTCGTCCTCGCTGTCGTCACCGCTGCCGGTGCTGTTCGGCTCGTCGCCGCGAGGCTGCTGGTTCTGGCGGAACTGCTCCTGGGCCGTCGCGATCAGGCGGAAATAATGCTCGGCGTGCTGGTAGTAGTTTTCGGCCGCAACCGGGTCGCCGGAGGAGCGCGCATCGCGCGCGAGCTGAAGATATTTCTCGGCGATGTGCGAAGCCGTGCCGCGGATCTTGATGTCGGGTCCGTTGGACTCGTAAACCCGGGTCATCGGGTTCTGGCCGCGCCGGTTATTGTTGTTATTGTTGTTGTTATTATTGTTGCGGTTGCGCATCCGCTGCTTGTTCTGACCGTTTCTCATGTCCTGCCTTTAATTCCAGCCCTAAAGGTTGCACGCATTACTGATTGCTATGAGTGACCTGATGACAGCGGTTCACGTCTCTCGCGCGTACCGCGCAAGAGCGGCTTGAACCTTGCCGATGTTCGTCGACCGTCGCGTTCAACAAAGACGCGTTCCCCACTCGCCAGCATTCATTGCCAGCGAACCCATTCATATCGCTTGCCGAAACAAGCCCAGCTGTGTTGCGTAAGTCTTCAAGCGCAATATCAGGCTTTCGTTCACGTTGCGGTCGGTAAGCAGCGCAGCTCTAATCTGCCATCGCGCTCAACAGGACCTGCGGCTTGGAACCTTTATCAGTAAAGCTCTCGCCCGAGAGCCCGGCTTTCACCCGTAGGTCTACGGGGCCGGCACCGATCTGTTGACCGGAAGGTAGTCGTTCCCAAGGGATATTCCAAGAGGTTTTTTGCAGCCCAATCCGGCTTTTATGGGGGCATTTTTCGGGCCGAAACCGCCCGCGGGATGCCCGCCAAATCCACCTTGGGCGGTCTGTCCACTGTCAACGCGGCAGCCGTCATCAAGGTTTCAATATCCCCGGCCTGACCCTGTCCAGCCTCGACGATCAACGCTCCCCCGGGTGCGAGCCGCTCAGCCGCCTGCGGGATCAGGGCGCGGTAGGCGTCGTAGCCGTCATTGCCGCCGTCGAGCGCCAGATGCGGATCGTGCTCGCGCACCTCGATGCTCAGTTTCGGAATTTCCCCCGAGGGGATGTAGGGCGGGTTCGACACGATGAGATCGAATGGACCTCTGAGAGCCGTCGCATAGGAGCAGGCGACGAAAGCGGCACGGTCGCCAAGCCCAAGAGCTGCGGCATTGTCGCGCGCCGTCTCGAGCGCCGTCAGGCTGACGTCGGTGCCGACGCCGAACGCATCGGGAATCTCGTGCAGCAATGCGAGCAGGATGGCGCCTGATCCGGTGCCGATATCAGCGATACGCGGGCGCCGCCCGGACATCGTGTGCTCGCGAAAAATCTCGAGCGCCAGCTCGACCACGGTCTCGGTGTCCGGTCGCGGCACCAATGTCGCCTCGGACAGCCGGAACGGCATGCCCCAGAACTCGCGCACACCGAGAATGCGGGCGACCGGCTCATGCGCGAGCCTGCGCTGCGTATAGGCGTCGACCCGTGCGACCTCCTCCGGCGCAAGTTGTCGCGCCGCCTGCGTCACCATGGCAGTCAGATCGAGCTCCAGCGCCGCCCCGACGAGCAGGCGCGCATCCAGCCCGGCATCCTCGATACCGGCCGCTCGCAGCCGCGCAGCGAGCGCGCGCCGTGCACCCTCGATGCTGGACCCGGGATCGAAGCCTGTCGCCAATGGAGTCATCCTGCCTGGCATCGTGGATAGATCGGCAGCATCGCTTGCGTCAACGGAAAGGAGCGCGTTTCATCCGCGCAGGCGGGGAGGGAGGGACCCATGACGGCTTATGACGATCAGAACGTCTTTGCAAAGATCCTGCGCGGCGAAATTCCCTGCTTCGAGGTTTTCAGGGATGACCGCAGCCTCGCCTTCCTCGACATCATGCCACGCTCGCCCGGACACACGCTGGTCATTCCGCGGGCGCCGGCGCGCGGCATCCTCGACATCGCCGATGACGATCTCGCCGCGGTCGCCCGAACCGCCAAGCGGATCGCGGTCGCGGCGATGACCGCGTTCGACGCCGAGGGCATCATCCTCCAGCAGTTCAGCGAACCCGCCAGCGGGCAGGTGGTCTTCCACCTGCACATGCACGTCATGCCGGTCAGGGCCGGAATCGGGCTGCTGCCGGCGCAGACGCGCAAGGAAGACATGGCCGTGCTTGCCGATCACGCCAAACGGATGATCGCGGCGCTTGGCAGCTGACTAGACGCCGAGATAGCGCTGCAGCAGCTCCGGTTGGGCCTTGAGCTCATGCGCCGGGCCTTCGTGGACGATGTGACCGTTGTTGATGATGTAGATCCGCGTCGCCAGCGCCAGCGTCGCCGCCAAATTCTGCTCCACCAGCACGATGGTCTGGCCGGCAGCCGCGAGCTCACGGCAGGCCTTGACGAGATCTTGAACGATGACGGGCGCGAGCCCCTCGAACGGCTCGTCCAGCAGCACGATCTTGGGATCGCGCACCAGGGCGCGCGCGATCGCCAGCATCTGTTGCTCGCCGCCGGAGAGCTCGGTGCCGCGGTTGTTGCGCCGCTCCTGCAGCCGCGGAAACATCTCGTAGATGCGCCCGAGCGGCCAGCGCTTCGGCGCGGTGATCCCGGCGAGCAGAATGTTCTCCTCCACCGACAGGCTGCCGAAGATGCGCCGCTCCTCATGGACGAGCTGCATGCCCGCCTGTGCGATTCTGTGGCTCTTGCGTCCGGCGACGTCGATGCCGTCGAACTTCACGCTGCCGCTGCGCGGCGTCACGACGCCCATCAGGCTCTTCAGCGTCGTGCTCTTGCCGGCGCCGTTGCGGCCGAGCAGCGCCACCACCTCGTGCCGCTCGACATGCATGGCGACGTCGAACAGGATGTGGGAGTCCCCGTAATAGCTGTTCAGGCCGTTGACCTCGATCAGGCTCATGCGGCGATCTCCCCGTGAACGCCGCCGAGATAGGCTTCCTGCACCGCTGCGTTGGTCTTGATTTCCTCAGGGCTCCCGGAGACCAGCACGCGGCCCTCCTGGAGCACGGTGACGCGCTCGACCAGCTCGAACAGCGAATCCATGTCGTGGTCGATGATGATCATGGTGCGGCCGCGCGCGATCGATTTGAGCAGCTTGACGGTCTCGACGCGCTCACGCGGGCTCATGCCCGCGAGCGGCTCGTCCAGCAGCAGCAGGCGCGGCGACGTCGCGAGTGCAAGCCCGATCTCCAGCCGGCGCTTCTCGCCATAGGCGAGCTCGGCAACCGGCGTGTCGGCGCGGCGGGTCAAATTGACCAGAGCGAGCGTGTGCTCCACCTGCTCCGTCAGGCCCTTCACGCTGGAGAGCTTGCGGAACAGGTCGAGCCGGAACTTTCCGCGCAACTCCGCGAGTGCCGCGATCGTCAGGTTTTGCCGCACCGTGAGGCCGGTGAAGAGCTGGTTGACCTGGTAGCTCTTGGTGAGCCCGAGCTGGCAAACGTCGGTGACCTTCAATCCCGTGATGTCGCGGCCCTCGAACACGATCTGGCCGGAGGTCGGCGCGATCTCGCAGGTCAGCATCTTGAAGAAGGTCGATTTGCCGGCACCGTTGGGTCCGATGATGCCGCGCAGCTCGCCCTGATTGACGCTGAAATCGATGTCGCTGTTGGCGACGAGGCCGCCATAGCGCTTGGTGAGGCCCGTGGCCTTCAGGATCGGCCCGGAATAGGCGGGATGCTCGACCTCCTTGGCGTGCATCGGCGCCGGCACGGGCTGCTGCGGGGTTTCGGCGTCCGCGGCTTCCTGGTCGGTCTCTGCGTCCGTCCGCTTCCGTTTGCCGGACGCGAGGCGATAGAGATCGACAATCCCGCCGACGATGCCGCCGCGGAGGAAGCAGACCAGCAGCACGAACACGACGCCCAGCACGAGCTTCCAGGCCGCTCCGAGGTCCAGCGCCGCCTGGAGGAAATCCTGAAGGAAGAGCCAGACGGCTGCACCCACCAGCGGTCCGAACAGCGTGCCTCTGCCGCCGATCGCCGTCTGCATCACGAGTTGGCCGGAGGTGTCGAAGGTGAAAGCGTCGGGCGGCATGAAGGCCTGGAGCACGCCGAGCAGACCGCCCGCGAAGCCGGCGTAAGCCGCGGCGATCACGAAAGCGGTCAGCTTGTAGCCATGGATGTTGTGGCCGACCGCGGTGGCGCGCAGCGGATTGTCCCGGATCGCGCTGAAGATCGCGCCGACCGGCGAGCGGACGATCCTGAGTGCGATGACGATGCCGACGAAGTAGCACAGCGCGATGAATTGATAGAGCGACCAGCCGTTGGTGAAATGGATGGTCGTGAAGCCGAGATTGAAGCTCGGAGTCGGTACGCCGGGCAGCCCGTTCTCGCCGCCGGTGAAATCCGACAGCGGATTGAACTCGACGAAGAAAAACACCTGCGCGATCGCCACGGTGATCATGGCGAAGTAGATGCCGGTCCGGCGCAGCGCGATCAGGCCGACGAGGTAGCCGGTCGCGGCGGCCGCGATCATGCCGATGATCAGCGCACCCATCACGTTGCCGAAGCCGGTGCGGGTCAAGAGGTAGGCGGCGACGAAGCCGCCGGTGCCGTAGAAGGCGGACTGGCCGAACGACAAGAGGCCGGTGAAGCCGAACAGGATATCGAAGCCGAGGCCGAACAGGCCCCAGACCAGGATCCGGTTCACGGTGTTCGGGGCGAATCCGAGATGTGGCAGCACGAACGGGGCTGCGATCAAACCGATCGCGGTCAGGGTCTCGATCAGAAACGGGCGTTGCTTGAGCATTAGGAAATCGCTTACTCGCGGCCCTGGGTGCCGAGCAGGCCATGCGGTCGCACCACGAGCACGAGCGTCATTGCCGCAAACAGCATCACATAGGCATAGCCGGGGTTGAACATGGAGGTGACGCTGATGATCTCGCCGGCGATCAGGCCGCCGAGGATCGCGCCCGGGAACGATCCGACGCCGCCGATCACCACCACCACGAAGGTCTGGACCAGGATGTCGTCACCGATGCCGGGGGTCAGCGACACCACCGGCGCGTTGACGATGCCGGCAAATCCGGCAGCCATCGCGCCGATGCCGAACACGATCATGAAGACGCGGTAGACGTTGATGCCGAGCGAATCCACCATCACCGAATCCTCGATGCCGGCGCGCACGATCATGCCGAGCCGGGTCCGGTAGAGGACGATGAACAGCGAGCCGAGCGCGACCGCGACGATGCCGACCACGGCGAGGCGGTAGGTCGGATAGAACATGAAGCCGAGATTGGTGATGCCCTGGAACAGCGCCGGCGGCGGCACCAGTTGCGACTGGCTCGAGAACAGCAGGCGCACGAGTTCGACGAAGCAGATCCCGAGGCCGAAGGTCACCAGCAGCTGATCCTCATGCGGACGGTGATAGAAGTGCCGGATGATCACGCGTTCCATGAGAACGCCGAGCAGCATCACGAACAGCGAGCCCGCGATGACGGCGATGATGAACGATTCCGTGTACTGGTAGGCGACGAAGCCGGCATAGCCACCGATCATGAACATCGCGCCATGCGCGAGGTTGAGCACGCCGAGCGTGCCGTAGATGATGGTCAGGCCGGAGCTGATCAGCGCGAGCAAAGCGCCGAGCGCGAGCCCGTTGAAGAGCTGTGAAACGAGGTTGGGCCAACTGATCATGCGACAATCGCTGTTGTGACGCGCGATGAGGTTGCGTCAGAAAAAGGTGACGCCGCAGGACCAGAGAACAGCCCGCGGCGTCACAGGGGTTAGCGTGGGTTAGCTGTAGTCGCCGGGTCGGCAGCCAAAGGCATCCGGCTTCTGCATCAGCCCTTCACCCGGGACAATCTCGACGACGTCGTACCAGTCTTCCTTGTTCTTCATGTCCTTCTGCTGCTTGCCCTTCACGATGATCACCGGGCGGACGCACTGGTGATCCTCGGGGCGGTAATGCACGTCGCCGACGAGGGAGGGGATCGTCTCGCCCTTCTCATAGGCCTTGATCACGTCGGGTGGATTGAAGCTGCCGGCCTGCTCGCACATGTGCGCCCAGTGCGCGAAGCTGACATAGGCGTTTTCCGCGCCCCATTCCGGCTTGTAGCCGTACTTCTTCTCGAACGCCTCGTTGAACATCTTGGCCAGCGGGAACTTGTCCTCAATCGTCCACCAGTAGTCGGTGGCGGCGTAGACGCCCTGCATCAGGCCGCCGGTCTCGCGTGCGATGAACGGGACCTGGTAGGGGACGACCAGCTTCATCTTGTCGAGTACGCCGAACTGCTTGGCCTGCTGGGTCGACAGCACCGCGTCGTGGCCCCAGTTGACGTTGATGAGCACGTCGGCGCCGGAATTCGCGACGTTCAGCAGATAGGAGGAATAGTCGGGCGCACCGAGCGGTGCGACCTGGTTGGTCACCGTCGTCCAGCCGGCGGTCGCGAGGAAATCCTGCATCGATTTGGTGACGGTGTGACCATAAGTGTAATCGGGCGTGAGATACGCCGCCTTCTTGCCCTTGCCGAACTCCCGCACCATCACCGGGCCGATGGCGGCTGCGGCGGTCTGGCCGAAGAAGTTCTGGCGGAAGCCGTAGCGGACGCAATCCTTGCCGGTGGTGTCGTTCGAACCTGAAATGCCGCACACGAACAGCACGTGCTCGCGCTGCGCGAGCTTGTTGAGCGCGACCGCGACGGCGCTCGACGTGCCGCCGGTGATCATGATCGCCTTGTTCTCGCTGATGAAGCGTTGCTGCGCCTGCACCGCCTCGTTCGGCTTGGCCGCGGAATCCGCGACGCCGAACTTCAACTCCTTGCCGAGCACGCCCTTGCTGGTCTTCGGCGAGATCTTCTTGATCAGGTCATGGCCGCTGTTGATGTGCTCGATCGCGAGCTGGTAGCCCTTGAGCTCGTCCTCGCCCTGCACGGCATAGGTGCCGGTGCGCGGCACCGAGATGCCGATGAAGGCGGTGGAACCCGACACGCCCGCGGGATAGGAGCCGATCGGCTTGTCCTCGGCGAAGGCCGGCATCGCCGGCAGCATGGAGCCGCCGATGAGGCCGGCGGTGGTCTGGAGCAGGCCACGGCGCGAGAGGCCGCGGCGGATGAGATCGTCAGTCATGGTCGTTTCCTCCGAACATCGTTCTTGTTTTGCAGGCGCAAGCACGACCTGTCCGGCGCCAGCAGGCCTGCTGCGCCGGGCACGTCACATCCGCGTGTAGCTCTTGGCCCTAAGCATTGCTTGTGAAGCCCTTCTGTCAATTTCGTCTTTCGTCGAACGACGAAAATTATCACGTGAAAACATATCGGATAACGATATATATTAGTCTTTGTGAGTACGAGGCTGGCGGGTTCGGCGAGAGAAATGGCGCGGCAGACGACAGTGGCGGGTGCCCGAAAGCAACGATCCTGGACGCAGGAGACGGAGCGGCCGGAGGCTGCGTGGCCTGCCGGGGAGGGCGACCAGCGTTCAGCGCCGCAGTCCGGTGATGCCTCCCGCATGCCCGAGCCGCGCAACCGGCCGGCCGGCGAGCGGGGGCCGGCGATCGGCTCCGTTCAGGCCAAGCGCGCGCCGGTGCCGATGAAGAAGCTGAGCGTGCGCGCCCAGAACATTCTGAAGGAGCTCGCGGTCGAGCTCACCGGCGACCAGCCGCCGAAGGGGAATTGGGCGCCCTCACGCGAATTGCTGCGCGCGCTGACGGCCGAGCGCCTTGCGACCGCGCGCAATTGCGGTCCCCACACCATGGGGGAAATCGTCGACTGGGCGCAGGGCTGCGGCGTCACCATCAAGCCGGTGATCCCATCAGGCGGCTCGCTGTCGCAGATGTGGGCGGAACTGATCGCCAACGCATCGGCGGGCAGCCTCACCAGCGCCGAGATCGCGGGCGCGCTCCAGCGCTCGATCCGGCGGAAGAGCGTGCGTATCCCGCTCGCGTTTCAGGTCATTTTGGTGAAGATCCTGCTGTCCAGCTTCGAATAGGCCGCGCACCGCGCCGATATTTGTGCATCCGCGGTGCTCGTCGGTTGGTCCGGCGGCTTCTGCTTGCTACTTTTGGCTAGGCTGCCCGTTTCGCCGGGCGGCGAGGTCGGAGGCGGCACGGCATGGTTCAGGCAAAGAAGGCGCGACGGTCCACGGCGGCGAAGCCTGCCGCGCCGTCAGGCGGCCGCACGATGCGCGACACCGACTATGCGGCGTTGGCGCAGTTCCGTTATCAGATCCGGAGCTTCCTGGCGTTCAGCGAGGCCGCCGCGCAAGATCAGGGATTGACCGCGCAACAGCACCAGGCGCTGCTCGGCATCAAGGGCTTCGTCCAACCGCAGCCGGCGACGGTCGGCGATATCGCACGATTTCTCCTGATCCGGCATCATTCGGCGGTCGAGCTGCTCAACCGCATGGCCAAGGTCGGGCTGATCAGCAAAGTCGCCGACCCCGAGGACGCCCGGCGGGTCCATCTCAAGCTGACGGCGAAAGGTGAGCAGAAATTGCGAGCGCTCTCGCGGAAGAATCTCGAGGAGCTTCGCCGCGCCGCGAGTCCGGCGTTGAGCCGCCTGCTGAAGTCATTCCGGGTCTCGAGCGAGGCCTGAGCACCGCGCGGCCTGCTACGCTGCTGCGCCTTGCGCGGCGAGCTGTGCGGCCTGGTGCTCGGTGGTCAGCGCGTCGGTCAATTCGCCGAGCGCTTCGCCGGCGATCACTTGCGGCAGCTTGTAGAGCGTCAGGTTGATGCGATGGTCGGTGACGCGGCCTTGCGGAAAATTATAGGTGCGGATGCGCTCGCTGCGATCGCCGGAGCCGACCTTCTCCTTGCGCTCGGCGGAGCGCGCCGCGTCGAGGCGCTGCTGCTCGGCGTCGTAGATGCGCGAGCGCAGGATATTCATGGCGGAGGCGCGGTTCTTGTGCTGCGAGCGGCTGTCCTGCATCATCACGACGATGCCGGTCGGGATGTGGGTGATGCGGATCGCCGATTCCGTCTTGTTGACGTGCTGGCCGCCCGCGCCCTGCGCGCGCATGGTCTCGATGCGCAGATCGTCGTTCTTGATCTCGACGTCGACCTCCTCGACCTCCGGCATCACGGCGACGGTGGCCGCGGAGGTGTGGATGCGGCCCTGCGTTTCCGTATCCGGCACTCGCTGCACGCGGTGCACGCCGGATTCGAATTTCAGCTTCGAGAACGCGCCGCGGCCCTGCACCTCCGCGATGATTTCCTTGAAGCCGCCGACGGTGCCTTCGCTCGCCGAGATCACCTCGACCTTCCAGCCCTGCAAGCTCGCAAAGCGCTCGTACATCCGGAACAGATCGCCGGCGAACAACGAGGCCTCGTCGCCGCCGGTGCCGGCGCGGATTTCCAGCACCACGTTGCGGTCGTCCATGGCGTCCTTGGGCAGCAGCGCGACGCGGATCTGCTGGATCAGTTCTTCGATTTTCGGCGCCAGCTCGTCGCGCTCGGTTTCCGCCATGCCGCGCATCTCGGCATCGGTTGCGGGATCGGCGATCAGCGCCTCGGTGTCGGCGAGTTCTTTTACCGCAGACCGGTAAGCCTTCACCGCCTCGATCAGCGGGTTGATCTCGGCGAGCTCGCGCGTGATCTGCACGTAGCGTTCGGAGGCGAGTTGTCCCAGCGATTCTGCCTCGAGCGAGGCATGATGTGCAAGGAGCACGTCGAGTTTGGCTTCGGGGAGTGACGACATCGGTTCGGTCTCAAATGGCGGAAAGGGCGAGGCGGCGGACAGCGGCGACAGGCCCGCTACAACGCCAGGCCTTCGGCCTCGGCAAATTCCGTCAGCTTCTGCCGGATCGAGATGCTGCCGCTTGGCGCGTCCAGCAGCGGGCCGAGCATCGCCTCGGCCTTCCTGGCATCGAGGTCGATCACCATCGCCTTGACCGGGCCGAGCGCGGTCGCCGAGAGCGACAGCGAGCGGTAGCCCATCGCGATCAGGGCGAGTGCGCCGATCGGCTTGGACGCCATCTCGCCGCACAGCGACAGCGACTTCTTCGCATCGTTCGACTTCCGCGCGATCTCGCGCAGCACGCGCAGGATCGGCGCCGACATGGTGTCGAAGCGCTCGGACACCTTGGCATTGCCGCGATCGACCGCGAACAGGAACTGGAACAGATCGTTGGAGCCGACCGAGATAAAGTCGACCTTCTTCAGGAGCTCCTCGAGCTGATAAAGCAGGGCGGGCACTTCGACCATGGTGCCGATGTCGATCCGTTCGGGCAGCGTGTGGCCGTGCTGGCGCAGATATGTCAGCTCGCGCTCGACCAGCGCCTTGGCGGAGTCGAACTCGGCGACCTCGGAGATCATCGGGAACATGATCCGCAGCGCGCGGCCGCCGCCGGCGCGCAGCAGCGCGCGGATCTGGCCACGCAGCAGGCCGGGGCGGTCGAGCCCGAGCCGGATCGCGCGCCAGCCGAGCGCGGGATTCTCCTCGATCACCGCTTCCATATAGGGCAGCGCCTTGTCGCCGCCGATGTCGAGGGTGCGGAAGGTGACGGGCTTGGGGCCGGCGGCATCGAGCACGGTGCGATACAGCGCGAGCTGGTCGCTGGTGCGCGGCAGGCTCTGTCCCACCATGAATTGCAGCTCGGTGCGGAACAGGCCGATGCCGGCGCTGCCGGTGTCCTCGATATGCGGCAGGTCGATCGCGAGACCTGCGTTGATCATCAGCTCGACCTTCTGGCCGTCCTTGGTGACGCAGGGCCGGTCGCGCAGCGCCAGGTACTGCGCCTGGCGGCGGGCGCGGAAACGCACGCGCTCGGCAAAGGCCGCCTCGACTTCCTGCGAGGGGCGCACATAGATCATGCCGGAGGTGCCATCGACGATGACGGCGTCGCCGGGATCGGCAATGCCGGGCGCATTCGGAACTTCGCCGACCGCGGGAATGCCGAGTGCGCGCGCCACGATCGAGACGTGGGAATTGGCGGTGCCTTCCTCCAGGATGATGCCGCGCAGGCGCTTGCGGTCGTAGTCGAGCAGTGCCGCCGGGCCCATCGCGCGGGCAATGACGATGGCGTTGTCGGGCAGTTGCTCGCGCGACGGCGCGTGATCCTGGCCGACCAGCTGCCGCATCAGGCGGTAGCCGAGATCCTCGAGATCATGCAGCCGGTCGCGCAGATAGGGATCGGTCGAGCGCAGCATGCGCGCGCGGGTGTCGGACTGCACGCGCTCGACGGCGGCTTCCGCGGTGAGGCCGGTGGCGACCGCCTCGTGCAGCTTGTGCGACCAGCCCTGGTCGTTGGCGAACATGCGGTAGGCTTCCAGCACCTCGCGGTGCTCGCCGCCCTCGGCGACGTCGCCGCGCTCCAGCATGCGGTCGAGATCCGCGCGCAGCTTGGCGAGCGCCGTGTCGAGCCGCTTGATTTCCTTCGGCAGGTCCTCGGCGATGTAGTCCTTGATGACCACGCGCGGCTCGTGCAGCACGACATGGCCGAGCGCGATGCCTTCCGACAGGATGGCGCCGACTTTCTGCGCGGAATGGCGCGCGGCAGGCTCGAGGCCCGGCTGGGCCAGCGCGGAGAGCTCACCGGAGGCGATCAGCTCCGCGATCACCATGGCGGTGGTTTGCAGCGCCTCGAGCTCTTCCTCGACGTAATTGCGCTTGGCGCGGTTCTGCACCACCAGCACGCCGAGCGTGTTGCCGGCGCGCAGGATCGGCACGCCGAGGAAGGAGTGATAGATTTCTTCGCCGGTCTCCGGGCGGAACGAGAAGGCCGGATGGCTCTGCGCATCGCTCAGATTGAGCGGGGTCGCCTCGCTGGCGACGAGGCCGACCAAGCCCTCATGAGCGCTCAGCACGGTATGGTGAACCGCCTCGCGGTTGAGACCTTCGGTAGCGTAGAGCTCGAGGGTGTTGTCGACGCGCAGCACGTAGACCGAGCACACCTCGGCCACCATGTTGGCGGCGATCAGCACCACGATCTTGTCCAGCCGCTCCTGGGCCGAGACCTGCTCCGCCATGGTTTCGCGGAGCCGTCTCAACAAGACGCGGGGACCTCCCGACGCGCTCCGCATGAACCGTCAATCTCCTCCGTCTGCCTGGCCCGGCGGTATCAGCCGGCGGCTGGCCCAAAATTCCAGAAAAACAACCAAATGGTCTGTCCGGCGCAGGCGCAAACTCAAATCCTGTTCTAGATTTTGCGCTTGCACCGAATCAGCGGCCTGAACTGGGACACAGTCTGCGGCAGCCCACCCTGTTCGCCGTATAGCGAATTGAGGCTTGTTTTGCCAAGCAAAACGCCTGCCAAACCCGAAGGTGTGTACACCTTCGCGTTTGCTGCGACCGCTAAGAGAAAATTAGTCCAAGCATGGTCCGGAAAGGCGCGAAGCGGTTTTCCGGAAAGCCATGTTCTGACAACAATCTGAAGCGCGACGATGGTCGCGCTTCAGGCCTGATCGAGGCCGTAGAGCGTGTGCAGGGTGCGCACCGCGAGCTCGGTATAGGCCGTGTCGATCAAAACCGAGAATTTGATCTCGGAGGTTGTAATGGCCCGGATGTTGATATTCCGTCCGGCGAGGGCCGAGAACGCCTGGGCGGCGACGCCGGCATGGCTGCGCATGCCGCTGCCGATCACCGAAATCTTGGCGACGTCGGTGGCGGTATCGAGCCTGATATAGCCGATCGTGGCCTTGGCGGCGGTAATCGTATCCTTGGCGCGGGTATAGTCGGCGGCCGGCACCGTGAAGGTGAGGTCGGTGGTCTTGCCGTCCTCGGACACGTTCTGGACGATCATGTCGACGTTGATGTTGGCATCCGCCAGCGGGCCGAAGATCGATGCGGCAACGCCCGGCTTGTCCTCGATCTGGCGCACGGAAATCTGGGCCTCGTCCTTCGAAAAGGCGATACCGGTGACGACGTGGCTTTCCATGATCTCCTCCTCGCTGCAGATCAGCGTGCCGGGCGGCTGGTTGGCATGCGGGTCGATATCCTCGGGCTTGTCGAAGCTCGAGCGGACGAAGATCGGCATGTTGTGGACCATGCCGAGTTCCACCGAGCGAACCTGGAGCACTTTTGCGCCCTGGGAAGCCAGTTCCAGCATGTCTTCGAACGCGATCTTGTCGAGCCTCTTGGCCTTCGGCACGATTCGCGGGTCGGTGGTGTAGACGCCATCGACGTCGGTGTAGATGTCGCAGCGGTCCGCCTTGACGGCGGCGGCGATCGCCACGGCCGAGGTGTCGGAGCCGCCGCGGCCGAGCGTGGTGATGCGGTTGGTCTTGGGATCGATGCCCTGGAAGCCGGCGATGACCGCGACCTCCTTGCGATCCTTGAAACGGGTGATGATCTCGCTGCCGTCGATGTCCTCGATCCGGGCCGAGGCATGGGCGTCGCTGGTCTTGATCGGGATCTGCCAGCCCTGCCAGGAGCGGGCCTGGATGCCCATGCCCTGAAGCGCGATGGCCAGCAGGCCCGACGTCACCTGTTCGCCGGAGGCGACGACGGCGTCGTATTCGCGCGCGTCGTGCATCGGCGAGGCCTCGGTGCACCAGGCCACAAGCTCGTTGGTTTTACCGGACATCGCCGAGACGACCACAGCCACTTCATGGCCGGCGTCGACCTCACGCTTCACATGGCGTGCGACGTTGCGGATACGTTCGATGTTGGCGACAGATGTGCCGCCGAATTTCATCACGAGGCGGCTCATGACGACGCGTGCATTCCTTCATAAGGATCAGTATGGTGACCCGCGCTGGACGGATGCCAGGGGATACCGACCGCGCGTATACATAGCGGCGGGCCCGGGGGCAAGCGGGTTCCTGAGGCCCAATCCGGGCAATGGGTTGTCAGAGGTTATGGCGCGTTATATTGACGAAATCCTGCAGCCCGGCGAGCGGGTGCTGTATTCGACCAATGCGCACTGGATCTTCTATTTTCCGGCCATTCTGGCCTGGATCGTGGCCGTGGGCCTGCTGGTCCTGTCGGGGCAGACCACGATCAATGAACTCCGGATTCTGTGCTTCGTTGTCTCAGGGGTGGTGGCTCTGGCGGCCTTGTTCTGGACCGTGAAGGGCTGGTTCCATCGCTTCACCACCGAGACCGACGTCACCAACCTCAGGGTTGTGCACAAGACCGGCTTCATCAAGCGCCGCACCTTTGAAATGGCGCTGGACAAGGTCGAGAGTGTTGATGTCAACCAGACCATTCTTGGACGTATTCTCAACTACGGCGACGTGACCATCAACGGAGTTGGCGAAGGCCGCGAAACCATCCGGACGATCGCCTCGCCGCTCGCCTTCCGTAGTTCGATCACCACGCGGTAGGACCGCGCTGACCCCATGAGCATGCAGCAAGATACTTCCGCAACGACAAGCACCCCGCCGGGCTCGACCGTCGACGCCGCCGAGATCGCAAAATTCTCGAAGCTGTCGGCGGAGTGGTGGGACCCCAACGGCAAGATGGCGCCGCTGCACCGGATCAATCCGCTGCGGCTCGGCTACATCCGCGATGCCGCCTGCCGCAAGTTCGAGCGCAATGTGCGCAGCCTCAACTGCCTCGGCGGCTTGCGCGTCCTCGATATCGGCTGCGGCGCCGGCCTGCTGTGCGAGCCGCTGTCGCGCCTCGGCGCGCAGGTCATCGGCGTCGATCCCTCGGTCAGCAACATCGCCGCCGCGAAGCTGCATGCCGACAAGGCGCATCTGTCGATCGACTATCGCTGCACCACGGTGGAGGAGATCGATCCGCGCGAGCGCTTCGACATCGTGCTGGCGATGGAAGTGGTCGAGCACGTCGTCGACGTCGGCGTTTTCCTGAAGCGCTGCGCGGCAATGCTGAAGCCGAACGGTCTGATGGTGGTCTCGACGCTGAACCGCAACTGGAAGAGCTTTGCGCTCGCCATCGTCGGCGCCGAATACGTCCTGCGCTGGCTGCCGCGCGGCACCCACGAATGGAACAAGTTCGTCACCCCCGACGAGCTGACCAAATATCTCCTCGACAACCGCCTCGTCATCACCGAGCAGACCGGCGTCGTCTACAGCCCCTTCGCCGACAAATGGACGCTCTCGTCCGACATGGACGTGAACTACATGGTGGTGGCCGAAGGAATGGTGTGAGTGTGATGCGAGCTGTCGCCCCCGGGGCGCTGTCGTCCCTGCGTTCGCAGGGACGACCACTGAGAGTGGCCGGTGACTACCTCTCACAACGGCTCGTCGTCACTCCCGTAGCGGTCACGCTTCGGCGAAACGAAATCGCCATCCTCGTCATCGTCGTCGATCTCGCGCGGAGGCGGAGGCTGCTTTGCCGTCTCCCCGGCCGTCTTGGACGGTCCCGTCTTGGACGGTTGGATCTTGGGTGGTTCGCTCGGTTTGCCGGTCTTGGCCATGGCTGGTCCCGGATGGTGATGCGTCATCCGCTTCTATCCGGAAAATATGTGCAGTTGCTGACTTATCGCAAGGGTGCCGCGCGGGCCGTCAGTGCACGACAGGCCCGCCCGCCTTCTTCCAGGCGTCGATGCCACCCGCGATATGGGCGGTGTTGGACAGTCCCGCGTCCTTCGCAGCCGCAACAGCCATCGCCGAGCGCTCGCCGAAAGCACAGAAGAACACGACGCGGCGCCCCGTGGCGGCCGCGACCTCGCGCAGCATGCCGCCGGCTTTGAGGCTCTCCTCCACGGAGGGATAGGGCGTGTGCAGCGCGCCCTCGAGCATGCCGTGCTTCATCCGCTCATTGGTCTCGCGCAGGTCGACCAGAAGGATGTCGGGCCGGCCGAGCGAGCGCATCGCCTCGACCGCGCTGAGCGCGCGGCCCTCTTTCTCCAGCTCCTCCTGATGCAGGCCGACGCGCATGTTGGCGGGCACCGCCACGTCCATCATCTTCGGATTGGGCAGCTTCAGATTGGACATCAGCTCGATATATTCGTCGACCGAGCGCACCTGGAGCCTCGGATTGTAGCGCTTCTCCTCGCCGATGGTGGAGACGGTGTCGCCCTTGTAGTCATGCGCCGGGAATACCATCGTCTCGTCCGGCAGCTTCAGCAGGCGATTGAAGATCGATTCGTATTGCGCGCGCGACGAGCCGTTCTGGAAGTCGGTACGGCCGGTGCCGCGGATCAGAAGCGTATCGCCGGTGAAGACCCGGTCGCCCATCAGATAGGAATAGGAATCGTCGGTGTGGCCGGGCGTGTACATGACGTCGAGCGACAGGCCCTCGATCGTCACCTTGTCGCCGTCGGCGACCCGCATCGCCACCACATCCGCCTTGGTCTGGTCGCCCATCACGGTCATGCAATGGGTGCGGTCGCGCAGCTCGCCGAGGCCGGTGACGTGGTCGGCGTGCAGATGGGTGTCCACGGCCTTGACCAGCTTGAGATCGAGCTCGCGCAGCAGCTGGCAGTAGCGGTCGACCTTTTCCAGCACGGGATCGAGGATCAGCGCCTCGCCGCCGGGGCGGCTGGCCAGGACATAGCTGTAGGTGCCCGAAACGCTGTCGAAGAGCTGGCGGAAGATCATGGCAAGACCCGGCGTGGAACTGATGTCGAGGATTCTACTACGCTGGGGGTCAGAAAGAGAAGCAATTCACTGTGTGGAGAGTAGAATTTAGAAGATTTTTATTGCGGGTGCGTCCGTTCCACCCGCGCTGTCATCGCCCGGCTTGACCGGGCGATCCAGTATTCCAGAGACGTTCGTGAAATCGGGGGGGGGGGCCGCGGCGTACTGGATTCCCCGCCTGCGCGGGGAATGACACTGAGTGTGTCGCGGCGGCGTGCCGCCCTAGCCTCTCTACGGCCGCACCAGCGTGTACCCGTTCTCCGCCAGGAACAGGATCTGCCCGACGCCCACCTGCACCGGCGTCGCCGCCGGGATGAACTCCGGCCGCTTCCCGGTCTCGCGCTCGATCGTATCGACCGTGTTGAGACAGATGTCGAAACGCACGCCCTGTGCGATCAGGCTTTCGACCTGCTTGCGGCGCTCGCTGCCGGACAGCAGCAGATCGATGCCGGGACCAAAGGCCACCACCTCGATCGCGACCTTGTCGGGATCGTAGGCCTTCAAGAGATTGTTGGCGACGCTGAGCACCAGCGCCTGCTTCTTTACGTCGCCGTCGGAGAGCTGGAGCACGATCTTGTGCTCGGCGAACGGCTTGTCCTGGAGTGGCACCTGCTGCGCAAAAGCCGGCGGCAGCGCAGAGCCCGCGAGCAGCGCCAGCAGCAGCGCGGAAAAGATCTGCGAGCGCATCATCCCTGTCCTACGATGCCCGGATTGCCGTCGACGCCCTTCAGGGTCACGCCGGTGCCGAGCCGTTCCTGAAACATCCGGCCCGAGCGCAGATATCTGGCGACGACATCCCACACCGGCGCGCCCTGCTGGCCGTTGACCGAGGCCCAGCCCGTGACCTTGTAGTGCCTGCCGGCGCCGAGTGCCTTGCCGTTGGCGAGCTTGAGCTCGGAGATGCGGCTGCCGATCGCGTTTGTGGGGCTGCAAACGTAGCTGAGCCCACCGGCGCGCACCATGTCGCCGCCCTGCTGGTAATAGGGATCGGCGTTGAAGAGATTGTCGCAGATGTCTTCCAGCACGTCCTTGATCTGCGCGCCGGTCATCTCCTGCACATAGGTTTCGGGATAGGTGATCGCGGTTTCCGCGAGCACATCCTCCATCGTCAGCGGCTGGCCCGACAGCGCGGTGACGCCCCAGCGGAAGCCGGGCGACAACGCGATCTCGGCATCGAGCTCGGTGCGCAGCGCGGTGCAGATCAGCTCGTCGACGGGGCCGGCGAAATTGTCGCGCCGATACAGCAGGCGGTCTGGCGTTGCGATCCTCTCCGACCAGTCGGTGACAACAGGCGCGCGCAGCCGGCCGATCAGCTCGGCCATCGCCGGGTCCGGCTTCAGCAACTCGGAATAGACCGGCAGCAGATGATATCTGACGTCGCTGAGCTTGCCCTTGTCGATCGCGAGATCGAGCACGGCAAGGAATTTCCCGTTGGAACCGGCATTGGTGACGAGTGTCGTGCCGCCGGCGTTCTTGACGGGAATGGGCTGCGGAACGGCGTCATGGGTGTGGCCGCCGAGGATGACGTCGATGCCGGTGACGCGGCTCGCGAGCTTGAGGTCGACGTCCATGCCGTTATGCGACAGCAGGATGACCGCATCGACCTTCTCGGCGCTGCGCAAGGCATCGACATGCTTCTGGAGCTCTTCCTCGCGAATGCCGAAGGTCCAGTCCGGCGTGAAGCGTTTGGGATGCGCGATCGGCACGTAGGGAAAGGCCTGGCCGATGATCGCGACGCGATGGCCGCCGATCTCCTTGATCATGGACGGTTTGAACGCGCGCCCTGTGGCCTTGTCGAAGGCGGGAGCGTCGTTGAACGCGGCTTCCTCGGTCAGGAAAACGTTCTGCGCCAGGAACTCGCCCTTGAAGCGCGCGAGATTCTCGCGCAGCGCCTGCTCGCCATAGGTGAATTCCCAATGTCCGGTCATCGCTTCGATGCCGAGCAGATTGGCGACCTCGACCATGTCGCGGCCTTGCATGATGTTGGCGAGTCCGGTGCCCTGCCAGAGGTCGCCGCCGTCGACCAGCACGGAATGCTTCTCGCCGGCATCGCTGCGCAGGCGGTCGATCAGCGTCTTGAGGTGGGCGAAGCCGCCGAGCTTGCCGAAGCGGCCAGCGGATTTCTCGAACTCGAAACAGCTGAAAGCGTAGGCGTCGGCGCTGTCGGGGCGGATGCCGAAACGTTCGAGGAAGGCGCGGCCGACCAGATGCGGCGGCCGGCCCGCCATCTCGCCGATGCCGATATTGACGCTGGGCTCGCGGATATAGACCGGATTGAGCTGCGCATGCGTGTCGGTGGTGTGCAGGATGCGCGCATTGCCGAAGCGTTCGAGGTCGTAAATGCTCGCGGTGTCGGCGCCGCGCGCAAGCCGCGGCAGGCTGAGCGATGCGGCAGCAACGACTGTACTCTTCAGGAAATCGCGGCGGCGGATCGCCATCTCGAATTCTCCGCCCCTCAATGATCGCTCGGCTGTTCCAGCAAGGCTCAGTCTAGCGGATTTCCATGGCCTTCCACGCCTCTTTTTCGGACGTGGCCTGGACAATCGAAGCCTTGGCCAGTGCCTCGGCCTCTCTCGCGGCGGCCGCGGCGCGGTCGAAATCGCCGCCATCGGCCGCCTTCTTCGCTGCCGCCAGCGCAGATACGGTCACGGTCCACTGGTTGCGCATGCCGGCGGCCTCCTTGGCGGCGGCCTCCGCAGCCGCATAGGCCGCCTTGTAGTCCGCCTCACTGGCCGCGCGCGCTGCCGGCGCGAGGCCAAGGGCAAGCAGCAGGGCGAGCAGAATGGCCAGGGGAAGTGACCGCTTCATGGCCGCGCTCCCGGTCCTGATATCGGCAGGCCGTTGGCGACGTAGGAGAGGAAATATTCGACGTCGCGATATTCATCCGCCTGCGGCTCCAGCGGAACCGCACGGGTCTGGCTGTTGCAGGTGACGAAGCGGCGGCTGGTCGTGCCCATGCCGCTCCATTCGGAGCGGTAGATCGGCATCGCGTTCACAATGCCGAGTGCCGGCGCCAGGATTTCGGCGCGGATGCGCTCGCCCGGGCTCTGCACATGGCAGCTCGCGCAGGAGAAATTCATCTGGCCGCGCCGGGTGTAGAAATAGCGCTTGCCGTTCTCGAACGCTGCGAGCGCGCGGGGATCGTCGGGAATCTTGATGTCCATCGGCTTGCCGCGCGAGGTGTAGGCCATGTAGGCGGTCAGCGAGGCCATCTCGTCCTTGACGTAGGAATAGGGCGCCTCGCCATTGGCCTCGCGGCAACGGTTGAGCGCGAGCTCCAGCGTGACGACCTTACCTTCCTTCATATCGAAGTAGGGATAGTCCTGACGAATGCCGATGCCGCCGTTCGGGAAGCAATCGGCATAAGTCTTGCCGTTCTTGAACGGCGTAGAAAACATCTCCTTGCCGGCATCGAGCGCGAACTCGTAGGGCGGGAATTCTTCCTTCTCCTGCCACTGCCGCTTCATGTCCGCGTTCATGGAGTAGGGACCGTTGACGAAGTCCTCGTGCTTCACGTCGGGAAACTTCTGGAAGAAGAAGTTCTGGAACGCCTTCGCATCGGCGACGGGATCGACCTTGTCGGCGGCGATCACGCGCGGGGATGTCAGTGCGAACGCGACGAGCGCTGCACTCAACGCGCCAAGCAGGAGGGCGGAGCGGGTCTTCATCACGCGATCTTCGCGGTGGTCGTGTCCGAGCCACCCTTGTTGTCGGTCCAGGAAATCTTGAGCTCGTCGCCCTTCTTGGCGCCCTTGAAGCTGAACTTGACGTAAGGATCCTTGGAAACCGCCGTGCCCCAATTGGCGACGAAGACGTCCTTGCCGTTACATTCGAACGTCAGCTGCTGGATGTAGTGTGCAGGGATCAGCTCGCCTTTGGAATCCTTGACCAGACCGGTGTCCATGGGGTGCTGGATCAGCGTCTGCACCTCGGTGATGTCGCCGTTGGCGGTGGCGCGTACGCGAATGCTGGATGCCATCTGTCTCTCCCTCGCCCTTAGCCGCCGCAGCCGCCGACAGTGACCTTGACCTCTTTGGTCGCGCTGTAGAGCTTGCCGTCGGCTTCCACGATCGCGACCACGTTGCTGGTCTTGGCCATTTTCAGGCGGTTGGCAACGCTCGGAACCGTGTCGTCAGGAATCTTGTAGGACGCCGCCAGCGCATTCGGGTTCTCGGCCACGAAGAACGAGATCGAACTGACCTTGTCGAGCGTTGTCGTCACCGAGATCGGCACCACGCCGCCATTCTCGGCGATCTCCGGCGCGTCCAGCTTGACCTTGTCGGACGGCTCGGCGGTCTTGCCGTAGAGCGCCTTGATCGCGTCCGCCTCGTTCTTCAGCTTGAACGCCTCTTCCGGATATTTGTCGTTCGCCGCCGCGCGCGCGGGAGCCAACGGCAAATTGCCGAGGCCGAGCAGCGCGACCGAGGCCGCGCCCTGAAGGATCAGGCGCCGCGTCGGAACAGGGCCGGTGGTCGTCGTCATCTTAAATCTCCTGCACAGGCGTGCCTGACGTCACAGGGTTTGCAGGAAATCAACGATCGCGCTGATCTCCTGTTCGGTCAAAATCCGGTTCCGGCCGAACGGCGGCATCATGGTCTGCGGATTGCGCGTGGTCTCGTCGAAGATGATCGCGACCAGCTCGTTGCGATCAGGGTATTTTGATTTGATGTCCTTCAGCTCCGGGCCGATCGTCCCGGGCAGGTCGCCGCCCTTGATGACATGGCAGGTCAGGCAATTGCCCTTGCCGCGGTCGAAGGCGAGCTTCCGGCCGTCGGCCACGGCGGATTGTGCCTGCACGGGGCTTGCAGCAAGGCCGGCGGCGATGGCCAGCAGGATGGTCAGGACGGGCGTCCGTGGAAAGGCGGTCAAGGCGTCATTCCGAGGCGTTATGTCGATGATCTCGTTTGCAGAAATATAAGCGTTCCAAAGCACAAAGGGTACGGCCTGACAATCGAGACTATGCACGCGGCAAAATGGCGTTAATATCTTCCGCATTGCAACTAAAGAGATTATTTGTTCGACGGATTCGGGCCCGAGCGCAAAGACAATGGGCGCGGGCCGGCTGTTTTCAGGGCGTTTGGGCGCTCGTGCTGTTTTTTACCGCGTTCTCGTTTTTCAAGGGGACCTCAATTGGCTGAATATGTCGTCGAATTTGGCAGGGACGGCGGACGGGTCGAGTCGGACGGACGGCTCGATGCGCCGGCATTCCATCGCAATCACGAGCCGCTCTGGGCGGCACTGGACAAGCATCTCGCCGGCACCACCGGCAACGTGGTCGAGCTCGGCAGCGGAACCGGCCAGCACGTCGTTCATTTCGCCCGCCATACGCCCGGCCTGATCTGGTGGCCGAGCGACCTCAACCAGCGGCATCTCAAGAGCATCGAGGCCTGGCGCGTTCATTCGGGCCTGCACAACGTCCGCTCGCCCTTGCGGATCGATCTCACCGATCCCGACTGGTGCCCGGAGATGAAGAGCGAGCAGGCGCCGACGAGTCTCGCTGCCGTGTTCTGCGCCAATGTCATCCACATCGCGCCATGGAGCGTGGCCGAGGGCCTGTTCGCCGGCGCCGGCCGTTATCTGCGCGCCGACGGCAAGCTGTTCCTCTACGGCCCGTTCAAACGCGACGGCAAGCACACCGCGCTCAGCAACGCGGTGTTCGACACCTCCTTGCGGGAAGGCAATCCCGATTGGGGCGTGCGCGATATCAGCGACGTCGAGATCCTCGCGCGCGGCGTGGCACTTCGCCTGGTCGATACGATCGAGATGCCGGCGAATAATCTGACGCTGGTGTTCTCGCGCTGAGCCACGAAGGCGGTGCGCTCCCTCCCCGCCTGCGGGGGAGGGTTGGGGAGAGGGTATCTCCGCAATGGGATAGTCCCCAAGAGGAGAGAACCCTCACCCGGCGCAGTGCGCCGACCTCTCCCGCAAGCGGGAGAGGTGCACCATCCCCTGGGCTAGCGTTGATTCAATCAACTGCCCGTCAGGCCTCACCATCTCCCCACCCGATCTTCTCCTTCAGGAACCGGAAGCCGATCACCTCGAAGCCGGCGCGTTCCCGGTTGTCCTTGCCGTAGCCGTGGCCGCCGGCTTCCGGTTCGTAGAACCAGGCCTCGTAGCCCATCGCCTGGAGCTTTGCCGCCATCTTGCGCGCGTGACCGGGATGGACGCGATCGTCGCGCCGCGTCGTCGCGATCAGGATCGGGGGATAGGGCTGGCCGGCCTTGACGTTGTGATAGGCCGAGTAGGTCTGCAGCCACTCCCACTCTTCCGGCTTGTCGGGATCGCCATATTCAGCGATCCAGCTCGCGCCCGCGAGCAGCTTGGTGTAGCGGCGCATGTCGATCAGCGGGATGGTGCAGAACAGCGCGCCGAAGCGCTCGGGATAGCGCACCAGCATGTTGGTGATGAGGATGCCGCCGTTCGATCCGCCTTGCGCGGCGATGCGCTTTGCGCGGGTCACGCCGCGGCGGACGAGATCGGCGGCGACCGCCGCGAAATCGTCATGCGAGAGTTTCTTGCCGGCGAGCCGGCCGGCGTCGTGCCAGCGCGTGCCGAACTCGCCGCCGCCACGCAAATTCGCCTGCACCGTGGTGCCGCCGCGCTCCAGCCACAGCTTGCCGAGCGAGGGGTTGTAATAAGGCTTCACCGCATGAGCGAAGCCGCCATAGGCGCTCATATAGACCGGCGCATCGCCGGTCTCGCCTGCGGGGCCGGTCTGCACATACGGAATGCGCTCGCCGTCAACAGAGATGGCTTCGTGCTGCGTCACCACGAGGCCGTCGGCGGTGAATGTTTTCGGCGCCTGCTTCAGCACGGTCGGGCTTGCGACCCCGCGCTCGATCAGCAGCATCGACGGCGGCGTGAGCGGATCCTGCACATTGGCGAGGAGATCGCCGTTGCTCTCGGAGGCATGACGATCGAGCGGCCAGACATCGACGACGCCGATCTCAGGCAGGCCGCCAAGGGTCTCGCGGCTCCAGCCGCTGGCGGAGGGCGTGCAGATCTCGAAACGCGGCTGGAGCTCGTCGAGGATCGACAGCACCAGCTTTCCCGCCGTCCAGAACAGACCTTGCAGGGCTTGCCGCGGCCCGGGTTCGAACAGGACGATGAAATCGCGGCTGCCGGCGAGGAAGGCCGAGAGCGACATGCCGAGCACGGTGTCGGTGGCATAGGTCCGCCCCTCGACCGTCCAGTCCCGGCGCAGCTTCATCGCGAACCAGTCGCCATGGGCCTGCATCCAGATTCCGGTCGGCAGATCAAGCTTCGTCGTCGTGCCCGCCGCGTCACGCAGCGAGATCGCGTGATTGAAGAAATCGATCTGGTCGACGATCCATATCCGTGGTGTCGCGCCGGTGTCGTCAACGCCGCCATAGATCGCCATGTGATCGGCCGTTGTCTCGGCGATCATCTCGGCCTGATCGACATTCTGGCCGCGCCGCCACAGGCGCGCGGTTCGCGCATAGCCCGAGCTCGTGGCCATGCCCTCGCCATGCGCGCTCGACAGCAGCAGCGTGTCGGCATCGAGCCAGTCGGCGCCGCCTTTGGCCTCCGGCAGCGTAAAGCCGTCCGCGACAAAACTCTTCGTGGCGAGGTCGAATTCCCGCAGCGTCACGGCGTCGCTGCCGCCGCGCGACAGACTCAAGATCGCGCGCGAGCTGCCGGGCATCGTGCCGATCCCGCTCAGCAGCCAGTCCTCGCCTTCGTCCGCTGCGAGCTTGTCGATGTCCAGCATGACCTCCCACGCGGGATCGGCTTTGCGAAACTCCGTGAGCGTCGTCCGCCGCCACAGGCCGCGCGGGTGGGTGGCATCCTTCCAGAGATTGTGAAGATCATTGCCGCGCCGGCTGACATACGGGATGTTGTCGGGGCGATCGTAGATCGCCGCGAGGATATCGCGGTCGCGCTCGTAGGCCGCCCCGCCGAATGCTTGCAGCGTCAGTTGATTCTGCCGTTCGACGAAATCGAGCGCCTGCGTGCCTTCGATCTCTTCCAGCCGGAGCCAGGGATCGTCGTCGGGAGCGCTGAGCGTGGGCCTGTCGTCGACGGACATGAACGAAACTCCTTGAAAGCGCGGCGATAGGATTTGATCGCGCGCAAGCCGTCAAGAGCGCGGACCGGTATCATCCGCCCGATTGCGTCAGCGGCATGGCCTGCGCCCGTTTGCGCCGGTTGCCCGCTTTCCCGCCCCCCGCCATAGTGCCGGGAATCAACCAAGCCTTTCGGGCGGAAATGCCGATGCTGGACGTGACGACAGCCAACGAGATCGCCGACGACGCACGCGTGCGCGCCAATGTGGTGCGCCTTGCGGCGGCCCAGGCGCTGACTGGCGCCAATTCGGCGGTGATCTTCGCGACAGGCTCGATCGTCGGCGCCACGCT
Organism: Bradyrhizobium sp. 930_D9_N1_4; assembly: GCF_052076015.1. Lineage (NCBI taxonomy): Bacteria > Pseudomonadati > Pseudomonadota > Alphaproteobacteria > Hyphomicrobiales > Nitrobacteraceae > Bradyrhizobium > Bradyrhizobium sp. 930_D9_N1_4. The sequence continues at coordinate 617,623 of NZ_CP197236.1, forward strand.
CGCGCCCGACATGTCGCTCGCGACGGTGCCGCTGTCGATGTATGTCGTCGGGCTTGCCGCGGGCACGCTGCCGACCGGCGCGATCTCGCGCCGCTTCGGCCGCCGCTGGGCCTTCGTCATTGGGACCTGCTGTGGCGTTCTCACCGGCGTGCTCGGCTCGTTCGCGATCCTGCACGCCTCGTTCGCACTGTTCTGCGTCGCCACCTTTCTCGGCGGCCTCTACGGCGCGGTGGCGCAATCCTATCGCTTCGCGGCGGCCGATGGCGCCAGCGCAGCCTACCGGCCGAAAGCCGTGTCGTGGGTGATGGCGGGCGGCGTGTTCGCCGGCGTGCTCGGTCCGCAGCTCGTGCAATGGACCATGGACGTCTGGTCGCCTTATTTGTTCGCCTTCAGCTTCCTGGTGCAGGCTGCCGTCGCGCTGGTCGCGATGGGCATCGTCGTCGGTGTCGATATGCCGAAGCCTGCGCCAGCCGATCTGCATGGCGGCCGGCCGCTGCTCGAGATCGTGACCCGGCCGCGCTTCATCGCGGCGGCGCTGTGCGGCGTCATCTCCTATCCCATGATGAATCTAGTGATGACCTCGGCGCCGCTCGCCATGAAGATGTGCGGCCTCAGCGTGTCCGATTCCAATTTCGGCATTCAATGGCACATCGTTGCCATGTACGGGCCGAGCTTCTTCACCGGCGCGCTGATCGCACGCTTCGGTGCGCCGGCCATCGTCGCCGCAGGTTTGCTGCTGGAGGCCGTCGCCGCCTGCATCGGCCTCTCCGGCCTCACCGCGATGCACTTCTGGGCGACGCTGATCGTGCTGGGTGTGGGGTGGAATTTCTCCTTCATCGGCGCGTCCGCGCTGGTGCTGGAGACGCACCGGCCGCAGGAGCGCAACAAGGTGCAGGCCTTCAACGATTTCCTCGTGTTCGGCATGATGGCGATCGGCTCGTTCTCCTCCGGCCAGTTGCTGGCGAATTACGGCTGGTCTGCGGTCAACATGGTGGTGTTCCCGCCGGTGGTGTTGGGTCTCGCCGTGCTCTCGCTGGCGTCCTGGGCCCGCCGCCGCAGGGCGCGACTCGAGGCCGCGATGGGCGAGTTCCCGGATGCGATGTGAATTGGCAAGAGGCTGTCAGCAACGTTGATACTTCGATCTCTGTCGAAGTGATTTTCAGGTGAGGGTTTATTAGATGTCGTCATGGCCGGGCTTGTCCCGGCCATCCACGTCTTAGGTGTTCGGATCGAAGAACGTGGATGCCCGGGACAGGCCCGCGCATGACGGAGTAGGCGGCGATGCTCGATAATCCTCAACACCCCACCATCGACGAATCCTCCCTCCGTTACGAAGGCTGGCGCATCGTCGCCGTCTGCTTCCTGCTCGCGACCTTCGGCTGGGGGCTCGGCTTCTACGGCCAGAGCGTCTATGTCGCCGAGCTGCAGCGCGCGCGGGGCTGGCCGGCCTCGCTGATTTCCTCCGGCACGACGTTCTTCTATCTGTTCGGCGCGCTGCTGGTGGTCTTCGTCGGCGAGGCTGTGCGGAAATACGGCCCGCGCATCTGCCTGATATCAGGTACGCTGGCGATGGCGGCCGCCGCGGTTGCGATCGGCGCGGTGCGCGAGCCCTGGCAGCTTTATCTCGCGGATGCCGTGCTCGCTTTCGGCTGGGCCGGCACCAGCCTTGCCATGATCACCAACACGATCAGTCTGTGGTTCGACCAGAAGCGCGGCATGGCGATCAGCCTCGCGCTCAACGGCGCCAGCTTCGGCGGCATCGTCGGCGTGCCGCTGCTGGTGACCTTGATCGGTCACGTCGGCTTTGCCAGCGCGATGTATGCGGCTGCCGGCGCCATGCTGGTGCTGCTGTTGCCGGTGATCCTGCTGCTGGTGGGACGGCCGCCCGATCTCCACGGCTGGAAGGCGGCAGCAAAGACAAAACCGCAATCATCGAGCGAGATCCGCGCCTGGGCGCTGCGCGATGTCGGCTTTCTCACGGTGACCATTGCGTTCGCGCTGGTGCTGTTCGCGCAGGTCGGCTTCATCGTGCACCTGATCTCGTTCCTCGATCCCGTGATCGGCCGCGAGCGCGCCGCGGTGGCAGTCGCGGTGCTGACCGCCATGGCAGTGATCGGCCGCGTGCTGTTCTCGATGGTGATCGACCGCCTCAACCAGCGGCTCGCGTCTGCACTGTCGTTCCTCAGCCAGGCTGCGGCGCTGTGTGTCGTCATCAACATTCACAACGACTATGCGTTGATCGCGGCCTGCGCGGTGTTCGGCTTCTCGGTCGGCAACCTCATCACGCTGCCATCGCTGATCGTGCAGCAGGAGTTCGACTCCGCCTCGTTCGGCGTGCTGATCAGTTTGAACACCGCGATCAACCAGGTGACGTATGCGTTCGGCCCCGGCGTCGTCGGGGCCTTGCGCGATTGGTCCGGCGGGTATTCGCTGCCGTTCTATCTCTGCATAGCGCTGGAGGTGGCAGCGGCTGCGCTGATCATGGTGCGCGGGGTGCCGCGGGCGAAGCTCTCGTAGGGTGGGCAAAGGCGCGAAGCGCCGTGCCCACCATCTGTCTCTAAATCGCGAGGATGCGTGGGCACGCTTCGCTTTGCCCACCCTACGGCACCTGCTTAAAACGCGACGCCGTTTCCACATACTCCGTCATTGCGAGCGCAGCGAAGCAATCCAGGACTGCCTCCGCGGAAAGATTCTGGATTGCTTCGTCGCAAGTGCTCCTCGCAATGACGAGGCGAGAGCGGAGATCACCCCTCCCGCTGCTTCAGCAACCCCTCGACATCCAGCCGCTTCGTGAACATCGAAAGCTTGCCATCCGGCCCGAACGGCCACTGCTCTCGCGGCTTGTCCCAATACAGCTCCACGCCATTCTCGTCGGGATCGCGCAGATACAGCGCCTCGCTGACGCCGTGGTCGCTGGCGCCGTCCAGTACGATGCCGGCCGTGAGCACGCGGTGCACCGCATCCGCCAGCGCCGGTCGCGTCGGATAGAGGATCGCGGTGTGGAAGAGGCCCGTGGTGCCCGGCGGCGGCGGCGAGCCGCCTTTGCTCTCCCAGGTGTTGAGCCCGATGTGGTGATGATAGCCGCCGGCCGAGATGAAGGCCGCGCCCGAACCCATCCGCTGCATCAGCTCGAAGCCGAGCACACCGCAATAGAAACCGAGTGCGCGATCGAGGTCGGCGACCTTGAGGTGGACGTGGCCGATCCTGGTGCCGGCGGCGACGGCTTTGTTGTCCGACATGGTGGTGCTCCCTGATGAACTCCACTTAAGCCGAGCTTCGGGACAGCGCTACGGCCCTATCCCGAAACCCATCGTTTCCGAATGTGCGATCAAGACAGCTCCGGCACCTCGCCCTCGGGCAGCTCGAACTCGAAGGTGTTCAGCGTCATCGACACCATTGTGTAATAGCCGCACAGCCCGATCACCTCGACCACGCCGCGCTCGCCGAGCAGCTTCACCGCCGCATCATAGAGACCCTTCTCGACGCCGTGTCCCTCATGCAGCGACTTTGCGAGGTCGTAGATCATCTTGCCCTTGGGGTCGTCGAATTCGGGCGTGCGGCGGTCGCGGATCGCGTCGATGATCTCAGGGTCCATGCCGCCGGCAAGCGCGAGGCGCTTATGCGCGTACCATTCGTAATGCGCGGTCCAGTGCCGCGCCGTCACCAGGATCGCGATCTCCGAAAGCTTTGCCGGAAAGATCGTGTCGTAGCGCAGGACTTCGCCGAGCCGCGTGGCGTGACGGGCCATGTCGGGGCTGTTGAGCCAGGCCATCATCGGCGCCGGCGGCTTGCCGCGCTTGCCGGCAATCGACTCGTCATAGGTCTGCCGCTGGCTCTCGTTCATTTCGCCAGGCGAAAGAAGTTTCAGGCGCATTCTCGTTTCCTCTTTGTTTTCAAGCACCGTCGTGACGGCGACTATAGCCGAATGCAGCGTCACGGAAGTGGTTGAATTCCACGGGGCGATGGCCCAGAGTCGCGGCCAACAAGTCTGTTATGATTGATGGAAACGACCATGAGCGACACAGAGACCGCCGATCTCGAAACATTCCGCAGCGAGACGCGCGCCTGGCTGGAGGCCAATTGCCCGCCGGAGATGCGCAAGCCCGCGACATCGGATGCCGACGTGTTCTGGGGCGGACGCAATACCAAATTCGCTTCCGAGCCGCAGCGCATCTGGTTCGAGCGCATGCGCGACAAGGGCTGGACCGTGCCGGACTGGCCGACGGAATATGGTGGTGGCGGCCTGAGCGCCGCCGAGCACAAGGTGCTGCGCACGGAGATGGCAAAGATCGGCGCGCGTCCGCCGCTGTCGAGCTTCGGCATCTGGATGCTCGGACCGGCGCTGTTGAAGTACGGCAACGAGGCCCAGAAGAAAGAGCATCTGCCGAAGATCGCAGCAGGGCTCATTCGCTGGTGCCAGGGCTATTCCGAGCCGAACGCCGGCTCCGATCTCGCCTCGCTCCAGACCCGCGCCGAAAGCGACGGCGACGATTTCGTCATCACGGGGTCGAAGATCTGGACGTCCTACGCCAATTACGCCGACTGGATCTTTTGTCTCGTCCGCACCGACTCGGCCGCGAAGAAGCACGACGGCATCAGCTTCATCCTGTTCGACATGACTTCGAAGGGCGTGACGACCAAGCCGATCCTTCTCATCTCCGGCTATTCGCCGTTCTGCGAGACCTTCTTCGACGGCGTGCGCGTCCCGAAATCGCATGTGGTCGGCACCGTCAACCGCGGCTGGGACGTCGCCAAATATCTGCTTCAGCACGAGCGCGCGATGATCTCGGGCATGGGCGAGCGCGGCGTCGGCCGTCCGCTCGGCCAGATCGCGGCCGACTCGGTCGGTTCGGATACGCTGGGGCGGCTCGATGATTCCATGCTGCGCGGCAAGATCGCCAGCTTCGACGTCGACGAGGCCGCGCTTGGGGCCTGTGCCGAGCGCGCGGTCGACCTCGCCAAGGCGGGCCAGGCCCATCCGGCGTTCTCGTCCGCGATGAAGTACTACGGCACCGAGCTCAACAAGCGCCGCTACGAGATCCTGATGTCGGCCGGCGGTGTCGATGCGCTGGAATGGGAGAGCGAGCGCTCGAAGCAAGGCGCGCGCCCGCGCGCCTGGCTGCGCACCAAGGCCAACTCGATCGAGGGCGGCACGACGGAGGTGATGCTCGGCATCGTCGCCAAGCGCATCCTGGATCTGCCGGGGGCGTGAGCAGCACTCTCACCACCCGTCATTCCGGGGCGCCGCGATAGCGGCGAGCCCGGAATCCATACTCCCGATCGTGGTTATGGATTCCGGGCCGGGCCCTGCGGGCCATCCCGGAATGGGACGACACAAATGGATTTTCGAACCGGAAACACGACCATGGCCCTCGTCCTCACCGAAGAACAATCGATGCTCCGCGACAGCGCGCGCGGACTGATCAGCGACAAGGCGCCGGTGTCGCACCTGCGATCCCTGCGCGATAACAAGGACCCGACCGGCTTCTCCAAGGAGCTGTGGCATTCCTTCGCCGAGATGGGCTTTGCCGGCCTGCTGGTGCCGGAAGAGTTCGGTGGCAGCGGCCTCGGCTTCATGGAAGCAGGCGTCGTGATGGAAGAGATCGGCCGCACCTTGATGCCGTCGCCCTTTCTCGCCACCAGCGTGGTTGCAGCCTCCGCACTGAACCGCGGCGGCAACGCCGCGCAGAAGTCGGAGTTCCTGCCGAAGATCTCCAACGGCTCGCTGCTCGCGACGCTCGCCATCGACGAGGGCGCCAAGCATCGCCCGCTCCAGACGAACTTGCAGGCCGTACGCGCCGGCAACGGCTTTAAACTGTCCGGCGCCAAGGCGCTGGTGGTCGACGGCCATGTCGCCGATCTCTTTATCGTCGCCGCGCGCACGGCAGGTTCAGCCGGCGAGCGTGACGGCCTGACGCTGTTCCTGGTCAACCCCAAGGCCAAGGGCGTTGCGATCGAACGCACCATCATGGTCGATGCGCACAACGCCGCGCGGATCGAGCTCGCCAATGTCGAGGTCAATGCCGACAGCGTGCTCGGCGAGGTCGATCAGGGTGCAGCGCTGCTCGACGGCGTGCTCGATATCGGCCGCGGCGCGGTCGCTGCCGAAATGGTGGGCTTGAGCGAGGAGGTCTTCAACCGCACGGTCGAGTACCTCAAGAACAGAAAGCAGTTCGGCAAGCTGATCGGCGAATTCCAGGCGCTGCAGCACCGTGCCGCCGAACTCTACGTCGACATCGAGATCACCCGCGCCGCCACGATGAAGGCGCTTCAGGCGCTGGATGGCGATGTTGCCAAGGCCGCCTCAGCCGTCGCCGTGGCAAAGGCCCGCGCCGGCACCACCGCCACCCGCGCGGTGCAGGAAGGCGTGCAGATGCACGGCGGCATGGGCATGACCGACCAGTTCGACATCGGCTTCTTCATGAAGCGCGCACGGGTGTGCGAGGAATTGTTCGGCGACGCCAGCTACCACACCGAGCAGCTGGCGCGGGCGCGGGGGTATTGAGGCGAGGAGCGCGGTGCGCGCCTCGCATGCGGTGTCATCGCCCGCGAAAGCGGGCGATCCGGTACGCCGCGGCCTATCCGTACACAACTGACGTCTCTGGAATGCTGGATCGCCCGGTCAAGCCGGGCGATGACAGTTGAGAGTGTGGGAAGCCCGTCCCCCAGGCTCGTCATTGCGAGCGAAGCGAAGCAATCCAGACTGTCACCGCGGGGGGATTCTGGATTGCTTCGTCGCTTCGCTCCTCGCAATGACGGCGACGGCGGAGATACCGCTCGTTACCTTATCGGCGGCGCATACTGCACGCCGCCCGCGTTCCACAGCTGGTTCATGCCGCGCGGGATCTTCAGCTTCGACTTCTCGCCGATGTTGCGCTCGTACATTTCGCCGTAATTGCCGACGTGGCGGATGATGCGGACGACCCAGTCCTTGGTGAGGCCGAGCTGTTCGCCGTAATTTCCCTCGGTGCCGACCAGCCGCATCACTTCCGGCTTCTTCGACTTCAACGCCTCGTCGATGTTCTCCGAGGTGACGCCGAGCTCTTCGGCGTTGATCATGGCGTAGAGCGTCCACTTCACGATCATCATCCAGTCGTCGTCGCGCTGGCGCACGACGGGGGCGAGCGGCTCCTTGGAGATCATGTCAGGCAGGATCATGTGGTCGCCGGGCTTCGAGAGGTTCAGCCTGAGCGCATAGAGCTGGGAGACGTCGGCGGAGAGCGTGTCGCACTTGCCGGTGTCGTAGGCCTTCACCACGTCGTCCAGCTTGTCGAACTTCACCTCGTCATACTTCATGTTGTTGGCTTTGAAATAGTCGGCGACGTTGAGCGCCGTGGTGGTGCCGGCCTGCACGCAGACCTTGCTGCCGTTGAGATCCAGCGAGGTCTCCTTGTTGCGCGAGCGCGGCAGCATGAAGCCTGCGCCGTCGTAATAGGCGACGGCGGGGAAATAGAGGTCGTAGTCGAGCTCGCGCGCCATGCTCCAGGTCGAGTTGCGCGAGAGGATGTCCACCTTGCGGCTCTGCAATTCCTTGAAGCGCTCGCCGGCGTCGAGCGGGACGAACTTCGCCTTGCCCGGATCGTTGAAGATCGCCGACGCCACCGCGCGGCAGAAATCGACGTCGAAGCCGGTCCAATTGCCCTTGTCGTCGGGAATCGAGAAGCCCGGCAGGCCCTTGTTGACGCCGCACAGCACCTCGCCGCGGCGAACCGTGCGCTTCAATGTGCGGGTGTCGTAGAATTCATAGATGATGGCCAGAACGGCGACCAGCACGGCGACCGCGAGCCCGATCAGCAGGCCGCCTCGAAATGTGCGCATCATGTTGCTCTCTCGAAAAATCGGGAAAAGGAATTGGGAGGAAGGCGAGGAGCATGGTCGGCGCGACCATGCTCGAACGATAAGCCTTAGAGCTCGGGCTTCTGCCGGATGACCACCTTGGTGCCGACCGGAACGCGATCATAGAGATCGGCGACGTCGCGGTTGACCAGCCGGAAGCAGCCGGAGGACACCTTGGTGCCGATCGTGTCCGGACGGTTGGTGCCGTGGATCCGATAGACGGTGGTGCCGAGATACATGGCGCGGGCGCCGAGCGGGTTGCCGGGGCCGCCGGCCATGAAGCGCGGCAGATAGGGCTGGCGCTGGATCATCTCCGGCGGCGGCGTCCAGTCCGGCCACTCCTTCTTGTTGGTGATGTTCACGAGCCCCTGCCACTGAAAACCATCGCGGCCGACGCCGATGCCGTAGCGGATCGCGCGGCCGCCGGGCTGGACCAGATAGAGATGCCGTTCGGCGGTCGAGATGATGAGCGTGCCGGGCGCTTCAGTGGTGCGGAAGTAGACCACCTGCTTCTGCCATTCCGGATCGAGCTCGAAGGCGTCGTCAGCGACCAGGCCGGGCTCATCGCCGCGGTCGGGCTGCTGGGCGGCGGCGTATGAGGTGGTCAGAGCCAGGCTCAGGACCGTGAGGAACGCCCCGGTCAGGCGACGATAATCCGTCATTTCAAGCTCTCCCCGCTGCCACAGCGCAAATCATTCGGAACCATCAAATCTCAGGGGCATGTTCATGGCAAGTTGATGGCACCCTTAGACGATATGTCACGAGAATGCTTTGGTTTTTTGACGGGCCTCCCGCAATGCCACAAACAGGGGATGGCGCGAAAAGCAGTGTTGGCGACATCCCGGCCGGGCATTAGTGATCGAATCCGCAATCCCAGATGCCGTCATGCCCGGGCTTGTCCCGCCTGCGCGGCCGAAGCCGCTTCGTCGCGGCGAAGGCCCGGGCATCCACGTTCTTCGTACGGCGTGTCAAGGCGTGGATGGCCGGGACAAGCCCGGCCATGACGGTGTAGGCAGTCATCGCCTAAATCTTGTTGCTCTCCGCCGCGATCCCGAGCCGCCGGACGATCTCCGTCCCCACCGCGCGGGCCTCCACCCGCGAGCCGATGCGGGGGCTGCGAAACCGTCGCCCGGTGCGCGTTCGGATCGTGACGATGCAATGCTCGTCCTCGGACCGGCCGCGGCGATCAACGGTGATCGTCTTGACGTCTTGCCCCGCGATATGGTCCGCGCGCGGCGTGCCGTCGCCCCACAGGCGCTCGACGCGGATATCGCCCTCGCGGATGATCCAGAAGGCGCCGGTCACGAGGTTCGCGTAGCGGTGCACGGCGAACGCCGCAATCACGCCAAGCGGCAACAGCAGGATATCGACATGCGTGGGCGGCCACCCGCGCCAGAGCTTGTACGCGTAGGGCACGGCGGACAACGCGACGGCGATCAGCGACACGATGCGGATGTCCCGCACCGAAAACGCCTCGAGCGGCTCGCCGAGATGCATCTCGGGATTGCTGGCATCGAGTGGATTGACGGGCTCCTCGACATTGGGAACCTCGAACTGCGCAGCGATCCGGGCCACGGTGTCGCGAACATGGGTGACGTCCGAGATCGGCGGGGAGGTCAGGCGTTCCCCCGAGACAAGCGTGAAGACGAGTTGAAAGCGGGCCTTCACCCGCTTGCTGCCGGGAACCTGCAATCCCGTGATGTCGTCCTTGGCGACGATCCGCGTGCGGAGCTTTCCGAACGGGCTTTGCCGCCCGATCAAAATCTCGTTCGCTGTGATGATCCACACCACCGCCGGCGCCAGCATGATGCCGCCGACAAATCCCGCACCCACCAGCAGCGCGACCACGGAGATGATGATTTCCAGGGTCTCGTGGGTGAACAGGCCTGGCGTGAAGCACAGCGCGACGGCCGCCGCGAAGGCGGACATGACCAGCCGCTGCGCGATCGAGGCGCCTTCACGAAGGCGAATGTCGGTGCTGGTGGTCGCGTCGTCCATTGCGGCTGGCTGATTCCGTCGCGCGCGAAACTCCACGGACGGGTCCGTGGAGTCAAGCAACAAGGGCGATAGGTGAGGCCAGCCGCGCGAGGCTCGTCAGACGTCAGCTGCTGGCATTCAGCAGCTTGGCCACCGTGCGGTCGATCTGGTCGTAACCGCCTTCACCCTCGTGCTGGAACACGATCTTGCCGGTCTGGTCGATGATGTATTGCGCCGGCCAGTACCGGTTGCTGTAGGCGGTCCAGGTCTTCGAGTCGTTGTCCTGCGCCACCGGATAGGTGATGCCGTGGCGTTTCAGTGCGGCCTGCACGTTCGAAGCCGAGCGCTCGAACGGGAATTCCGGCGTGTGCACGCCGACCACGACGAGGCCCTTATCCCGGTATTTGGCGTAGAGGTCGGTGACGTGCGGCAGCGTGTTGACGCAGTTGACGCAGCCATAGGTCCAGAAATCGACCAGCACGACCTTGCCGCGCAAATCGGCCATGTTCAGCGGCTTCGAGTTGAACCAGTTGGTGATGCCGGCGAAATCCGGCGCGGTCTGCTGGCTCGCGGCGGCGGTGACGACAGGTGTCGCGCGGGCGGCCTCGTCGCAGATGCCGGGGATGACGGCGCCGGTGACGGCGATGCCGATCAATGCGGCGGAAACGGCGAGCAGCTTGAGCGTCATGGAAAAATCCTCCGGTTGAGATGCTGGGTGATCACAGGCCGATCTGGCCGGTGGGATAGAAGCCGGTGAGCCACGCCACGATCAGCGTGTCGTATTGGAAGTAGGCGGCGACCGCGAAGGCGATCACGACGACACCAAACCCCTGCTGCAGCCGCGGCGAGATCCGCGCCAGGCTGCGCACGCGCGTGGTCGCGGCCTGTCCGCCATAGGCGATTGCGAGCATCGGGATCGCCGCGCCGATGGCGTAGGCAATCAACAGCACACCCGCCCAGGAGGCATTCTTTGAGGTCGCGACCAGCGTCAGGATCGAACCCAGCACGGGACCGGCGCAGGGCGTCCAGACAAGCCCGAGCGTGGTGCCGAGCACGAGGCCGCCGAGCGCGCCCTCGCGCTGCGTGGTGCCGGCATTGCCGAGGTCGAGCCAGCCATTGAGCCGGATCGACAGCCATTCGAACGGCGTCGGCCACAGCATCAGCAGGCCGAAGCCGAGCAGCAGCACCGAGGCGGCCTCGCGCAGCACGTTCGGATCGAAATCGAACAGCCGTGTGATCGCGCCCAGCAACAGGGCGGTCGCGGAAAACGAGACGACGAAGCCGAGCGCGATCATCGCCGGGCGCAGATGCCCCGCGCGCCCGATCGAGGCACCAAGCAGGATCGGCAACATCGGCAGCGTGCAGGGGGCGGCGATGGTGAGGACACCGGCGAGGAGGGCGAAGAGAAGTTCGAGCATGGGGCACTCGTGAAGGAGGTCACGAGGGCAGTTCGGAATGGGGGAGGCGGCCGTTACGCGGCGTCACGCCTTCGTGACGAGGTCGACTTGCCCGAGGTCGTCATGCCCGGGCTTGTCCCGGCCATCCACGTTCTTCGTGCCAAGGACAAAGACGTGGATGGCCGGGTCAAGCCCGGCCATGACGTTGGAGAGGCGTCGAGGCTCCCAGCGCCCGCATCACCCCCAAATACAAAACGACCCGGACGGGGGCATCGTCCGGGTCGCTGGAGGTCTTGGGAGGTTTAACGAAAACCGTATGTGAGTTTTATAGGGGAGAAGTTTTTCCGCCTGATGTTGTGCTTTGTTTCAATTGTGTCGTCGGCGGTAACACTTCCGTGTCCCGAGACAGGGCCCAAAATAAGGCCCTATCCCTTTGAAATTCTTAGGTTTACGCAGCGAAGCGCTCGACGCCGGCGCCCTTAAGCAATTCAGCCAATTGCTTGCGGGCGTAGAACATGCGGGTCTTCACCGTGCTCTGCGGAATGCCGATGATCTGACCGACCTCCTCTACCGACTTCTCATGGTAGTAGATGAGGTTGATGATCTCGCGATGCGCGGGTGACAATTTCTGCACGCAGGCACGCAGGATCGCGCTGGTGTCGCTGCGGTCGAGCGAGGTCTCGGGCGTGTCGGAACCATCGGGAATCTCGCGCACGTCTTCCTGATCGATGTCCTCGAAACGGCGCTGGCGCATCGCGGTCAGCGCCTTGAAACGGGCGATTGAGAGCAGCCAGGTCGAGACCTGCGAGCGGCCCTGGAACTGGCCGGCGGTGCGCCAGACGTCGAGGAACACCTGGCTGACCAGATCTTCCGCGGTGGTGGCGTCGCGCACGATGCGCAGGATGAAGCGATAGACGCGCACATTATGACGGCAATAGAGGATGTGCATCGACGTCCGGTTGCCGTCGGCAATGCTCTCGAGAAGCATGTCGTCCGAGGTCGCCTGAGCGGCAATGATGCTCTGGCTGGCTTGGGCGTTGATGGCGATGACGTTCGGCATTGACTTGGCTCCCCGGTGCGCCGCAACCGAGCGGCGTTTCCTTGGACCAAAGTGTTAATGAGCCAACGTTTCGGGACGTCTGCACGAAAAGGGGAAAATGGTTTCGTGCGCCGCCAAATTGTTTCGTCCGGCAGGCCGCGACGAAACATTCGGGGCAAAAAGTCGTGGAATTTCAATGTACGGAAAATACGGGGTGGGGCTGGAAGGGCACGGAACGAATTTTGAACGTTTGCGTTCCGTCGCGCCTCATCCGCCCCATTGTCGTCCCGGACAAGCATCAGCGCAGGTCGGGGCTGCCCGTAGCCGAGACGGCGGTCTCGTAGGGTGGGCAAAGGCGCGACGCGCCGTGCCCACGATCCTTCCGCAAGTATTGAGAGAACGTGGGCACGCTCCGCTTTGCCCACCCTACGGCACCTGGTCCGTGGCTAGCCCCTACGCCTTCTCGCCCGCGGGCGAGAACAGATAGCCGCCGCCGCGGATGGTGCGGATCACGGCGGGCTTGGTCGGGTCGGGCTCGATCTTGCGGCGGATGCGCATGATGCGGAGATCGACGGCGCGGTCGAAGGCTTCGGCGTCGCGCGCGTTGGCGAGCTCAAGCAGCCGCTCGCGCGACAGCACGCGCTTCGGATTGGCCGCGAACACCTTCAGCAGCCCGAACTCGGACGCGGTCAGCGGATGCTCGTTGCCCTCGTCGTCGCGCAGGGCCTGGGCTTCGAGGTCGAGCCACTTTGTCCCAAACCGTACCAACTGGTCCTTGTCGGATTTCGCGGGCGCAGCTTCGGCAGCCGCCGCCTTCACCGGCGTGCTCCGGCGCAGCACCGAGCGGATGCGAGCCATCAGCTCGCGCAGCTCGCAGGGCTTTGCGACGTAATCGTCGGCGCCGAGCTCGAGGCCGACGACGCGGTCGATCGGGCTCGCCGTTGCCGTGAGCATGATCACCGGCACGTTGATGCGGCTCTTGAGGTCGCGAATGATCGAGAGGCCGTCTTCCTCGGGCATGTTGAGGTCGAGCACGACGAGATCGGGCATGCTGCCGTCGATCGCGGTGCGCAGCGACTTGCCGCCGTCGCACAGCGTCACGGTGAAGCCGTGCATCTTGAGGTAATCGCCGACCATCTCCCGGGCCGGGGCCTCGTCATCGACGATCATGATGTGCTGGCTTTGGGTCATGTCACGGCATCTCGGTCGCGGGCAGGGTGATGGTGAAGGTCGAGCCCTTGCCGGGGCCCTCGCTCTCGGCCGTCACCTCGCCGCCATGCATGTCGATAATACGCTTGACGATGGACAACCCAAGCCCCGTCGAGCTCTCGCCCGCCGTCGGTTTCGCGGAGAGCCGCTGGAACCGGCCGAACAGGCGGCCGAGATCCTCCGGCGACAGGCCGGCGCCCTCGTCGCTGATGCGGACGATGGTGTCGTTGCTCTCATGGCTGACGGCGACGTCGATCTTGCCGCCGATCGGCGAGTATTTGATGGCATTGCTGATGAGGTTGTCGATGGCCTCGCGGATGCGGTCGGTGTCGCACATGGTGACGATGTTCGCCGGTGCGGAGACATGGATCGCCTGCTGCTTGTTGACGGCGAGCGGCTGGTTGGCCTCGGCGACCTCCTTGACCAGCGCCGCGACATCGACCGGCTCGCGGCGGATGGTGATGTCGAAGGCGTCGGCCATCGCGTCCGAGATCAGGTGATCGACCATCGTGGTCAGGCGCTTGGTGGCGTCGCGGATGTGATCGACCTGGGCGACCACGCCTGATGATGACGCCCCGGTCGAGATCAGCTCCTTCAGCATCTCGGTGCGGCCGAGGATGACGCCGAGTGGGTTCTTCAGATCATGCGCGACGGTACCGAGAATCTCGTTCTTGAAGCCGTTGGCGCGCTGCAATCGCAGCCATTGCGCCGACAGGCGGCGGTTGGCCTGCATCAGCGCGCGGGTGCGTTGCGCAACGCGGTCTTCCAGCTGGGTGTTGGCGGCCTGGAGCTGCTGGTAGAGGATGACGTTGTCGAACGCGATCGAGAGCCTGGAGGAGAAGATCTCGACCAGCGAACGGTCGGTCTCGGACAGCTCGCGCTCGGCCTGCAGCAGCACCACGACCTCGCGGCCAGATCCGGTGCGCAGATAGATCACGCTGCGATGGTCGGCGAATTCGTTCTTGCGGCCCTGGAACGCGGCTTCCACCATTGCGCGGAGATCAGGGTCGAGCGCCTTCGACGAGGTGGTGCCGATGAAGCGGCTGTAGCAGCCGCTGCCGGCCAGCACCGAGAGTTCGGGGTCGATGCCGCCATTGTCGCGCAAAACCAGTATGCCGGCGCAATCGACATTGAGCAGCGAGGCGAGCTGGGTCAGCACGCCCTCGGCGAGCCGTTGCATCGACTTGAAGTCGTACAGCGTCGAGGCTGCGTCGATGATGATCTCGAGCCCGCGCCGCGTCTGCACCATGCGCTCGAGCTGCTGATAGGAGCGCAGCGCCGCGGTCAGCGAGGTGAACAGCTTGTCGGCGGTGAGCTCGGTCTTGGCCTTGTAGTCGTTGATGTCGTACTGGACGATCACGCGCCGCTCCGGCGCCTGGCCGGGCTGGCCGGTGCGCAGGATGATGCGCACAGTCTCGTTCTGGAGCTCGTTGCGGATGTATTCGACCAGTTCGAGGCCGGCGACGTCGGTCTCCATGATGACGTCGAGCAGCACGGCGGCGATGTCGCGGTGCTCGGCCATCAGCTTGCGACCTTCGGCCGCGGAATGCGCCGAGAGGATCTCCAGGCCCTGGCCGTTCAGGGAATAGTCCGAGAGCGCAAAACGCGTGCCGTCATGCACGGCCGCATCGTCGTCGATGACGGCGATTTTCCACTTTCGGGTGTTCTGGTCCTCCGGCGCGGTACCGGTATCGTCGATCAGGTGGAGGACATCGTCCTGTTCGGCCATTGAGGAGTCCCGTCAGTCTCTGTGCTTTGCGCGCCGCCCTTGGCGACCCGGGGCATGATAATGCGAAAAGTAGTGCCTTGTCCCAGCTTGGATTCCAGCATCATGCGTCCGCCGAGCTGTTGGGTGACGAGGTTATAGACGATATGAAGCCCGAGTCCCGTACCACCTTCATTGCGCCGGGTGGTAAAGAATGGGTCAAAGGCCTGGCGCTGCACGTCCGGGGTCATGCCGGCCCCGTCGTCGGCGAAGATGATCTCGATGTCGTCGGCCCCGCGTGGCCGCGCCGAGATGGTGATGGTGCCGGCGCGCCCGTCCGCGAAGGCGTGGTTGGCGGCGTTGAGGAACAGGTTGGTCAGGATCTGGCCGTAGGAGCCGGGATAGCCGTCCAGCAGCAGCCCCTCGGGCACGTCGACCTGGAGCGTGGTCGGCGAGCGCTTCAGCACCGGCCGCAGGCTCGCGATGATCTGGTCGGTGGCTTCGCTGAGTGAGAACTGCCGCCGCTCGGCATGGGAGCGGTCGACCGCGACCTGCTTGAACGACTGGATCAGCTCGCCGGCGCGGGTGAGGTTGGCGACGAGCTGCTGCGAGGCGTCGCGCGAGGACTGCACGAACTCCTCCAGCTGCGAGCGGCGCAGGCCGCCGTCGCCCTTGAGCTGGGCCTCGAAGATCTCGGTGCGCCGGGCAAAGCTGGAGGCAACGGTCAGGCTGATGCCGATCGGGTTGTTGACCTCGTGCGCGACGCCGGCGACGAGGCCGCCGAGGGCGGCGAGCCGTTCGGCGTCGATCAGGTTCTGCTGCGCGGTGTTGAGCTCGAGCAGCGCGCTCTCGGCCTTCTCCTTGGACGCGCGCAGCTCGTCCTCGGTCTCGCGCTTCGCGATCGCGTTCTCGCGGAACACCTCCACTGCGCGCGCCATGGCGCCAACCTCGTCGCGCGCGCGCGTGCCCTGCACCTGGCGGTCGAGATCGCCGAGCGTGATGGCGCGCATCGCGGTCATGATCTGTTGCAGCGGCAGGCGGATCGACAGCGCGATCAGCACCCCGGCGGCGAGGATGATGCCGAGGAAGATCATCGCGATGGTGAGAACGCGGCGGGAAATGGCCGCCAGCGTGCGGTCGAAGGTTTCCTGCGCCTTCTGCTCGCGCTGGCGCATCTTGATGGAGAGATCGTCGATGGCGCCGATCGCCTCGGCCTGGCTGGCGTCGATGGTGTTGCGCAAAAGCTCGGTCCGGTTCGTCAGCTGCTCCGAGAGTTTGGCAAAGCCCTCTCGCAGCGCCATGGTGCGGGCACCCAGCCGTTGCAGCGCCATGCGCTGGAGATCGTTGTCGGCGAGGTCGATCATCACGGGGATGGTCTTCTCGATCGTCTCGGTGTTGCGGCGCGCGTCATCGGCGGCACCCGATGACAGCGACAGATAGTAGGAATTGGCCGCGACCAGCATCGCGGTGAAGGCTTCGCGGGATTTTCCGAGCGAGGGCCAGATCAGCGCGTCGCGATGCCCGGTGGCGCCTTCGATGATGGAATACAGGCCGGCCATGTCCCGGGCCGGGCCCTGCACCTGCTCCTCATAGGTCTTGGCAATCGTCGCCTGCACGCCGCGCAGCTCGCCGAAGCCGTTGAGGAAGCGGTCGGTGGTGCGCTCCAGCTCCTCGACCGAGCCTGACAGCATCGGGTCCTTGGCGGCGCGGTCGGTCAGCGTGCCCAGCACGGCTTCGCGCAGCAGCAGGATCTCGGCGAACAGGTCCGGGCTCGGCTGGTTGATGTAGCGGTGGATCAGATTGTGCAGCCGCCCGGTCTCGCTTTCGAGCAGCGCCAGGATGCGGTCGGATTCGCGCACCTGGCGCACATCGTCCCAGGCCGACCCCAGCACCTGCGAGCCATTCCAGATCAGCCCCACCAGCACCACGACCACGGCCGAATTCAGCGCCGCGATCGACAGGATGCGCCAGCGGATCGGCACTGCCCGCAGCATGCCGACCAGACGCGCGCGCAGCCGCCCGAGCGGGCCGGACGGCCTGTCTGCGTGCTCGCTGTGTCCGGTTGCGATCACGGAGGCCTCACTCCACCTTGCGAATGCGTTCGATCAGCGCGGCGGCGGCGGGATCGCGCGCGACCCTGGCGTAGACGTCAGCCATCGCGTCCTCGAACGGCTTGCGGTCGATATCCCTGACGACGGTGATGCCGGCGGCTTCGGCCTTGCGCTGCGACTGCTCCTCGAGGTCGCGCCATTTCTCGCGCATGAAACGGCTCGAGCGCTGCGCGGCCTCCCGGAAGACCGTCTGGTCGTCCGGCGACAGGCTTTTCCAGGCCTTCAGCGAGATCACCAGCACCTCGGGGCTCATCGTGTGCTCGGTGAGCGCAAGGTAGCCGGCATGTTTGTAATGGTCTGTCGTCACGAAGGATGGCCAGTTGTTTTCGGCGCCGTCGATCAGATGGGTTGCGAGCCCCGTGAGCACCTGCCCGTAGGGCAGCTCGACCGGTTCGGCGCCGAGCGAGCGGATCATCTCTTTCATCAACTCCGATTGCTGCACCCGGATCCGCAGGCCCTTGAGATCGGCA
This sequence comes from Bradyrhizobium sp. 930_D9_N1_4, assembly GCF_052076015.1. NCBI lineage: Bacteria > Pseudomonadati > Pseudomonadota > Alphaproteobacteria > Hyphomicrobiales > Nitrobacteraceae > Bradyrhizobium > Bradyrhizobium sp. 930_D9_N1_4. Next base: position 635,367 of record NZ_CP197236.1, read on the forward strand.
ATGCTCTTCACGGGACGGACGCCGTTGTAGATCGAGCGCGCGCCGGAATCGTAGAAGGCAAGCCCGACGAAGCCGTAGGGCTCGAAACTGCCGAGGATCTCGTTGCCGACGGGCCCGTCCAGCACCTTCTGCATGTGCTCGATGGACCGGAACAGGAACGGCATCGCCAGCACGTTCATCGCCGGAACGAAATTGCCGATCAGCGCCACATTGGTCCGGTTGAGGTCGATCGCACCGGCCCGGGTCTGCTCGATGGTCTCCTTCTCCTCGCCGAGCTGGCGGGAGTGGAACACCTTGACCTCGTGGCGGCCGCCGGTGCGCTCGGCGATCAGGGCGCCCATGTAGCGCAGCGCCTGGACGGTCGGGTAATCCTCGGCCTGGGTGTCGGCGGCGCGGAATTCGCGCGCAGCGGCGCCCGTCGCGCAGATCGCGATCAGAAGCGCGACGAAGATCACCCCGGTCCGCGAGAGTTCGGCACGGTTCTGCACTGGCACACTCAACCCCTCAGTGGTGGAGTCTATGGCGGAGCCAAAAGGTTCAACGCAATCTAGAGCGTTTTCGAACGAAGTGGATACCGGTTCGCGTGAAGAAAACGCGTCGAGATCAAGAATCCGGCGTCCCGTTCCGGTTGGAACGGGACGCCGGGAGAAGGTTAAGGGAAGGCTATCCTGCGGGGCGTCGTCCGATTGTGCGACGCGGCCGCCTCTTATTCCTGATTGAATCCGCAAAAGCCGCGCTTTAAGCAGGGGCGGGCCGAGGCTTGATATCGTTCGCCTCGGGCGCCTTTTGTTCGCGAGACAGGATCATCGATCGTGATGTCAGCTTGGCGCCTTTTGCAGATTGTTGCCGCTTCAACAGCCCTCACGCTCACCTCGCAAGTCAACGCCGCCACCGACATCGCCTGGTGGCACGCGATGTCCGGTCAGCTCGGCCGGCAGCTCGAAAAGCTCGCCACCGACTTCAACGCCTCGCAGCCGGATTATCGCGTCGTGCCGACCTACAAGGGCAATTACACCGAGACGGTGACGGCGGCGATCTTCGCCTTCCGCTCGCGCAGCCAGCCCGCGATCGTTCAGGTCAATGAGGTCGCGACCGCCACGATGACCGCGGCCAAGGGTGCGATCTATCCCGTGTACAGCATGATGCGGGACATGAACGAGCCGTTCTCGCTGGCGGATTATCTGCCCGCGGTCTCCGGCTATTACACCGATGCGGCCGGCAATCTGCTGTCGTTCCCGTTCAACTCGTCGACGCCGATCCTCTACTACAACAAGACCATGTTCCGCGACGCCGGTCTCGATCCGGAGACGCCGCCGAAGACGTGGCCCGAGCTTGGCGCCGCTGCAAAGCGGTTGCGCGATCGTGGCGCGGTGTGCGGCTTCACCACGTCGTGGCCGTCCTGGATCCATGTCGAGAATTTCTCCGCCTTCCACAATCTGCCGCTGGCGACGCGGACCAACGGCTTTGCCGGGCTCGACGCCGAATTGACCATCAACAATCCCGTCGTGGTCAAGCACATCGCCCAGCTCAGCGAGTGGCAGAAGACAAAACTGTTCGACTATGGCGGCCGCGGACAGTCGGCCGAGCCGCGCTTCCAGCACGGCGAATGCGGCATCTTCATCGGCTCCTCGGCGACGCGCGCCGACATCAAGGCCAATTCGAAGTTCGAGATCGGCTACGGCATGATGCCGTACTGGCCCGACGTGAAGGACGCGCCGCAGAACTCGATCATCGGCGGCGCCACGCTGTGGGTGCTGCGCGACCGCCCGCGCGAGGAATACAAGGGCGTGGCGCGCTTCTTCGCCTACCTGTCGCAACCGGGCGTGCAGGCGGCCTGGCACCAGAACACGGGCTATTTGCCGATCACCCGCGCCGCCTTCGAGCTGACGCGTGCGCAGGGCTTCTACGAGCGCAACCCGGGCTCGGCGATCTCGTTCGAGGAGATCACGCTGCATCCGCCGACGGAGAACTCGAAGGGCATAAGGCTCGGCTCCTTCAACCTGATCCGCGGCACCATCGAGGACGAGCTGGAGCAGGCCTTCACCGGCCAGAAGAGCGCGCAAGCCGCCCTCGATGCCGCCGTCGAACGCGGCAACAAGCTGCTGCGCCAGTTCGAGCGCGCCAGCCCGGATCGGTAGCGGCTTGAGCGCGCGCCTCGTCCTTCGAGACGACCGCTTTGCGGTCTCCTCAGGATGAGGCTAAGCACCATTGGTGGCCGCCGAGATTGCTGCCGCGAACTCCGCCCTCATCCTGAGAGCCTGACTCAAAATAAGTCATTGAGATATCAAGCTCTGGCCAGTCGACGAGAGAGCAGACGGATGCTTGCGATGAGGACCCATGCCTCCGCGCTGGCGATGGTTGCCTCGAAGTCCTTGGCAAGCCGTCGATTGCGACCGAACCAGGCGAACGTACGCTCAACGACCCATCGTCGGGGTTCGGCTTTGAACGTTCCAACGCTTTGCGAGCGGGTGACGATTTCAATGGTCCATTTGCCCAGGTCAGCGATGGCATCGAGCAGCTTTGGACCACGATAGACGCGATCGGCGAAGATGTGGCGCAGGCCGGGGAACAGGCGGCCGATGATTCGCAGCAGCGGAACTGCGCCGTGATTGTCTTGAAGATTGGCGGGATGCACCTGCACAGCTAGCAAGGAGCCCTCGGTATCGGTGACGATATGACGCTTGCGTCCTTTGACGCGCTTGGCCATGTCAAACCCGCTTGGACCGCCACTTTCCGTGGTCTTCACACTCTGGCTGTCGATAATCCCAGCCGTTGGCGTAGGTTCGCGTCCTTGCCGTTGCCGAACGCGTTGGACCAGCGTGTCATTGATCGTGCGCCACAAGCCAGACCCGCGCCACTTGTAAAAATAATACTGAACCGTCGAGCACGCCGGGAAGTCCTTGGGCAGTGCTCGCCACTGGCAGCCGCTAGCGCCAATGTAGAGAATTGCATTCATGATCACGCGGAGACTGATCTTTCGCGGACGGCCGAGCCGACAGCAGACAGGCATCAACGGCTCAAGCAAACTCCACTCCGCATCCGTCATGTCACTTGCGTAACGAAGTCCATCGCGCCGATATTGTTCGCGGGTGATTTCGGTCCAACACATGTTGTGCTCCCTCGAGTCTTCGCAAACACGAGAGAATCACAACGGGCTGAAATCACTCAATTTTCTTTTCCGGTCAGGCTCTGAGGAGCCCGCCAAAGGCGGGCGTCTCGAAGGATCGGCCGCAGGGAAATTGCCTTCGATGCCACTGCCTCACTTCGCCGACGCCGAAAGCTTTCGCGCGTTTCGCTCCGACCCGTCCCAATGGCTGCCGATCGCGCGCGACATTGCGCGCAGCCATGGCCTCGACACCGACTCTCCGCACGTGTTTGCGACCGGCACCAATCTCGTCCTCGGTCTCGGCGAAAAACTGATCCTGAAGATCTTCCCGCCGCACTTGCGTGCCCAATTCGTCTCCGAGCGCGGTTCGCTGACGCAGCTCAAGGGCCGCCTGCATCTGCCGATCCCGGAGATCGTCGCGGAAGGTGAGCGCGATGGCTGGCCCTATCTCGTCATGACGCGCCTTGCCGGCACACTCGGCTCCGAGGTGTGGCCGTCATTGCCGGAAGACCAGAAGGAGCGCTTGCTTCGCCAGATCGGCGAGACCATCGCGGCCGTGCAGCGCGCGCCGCTCGGACCGCTCGCGGAGATCGAGCCGCGCTGGGACGACTTCATGCGCAAGCAGATGCAGGGCTGCCGCGCGCGGCACACGCGCCTCGGTCTTGCGCCGAAATTCCTCGCCGGCCTCGACGATCTCCTGCGCGATGCGGAAAAGCTCATTCCGATGGATGCGCCACAGGTCATCCTGATCGGCGAATACATTCCGGAAAATTTCCTGCTCGCCTGCCACGGCGATCAATGGTCGCTCGCCGGCCTGTTCGACTTCGGCGACGTGCTGGCGGGATGGCGCGATTACGATCTGCTCGGCCCGAGCGCCTTCATGGCCGCGGGCCGGCCGGGCAGGGTGCGCAGCCTGCTCGAAGGTTTTGGCTATGCGAAGCCCGACTTCGCGCTCAAGCGGCGGCTGATGGCCCTGATGCTGCTGCACCGGGCCAGCGACCTCAACAGCCATGTCTGCATCGATGGCTGGCAGGACAAGGCGAATGATCTCGTCGAATTGCAGGAGCTGATCTGGGCGGCGTGAGCGCGCTCCATCAGCCGTCATTGCGAGCGGAGCGAAGCAATCCAGACTGCCTCAGCGGAAAGACTCTGGATTGCCTCGCTCCGCTCGCGATGACGAGGTTGATGCAAAAGCCTTCAGGCGGCCGCGCGTGGTGAGAAATCGAGCCGGCAAACAGGTCAGCCTAATTTGTGGGCATAATCCCATCTTTGTATGCAAGGATTGAGGCTGCTCAAAAGCTGGCCAGCGAGCCAAATCGTCTAATCCGATAATAAATCAACGCGTTAGGCGAGATGTAAGCTTCCGTTAAGCCTTGGCACGAACCTTGCGAATCCCTGTTCCAACCAGAAACTTTTTGAGTTGGAGCATTCCCGATGAAGCGCCGCGATTTCCTCAAGTCCGTGTCCGGATTGGCCGCAGGCGCGGCGCTTCCGGCGATGCCGGCCGTGATCTCGTCCGCCTATGCCGACGCCCGCTCGGAGACGCTGCTGATCGTCTCCGAAGGCGGCCCCAACAATCTCGACATCCACGGCATCGGCACCAACGTGCCCGGCTATGAGGTGTCCTGGAATTGCTACGACCGCCTGATCAGCCACGAGATGAAGAGCGGTCCCGGCGGCGTACCCTATTACGACCGCGACAAGTTCAAGGGCGAGCTCGCCGAGGACTTCAAGATCGACGACATGTCGGTCACCTTCAAGCTGAAGAAGAACGCGAAATTCCACGACGGCACGCCCGTCACCGCCAAGGACGTGAAGTGGTCGCTGGATCGCGCGGTGAGCGTCGGCGGCTTCCCGACCTTCCAGATGAGCGCGGGTTCTCTCACAAAACCCGAGCAGTTCGTCGTGATCGACGACTATACGGTGCGCGTCGACTTCCTGAAGAAGGACAGGCTGACGGTTCCCGATCTCGCCGTCATCGTGCCCTGCATCGTCAACTCCGAACTGGTGAAGAAGAACGCCAGCGAGAAGGACCCCTGGGGTCTCGAATTCACCAAGCAGCAGACCGCGGGCTCCGGCGCCTACAAGGTGACGAAGTGGACCGCCGGCACCGAAGTCGTCATGGAGCGCAACGAGGATTGGGTCGGCGGCCCCTTGCCGAAGATCAAGCGGGTGATCTGGCGCATGGTGCCGCAGGCCGGCAACCGCCGCGCACTGCTGGAGCGCGGTGACGCCGACATCTCCTACGAGCTGCCGAACAAGGACTTCCAGGAGATGAAGGCGAACGGCAAGCTCAACGTCGTGTCGCTGCCGTTCTCCAACGGCATCCAGTATATCGGCATGAACGTCACCAAGCCGCCGTTCGACAATCCGAAGGTGCGTCAGGCGGTGGCCTACGCGATTCCCTATCAGAAGATCATGGACGCGGTGATGTTCGGCCTCGCGAACCCGATGTTCGGTGCGGCCAAGGACAAGCCGACCGAAGTGGCCTGGCCGCAGCCGCACAAATACAACACCGACATGGACAAGGCGAAGGCGCTTCTCGCCGAGGCCGGCTACGCCAACGGCTTCGAGACCACGATCTCGTTCGATCTCAATTTCGCCGGCGTCAACGAGCCGCTGTGCGTGCTGGTGCAGGAGAGCCTGGCGCAGATCGGTATCAAGACCACGATCAACAAGGTGCCCGGAGCCAACTGGCGCACAGAGTTGAACAAGAAGGAAATGCCGCTCTTCACCAACGTGTTCTCGGGTTGGCTCGATTACCCCGAGTACTTCTTCTACTGGTGCTATCACGGCAACAATTCCGTCTTCAACACGATGAGCTACAAGTCGGCGGAGATGGACAGGCTGATCGACGGCGCACGCACGGCGGCTGCGACCGGCGACATGGCGACCTACGACAAAGACGTGAAAGGCTTCGTCGATCTCGCCTACACCGACATCCCGCGCATCCCGCTGTACCAGCCCTTCGTCAACGTCGCGATGCAGAAGAATATCAGCGGCTACCAATATTGGTTCCACCGCCGCCTGGACTATCGCGCGCTGGTGAAGGGGTGAGGTCCGGCTAATAGCGGGTAGCGCGAGGCAATCGTATATGGCGTTCAGAGGCTTGTCGGCTGGCTCGGTTCGCCTCTCCCGCTTGCGGGGGAGGCCGACGCGCTCGAAGAGCGCGGCGGGTGGGGGCTCTCTCCACACGGAGAATCCCAATGCGGAAGCACCCCCACCCCAACCCTCCCCCGCAAGCGGGAGAGGGGGCGCAGTTGTGCCTGTTGCGTCACTTTTTCTTATCACGGGGAGCACCTCATGCTGACCATGATCGGCAAGCGCCTGATGTTTGCGATTCCCTCGCTGATCGGGGTCGTTATCGTCACATTCCTGCTGACACGCGCGCTGCCGGGTGACCCTGCCGCGTATTTCGCCGGCCCCGCCGCGACCAAGGAAGCCGTCGAGCAGATCCGAAAAAAGCTGGGCCTCGACAAGCCCCTGATCGAGCAGTTCTTCCGCTACACCAACGATCTCGCCCATGGCGATTTCGGCAACTCGCTGACGACGGGCCAGCCGGTCGCGGCCGAAATCCGCAATCGCCTGCCGGCCTCCGCCGAGCTGACGCTGCTCGGCCTCATCGTCTCGGTCGTGATCGCGATCCCGCTCGGTGTGCTGGCAGCGACCCGACCGGGATCATGGGTCGATCATTTATGTCGCATTACGACGACAGCCGGCGTCTCGCTGCCGGTATTTTTCACCGGCTTGGTGCTCGTGTATTTCTTCTACTTCCGGCTTGGCTGGTCACCCGCGCCACTGGGTCGTCTCGACGTGTTCGCCAGCGCGCCGCCGACGGTGACAGGCTTCTATCTGATCGACACGCTGATCGCGCGCGACCTCGAGGCGTTCCGGTCGGCATGCAGCCAGCTCATCCTGCCGGCGACGACGCTCGCGATCTTCTCGCTGGCACCGATCGCGCGCATGACGCGCGCCTCGATGCTGGCGGTGCTCGCGTCCGAATTCGTCCGCACCGCGCGCGCCAGCGGCCTGTCGCCGTCCACCGTCATCGTCACCTACGCCTTCCGCAATGCGATGCTGCCCGTGATCACCACGCTCAGCATGGTGTTCTCGTTCCTGCTCGGAGCCAACGTGCTGGTCGAAAAAGTGTTCGCCTGGCCCGGCATCGGCTCCTATGCGGTGGAAGCGCTGATCTCGTCGGACTTCGCGCCGGTGCAAGGTTTTGTCCTCACCATGGCGGTGATGTACGTGCTGCTCAATCTCGTGATCGACATCTTGTACGGCGTGATCGATCCACGTGTCAGGTTGGAGGGCTAAAACAATGAGCTCCGTTGCGCCTGCTGTTGAACCGGTCGGTCCCGCGCGAACTTCGGGACTGGTCGCGATCCTCGACCAGTCCCGCTACGTTCTCGGCGAGAACAAGGTCACGGGCTTTGCCTTCGCGTTGTTGATCGTGATCCTCCTTGCCGCGATCTTCGGCCCCTACGTTGTGCCGTATGATCCGCTGGCCTCCGACACTGCCGCGGCGCTGAAGCCGCCCTCGGCGGCGCACTGGTTCGGCACCGACCAGTTGGGGCGCGACATCTTCAGCCGCGTCGTCGTGGCGACGCGGCTCGACACCTTCATCGCGGTCGCCTCCGTCGTCCTCGTGTTCCTGATGGGCGGCCTCGCCGGCATCGCCGCCGGCTATTTCGGCGGCTGGACCGATCGCATCGTCGGCCGTATCGCCGACACTATCATGGCTTTTCCGCTGTTCGTGCTGGCGATGGGTATCGTCGCCGCGCTCGGCAATACCGTGCAGAACATCATCCTGGCGACGGCCATCGTGAACTTCCCGCTTTATGCCCGCGTCGCCCGCGCTGAAGCCAACGTCCGCCGCAATGCCGGCTTCGTGCAGGCCGCACGTCTCTCCGGTAACGGCGAATTCCGCATCCTGCTGGTGCATATCCTGCCGAACATCATGCCGATCATGATCGTGCAGATGTCGCTGACCATGGGCTACGCCATCCTCAACGCCGCCGGCCTCTCCTTCATCGGCCTCGGCGTCCGGCCGCCGACCGCCGAATGGGGTATCATGGTCGCGGAGGGCGCGGGCTTCATGGTGTCAGGCGAATGGTGGATCGCGCTGTTCCCCGGCCTCGCGCTGATGATCGCGGTGTTCTGCTTCAACCTCCTCGGCGACGGCCTCCGCGACATCGTCGACCCCCAGCGGAGGACGTGATGGCAAAGCCGCTGAAAAAATTCATCAATGAATCCAGCTGCATCCCTACTGTGCATGGGGTTGTTTTCGCACTTTTGAGTGACGGGAGCCATCCATGACCGCCCCGCCCCTGCTCGACGTCCAGGACCTCACGGTCGAATTCTCGACCCGCCGCGGCGTCGTGAAGGCCGTGCAGCACGTCAACATCTCCGTCGCCAAGGGCGAGACGCTCGCCATCGTCGGCGAGTCCGGCTCGGGCAAATCGGTGACGTCCTACGCGGTGATGCGCATCCTCGATCGCGCCGGGCGGATTGCCGAGGGCTCGGTGATGTTCTCCGGCATTGACGTCAAGGCCGCGACCGAAGACCAGATGCGTGATCTGCGCGGCCGCGAGGTCTCGATGATCTTCCAGAACCCGCGCGCGGCGCTGAACCCGATCCGCAAGGTCGGCGATCAGATCGAGGACGTGCTGCGCACTCACGTGCAGCAGGCGATGGTTTCGGACCGCGGCGAAAAGGCGATCGAGGCGCTGGAGCAGGTCAAGATCGCCCGCCCGCGCGAGCGCTACCATGCCTATCCGTTCGAGCTCTCGGGCGGCATGTGCCAGCGCGTCGTCATCGCGCTTGCGCTCGCCTGCAATCCGCAACTGCTGATCGCGGACGAGCCGACCACCGGCCTCGACGTCACCACGCAGAAGGCGGTGATGGACCTGATCGTCGAGCTGACCAAACGCAAGGCAATGTCGACCATCCTGATCACGCATGATCTGGGTTTGGCCGCCGCCTATTGCGACCGGGTGGTCGTGATGGAGAAGGGCCGCGTCGTCGAGACCGCGAAGGCCGCCGACATCTTTGCCAACCCGCAGCACCCCTACACCAAGAAGCTGATGCGCGCGACACCGCGGCTTGGTGTGTCGTTGCGGGATCTGCTGCCGGAGGAAGAGGGCGCCGCACTCGCCGCCGCGAGCCCGGCGCATGTCGAATTCGTTCCGACGATCGCAGCAGGCGCGGAGAAGACGCCCCTCCTGCTCATCGAAAAGCTCGTCAAGGAATATCCCCGCCAGGGCGCGACTGCCACGCTCGGAAAGCTGTTCGGCCGCAAGCCGCCGCTGGAGCCGGATGTGTTCCGCGCCGTCGACGGCATCAGCTTCTCGATCGGCCATGGCGAGAGCGTCGGCCTCGTCGGCGAATCCGGCTGTGGCAAATCGACGACGTCGATGATGGTGATGCGGCTGCTCGACCAGACCTCCGGCCTGATCCAGTTCGACGGCGAGGACATCGGCGCCATCGCGCCCGCCGGCTTCGCGCGCCTGCCGCAACGCAGCCGCATCCAGATGGTGTTCCAGGATCCGACCGACAGCCTCAACCCGCGCTTCACCGCCGTGCGCGCCATCGCCGACCCGATCATGCAGCTCGGCGACATCAGGGGGCGCGACGCGCTGCGCGCCCGCTGCGAGGAACTGGCCACCATGGTCGGCTTGCCGCATAATCTGCTGGATCGCTTCCCGCACCAGCTCTCCGGCGGCCAGAAGGCCCGCGTCGGCATCGCCCGGGCCATCGCGCTGCATCCGAAGCTCGTCATCCTCGACGAGCCGACGGCCGCGCTTGATGTTTCGGTGCAAGCCGTCGTCCTGAACCTGCTCCAGGACCTGAAGGCGCGGCTAGGTATGAGCTATCTGTTCGTCTCGCATGATTTGAATGTAGTGCGCTTGTTGTGCGATCGTGTCATTGTCATGCGGACGGGTCGGATCGTCGAAGAGGGTTCTTCCGAGAGGGTCTTGAGCGATCCGCAGGACGACTACACCAAGGAGCTGCTGACGGCGATCCCGCATCCGCCGTTGCAAGTAAACTAAGAGTCCACTGAGAGTGCATTGAGAGATTGTTTGGGAGCGTGATGGCCGAGCCGCTGGACGACTATATCGACGCCGTATCGAAAGCGCTGGCGCTGCCGGTCGAGGAGGCCTGGAGGCCCGCGGTGCGCGCCAATCTCGAAGTCTCGCTGCGGCTCGCCCGCCTGGTCGACGAATTCGCGCTGCCGGACGAGACCGAGCCCGCACCGATTTTCACCGCCTGACGCCGCCATGACCACCAAGCCAGAGATGAGTGCTGCCGACATTGCGAAAGCAGTCGCGAGCGGCAAGATGTCCGCGCTCGATGCCACCGAGGCCGCGCTCGCGCGCATCAAGCAGCACGACGGCGTCCTCAATTCCTTCACCGATGTCACCGCCGATCGCGCGCGCGCGAAAGCGCGCGCCATCGATGCCGCCATCGCGGCCGGCAAGGAGGTGGGCCCGCTCGCCGGGGTGCCGTTCGCGGTGAAGAATTTGTTCGACGTCGCAGGCCTCGCCACGCGTGCTGGCTCGAAGATCAACCGCGACCTCGCGCCGGCCAGGCGCGACGCCACGCTGATCGAGCGGCTGGAAACTGCCGGCGCCGTGCTGGTCGGCGCGCTCAACATGGGCGAATACGCCTACGACTTCACCGGTGAGAACGTTCATGACGGCCCCTCGCGCAATCCGCATGACACCACGCGGATGACCGGCGGTTCCTCCGGTGGCTCCGGCAGCGCCGTCGGCGGCGCGCTGGTGCCGATCGCGCTCGGCTCTGACACCAATGGTTCGATCCGCGTGCCGTCGTCGTTCTGCGGCATCTTTGGCCTGAAGCCGACCTACGGCCGGCTGTCGCGGGCGCGCTCGTTCCCGTTCGTGGCGAGCTTCGATCATCTCGGCCCGTTCGCGCGCTCCGTCACCGATCTCGCGCTCGCCTATGACGCGATGCAGGGCCCGGATGCCGACGATGCCGCCTGCACGACGCGCGGGCTGGAGCCGACGCTGCCGCTGCTCGCCAATCCGGTTTCGGACCTGCGCATCGCGATCGCCGGCGGCTACTTCCAGAAGAACGTGTTTCCCGAAGCCGTCGAAGCTGTCGGCCGCGTCGCCAAGGCACTGAACGCGACGCGCGTGGTCGAGCTGCCCGAAGCTGCGCGCGCTCGCGCGGCGGCTTACGTCATCTCCACCACTGAAGGCGCCTCGCTGCATCTCGATCGCCTGCGCAAGCGGCCGAACGACTTTGATCCCGCCGTGCGCGATCGTCTGATCGCAGGCGCGATGGTGCCGGCGCCGTTGGTCGACCGCGCGCAAAAGTTCCGCCGCTGGTATCGCGCGCAGCTCGCCGAAATCTTCAGGTCGGTCGACGTGCTGATCGCACCGGCCACGCCCTGCACGGCACCAAAACTCGGCCAGGTGAATTTCAATCTCGACGGCGTGGAGCTGCCGGTGCGCGCCAATATCGGCATCCACACCCAGCCGATCTCGTTCGTCGGCCTGCCTGTCGTTGCCGTGCCGGTGCCGCTCGAGCCGCTGCCGATCGGCGTGCAGATCATTTGCGCGCCCTGGCGCGAGGACATCGCATTGCGCGTCGCCTACGCATTGGAAAAGATGGGCGTCGCCGCCGCGCCCGCGCCGAGAGGATTCTGAGATGGAGATCGATCTCCCCGAGGTGATCGCGGAAGTCAAAGCCGCGTTCGATCGCTATGAGCAGGCGCTTGTTACCAACGATGTCGCCGTGCTCGGCGAACTCTTCCGCAACGATTCCCGCACGCTGCGCTACGGCATCGGCGAGAACCTCTATGGTTACGAGGCTATTTCCGGCTTCCGCGCCGGCCGCTCGCCGGTCGGGCTCAACCGTCGCACGGCCAGGACGGTGATCTCCAGCTACGGCCGCGACACGGCGGTGGCCTCCACCCTGTTCTATCGCGACACCGCTCCCGGCAAGGTCGGCCGGCAGATGCAGACCTGGATTCGCTTCCCGGAGGGCTGGCGCGTCGTCGCTGCCCATGTCAGCATCATCGACGAGTCGAAAGAGACCTGACCGTATGACGCTTGACGATCTTCCGCCCGGGACATTGCCGGCCGAGCCGGTGGTGCCGCGGGTCGACCGTGCGCAGCCCAGCGTGCACAAGATCACGCGGGCCGAGGAATTGCGGCTTCATCTCGCCGACGAGATCGTGCGTGGAACCCTGGCTCCCGGCGCGCCGCTGGACGAGACCGACATCGCGCGCCGCTTCAGCGTCTCGCGCACGCCGGTGCGCGAAGCGCTGCGCCAGCTGGTGGCGAGCGGCCTCGTCGAATCGCGCGCCCATCGCGGCGCGGTGGTGGCGCAGCCGTCGTTCGAGCGGCTGACCAGCATGTTCGAGGCGATGGCGGAGCTCGAGGCGATGTGCGCGGGCCTTGCCGCCGAGCGCATGACCGCTACTGAGCGCCATGGCTTAGAGGCCATCCACGAGGAGCTGCGCGTGCTCAGCTACGCCGGCAATCCCGATCGCTTCCACGAGGTCAACGAACGCTTCCACAACGCGATCTATGCGGGCTCGCAGAACGGCTACATCGCCGAGATCACGCTGGCGACGCGGGTGCGCGTGCAGCCGTTCCGCCGCGCCCAGTTCCGCAATCTCGGACGTCTTGCCAAGTCGCAGGCCGAGCACGACCGCGTCGTCGTCGCCATCATGCGCGGCGACAAGCAGGGCGCCGCCGCCGCGATGCGCGCGCATATCGAGCTGGTGCGCGGGGAGTATGAGATCTACGCGGTGTCGGTGTAGCCGACGGCGTATGCTGCATATTCGGTGTCGTCCCCGCGAAGGCGGGGACCCATAACCCCAGGGAGTTGTTGTTGCGCGAAGCTCTCAACTCCGAGTCTTCGCCAAATTCCCCCTTGTGGTTATGGATCCCGGATCTGCGCTTCGCTTGTCCGGGACGACAGCGGAGTGAAACTTCACCCCGCCTTCTCCGCCACAAATGTCCGCCATCCCCCATACGCGGTGATGTCGCGCGCTTCGCCGAGCACCTCCGGCTCGACGAGAAACCCCTTCACATTCCGGCCATCCGCAAGCCTGATCGTGCCGATCGCCATCGGCGCGGGAATCGCGTTGACGAACTTGCCGAAGGCGGACGACGACAGCGACCAGATCTCCAGCTCGATCGACGCGCCCTTGCCGGCTTCCACGCGCAGCAGGCCCGGCTTCGGCGGCGTGGTCTTGAGCGCATAGAGCTTGTAGTCCGGTGCGGTCCTGGTTGCCTCGACCAGCTTGGCGTCCAGCGCCTTCAACTCGCCGTTCAGCGCCATGCCTGAGAGATGCGCGCCGACAACGGCGATGGGAATCTCGTCGCCGCTATTTTCAGGCAGCTGCGCAAGCGGCGCCTGCGCGACGCCCTTGGCGCCAACGGTCAGCTTCGTGTCCGCATGGAACACGCGGCCGATGCTGGCCAGCAGCCCATCACGTCCCGCGGGCGCCAGCAGCGTGATGCCGAACGGAATGCCGTCCGCACGTATCGAGGCCGGCACGGCGAGACCGCAGAGATCGAGCAGGTTGACGAAATTGGTGTAGGTGCCGAGCCGGCTGTTGAGCTCGATCGGATTGGCCTGCACCTGCGCGGTCGTATAGGCCGTCGGTGCCGTCGGCAGCACCAGCGCGTCGATGTTGGCAAAAGTCCGCTCAGCGATCTTGCGCAGGCCCTGCAAGCGGTAGAGCGCGGAGAACGTGTCGGCGGCCGTCAGCCGCGCGCCGGCCGCGGTGATCTCGCGCGTGACCGGATGAATCGTATCGGGCGCGGACGCCAGCAGATCCTTGATCACGAGATAGCGTTCGGCGACCCACGGCCCTTCATAAAGCAGCCGCGCCGTCTCGTAGAACGGCTCGAGGTCGAACTCGACCAGATCAGCGCCGAGCGACGTCCAGCGCTTCAGCGCGTCGGCATAGGCGGCCTCCGCCTTCTTGTCGCCGAAGAAGATCAGCTGTCCGTTGCGCGGCACGCCGAGACGCAGGTTTGCGGGCAGCGGCGTGAGCGGCGCAAGCGGGCGGTCGCGCGAGAACGGATCGGCCTGGTCGGGACCTGCCATCACGGAGAGCGCCAGCGCGGCGTCGTCGACCGTCAGCGCGAACACCGAGATGCAGTCGAGCGTACGGCAGGCCGGAACGAGGCCTGCATTCGAGATCATGCCGAGGCTTGGCTTCAGTCCGACGATGTTGTTGAGCATTGCCGGCACGCGTCCCGAGCCGGCGGTGTCGGTGCCGAGCGACAACGGCACAAGGCCAGCGCCGACGGCGACCGCAGACCCCGAGCTCGATCCGCCCGGAATGAGATCCTCGCGGATCGAATTCTTGGGGACGCCGTAAGGCGAGCGCACACCGACGAGGCCGGTCGCGAACTGGTCGAGATTGGTCTTGCCGATGATGATGGCGCCGGCGGCGCGCAGGCGCTCGACCGCGGTCGAATCACGCGTCGGCGTAAAGGAGAAGGCCGGGCAGGCCGCGGTGGTCGGAAACCCCAGCGCGTCGATATTGTCCTTCACCGCAACCGGCACGCCATAGAGCGGCAGGTTGGCGGCATCCTTCGCGGCGAGCTTCTCGGCCTCCGCAATCGCATCCTTCTCGTCGCGCAGGCTGATGAAGATGGCGGGATCGTTGTGATCGCGGATGCGCTGATAGGTCCGTGCGATCGTCTGCGCCGGCGTGACCGTGCCGGCGCGATGCGCGGCCACAATCGCGGCGATCGTTTCAGGCTGCTCAGCCCCCATTTTCAGCCCTCATGGCGATAAAACTCCGGCAACATGTCTCACCCGCATTGAAGCAAGCGATGTGCCATTGTGTACAATATCCGGGCAGCCCAGTCTCTCCAGATATTATCGAGAGATCATAGGCTTGAGGGCTTCCTTGAGGAGCCAGCCGCCTGTCTCGCCACCGCCCTGTTCTAGGCATTTGCCCAAAACATGAGCAGTCCCGATCAGGTGAAGCCAGCAAGGATCTGAAGCAACCGCTCCCGGTTCGCCTTGCCGATCTTGTCCTCGACATGCCGCTCGTGCTCGGCCGCGAGGCGCTTGAATTTGGCCAGCGCCGTCTCGCCCGGCGCCGTGAGGTGCAGCGCGTGGGAGCGCCGGTCTTCCTTCGACTTGATCCGCTTCACCAGTTTGCGCTGCTCCAGGCTGTCGAGCAGGTGCACCAGCCGGGCGCGCTCGATGCCGAGGCGCTTGGCCACCGCCATCTGCGACAGGCCCGGATTGGCGCCAATCACCGTCAGCACCGAATATTGCGTCGGCCGGATGTCGACATTCCCGAGCGTCTTGATGAAGTCCTGAAAGATCCAGATCTGGAAACGCCGCACCGCATAGCCGGCGTGGCCGACCAGCGCGTCGAGGCCGATCTCGTCTGCGTCGATCCGCCGTGCGGTGCCGTTGTCGGCGCGTTTGCGTGGGGAGGTCCGGGCTGAGGTGGCTGTCAAATCACGTCTCCTGCCGCCCGACCTTAGCGTCCCGGTGTTCCAAACGGAAGATTGTTGTTGACGACAACAATTGCCCTGCCCAACATTATGGCCAAAGCAGCCCGGAACGAGGCCGCGGCCGATCCCCGGATACGGGCGAGGAGGAAACCATGACAATCGCACGCGGCGACGCCACAGGCCTGTTTGCAACACCAAGGACCGTTGCCGAGCATCGCGCCGACGGCAGCATCGTGCTGCGCTCGCCCGATCCCTTGCGCGACAGTGCCCGCTGCATCGGCGACTGGCTGGAGCATTTTGCGCGGCAGACGCCCGACACGATTTTCCTGGCCCGAACGTGACGGCGCCGATGCGCCGTGGGCCACCATGACCTACGCTGGCGCCCTGCGGCGGGTCCGTGCGGCGGCGTCGTGGATTCTGGCGCAAGGGCTCAGTGCCGAGCGCCCCGTCGTCATTCTCTCCGACAACAGTATCGATCACGCGCTGCTCGCGCTGGCCGCCCAGCATGTCGGCGTTCCCTCGGCGGCGATCTCGCCGGCCTATTCGCTGATGTCGAAGGATTTCGACAAGCTCAAGAGCATGATCTCGCTGCTTCAACCCGGCGCGATCTATGTCTCCGCGACAAAGCCTTTTGCCGCGGCGCTGGCCGCGATCAAGCCGCTGCACGATGCGCAGATCATCAGTGGCAGGGCCGGCGATGCCGATGCGCTCGCCTTCCGCGCGGTTGCGGCAACGCCTGAGACTGCGGACGTCGCAACGGCCTTCGCGGCCGTGACGCCCGACACGATCGCAAAATTCCTGTTCACCTCGGGCTCGACCGGTACGCCCAAGGCTGTGATCAACACGCAGCGGATGCTGACGTCGAGCCAGCAGGCCAAGGCGCAGACCTGGACCTTCCTCGAGCAGGCCGGCGGCGATCTCGTGATCCTCGACTGGCTGCCCTGGAGCCACACCTTCGGCGCCAACCACAATTTCAACCTCGTGCTGCGCAACGGCGGTTCGCTCTATATCGACGGCGGCAAGCCCGCGCCGGGGTTGTTCGCGATGTCCCTTGCGAACCTGCAAAGCATCATGCCGACGGTCTATTTCAACGTGCCGCGCGGCTTCGACATGCTGATCGCGGCGCTGCGCGGCGACGAGAAGCTGCGTCGCCGCTTCTTCAGCGAAGTGAAGTTCGCCTTCTATGCCGGCGCCGCGCTGCCGCAGAATCTGTGGGATGCACTCGAACAGCTTTCGGTCGAGACGATCGGCCGTCCGCTGCCGATGGTCTCGGCCTGGGGCTCGACGGAAACCTCGCCGCTGGCGACCGACTGCCACTTCCTCGCCGAACGCTCCGGCAATATCGGCGTGCCCATTCCCGGCACCGAATTGAAGCTCGTCACCTCCGGCGACAAGCTGGAGGTGCGCGTGCGCGGGCCCAACGTCACGCCGGGCTATTGGAAGGCGCCGGAGCTGACCAGGCAGGCGTTTGACGAAGAGGGGTTTTATCTAATCGGCGATGCCGTGAAGCTTGCCGATAGCGCGCGGCCCGAGCGCGGCCTGTTCTTCGATGGCCGCGTCGCGGAGGATTTCAAGCTCAATTCCGGCGCCTGGGTCAGCGTCGGCACGCTGCGCGTCGCCGGCATTGCGGCGCTGGCGCCGCTGGCGCAGGATGTCGTCGTCACCGGTCATGGCGGCGACGAGGTGCGGTTTCTGGTGTTCCCGAATATCGCGGCCTGTCGCGCCCATGCCGGGTTGCCCGAGACGGCCGGCGTGAGCGACGTGCTGGCGCATGACAAGGTTCGGACCGCGATTGCGCAGGGCCTCGCGAAGCTGAAACAGCAAGGCGCCAACTCCTCCAGCCACGCTACCCGCGCGCTGCTGCTCGCAGAGCCGGCCTCGGTCGACGGCGGCGAGATCACCGACAAGGGCTACATCAACCAGCGCGCGGTGCTGACGCGGCGCGCGGATGCTGTGGCGCGGCTGGATGATGATGGGTCGGCGGAGTGGGTGGGGCTGTAGCGGCCAAAACGCCTCTCGCCACGCTCACTCCTCTCGTGCCCCGGACGCTGCGCAGCAGCGTTTCCACGCTGCAGCGCGTCCGGGACACAGCAGAGCCAGGTGGGCGCAATCGCTCCCACATCGTCATTGCGAGCGCAGCGAAGCAATCCAGAGTCTTTCCGCGGAGGGATTCTGGATTGCTTCGTCGCTTCGCGCCTCGGAATGATGGGAAGAGGTAGGCGCTCGCCCAAACCAGGCCAGCCATTCTGCCGCAATATCCCTGCATGATTATTTTGTTGCCGAAGCAACTAATATGTGCGAACCGTTCCAGACGGGATGACGGCGGGGAAACCGCCGCGTCTGATCCTGGAGGAGACGATGTTCGGCAGAGAGGGTGCCGCGGGCAAATGCCGCCGCATGCCTGGACATGACGGAGGATCGCGCCCGGCGCGTGGTCCGTCAGGCCCCGGTGCCGCCGGTCACGGCGCCGAGATTTTCGTGCAGTCGGCGCAACAGATCGATCAGCACCTCGCGCTCGTCCTTGTTCAGACAGGACAGCAGCCGCCGCTCGCGCTCGAACGCGGCGAGGATCACCTTGTCATGGGTGGCGCGGCCCCGTGCCGTCAGCGCGATCGAATGGGTGCGGCCGTCGTTGGGGTCGGTGCGGATCGACACCAGCCCGCGTTTCTCCAGCCCCGCGAGCGTGCGGCTCACCGGTCCCTTGTCGAAGCCGATGACGTGGCAGATCCGCGAGGCCGGGATGCCCGGCTCGATCGCCAGCAGCGACATGATCCGCCATTCGGTGACGTTGACGCCGAACTGCTTCTGGTAGAACGCGGTCGCGCTGTTCGAGAGCTTGTTGGCGATGAAGGTAATGAAGGCGGGGACGTAACGGTCGAGATCGAGCGTCGGTCCCGCCTCCGTGGGCGCGGGCTTCTGGCGGGCTCTGGTCTGGGACGGCGGCATAGCGGGGTTCTGTCTCGCGGCGTGCCGGAAGACCTAAAGGTAAGCGCCGCCCTTTCACAAGATCAAAATGAAGGGAGACTTCCATGAACGCACCCGGTTCTGCCGTGTCAGGCGTCCCGCATCTCGACGTCGACCCCTTCGACATGAATTTTTTTGCCGATCCCTATCCCACGCATGAGTTGCTCAGGGAGGCGGGGCCGGTGGTCTATCTCGACAAGTGGAACGTCTATGGCGTGGCGCGCTACGCCGAGGTCCACGCGGTGCTGAACGATCCCGCGACGTTCTGCTCCAGCCGCGGTGTCGGTCTCTCCGATTTCAGCAAGGAGACGCCGTGGCGGCCGCCGAGCCTGATCCTCGAGGCCGATCCGCCCGCGCACGCTCGCACCCGCGCCGTGCTCTCAAAGGTGTTGTCGCCGACGGTGATGAAGGGGCTGCGCGACCGCTTCGCAGCGGCGGCCGAGGAGCGCGTCGACGTGCTGCTGGAGAAGCGTAGTTTCGACGCAGTCACGGATCTGGCGGAAGCCTATCCACTCTCGATCTTTCCGGACGCACTCGGGCTGAAGCCTGACGGACGCGATCATCTCATCCCCTATGCGAGCCTGGTGTTCAACGCCTTCGGCCCGCCGAACCAGCTCCGTCAGGACGCGATCGCGCGCTCGGCTCCGCACCAGGCTTACGTCACCGCGCAGTGCCAGCGCGACAACCTGACGCCCGGCGGCATCGGCGCTTGCATCCACGCCCACGTCGACGAGGGCGCCATCACGGCGACCGAAGCGCCGCTGCTGGTGCGCTCGCTGCTCTCGGCCGGCCTCGACACCACGGTCAACGGCATTGGTGCGGCGGTCTATTGCCTCGCCCGCTTCCCCGAGCAGTGGCAGCGCCTGCGCGGTGACCTCACGCTCGCACGCAATGCCTTCGAGGAGGCCGTGCGGTTCGAAAGCCCGGTGCAGACTTTCTTCCGCACCACGACGCGTGAGGTCGAACTGTCAGGCGCGACGATCGGCGAAGGCGAGAAGGTGCTGATGTTCCTCGCTGCCGCCAATCGCGATGCCCGCCGCTGGGACAAGCCTGACACCTACGACATCACCCGCCGCACGTCCGGCCATGTCGGTTATGGCTCCGGCATCCACATGTGCGTGGGCCAGCTCGTCGCGCGGCTCGAAGGCGAGACCATGCTCTCCGCGCTCGCCCGGCGCGTAGCGAAGATCGAGATCACCGGCGAGCCAAAGCGCCGCTTCAACAACACGCTGCGCGGGCTCGACAGCCTGCCGGTGACGATCACGCGGGCTTGAAACCAACATCAGCAAATCAATGAGGGGAGGGAAACGATGAAGAACCTGAAATGGACGCTCGCGCTGGCGGCGAGCCTGGTGAGCGGCGCGGCGAGCGCCGAGATATCCGATAACGTCGTGCGGGTCGGCGTGCTCAACGACATTTCCGGCATTTTTCAGGATACCAATGGCATGGGTTCGGTCGAGGCTGCGCGCATGGCGGCCGAGGATTTCAACGGCGGCGGCAAAGGCATCAAGGTCGAGATCGTCTACGCCGATCACCAGAACAAGGCCGATGTCGGCAACGCCATTGCCCGCAAATGGCTCGACGTCGAAGGCGTCGACGCCATCGTCGACGTGCCGAACTCGGCGGTCGGTCTCTCCGTCAACACGCTGCTGCGCGACAGCCGCATGACTTTCCTGGCGTCGTCAACGGCAAGCTCCGATCTCACCGGCAAGGCCTGCTCGCCTAACACCATCCAATGGGTCAACGACGCCTGGGCGACCGGCAACACCACGGCGGCCGCGATGATGTCGCGCGGCGGCAAGGAGTGGTATTTCCTCACGGTCGACTACGCGCTCGGCAAGGGCATCGAGGCGGAGGCGCAGAAATACATCGAGGGTCACGGCGGCAAGGTGCTCGGCTCGTCGAAGCATCCGCTCGGCACCTCCGATTTCGCGTCGTTCCTGTTGCAGGCGCAGAGTTCGAAGGCGCAGGTGATCGGGCTCGCCAATGCCGGCGGCGATACCATCAACGCGGTGAAGCAGGCCGCCGAGTTCGGCGTGCAGCAGAGTGGGCAGAAGCTCGTGGCCTTCCTGCTCTTCATCAACGACGTCCACGGCATGGGCCTCAAGGTCGCGCAAGGCCTTCAGCTCATGGAAGCCTTCTATTGGGACGCGAACGACGACACCCGCGCGTTTGCAAAGCGCTTCGCTGCGCGGCCCGGCATGAACGGCAAAATGCCGAGCGGCAACCAGGCCGGCGTCTATGCGTCCACGCTCGCCTATCTCAACGCGGTCGCGGCGACCGGCAGCGACAACGCCAAGGACGCCGTTCCCGAGATGAAGAAGTTCAAGGGCAAGGATAAGTTGTTCGGCGACACCGCGATCCGCCAGGACGGCCGCGTCGTGCATCCCATGTATCTGTTCGAGGTGAAGAAGCCGGAGGAGTCGAAATATCCGTATGACTATTACAAGCTGGTTTCGACCATCCCCGCGGATCAGGCGTTCCGGCCGCTGGCTGAGGGCGGCTGCGAGCTGGTGAAGTAGGTCTCGTGCCCCGGACGCAGTGCGGCGCGTAGCGCTGCGCTGCAGAGCCGGGGCCCATGGCTGCTGGGTCCCGGCTCTGCGTCGCGTCATTTCATGCCGCGCCGCGTCCGGGACACGAGAAAAACGCCTCCTACACCACCTTGCTGCTCCCCTGCGTGATCAACCGCGCCGCCCGCTGGTCTCGCGCGTAGATCCACAGCCAGCTGAGTGCTACGCTCAGCCTGTGGCGGAGGCCGATCAGGAAGTAGATGTGGGCGATGCCCCAGATCCACCACGCGATGGTGCCGCGCAGCTTGACCTTGCCGAAATCGATCACCGCGAGCCGCTTGCCGATCTGCGCGAGACTGCCGGAGTGCTTGTAGCGGAACGCCCCGGTGGCCGCACCGCGCAACCGTGCCTTGATGGTGTCGGCGACGTGTCGGCCCTGTTGCTTCGCCGCCGGCGCGATGCCGGGCACGGGCTTGCCCTCCCAGGCGTTGATCAAGACGGTGTCGCCAATCGCAAAAATCTCGGGATGGCCTGGAATGCTCAAATCGTCGGCCACCTGCACGCGTCCGGCGCGATCGCTGGGTGCGCCGAGCCATTCGGCCGCCGGCGAGGCGCGCACGCCGGCGGCCCAGATTCGTGTTTTCGCCTCGAGCAGCTTGCCGCCGAACACCACGCCCTCACGATTGATCTCGGTGACGGGCTGTCCCAGCACGACCTCGACGCCGATCTTTTCCAGCGAGGCCTGCGCGTAGGCCGAGAGATCGTCGGCAAAGCCCGCCAGCACACGCGGGCCGGCCTCGATCAGCACGACGCGCGCCTTGGTCGTATCGATGTTGCGGAAATCGCCGGGCAGCGTGTGATGCGCCATCTCGGCGATGGTGCCGGCGAGTTCGACCCCGGTGGGGCCGGCGCCGACGATGACGAAGGTCAGCCGCGCGGCGCGCTTCGCCGGATCGGTCTCGCGCTCGGCACGCTCGAACGCCACCAGGATGTGACGGCGCAGCGTGGTGCCGTCCTCCAGCGTCTTCAGGCCGGGCGCCCACTGCTCCCATTCGTCGTGGCCGAAATAAGCGTGGCGCGCGCCGGTCGCGAGCACCAGCGTGTCGTAAGGCACCTCGCTGCCGTCGTCGATCAGCACGCAGCGCCTGCCAGCGTCGACGCCGCTCACGGTTGCGAACAGTGTCGTCACCTCGCGGCGGTCGCGCATCAGATGCCGGACCGGCCAGGCGATCTCGCTGGTCGCGAGCGAGGCGGTCGCGACCTGATAGAGCAGCGGCTGAAACAGATGATGGTTGCGGCGGTCGATCAGCGTGATCTCGACCGGCGCGCCCGCGAGCCGGTGGGTCGTCTCCAGCCCGCCGAAGCCGGCTCCGACGATGACGACGCGATGCGGTGTGGTGGTCATGGCGTACCCTCGAATCTCGCTTGCTCACCTTTCCCTATTTAAGTGCGGTTTGGGGGCCGCGGTCCAATAGCCGTCATCAATCGGGGTATAGGCCCAGTGTATCGCTCTGCCGCGAAAAAGCGCCGCAGGCTTGATCGTGCCTCGACCGAGCCTTGGTCGAAGTGAGTAGAATTATATTTCTTGCTATCCCCGATTGGGGCGAAATATGGTGCAGGGGCGGGCGCTGAGCCATTGGCGGCGCGACAGATTTTGCGTCTAGTAGAGACAGACCCGGGGCTGGGATCACCCCGTTTCCGGGATCAATAATAAGGAGGGGAGTGGTTATGAGGACGGCATTCTGGCTGGCGGGTGCGGCTGCGCTCGTGCTGGCAAACCCGGCATTCGCCGGCGACACCATCAAGATCGGTTTCGTTTCGACCTTCAGCGGCCCGACCGCCGTAATCGGCAACGACATGCGCAACTCGTTCGAGCTCGCGCTCGACCACATCGGCCGCAAGATGGACGGCAAGCCGGTCGAGGTGATCTACGAGGACGACGGCCAGAAGCCCGATGTCGGCAAGCAGAAGACCGAGAAGCTGGTGCAGTCCGACAAGGTCGATTTCATCGTCGGCTATATCTGGTCGAACGTGCTGCTGGCCTCGCTCAAGACCGCGGTGGATTCGCAGACCTTCCTGATCTCGGCCAATGCCGGTCCGTCGCAGCTCGCGGGCGATCTCTGTTCGCCTTACGTGTTCTCGACCTCCTGGCAGAACGACCAGACGCCCGCCGCCATGGGCCTCTACATGAACCAGAAGGGCGTCAAGAGCGTGTTTCTGATCGGCCCGAATTACGCGGCCGGCAAGGACATGCTCGCGGGCGTGAAGAGCACGTTCAAGGGGGAGGTCAAGGGCGAGGAATACACGGTCTGGCCGAGCCAGCTCGACTTCTCCGCCGAACTCTCCAAGGCGCGTGCCTCGGGTGCGGAGTCGATCTTCGTATTCTATCCGGGCGCTGCCGGCGTGCAGTTCCTCAATCAATATGCGCAGGCGGGCTTGAAGAGCACGATGCCGCTCTACACCGCCTTCACCATCGACGAGCTCTCGCTGCCGCTGCAGAAGGAGAACGCGTTAGGGGTGCCCGGCGCGCAGGAGTGGGTCAATGATCTCCCCAACGAGCAGAACAAGCGCTTCGTCGCCGACTACCGCAAGAAGTACACGAATTTGCGTCCGACCTATTACGGCGCGCAGGCCTATGACGCGGCCCAGCTGATCAACAGCGCGGTGGTCGCGGTGAAGGGCGACACCAGCAAGAAGGACGCGATGAAGGCCGAGATGGAAAAGGCCAACTTCAAGTCGCTGCGTGGTCCGTTCAAATACGGCAAGAACCACATCCCGGTGCAGAACTTCTATCTCCAGGACGTGGTGAAGGACGCCGAGGGCCAGCTCTCGCTGAAGACCGTCGCGACCATCGTGGAGAACGACCAGGATCGCTTCCACGACAAATGCGCGATGAAGTGAGGTTTCTCCCTCTCCCCGCAAAACGGGGAGAGGGCTCTCAAATCTATCCACCGTCATTGCGAGCGCAGCGAAGCAATCCAGAATCCCTCTGAGGAAAGGCTCTGGATTGCTTCGCTGCGCTCGCAATGACGGCGCGGGTAGAGCTTATACCCTTGGCATACTCACCGGCCGCACTTCGCGGGCTTGCGCCGCCAGCCTGATCCCGGCATTTGCCGCGCCGAAGCCCTGATAAGCCCTCCGCTCGACGATCTCGAAGAAGAACCGCTCATCGAAGATGTGCGTGTAGACCTGGAAGAATTCGCCGTCGCCCTCGCGGTCATAAAGGATGTGGTTGGCGCGCAGCTGCGCCATCAATTCGGGCGCGAGGTCGTATTTGGCCTCGATGTCGTCGTAGTAATTATCAGGAATATCCAGGAAATCCGCGCCGCGCTGGCGCATCTCCGCGACCGCGGCAAAAATGTCGCGGCACGAGAACGCGACGTGCTGCACGCCCGAGCCGAAGAACTCGGAGATGAAGCGCGCCGGCAGCGTGCGGTTGGCGGAGGAGCCGTTGAGCACGAAGCGCAGGCTCTGGTCGCCGTTGACGACGGCCTGGCTCTGCACGAGGCCGCGGGGGTCGGCGATCTCCATCTGCGGCAGGCGCTTCAGATCGAGGATGCCCGTGTAGAACAAGAGCCAGGACAGCATCTCGTCATAGGGCATCGATTGCGCGATGTGATCGACGGCGAGCAGGACGTCCTTGTCGGCATTGCCAGTGACGGGCTCGAAATCCGTGTCCCAGTTCTTGCCGGCCTGATCGAGGAAATAGAGCAGACTGCCGCCGACGCCGTGGATTGCAGGGATCTCCAGCTCGCCCGGTCCGACCGGCTGATAGAAGGTGCGCGTCTTCAACGTCTCGGCGCGCTGCATGGCAAGGCCCGCATTGTCGACATCAAGCGCGATCGCGCAGACGCCGGGGCCGTGCGTCACGTAGTGGGAATGCGCAAAACCGTCGGTCTCGCAATTGATCACGAGCTCGACCTTACCCTGCGACCAGCGCTCCACCGCCTTGCTGCGGTGTTTGCCGGTCTTGCGGAAGCCGAGCTGTGCGAGCAAGTGAGCGAGCTCGCCGGCCTTGGTCTCGTTGACGGCAAACTCGATGAATCCCGTACCGTTGCTTCTGGCCTTCGGCGCCAGCGGCTCGCTGATGAGTTTTGGCCAGTCCGGTGCAAGTTGGTCCTCCAGCAGGATCAGCGAGCGAAGACCGTCGATCGCGGTCTGCGCGGCGGAGCCTGCCCGGAACTGATCGTTGAAGATTTCCAGCGACAGCGGCCCGGCATAGCCGGTCGCCGCGATGGCCTGCATGAATTCGCCGACCGGCAGGTCGCCCTGACCGGGGAAGGAGCGGAAGTGCCGGCTCCACGAGAGGATGTCGAGCTCGAGCTTCGGTGCGTCCGCGAGCTGCACCAGAAAGATTTTGTCGCCGGGGATCGAGGCCATCGCACGCACCGGAAAGCCGGGGGCCAGCGCGTGAAAGCTGTCGAGGATGACGCCGATCGCGGGATGATTGGCGCGGCGCACGATCTCCCAGGCGTCGCGATAGTCGTTGACGTGGCGGCCCCAGGCCAGCGCCTCGTAACCGACGCGCAAGCCGCGCTTGGCCGCGCGCTCGCCGAGCTCGCGAAAATCATCCGCGGCGCGGTCGATGCCGCCGAGCGATGCCGGCGAGACGTTGGAGCAGATCAGCAGCAGGTCGGTGCCGAGCTCCTGCATCAGGTCGAACTTGCGCTCCGCACGGGCGAAATTGCGCGCACGCTGCGGCTCCGGCATGCCCTCGAAATCGCGGAACGGCTGGAACGCGCAAATCTTGAGATTGAGATCGCCGCAGAGCTTTGCGATGTCGCGCGGACCTGCGCCGAACGACAGCAAATCGTTCTCGAAGATCTCGACCTCGTCGAATCCGGCGGACGCGATGGCGCGGAGCTTTTCGTCCAGCGCCCCCGAGAGAGAGACCGTCGCGATTGATCGCTTGTTCATGCTGCCTGCTCCATGATGTGGCCCGGCGATATCTTCTGGCTCGTGCGCGCGGCCGCGCTGACGGCTTCGACGACAGCGAGCGTGCCCATCGCGTCTTCGGCCGAGGTCAGTGGTGGTTCGCGGCCCTCGATGACCGCGCAGAAATGCCGAAGCTGCTCGACCAGCGGATCGAAGGCGGGCGGTGCAACGATCTGGCGCGACAATGGCGCGTACCAGCCGGGCTGCTCTGCATAGGACCACAGCTCCATATTCGGCACCGACAGCGATCCCGCCGTGCCGGAGAAGATGTAGCAGGGCTGATCCTGCTTCGGGTATGCACGGTTTTCGCCGGACGTGAGCTCCCAGCTCCACGGCGCCGGCGTTGCGTCCGACACGGTCACCGTTCCCAGTGCACCACTGGCGAAGCGCAGCAGCAGCGCTGCGGTATCCTCGACGGCAAAGCCGCGCGCCTTGTTCGAGGTGAGCGCCTGCACCTCGGCGATCTCGCCGCAGATGAAGCGTAAATTGTCGATATCGTGGATGAGGTTGATCAGCAGCGGCCCGCCGCCCTGCTCGCGGCGCCAGGCCACCTCGAAATAATCGTCGGGCTTTCTGAGTAGCCAAAGTCCGACCACGGCGGTGAGCTCGCCGAGCCTGCCGTTCGCCACCGCCTCGCGCGCGGCCTTGATGATCGGATTGTGCCGGCGGTGATGGCCGACCAGCATCGGCACGCCGGTTCGCTTGACGGCGGCGCAAAGCCGCTGCGCGTTGGCAACCGTATCGGTCACCGGCTTTTCGATCAGCGCAGGCACGCCCGTCGCGACGCAATCGAGTGCCATCGGCAAATGCAGATTGTTCGGCGAGGCAATGATGAGGCCGTCGGGCTTGTCCTGCTCCAGCAGCGCGCCATAGTCGGCATACCAGGGCACGCCTCGTGACTGCGCATAGTCCTTCGCGGCGGGCGTGGGGTCGGCAATGCCCGATAATGCGCAATCTGGCGATGCCGCGATCAATTCGATATGGCGGCGGCCGATCTGGCCGGCGCCGGCGACACCGATGCGCAATTGCGCGCTCATGCGGCGGTCTCCTCCATAGCGCCGCCGAGGAAGAGCTGTCCGATCCGGGGATCGTTCAGGATGCGCTTCGCGCCGTCGACCATGCGGGTCTGGCCGAGTTCGAGCACGATGCCCATGTCGGAAATCTCCAGCGCCGAGCGCGCGTTCTGCTCGATCATCAGGATGGTGACGCCGCGGTCGCGCAGGCTCTTGAGGATGTCGAACGTCTGCTGCACCATCAGCGGCGACAGCCCGATCGAGGGCTCGTCGATCAGCACCAGCTTCGGTTCGAGCAGCAGCGAGCGCGCAATCTCGAGCTGCTTCTGCTCGCCGCCCGACAGCGTGGAGGCCTGCTGCGTCGACTTCCGGCGCAGCGCCGGGAACAGGTCGAGCGCGGCTTCGATCCGCGTGGGCAGGTCGATGCCCTTGCCCGCGGACACGCCGCCGAGCTCGATATTGTGGCGCACCGACAGTTCCGGGAAGATGTTGCGGCCCTGCGGCACATAGCAGATGCCGGCATTGAGCAGCGCGCGCTGGCTCAAATTGGTGACGTCGCGGCCGGCAAAGCTGATCTTGCCGTCGCGCAGCTTGAGCAGGCCGAAGATCGCCTTGAACACCGTGGACTTGCCGGCGCCGTTCGGGCCGATGATGGTCGTGATCGTCGCCTGCGGCACGGCGAAGGTGGTGCCGTTCAAGATCGTCATCTTGCCGTAGCCGCCGACGAGATTGTGAACCGAGAGGATCGGGTCGCTCATGGTCTAATGTCCCAGATAGGCTTCGATCACGGCCGGATTCTTGCGCACCTCGTCCGGCCGCCCCATCGCCAGCACCTTGCCTTCGGCCATCACCATCACGCGCGAGCACAGCGACATCACGAATTCCATGTTGTGCTCGATGACGACGAAGGTCGCGTTCTTCTCGCGGTTGATCGCGACCAGCCGCTCCTTCAGATCCGTTAGCATCGACGGATTGACGCCGCCGGCGGGCTCGTCGAGCAGCACCAGGCGCGGGCCGCCCATGAACGCCATCGCGGCATCGAGCAGCTTCTGCTGGCCGTAGGAGAGGCCGCCGGCGGGCTCTGCGGCGAGATGATCGAGCTTGAAAAAGCCGATCATCTGGTTGGCGGCGTCGGTCAGCCCGGCATCGGAGCGGCCGACCAGGCGCGAGGCCATGCTGCCCTGGTGCTCCTGTCCCGCAAGGATCAGGTTTTCGCGCACCGAGAGTTTCGGGAAGACCTGCAGGAGCTGGAAAGTACGGCTGACGCCGAGCTTGTTCAGCTCCGCGGGGCGCAGGCCGGTGACGACCTTGCCGTCGAGCTTGACCTCGCCGCCGGATGGCGTGAGCTGGCCGAGGATGCAATTGAACAAGGTGGACTTGCCGCAGCCGTTCGGGCCGATCAGGCCGAGGATTTCGCCCTCCCGGACGTCGAAGGAGACGCCGTCGACGGCGCTGATGCCGCCGAAGTTCTTCTTGATGTCGGTGACTTCGAGGACCGCGCTCATTGCGCCGTCTCCAGCCGTGACTTCGCGACCGCGCGTAACGCCGACGCGGCCTTGGTGCGGCGTTCGGCGAGATAACGGTCGAGAATTCCCAGAATGCCGGTCGGCGACCAGATCAGAAGCCCCATCACCGCGACCGCGTAGATCATCAGGTAATAGCCTTCGGTGAAGCGCAGCCATTCCGGCAAGAGCACCGCGATCATCGCGCCGAGGAACGGGCCCAGGAAGAAACCGGCGCCGCCGACGATGACCATCATCAGCAGGTCGAGCGAGAGCGACAGGTTGAACGGGACGGGATCGATGTACTGCGTCAGCGGCGCATAGAGCGCGCCGGCGACGCCGCCGAGCGCCGAGCCGATCGCGAACGCCATCAGCGTGTAGCGTCGCGTGTCGATGCCGAGCGATTGCGCGCGCAGCGGATTTTCGCGCAGCGCCATGAAGGCGCGGCCCCAGGGCGAGCGGATCAGCCACCACACCGCCAGCGACACGATCGCGAGCGAGCCGAGGCAGACGTAATAGAACGGCAGTGGCTTGTTAGTCGCAATCCCGAAGACATGCGGCCGCGGAATGTTGGAGATGCCGTAGATGCCGCCGGTGAGCCAGCTCTCGTTGCGGAACACCAGGAAGGCGAGGGTGGAGAAGGCGAGCGTGACGAAGGCGAGATAGTGGTGCTGCACGCGGAGCGCGGGATAGCCGAGCACCCAGCCGACCGCGAAGCTCAAGGCGATCGCGACCACGATCGCCGCCGGCAGCGGCCAGCCATGCGTGGTCATGATCGCTGCCGCATAGGCGCCGATGCCGACGAAGGCGCCTTGCGCCAGCGACACCTGGCCGGCATAGCCGAGCGTGAGGTTGAGCCCCATCGCGGCGATGCTCATCACCGCCCACTGGCTCAGGATGAACAGGCCGTAGCGGTTGAAGTTCATGGGCACGATGATCAGGCCGGCGATGACGGCAAGGCCGAGCGCGATCTTCAACGGTTTGGCGAAGCCGCTCATACGGTGCGCTCCTCGGCGCGGCCGAGCAGGCCCTGCGGCCGGAACAGGATGACGGCAATCAGGAAGATCATCGGCACCGCGGCGCGGTACTGCGTCGAGACATAGGCGGCCGCGAGGTTGTCGAGCACGCCGATCAACAGGCCACCGGCAATCGCGCCGCGCACCTGGTTGAAGCCGCCGACGATCGCCGCGATGAAAGCCGCCTGGCCCAGCACCTCGCCAGATGAGAATTTTGCGAGATAGATCGGCGTAATCAGCAGCGAGGCCAGCGCGACCAGGAAGGCGTTGATCAGGAAGGTCAGCAGGATCATGCGCTCGACCGGGACGCCGATGATGCGCGCCACGGTCGGGTTCTGCGCCGCTGCCTGCATCTGATGGCCGAGCGAGGTGCGGTTCAGCAGCGCGGTCAGGCCGAACACGGCAACGATGGCAACGACGAGGACGCCGATGCTTTGCAGCGACACCGCGTGGCCGAGGATGGAAATGTCACCGGTCGGCACGATCGAGGGGAAGGGCGAGGCTTCGGCGCTGAAGAACTGCTTGACGGCTTCCTTGAGGCCGATCGCCAGCGCCATGGTGGCGATCGCCAGCGGCAGCACGCCATGGCGCATCATCGGATCGACCAGCAGCATCTTGAAGGCGAGGCCGAGCAGGATCATCGAGAGCAGGATGCCGAGAATGATCGCGAGCCAGAACGGCGCGCCAACATGCATGGCCGCCAGCATCAGGAACGCCGGCAGCATCACGAACTCGCCCTGCGCGAAATTGATCGTCTGCGAGGTTTGCCACAGCAGCGTGAAGCCGACCGCGACCAGCGCATAGATCGCGCCGGTGGCCAGTCCCGCGACCAGAAGATCGATTAGGTTGGACATTTTCCCCTCTATCGTTTCCCGCTTTCCTCCTGCGAAAGCGCCAAGGTCGTTGCGGCAGCCTCCCCGCGGCACATCCTTCGAGACGCCCGCCTTTGGCGGGCCCTCAGGATGAGGGTGGAGTGCGCGGTTGCAGGACCATGCGCTCCGCAGCAAGTTCAGCCTCATCCTGAGGAGACCGCTGAAAGCGGTCGTCTCGAAGGACGAGGCGCTTGCTCCGCTCTATCTCACTTCACCTTCGGCAGCACCTGCTTCACGACCTGCTTGCCTTCGACCACTTCGACCAGAAAGCTCTGGCGGTCGATGTCGCCGGTGTCGCTGAAGGTGACGTCCATCAGGATGCCGGGCTCGTCCGCGGCCTTGATGGTGAGGCCGTGCAGCGTGTCGGCGAACGCCTTGCTGTCGACCTTGCCCATCTTCTCCGTGGTGGCCTTCACCA
Source organism: Bradyrhizobium sp. 930_D9_N1_4 (assembly GCF_052076015.1). Classification (NCBI taxonomy): domain Bacteria; kingdom Pseudomonadati; phylum Pseudomonadota; class Alphaproteobacteria; order Hyphomicrobiales; family Nitrobacteraceae; genus Bradyrhizobium; species Bradyrhizobium sp. 930_D9_N1_4. The sequence continues at coordinate 666,173 of NZ_CP197236.1, forward strand.
TGTAGACGGCGAGGTAGCCCTTCAGGCCGTTATGGTCGGGGACGTAATTGTACTTCTTGGAGAACTTGTCGCGGAACGCCTTGATCAGGTCGACGGGCGCGTCGGTGGTGAGGCCGACATGGCCGCGCGCGCCGTTGGCGGCGTCGCCGGCGAGCTCGATCACTTTCTGGCCGATCAGCGTGGTCTCGCCCATCAGCGGCGCGTTGACGCCCTGGCGCTTCAGCTCCTTGAGGATGCGCGCGCTCTCTTCCTCGTTCAAATAGACGAACACGGCGTCGGGATTGGCCGCCTTGATCTTGCCGACGTCGGCGGCGAAATCGGCCTGGCCCGCTTCGGTCGAGAGATCGGCGACGACCTTGGAGCCGAGGCGGTCGAGCTCCTTGACCACGACGTCGCGGCCGCCGCGGCCGAAATCATTGTTGACCCAGACCACCGCGACGGTCTTCGCCTTCATGTCGTCGTGGATGTATTTGGCCACTTTCGGCATCGAGGATTGCTGGCCGAAAGACGTGCGGAACAGGAATTTGTTACCGGCCTGCGTCAGCTCGGCGGCTTCGCCGCCCATGATCTGCGCGATGCCGGCTTCGGCTGCGAGCGGCGCGGTTACTTTCACCGAGCCGGAATAGCCGGGCCCGAGCAGCACATAGGGCTCGGCGTCGAGCGCCTTCTGCACCTGCGCGCGGGCCACGCCGGGATTGGACTGCGAGTCGGCGTGGGTGACCTCGAGCTTGCGGTCGAGCACGCCGCCCTTGGCGTTGATCTCCTCGATCGCGAGGTCGATGCCGTTCTTCCAGTTGGTGCCGACGGTGGCGCCGCCGCCCGACAGTTCGGCGACGTCGGCAAGCTTGATCGCCTGGGCATGGACGCTGGTTGCAGTCGCGAAGGCAAGCAGGGCGCCCGCCAGCAAAGTCGATTTCATGGTGTCTCCTCCGATGTGGTTGACGGTGTCCGCGGCCTTGTGTCCGGCCGCTTCGGTTACGCTGCGTGATAGGTCGAGCTTCGTGCCGCCATCACTTCGTCGAAAGCCTCCCCCATCACGTCGGTCGATGGAGCAAGGCCGGTAAACAGCTCGAAGGCGTCGGCGGCCTGATAGATCGCAAGCTCCCGGCCGGTCATGATCCGTGCGCCCTTGGCTTGCGCCGCGGCCAGCAGCGGCGTGATCAGCGGCGAATAAACGGCGTCCGCGACCCACAGATTGTCGCGCAGCAGCGTGGCCGGGACCGGGATGCCCCGGTTCGGCAGCATGCCGACCGGCGTGCCGTTGACGAGGCCGGTTGCACCATCGAGCGCGTCCTCGACGCTTGCGGCCACCCTTGAAGTCACCTTGGCGCCACCCTGTTTGGCAAGCAGCACGGCGAGTTTTTCGGCGCGGGCCGGCTCGCTGTCGAAGATGCGGAGGTCGGCGACCTCGAGGCTCGCCAGCGCAAAGGCGATCGCCTTGCCGACGCCGCCGGTGCCGATCACCGCGACCGCGTTTCCGGTGGACGCCAGCAGTGGCGCCACGGCGCGCGCAAAGCCCGTCGTGTCGGTGTTGTGGCCGATCAGCCTGTTATCCCTGACGACCACGGTGTTGACCGCCCCGATGGCGGCCGCACCCGGCGCCAGCTCGTCGAGCAAGGGGACCACCGCCTCCTTGTAGGGAAAGGTGACGTTGACGCCGGCAAAGCCCAGGCGCCGCACGCCTTCGAGCATCATGGCAAGCCCGGCCTGGTCGGCGCCGGCCACCTCGATGAGCTGATAATGACCGCGCAGGCCCAGCGCCTCGGCGGCGCGCTCGTGCATGGCGGGGGAGGCGGAATGCGCGATCGGTGCTCCGATCAGGCCGGTGAGAAGCTTCTTGCTGGCAGCGTATCCGCGCTTGGACATGATTGGCTATCGTCTCGTTGGGAGCGTTCGATCCCGGCCATTAGCGGAGAAATCCGCGCAATTCCAAGGGGACTTGCAGGTCCGACGATAGTCTTTCCCCTGCCTAACACAATTACCCATTTATCGGGCAAACCTAACATCATGTTATTTCTTCCGCGCCCGTGCCGGGGCAGCCTTGCCGTTGCCGCGGGACGGCTCCACCGCGCGCATCTCGGCGCGCAGGGATTCGATGAAATGCTCGACATGAAGCGACAGCGGCGCACCGCGCTTGACCGCGATATAGGTATCGAACCGCGTTGGCTCGGTGATCTTGATCAGCTCGATCCCGGGATAGCCGCCATGGGCCACCGTGAACTGGTCGATGATGGCGATGCCGAGCCCCGCCTTCACCAGCGCGCAGACCGTGGTGCCGAACCGCGCGCGGATGGTGATGTTGTAGTCGAGCCGGTTGCGCGCGAAGATCTCGGCCATGATCCGGCCGTAGGGATCGTTGGGGTCGATGCCGATCAGCGGATAGCGGGTCATCTCGGCGGCGGAGATCTGCTTGCGGCCGGCAAGCTCGTGGCCCGGCGGCACGATGCAATAGAGCTCACCTGAGGCAAGCGGCATGAAGTCGAGCCCGGAATGCTCCAGACGGTAGCTCATCGCCACGCACTCGCCGCGGCCGAGCATGAGATAGTCGATGGCTTCCTCGATCTTGAGGATGTTGATGTCGATGCCGAGATCGGGATAGCGTCGCCGGACGCGCTCGATCGCGCGCGGCACCATCACCTGCGAGATGCTCGGGACCGAGCCGATGCGCAGCTCCGACAATCCGCCGCGGCCGATCTTGGAGATGAGCTCGGAGAGATCGTCGACCTTCTTGTAGACGCCGTTGATCTGCTCGAAGATGTTTTCGGCTTCCGGCGTCGGGAAATAGCGGCCGTTCTGGCGCTGGAAGAAGCGGATGCCGAGCGAGCGCTCGGTGTACTTGACGAGCCGGCTGATCCCCGGCGCCGAGACGTTGAGCAGCTTCGCCGCGCCGCCGATGGTGCCCGTCACCATCACGGCACGGATCACTTCAACCTGGCGCAGCGTCATCATGAATAGGGTATCCGAAAGAGGATCGTGGCCGCGATCATCTCACGAGAGCCGTGATGTCAGCCAGTGGCTTGTGGGTGTCGGCCTCGGGCAAGTCGGTCTCGTGCCCCGGACGCGCTGCAACGCGCTCGGCGTTGCTGCGCGGCGTCCGGGCACGAGCGCGGCCGCGTTCATAAACCCTTCCCGTAAAGGAAAGGGTCAATCGCCGTCAGATGGTTTCGACTGAAAATCAGCGCGTTCGAATGAAAAGGCTGCAGCGTCGCGCGATCGGTTCATCGGCGTCGTTGACTGCAACTACGGTCTAGCCGGCCGGGCCCTCGGGCGAAACGCTGTCGACCAGCTTGGGGCGCTCGCTCTCCAGCACCTTGCGCGCAAACTCGATGATCTTCTGCTTGTTTGCGGTTTCGCAGACGGCGAAAAACACGCGATTGAGCTCCAGGCCGAGCACGCTGTTGAGGGCGATGTCCTCGTCTTCCATCGTGATTTTCCCGCTTCAGACGCCATAGGTGTAACTTGACGTCGCTTCTTCCACAAGTAGATTAAACCTTCGGCGTCAATGGGATACCGGAAAATTACGGAAGCGGTGAATTGAGGCGGTCCCCAGAGACGTGCTATACCGGGCCGCGAGGGTCAGGAAACGCACCGATGTCCGCCGTGGATTATGGCCGGGAGGCGCTCGACTTCATCGAGGGGTTGGGAGCCTATACCAAGGTTCCGGACGCCATGGACGCGCTTGCCACCGCGTTCAACCGATACGGTTTCGAGCACATCATCGTCACCGGTTTGCCGAATCCCGATCAGCGTTTCGCTCAGATGGTGCTCGCCAAGCGCTGGCCGGCGGAGTGGTTCAGTCTCTACACGGAGAAGAGCTACGACCGGGTCGACCCCGTGATCCGGAAGTGCCGGCAGACGGTGAATCCCTTCGAATGGTCGGAAGCTCCCTTCGATGCGGAGTTCGAACCGGGGGCCGCCGAAGTGATGCGGCGCGCCGCCGATTTCCGCATGTCGCGCGGTTTCGTGGTGCCGATCCACGGCCTGACCGGCTATGAAGCCGGCGTTTCGCTCGGGGGCGTCAATCTCGATCTCAACGTCCGCAGCAAGCCCGCGCTGCACCTGATCGCGATGTATGGCTTCGAGCACATCCGCCGCCTGCTTGCGCCTGCGCGGCATCCTTCGGCGCGGCTTACCCCGCGCGAGCGCGAGGTGCTCGCCTGGGCCTCGCAGGGCAAGTCGGCCTGGGAAATCGGCGAGATCCTGCACATCACGCAACGCACCGCAGAAGAGCATCTTGCAACTGCCGCGCGCAAGCTTGGCGCCGTCAACCGCACGCATGCGGTTGCGCTCGCGATCCGCCAAAGAATCATCAATCCCTGAAATCCGCGGCTACTGGGAAATTTCCCAATAGTCGGTGTGGCCGTTTTCCACGAGGATTCCCCATTATTTCGAGCGATGGGGGAATAAATGATTCATGTGATTTCTGCCGTTAACCGGCATCTGTACGAGGATGTCCTCGAGCAACATTTCAAGATGCGCCACGAGATTTTCGTCGAAGAGCGGAAATGGGAGGCGTTGCGCAAGCCCGACGGCCGCGAGATCGACGCCTACGACAATGACGATGCGATTTACCTGCTGGCTCTCGAAAACCGTCGTGTGCTCGGCGGCTATCGCCTGTACCCGACCACCAAGCCGACCATGATGAGCGAGGTCTTCCCGCATCTGGCTGCGGTGCGAGGCTGTCCTTCGGATCCGCTGATCTGGGAGTGGTCGCGCTTCTTCGTGTCGCGCGAGCGCCGCGATGGCGCGTTTAATCTGCAATTGATGGCGGCGGCGCAGGAGTTCTGTCTCGATCAGGGGATCGAGCGCCTCTGCCTCGTCATGGAGACCTGGTGGTTGCCGCGCTTCCACGACATCGGCTTCGTCGTCACCCCACTCGGATTGCCGTCGCTGATCGAGGAGTCCTGGACCATGGCGGCGACCATCGAGGTCCGTCAGGAATCGCTCGATATCGTCCGTGACCGTATCGGGATGCAGAATGTCGTACGCCATGACGGGCCGCGTGTGGACGCCGTCGCCCGTGCCAACCTCTGCGGCCTTGCCGCGCAACGAAAGAGCGCCTGAGATGTCGAACATGATGCGGGACAGCCAGATCATGGCGCAGACCAAGGACGAGAATCTCGGCTATATGTCCGACATGGCGCTCGAGCTGGCGCAGATGGCGGAAGAAACCGGATTGGCGACGCTCGCCTATCTGTTCCGGATGGCGGCGCTTGAGGCTTCAACGGCCAACAGCGTGCTTGCCGAGCCGGACGATTTTCCCCGGCGGGTGACGTCGCACTAAAGCGTTTTCGAGCGAAGTGGAGACCGGTTCGCATCTAGAAAACGCGTCAAAATAAAATCTAGAGCCTTATTCCGATTTCATCGGAATGGGGCTCTAGACGCGCCTCTCTCATTCCGGCGACAGTCGCACCCTCCCTCCGGCCTGCCGGGGGGAGGGTGATCGTTTGGGTGCGGCAGGTTGCCCCATCCTGCACGGCAGCTTTCTTGCACGCTCAATTTCGATCGCATGCACCGGCATGCAACAAAGTGCATGTTTGGTGTCGAATCGCTCTTGCCTCGGAACGATACTGCCATTACCCATTTTTCCGCCTTGTAGAGGCAGGGGGAGCTCTTTCACTGATGGCGACCGTGTTCGAACATCGGCGCGACACCGCGTGCGCCTGAAAGAGTTTTGATGCTGCTCGTCGTCGAACAGTTCCTGAACGGATTGCAGTTCGGCCTGTTGCTGTTCCTGCTCGCTGCCGGTCTGACGCTGGTGTTCGGGATCATGGATCTCGTCAACCTCGCGCACGGCTCGCTCTACATGATGGGCGCCTATTTCGCCGCGACGTTCGCGGCGTGGACCGGCAGCTTCCTGCTCGGCGCGCTGCTGGCGCTCGGCGCCACGCTGGTGCTCGGCATCGTGCTCGAAATGTCGGCGCTGCGGCACTTGTATGGGCGCGACCATCTCGACCACGTGCTCGCGACCTTCGGCCTGATCCTGTTCTTCAATGAAGCGGTGCGGCTGATCTGGGGTCCTGCGGGCCTTGCGCTGCCGCTGCCGGCCTGGCTCACCGTGCCGGTGCCGATCCTGCCCGGCATTCACTATCCCGCCTATCGCCTCGCCATCATCGTCGTGGCGCTGCTCGTCGCGCTGCTGCTCTATCTCGGCGTGATGCGCACCCGCATCGGCATGCTGATCCGCGCCGGCGCCTCCAACCGTGAGATGATCGGTGCGCTCGGCATCAACATCAAGCTGCTCTACACGCTGGTGTTCGGACTTGGCGCCGCGCTTGCGGGGCTCGCGGGCCTGATGCAGGCGCCGATCCTCACCGTGCAGATCGGCATGGGCGAGAACATCCTGATCCTTGCCTTCGTCATCATCGTCATCGGCGGCATCGGCTCGATCCGCGGCGCGTTCCTCGCCGCGATCTTCGTCGGCATGATCGACACGCTCGGCCGCGCCTTCCTGCCCCAACTGTTGCGGCAGGTGCTGAGCGGCGCCGCCGCCTCCACCGCCGCACCCGCGCTGTCGTCCATGCTGATCTATCTGCTGATGGCGATCGTGCTGGTGGTGCGGCCGGAGGGGCTGTTTCCGGCCAACCGACGATGAAGGCTTTCACTCTGAGCAAGGCCGTCACGGTCCTTTTGCTGGCCGGCCTCGTGCTGCTGCCGCTCTATTCGCAGCTCTCCGGCAATATCTTCATCCTGACGCTGTTCACCCGCATCGTCATCCTGGCGCTGGCGGCCGCGAGCCTCAACCTCATCATGGGTTTTGGCGGCATGATGAGTTTTGGCCACGCCGCCTATCTCGGTATCGGCGGCTACGCGGTCGGCATGCTCGCGCAGGAGGGCGTCGGAAGCGGATTCATCCAGTTCCCGGTCGCGATCGCGGCCTCCGCGATCTACGCACTCGTCATCGGCGCGCTCTCTTTGCGTACCCGCGGCGTCTATTTCATCATGATCACCTTGGCGTTTGCGCAGATGGCCTATTACGTCGCCTCGGGGCTGGCGCGTTACGGCGGCGATGACGGTCTCACCGTCTACAAGCGCAGCGACTTCTCCGGGTTGATCAATCTCGGCAATCGCACGCAGTTCTACTATCTCTGCCTCGCCTGCCTGTTTGCGGTCATCTTCCTGATCTGGCGCATCGTCAATTCGCGCTTCGGCCTCGTCTTGCAGGGCCTGCGCTCCAACGAGCAGCGCATGCAGGCGATCGGCTTTCCGGCGAAACGCTATCAGCTGGTCTGCTTCGTCATATCCGGCACGATGTGCGGCCTCGCCGGCGCGCTGCTTGCCAACAACACCGATTTCGTCAGTCCGGCCGTGATGTACTGGACCCGCTCCGGCGACCTCATGGTGATGGTGATCCTTGGCGGCATGGGCACGCTGTTCGGCCCCGTCATGGGCACGGTGGTGTTCCTGCTGCTGGAAGAGTTTCTGTCGCAGATCACCGAATATTGGGCGCTGATCATGGGGCCGCTGCTGCTGTTGATCGTGCTGTTCGGGCGCGGTGGCATCATGGGCATGCTCGGGAGGGCTGGCCGTGGCTGAACCCTTGCTCCGTGTCGAAAAGCTGGTGCGCCGCTTCGGCGGCATCGTTGCGACGGACAATGTCTCGCTCGACGTCGCGGCCGGCGAGTTGCACGCCATCATCGGTCCGAACGGCGCCGGCAAGACCACGCTGATCAGCCAACTGACAGGTCATCTCGAACCGCATTCCGGAAACGTCTCGCTCGGCGGTCGCGATATTACTTACCTGCCGGCCTATCGCCGCTGCGCGCTGGGCCTGGCGCGTTCGTTCCAGATCACCTCGCTGCTGCTCGACTTCACCGCCGCCGACAATGTCGCGCTGGCGGCGCAGGCGCATGCAGGCCACTCGTTCCGCTTCTTTGGCAATGCGCGCAAGGAAAAGGGTCTGCGCGATGCCGCGCACGCCGCGCTCGACCGCGTGGGGCTGGCTCATCGCGCCGATGTGCTGGTATCCCGGCTCAGCCACGGCGAGCGCCGCCAGATCGAGCTTGCGGTCGCGCTCGCGAGCAAGCCGAAACTGCTGTTGCTCGACGAGCCGATGGCCGGCCTCGGCGTCACCGAATCCCAGGGCATGGTGAAGTTGCTCCAGGAGCTGCGCAAAGAGGTCTCGATCGTGCTGGTCGAGCACGATATGCCGGCGGTGTTCGCGCTGGCCGATCGTATCACGGTGCTGGTCTATGGCCGCGTTATCGCCTCCGGCGATCCGGCCGCGATCCGTCAAAACGAGGACGTCAAGCGCGCCTATCTCGGCGACCAGCATGTGGTGACGCACCATGGCTGAAAAAGTGGTGGCTGACACGCTGCTCGACGTCGACGGCATCGAGACCTGTTACGGCCTCAGCCAGGTGCTGTTCGGCCTGTCGCTGTCGATCAAGCCGGGCGAGATGGTCTCGCTGATGGGCCGCAACGGCATGGGCAAGACCACCACCATACGCTCCATCATGGGCCTCACGCCGGCACGATCGGGTACGATCCGTTTTGCGGGGGCCGAGGTGAGGGAGCTTCCATCGTACCGGATCGCGAAGCTGGGCGTCGGCCTCGTCCCCGAGGGACGGCAGATCTTCCCGAACCTCACCGTGCGCGAAAATCTGGTCGCGGCCGCCGCCGATCGCTTCGGCAGCCCCAATCCCTGGACGCTGGCCGCGATCTACGTGATGTTTCCGCGCCTCGCCGAACGCGCCGCCAACATGGGCAACCAGCTCTCCGGCGGTGAGCAGCAGATGCTCGCTATCGGCCGCGCGCTGATGACCAACCCCAAGCTTCTGATTCTGGACGAAGCGACCGAAGGCCTGGCGCCGCTGATCCGCGAAGAAATCTGGAATTGTCTGTCGCTGCTCAAGAGTCGCGGGCAGTCGATCCTGGTCGTCGACAAGAATGTCGACCATCTCGCCCGCATCTGCGACCGCCACTACATCATCGAGCGCGGCAAGACGGTGTGGAGCGGCACCTCGGACCAGCTGATGGCCGAGCCGGATCTCCAGCACAAATATCTGGGCATCTGAACGTCCGCTGATCCATCGTCTGCGCCGATCTGCCGCATGTGCACGGCCGGAGCGAGCCAACTTCAGTTTCGAAGCTCTCCAAACTGCGCGCAGAGGTCTTGAGTGCGCCGCCGCCAGCGGTCAAAGAAGCCGCGGCGTAAGCGGGTGCGATGCGGGACTTTTACAATCAGATTGCCGGACAGCCTGGAGACGAGATCGGTTCCGCACAGCGAGGGGCTTCAATAGAAGGTCAATGGCTGGATTTCCCGGGCTGCGTGTTTGTCAGAGGTGAGTTTCGAGCCGACCCCGAGGGGCCCGCGATCGTCGCGCCGGGCCTGTTCATCTCTGTTGCGTTCGAGGATACGGCAAGCCGCGGCATTCTGACGCGCGCGCCCGTCGGTGACAGGCAGATGACGGCCATTGCCGTGCGTAAAGTCCCCGCTGCAACACGCGCGGTGCGGTGTAACGCGTGTCCCGCGATCGGTCTCGCGCTTCCGCAGGCGTCCATCGATGGGCTTGGACTCGGAGACGAGTTTCGGGCGTTGTTCAAGAACGATGACGCCGGTGCGGCCATCGTCTGTCTGACGGCGTCTCCGCGCGTGCAGGCCGTCGCTGCGGAAATGTTCTCGCCGCCGGTCGCCGGAAGCGCGGCGCAACTGCTGCTGTCGGCGCATGCCGCCGAGATCGTCGTCCACGCCTTGTTCGGCGAGCGCGGCCGGATCGAGGTCGATCCTGCCGGCGATCTTCAGCGGATGCGGTTGCAATCGGTCAAGGAGCGGATGGATGCCGATCTCGCTTACCCCTGGAGCATCGACGAGCTGGCGCGGAACGCCGGGTTGAGCCGCCGGTCCTTCAACCAGAAATTCCAGATCGCGTATGGCGAAAGCGCCATCGATTATTTGAGAGCCCGGCGACTCGATGCCGCACGTGCGCTTCTGATTCATCAACGGTTGTCGGTCACCGAGGCGGCCTTTCGGGTCGGCTATGCCCATCCGGCCAATTTCGCGACGGCGTTCCGCAGGCGTTTCGGCCATTCGCCGAGCCGTTGCCAGTAGCGGCGAGAGGACTGCGCGCCTGTCGAAATGTTTCGCGATGTGTCTGTGCCGTTCGCGATGAAGTCTCCGTTTGCAGTCTCGAAAGCCTCCATGTGGAATCAAAGGTGATTTGCACAGCCGCAAAGGCGGTGCACTTCTCGATCTGCTTACACCCGAGTTGCTTTTGAAGACGGAACTCGGGGAAGACGATGCGGCGCAACGACGGACAGACGTTCGGCTGGGAACGGGTGGTGAAGGCCGGTCTTGGCGTGGCAAGTCTTGGTATCGCCGGTCTTGGCGTAGTGCTGCAAGCAACGCCGGCGGCCGCACAGACCTCCACGACCAATTCGGGTTCGTCGGTGGCGCCGTTGCCTGCCGTCACGGTCGAGGCGCCGAACCAGGCACGTCCGCGGACCCAATCCGTTCAGCGCGCGTCGCAATCGCCGCGCGGCCGCGCGCAGCGCAATCCCAATCCCGCACAAGCGAGAAATCAAAACACGCGCGACACCGGCGCCGGTCGCGGCAATGTGTCGAGCGAGAGCAGCTATGTCGCAGGCAACAGCACGGCTGGCACCAAGACCAACACACCATTGCTCGAAACGCCGCAGTCGATCTCCGTCGTGACGCGCAAGGAGCTCAATGATCGTGCCGTCCAGTCGCTGACGGAGGCGGTTGGCTATGAACCCGGCGTCCGTATCGATGCGTCCGGCTTCGATCCGCGCTTCGACGCGATCGCGCTCCGCGGCTTCGACATCACCTACAACGGCATCTACCTCGACGGCTTGCGCCTCGTCGGAGCCGGTCTCAGCGTGTTCAAGACCGAGCCCTATGGGGTCGACAGCATCACTGTGGTCCGTGGACCGAGCTCGGCACTGTATGGCCTCGGCTCCCCCGGCGGACTGATCGACCTCCAGAGCAAGCTGCCGACCAGCCAGCCGTTTCACGAAGTGCAGACGGTGTTCGGCGATCGCGATCGCATTCAGGGCAATTTCGACCTGTCGGGCCCGGTCGATGCCGACGGTCAGTTTTCCTATCGGCTGACCGGCGTGATGCGTGACGCAAACGTGTTCGTGCCCGGCGGCAAGGATAACAGGACCTACATCGCGCCTGCCTTCACCTGGAAGCCGGATCAATCGACGACCCTGACGATTCTCGGCTCCTATCAGAAGTCGAAGACGCCCGGATCGATGTTCACCTATTCCACGGGCACCGGCACCGCCACCGACGTTTTCACCGGCAGCCCATCCTACAATTCGCTCGACCAGGAGCAGGGCCGCGTCGGCTATCTGTTCGAGCACGCGTTCAACAACGACATCACCGTCCGCCAGAAGTTCCGCTATGTCGATGTCGATGCGGTCACCCGCTATGTCGGCTTTCTCGGCGCCCCCGTGGGCAATGTGGTCTCGCGCTATACCGGCCTGGTTCACGATACGCTGCAATCGGCCATCATGGACAACCAGGTCGAGGCCAAGCTCTCGACCGGACCGGTGCAGCATACGCTCCTGGTCGGCACCGACTACACCGCATCGAAGTTCACCGACAGGCAGGGCTTCGGCTTCGGTGTCTCCGATCTCAATGTGGCCTCGCCGGTCTACGCGCCGGAATCCATTCCCGATCCGGCGATCTCGTCCTCGACGCAGCAGCGGCAAACCCAGTCCGGTGTGTATATCCAGGATCAGGCCAGGCTCGATCGCTGGATCCTGACAATGAGCGGCCGCAGCGACTGGGTCCGCACCACGGGCGAGGATCTGTTCGCGCTGACCCGGCAGAATCAGTCCGATCAGGCCTATAGCGGGCGGGCCGGGCTGACCTATGTGTTCGATTCCGGCGTTGCGCCCTACGTCGCCTATTCGACGTCATTCTTCCCCAATCTCGGTGTCGACCCGACGGGCGCCTTCTTCAAGCCGACCACCGGCAAGCAGACCGAGGTCGGCGTCAAGTATCAGCCGCCGGGGACGAAGAGCTTCATCACCGCGGCGGTCTTCGATCTGACCCAGGATGGCGGCCTGGTCACGACGGGCACCGGCGTGACGGTCCAGCGTGGCGAGATCCAGAGCCGCGGCTTCGAATTGCAGGGGCTGGCGAGCATCGGCGGCGGCTTCGACATCACCTCGTCCTACACCTATCTCGACATGGTGACCAAGCAGGCCGCGGACAGCACGACGATCGGCAAGTTTCCGTCCGGCAATCCTCCGCACACCGCGACGCTGTGGGGCAATTACGCCCTGCCGCTGGCAGGCCCGTTCGCGGGACTCAGCATCGGTACGGGCGTGCGTTACATGTCCTGGAGCTATGGCGACGACGCCAACACGTTCAAGAACAGCTCGGTGACGCTGGTCGACGCGGCGCTGAAATACGATTTCGGCCAGGCGGCGAAGGAGCTGAAGGGCCTCACGTTCCAGGTCAATGCCAAGAACCTGTTCAATCTGCACTACACGACGTGCCAGGTCGGCTACTGCTACCGCGGCGCGCCGCTGACCGTGATTGCGACGCTCGGCTATCGCTGGTGATCGGGATTTCGAGGTGTCGGGCCGGCAGGCTCAGAACACCTCGAAATACTCGCGGTGCTCCCAGTCGGTCACTTCCGACAGGAAGCGGTCGATCTCGGCGTTCTTGATGTGGGTGTAATAGTCGACGAACTCAGGTCCGAACTTCTCGCGAAAGAACGGATCGTCCTTGAGTGCGCTGACCGCATCGCGCAGGCTCTTCGGCAACAGCGGTGCCTTGGTCTCGTAGGGCGTGTCGGCCGACGGGCCGGGATCGAGCTTGCGGTCGACGCCGTCGAGGCCCGAGAGAATCTGCGAGGCCATGTAGAGATAGGGATTGGCGGCGGGCTCGCCGATGCGGTTCTCCAGGCGCGTCGCGGCATCGCCCGCGCCGCCGAGCACGCGGATCATCACGCCGCGATTGTCGCGGCCCCAGATCGCGCGGTCCGGCGCCAGTGAATAGGAGCGGTAGCGCTTGTAGCCGTTGATCGTCGGCGTCGTGAAGACGGTCGATGCGCGAGCGTGGTCGAGCAGGCCGGCGAGGTATGAGCGGCCGAACGCGCTGAGCGGCTCGCCGCCGTCTTTCGCCATGAACTGGTTCTCACCGCTCGTACGCGAGACGATCGACTGGTGCAGGTGCCAGCCGCTCGCGAACAGGTTCGGCAGCTTTGGCCGGCACATGAAGGTGGCGTGATAGCCGTGCCGGCGCGCGATCTGCTTCACGGCCGAACGAAACAGCACCATGTTGTCGGCGGGCTCCAGGCCCTTCTTCGGCGCAAAGGTAAACTCGCACTGGCTCGGGCCGAACTCGACTTCGACCGAGCGCAAGGGCAATCCGAGCGCGACGATGTCGCGGCGAAGAATTTCCAGCACCGGCTCCATCTGGTCGAAGCGCTGCTCGGTGAGGTATTGGTAGCCGTGGCTGAGCAGGCTCACCGACGGCGGCGTGCCCGGCTGTCCGGCATCCTCCGGGCGCATATGCGGATCGTCGAGCTTGAAGATGTGGAATTCGACCTCGAGCCCCGCGACGAAATCGTGGCCACGGCCGGCAAGCTCGTCGAGCGCCTTGCGATAGAGCCCGCGCGTGGCGAATGGCACCGGGCGGCCGTCGTTGAAATAGAGATCGCACAACACCCAACCCGTCGCCGGGGCCCACGGCAGCACGCGAAACGTGGTGGGATCGGCGACCATCAAAACGTCGGCCGCGCCTTCCATCTCCTTCATGCCGAAGCCGCCGCCCGAGGTGAACACCGGAAACACCGTGCGGTGCGAGGTGTCCTTGGCGAGCATGGTGGTGGTGATGGAGCAGCCGCTTTCCAGCGAGGCGATCGCCTCGGCGGCGATGATGGTCTTGCCGCGCAAAATGCCGTGCTGGTCCGGGAAGGCGAGGCGGATGACCTCGAGGTTCTTCTCCTCGACGAGACGGCGCAGGCGGGCTGCCGCGTCCTTCTGCTCATCCGACCACAGCGCATGACGCGCGACGAAAGTCACTGTGTTGCTCCTTTAGCCCACACTGTCATCGCCCGCGAAGGCGGGCGATCCAGTATTCCAGAGACGGCGACGTATCCACGAGGGGCCGCAGCGTACTGGATGCCCCGCTTTCGCGGAGCATGACAGCGGAAAATGTGCAGTCGCCGTCGCGACTCACCCGCAGCGAACGGCATCGTCACTCCGCCGCCGTCAGCCGGTGCACGTTGTCCGCGATCTCCTTCGGCACCGGTGCGGCCCAGGGGGCGCCGCGGCGGCGCTTGACGTCGACTTCCATCCAGTAGAGCTCCCAGCCCTGGGTCGGCCCGATGCCGTCCATGGTGGCCGGTCCCTGGATGCTGCGTGCCCTGCTCTCGTCCAGGAACAGCATCGGCCTCTCGCCGCCGCCGACCTTTTCGATTTCCTGCCGCAGCAACCGGCGATATTGCACGATCGCCTTGTCGCTCGAGCCGAGATGCTCCTTGGTGCGGTCCTGGATCGCGCCCATCGATTCCACCGCCCATTGGTCGTGGACGTTGATGTCGTTGCCCATGCCGGTATAGGTCGCGGTCTGCTGCTCGTGCGGATCGAAGCCGTAATCGTTGCTGCGGTTCTTGCGCGACTTGTAGTCGGGCAACTCGTAGAGCTCGAGCCGCTGGTCGCGCATCTTCTTCTTGTCGACCGGGTTCGAATAGCTGGTGAAGATCGCGTACCAGTAGCAGTTCTCGTCGTCGACCGGCACGTGCCACTGCGTGATCGTCATCTCCGTGCTCATGGGGATGACGAAGCCGTGCGGGAACAGCTGGTTGGTGACGCGCACATGCGTGCGCTCCTCGTCGATCTCGCGCAGCGCGATCAGCCGCAACCCGTATTCGGTGTGCTCCACATTGATGATCGGCCGGTCGTATTCGCGCAGGATCTTCGTCATCGGCAGGTCGGAGCCGGCCGAGGCGCCGCGGAACTGCTTGCCATAGGCGGTCGAGGTGTCCTCGTCCTCGAAAAATCGATGCAGATAGGAGGCGTGCGCGGGATCGATGCCGACCTCAAGCGCCTGCAACCAGTTGCAGGCCATGTGGCCCTTGAACGCGAATGTGTGCGTGCCGGGCGCGACGAAGCAGTCGAGCTCCGGAAACGCCGGCGGTTCACCTTCGCCGAGATAGGCCCAGAGGATGCCGCTCTTCTCCACCACGGGGTAGGCGCGCTGGCGGATGTTCTGGCAGAGCTTTGACTCCTTCGGCTCGGCCGGCGTCTCGATGCACTGGCCGGCGGCGTCGAACAGCCAGCCATGGAAGGCGCAGCGCAGACCGCCATGTTCGAGCCGTCCGAAGGCGAGGTCGGCGCCGCGATGCGCGCAATGACGATCGATCAGGCCGTAGCGGCCGGTCTCGTCGCGGAACAGCACCAGGTTCTCGCCGAGCAGTTTGACGGGACGGATCGGCCGCTCGCCCTCGAGCTCATCGACCAGCGCCGCCGGCTGCCAGTAGCTCCGCATCAGCTTTCCGCAGGGGTCTTTCGGCCCGGTGCGGGTGATCAGGTCGTTCTGCTCCTGGCTCATCATGGCAGTAGCATCCTTTGTGGAATGGCGGTTGTTCGCCTATTGAACGAATGGGCGAATTATGACATGCCTTGGATCGGCAGCAAGCACTATTTTGCAGGATTGTCCCGAGCCCATGCCCAAATTGAAGCGGAGCGAGGTCGATGAGCGCGCGACGGATTTCGTCGAAGCCCTCGATCGTGGGCTGCGCCTGCTTCAATGCTTTGGCGCGAACACAGGCCCGATGACGCTCAGCGATCTCGCGCGCGCCGCGGATCTGCCGCGCGCCACCGCGCGCCGCATGCTGTTCACGCTCCAGCGCGGCGGTTACGTCAGTGGCGATGGAAAGCTGTTTTCGCTGACGCCGCATGTGCTGACGCTTGCTGCGTCCTATCTGCGCTCCAGCCAGCTCGTCACGGTGCTCCAACCCGTGCTCGATCGCGTCGCGACCGCGGCGAACGAAATTGCCTCGCTCGCCGTACTCGACGGTGATGATGTCGTGTTTGTCGCACGCAGCAGTCCGGCGCGGATGTTCTCCGGCGGTCTCGACATCGGCTACCGGCTGCCCGCCTTCTGCACCTCGGTCGGCCGCGCCATGCTCGGCCAGCTCGACGGTGCCGATCTTGCCGCGCGGCTGAAGGCGATGAAGCGCGAAGCGCTGACGCCGCAGACAATTACGGACCCAAAGGCGCTGCTCGCGCGCATCGCTGCCGACCGCGCGCAAAACTATTCGCTGGTCGATCGCGAGGCCGAGCCGCATTTCCGCTCGATCTCGGTTCCCGTCCGTCGTTACGACAATGTGATCGTCGCCGCCATCAACATGGGCGCCCATGTCGATCGCGTGCCGGCGCAGGAATTGATCGAGCGTTTCCTGCCGTTGCTGCGCGACGGAGCAGACTCCGTGCGCTCGCAATTGCTGTGACCTGCGACCCGCGCGCACAGGTCGCGGTGCGTACCCGTGCGCGCTGTGTCACAAGGAAAAAATGCCGCATGACACACCTCTGATCGCCACCATCGTCGTTGGACTTGGATTAGCCTTCGTACTGGGAACAATCGCGCAGCGGTTCCGCATCCCGCCACTGGTCGGATATCTCCTCGCCGGTGTCGCGGTCGGGCCGTTCACGCCGGGCTTCGTCGCCGACCAGGCGCTCGCCACAGAGCTTTCCGAACTCGGCATTATCTTGCTGATGTTCGGCGTCGGCCTGCATTTCTCGCTGCAGGATCTGCTGTCTGTGCGCAACATCGCCGTCCCCGGCGCCGTCGCACAGATCGCGGCCGCGACCCTGATGGGCCTCGGCCTGTCATGGCTGATGGGCTGGAGTATCGGTGCGGGACTGGTGTTTGGCATCGCCCTCTCGGTCGCGAGCACCGTCGTGCTGCTGCGCGCGTTGCAGGAGCGGCGCCTGATGGAGACCGATCGCGGCCGCATCGCCGTCGGCTGGCTGATCGTCGAGGACCTCGCGATGGTGCTCGTGCTGGTGTTGTTTCCGGCGATCGCGAGCCTTCAGGGCGCCGGCGGCGACAAGCCGGCGTTCGAGCCGCTGGCCGCGCAGGCCGGCTTCGGGCTCGCCGGCATCGTGATGCTGACGCTCCTCAAGATCGTCGTGTTCATCGGCTTGATGCTGGTGGTGGGACGCCGGGTGATCCCCTGGATCCTGCACTATATCGCCCATACCGGCTCGCGCGAATTGTTCCGCCTCGGCGTGCTCGCGATCGCGCTCTGCGTCGCGTTCGGGGCGACGAAACTGTTCGATGTCTCGCTGGCGCTCGGCGCTTTCTTCGCCGGCATGATGCTGCGGGAATCGCCGCTCAGCGCGCGCGCCGCGCAAGAATCATTGCCGCTGCGCGATGCCTTTGCCGTGCTGTTCTTCGTTTCGGTCGGCATGATGTTCGATCCGATGAGCGTGGTCCGCGAGCCCTGGCCGCTGCTGGCGACGCTCGTGATCATCATGATCGGCAAATCGCTTGCCGCGTTCCTGATCGTGGTGCTGTTCCGGCATCCGGTCGCGACCGCGCTGACGATTTCGGCGAGCCTGTCTCAGATCGGCGAATTCTCCTTCATCCTGGCCGAGCTCGGCGTCGCCTCGCAGATCTTGCCGAGCGAAGGACGCGACCTGATCATGGCCGGCGCGATCCTGTCCATCATGCTCAATCCCGTGATGTTCGCGGCCGCCACCTGGCTCGCGCCCCGCCTCGATGGGCGAAAGGATTCACCGGAAGCCGCAGCCGCCGTGCCCGAGCCGATCCGCACCACCGATCTCACCGACCACACGATCGTGATCGGCTATGGCCGCGTCGGCGCGCTGGTTGGCGACGCGCTCAAACAGCGGCAATTGCCGTTCCTCGTCGCCGAGGTCGGCGAGAGCGCGCTGGAAAAGCTGAAGCAGGGCGGCATCGAGACGATCATGGGCAATGCCGCGCAGCCCGAAATTCTCGGCGCCACCAATCCGTCGCGGGCGCGGCATCTGGTGATCGCGATCCCCGAGGCGTTCGAGGCCGGGCAGATCGTGCAGCAGGCGCGTGCGGCCAATCCGGACATCCGCATCATCGCGCGGGCGCATGCGGATGCCGAGGTCGATCATCTCACGGGGCTGGGCGCGGATGTCGTCATCATGGGCGAGCGGGAAATCGCACGCGGCATGATCGAGGAGCTGGAGAGGAGAGTTCCGGATGCTGCCCAGCAAGATCCCCGCGCACTCGCGGTCGGGGTGTCGTAAGGCGTGGCGCATAGGTCCGGCGGGTCACTGCCGGTTGCGCATCCAGTCGGCAAGGCCGGATATCGCCTTGTCGAGATCCCGGCGCGCGGCGGCGTCGGTGACCGTTTCCTCCATCGCACCGCGCATGCAGACCAGCCACGCGTCGCGTTCGGCGTCGCCGATGGTGAAGCCGAGATGCCGCTGCCGCAGTCGCGGATGACCCTTCTCGGGGGTGTAGAGCTTTGGGCCGCCAGTCCATTCCGTGAGATAGCGCTTCAGCACGTCCCTGATCAGACCGAGATCGCTAGCATGCATGTCGCGGATGACCTTTGCCTCAGGCAGCGTGTCCATGCGGTCGTAGAAGCGGTCGACCAGAGCCTCGATCGTGGCGCTGCCGCCGATCCGTTCGAACATGGAGATGGTGACGTCGCTGGAGGTCATCGTGGGTCCCAAGGCTGGCTATTGGGCGTTGATATAGTGTTGCCGGAGGTCGCGCAAAATCCCCCCGCTGTCGTCCCTGCGTACGCAGGGACCGATAACCACAGGAAGAAGTTTGGCGAAGATTGGTCGTTCGGGATGAGCAGCGCGTGCAATCGATGGATCACGCGGTATGGGTCCCTGCGTTCGCAGGGACGACAGCGGAAGGTTTGGATGCAGCGGAGCGTTACAGCGCCACGCTGCGCAGCCCAAAACTACGGGCTTCGTTCTGCAGCACCGGCCTGACCGCATCGATCAGCCTTGCAGCCGCGGCATCCACGCTCAGCCCGGCCGTATCCACCACCGCCGTTGCGCGCGAGTACAGCGGCTCGCGGCTCAGCAAAATATTGCGCAGCTCGGCCATCGCGGAACGATCATCCGCCATCGGACGCAGATCGCCCTGGCGGCGGACGCGGGCCATGTGCTCCTCGGGCTCGGCCTTCAGCCAGATCGTGTAGAACGACGACAGGATCTGGTCGAAGGTCAGCGGCTCGGAGACGATGCCGCCGCCGGTCGCCAGCACCATCAGCTCGTTGCGCGCGAGCAGCTGCTGCAGCGCCGCCTGCTCCATGCGGCGAAAGCCTTCCTGGCCGTAGAGTGCGATGATCTCGGCGACCGAGAGGCCGTTCTGCTGCTCGACCTCCTTGTTGAGCTCGACAAAACTCCAGCCGACCTTCTTCGCCAGCATGCGCCCGAGCGTCGATTTTCCGGCGCCGCGCAAGCCGATCAGCGCGATGCCGCAGAACGGTGCGCGCCGCGGTGCGGTGGCGCTGCCGCCGGCGAGCAGATCCTTGGCTTGCGCGATCTGCGCAGGCGTTGCCTTGCGCAAGAGGTCGCGAAACATCTGCCAGTCCGGCGTCGGATCAGCGGACGGGAGCAGGTCTTCTAAATGCGCACCCATCGCGTCGGAGACGCGGCGCAACAGCACGATGGAGACGTTGCCTTTGCCGCTCTCGAGCTGCGCGATGTAGCGCTCCGAAATCCCTGATACCTTGGCGAGCACCTTGCGCGACATGCCGCGCAGCGCGCGCATGGTGCGCACGCGTTGGCCGAGCTGTTCGAGAAATCGGGATTCGGCGTCGGGACTGTCGGTCATGGACCTTCTTTGGTGGATGCCTTCTTTCAGGAAGGTCCTGCGGCGCATTTTAATGAAACATAGTGCCTGCTGGCATTGACAGCAAGCCAACCCAGTGTCTTTGTATGAATTATAATTCTAAAATCGGGGGAGAAGTCCGTGAGCGAGGGATCCTATAACGCGGTGACCTGGCTGCTCGACCGTAACGTCGAGGAAGGGCGCGGCAACAAGCTGGCCTTCGACGACACCGTCTCCAGTCTGACCTATGGCGAACTCCAGCGCGAGTCCCGCCGCGCCGCCAACATGCTGCGCCGGCTCGGCGTCCGCCGCGAAGAGCGCGTGGCGATGATCATGCTGGATACGGTCGATTTCCCGGTCGTGTTCCTGGGCGCGATCCGCGCCGGCATCGTGCCGGTGCCGCTCAACACACTGCTCACCGCGGACCAATACGCCTACATCCTCGCCGACTGCCGCGCGCGCGTGCTGTTTGTGTCGGAGGCACTCTATCCCGTCATCAAGGACGTCGTCGGCCGCATGCCCGATCTCGAGCATGTCGTGGTCTCCGGCGCCAAGCCAAACGGCCACAAGCAGCTCGCGGAAGAGATCGCAGGCGAGAGCGACCAGTTCGCCACCGCTGCGACGCATCCTGACGAGCCTGCGTTCTGGCTCTATTCGTCGGGCTCGACCGGCATGCCCAAGGGCGTGCGCCACATCCATTCGAATCTTCAGGCGACCGCGGACACCTATGCGAAGCAGGTGCTCGGCATTCGCGAGAACGATGTCGGTCTGTCCGCGGCAAAGCTGTTCTTTGCCTATGGTCTCGGCAATGCGCTGACCTTCCCGATGTCGGTGGGCGCGACTACGATCCTGAACAGCGAGCGGCCGACCCCGGCGCGCATGTTCGATCTGATGAACCGCTACAACCCGTCGATCTTCTACGGCGTGCCGACATTGTTCGCGGCGATGCTCAACGACGAGACAATGAAGAGCGAGCGCGGCGGCAAGTCCCTGCGCATCTGCACCTCGGCGGGCGAGGCGCTCCCCGAGTCCGTCGGCAACAGCTGGAAGTCGCGCTTCGGCGTCGACATTCTCGACGGCGTCGGCTCGACCGAGCTGCTGCACATCTTTCTGTCGAACGCGCCCGGCGACATCAAATACGGCTCCTCCGGCAAGCCGGTGCCGGGCTATGCGGTGCGGCTCGTCAACGAGGCCGGCCAGGACGTTGCCGACGGCGAGGTCGGCGAGCTCCTGGTCGATGCGCCCTCCGCCGGCGAGGGCTACTGGAACCAGCGCCACAAGAGCCGTCGCACCTTTGAGGGCCCGTGGACCCGCACCGGCGACAAATATGTTCGTGACGGCGAGGGCCGCTACACCTTCTGCGGCCGGGCCGACGACATGTTCAAGGTATCCGGCATCTGGGTCTCGCCGTTCGAAGTCGAGAGCGCGCTGATCACGCATCCGGCCGTGCTGGAAGCCGCCGTGGTGCCGGAGGCCGATCCGGAAGGCCTGCTGAAGCCGAAGGCCTTTGTCGTGCTGCGGCCGGGCGTGAAGACGACCGATTTGCAGGAAATGTTGAAGGAGCACGTCAAGCAGAAGATCGGCCCGTGGAAATATCCGCGCTGGATCGACGTGGTGGACTCCTTGCCGAAGACGGCGACGGGGAAGATCCAGCGCTTCAAATTGCGCGAGGGCGCGAATTGAGCGGGGTTGTGTCTCCACACGGGCACCGCATCTGCGGAGAGACTGTCACCCCACCCCGCTTCACATCTCGCTACGCTCGCTGTGAATCGACCCTCCCCCTCCAGGGGAGGGTGGGCATCTCGGCTTTGGCCATGAATGAGAATTCGACCATGACCCTCACCCCCACCGGCTTCCTCGACATCGGCACGGCCAGCCTCGAATACAAATGGCTCGCGCCAGCATCCGCCGATGCGCCCACCATTGTCATGCTGCATGAAGGCCTCGGCTCCGTCGGCCTCTGGGGCGACTTCCCGGAAAATCTTCAGCAGGCGACCGGCGCAGGCATCTTCGTCTATTCGCGCGCAGGCTATGGTCAATCCAGCCCGGTGACGCTGCCGCGGCCGCTCGATTACATGCAGCGCGAAGCGCTGGACGTGCTCCCGAAAATTCTAGATGCGATCGGCTTCAAGCGCGGCCTGCTGCTCGGTCATTCCGACGGCGCCTCGATCGCGACGATCTATGCCGGCGCGCATCAGGACCATCGGCTGCAAGGTCTCGTGCTGATGGCGCCGCATTTCATCGTCGAGGATATCTCGGTGGCATCCATCGCCGCGATCAAGACCACCTTCGAGACCACCGACCTCAAGGCAAAGCTCGCGCGCTGGCACAAGGACGTCGACAATGCCTTCCATGGCTGGAACGGCGCCTGGCTCGATCCTAAATTCCGCGACTGGGACATCTCGGAATATCTGGCCTATGTCCGCGTTCCCATTATGGTCCTGCAAGGTGCGGCCGACCAATATGGGACACTGCGTCAGGTCGAAATTGCGCGGGAAGAGTGTTACTGTCCGGTAGATTTGAAAATTATTTCAGACGCGGGCCATTCCCCGCATCGTGAAGCGCCGGGGGCGACGCTTGACGCAATTGAGCAATTTGCAAGCGCGGCCCTGCGCGACGATCAGGGACTCCAGGTACGCGCCGCATGATCATGCGGAGGCACATCCATGAATGTGCCTTCACATGCGAGCGGCCAATTGCCGTGGCCGCGATGGGCCTATGTGCCGGGCGAGGCCGGCGGGGTCGATGCGGATTACCAGACGCTCGATATGGCCAAGGCGCTGGTGCCCTCGGCCTTCCGCGGCTATGTGCCGGCGCGCCATCCGGCGCTGCGCTACGGGCTCGCGCTCAACGACCGCGGCTATTTCTGGGAATCGCAGGAGGTGCTGGAGGCGGTCTGGGCCGCCGCACCGCAGGGCGGCCGCGAGCGGATCCTGCTGCGCGCCTGCATTCATGTGTCCAATGCCAATCTGCGGCTGCGGATGCAGCGCTCCCATTCGGCCGCCCGCCTGTTCGGCGACGCGCAAACGGAGTTGCGGGCGCTGAGCTCGCGCAAGGCTGCTCCTGGCGGCGACGGCTTTGTCGAGAGCTTTCCGATTCCGGCGCTCAACGCGCTGCTCCAGGCCAAGCTCGGCCGTCCCCAGCTCTCCAAGGCCGACTGGATCGCCCTCAGCGCCATCGTGCGGTCATAGCCGATTGCATGAAACAAAGTGCATGCATGGGCGGTTAAGGACTAGACGCCTCCCAAAAGATGCACTATTGTGCATCTAACGGTAAGCGCGACAACGCATAACAAGCTCAAGGGTGGCCCATGGCCGGGGAAGATCGGCGCCTCGCAGGTGGCGCGACATTCATCGATTTCCAGACCGAACCGTCCCGCTACAAGCACTGGAAGCTGGCGGTCGATGGCGACGTCGCGACGCTGACCATGGACGTCGATGAGAATGGCGGCCTGTTCGAAGGCTATCTGCTCAAGCTCAATTCCTACGATCTCAGCGTCGACATCGAACTTGCGGACGTGGTGCAGCGGCTGCGCTTCGAGCATCCCGAGGTGAAGGTCGTGGTGATGCGCTCGGCCAAAAATCGCGTGTTCTGCGCCGGCGCCAACATCCGCATGCTCGCGGGCTCCACCCATGCCCATAAGGTGAACTTCTGCAAATTCACCAACGAGACCCGCAACGGCATGGAAGACTCCTCGGAGAACTCCGGCCAGCGCTTCATCACGGTCGTGAACGGCTCCGCCGCCGGCGGCGGCTATGAGCTTGCGCTGGCGACCGACCATATCATCCTCGCTGACGACGGCGCCTCGGCTGTGTCGCTGCCCGAAGTGCCGCTGCTCGCGGTGCTGCCGGGCACCGGCGGCCTGACGCGTGTGGTCGACAAGCGAAAAGTGCGTCGCGACCACGCCGACTTTTTCTGCACCATCGAGGAAGGCGTGAAGGGCAAGCGCGCGGTGCAGTGGCGCCTCGTCGACGAGATCGCGCCGAACTCGAAGCTCGAGGCCAAAGTCGCCGAACGCGCCAGGGAATTCGCCGATGGCTCGAAGCGCAAGGGTGGCAGCAAGGGCATCGCGCTCACCCCGCTCAAGCGTGTCATCGACGAGACCAGCATCCGCTATGGCTTTGTCACGGTCGACATCGACCGCGCCGCGCGCATCGCCACCATCTCGATCAAGGCGCCGGAGGCGGCAGCACCCGCCGACATCGACGGCCTGCTGGCGCAGGGCGCCTCGTTCTGGCCGCTGCGGGTGGCGCGTGAGATCGATGATGCGATCCTGCACCTGCGCATCAACGAGCTCGAGATCGCCATGCTGGTGTTCAAGAGCCATGGCGACCGCGCCCATGTGCTCGCCAGCGACGCTTTCCTCGAAGCCAATAAGGCGCACTGGCTGGTCAACGAAATCCGCCACTACTGGAAGCGCGTGCTCAAGCGCATCGACGTCACCTCGCGCACGTTGGTCACGCTGGTCGAGCCGGGCTCCTGCTTTGCCGGCACGCTCGCCGAACTCGTGTTCGCCGCCGACCGCTCCTACATGCTGATCGGTACGCGGCAGGGCGACAATCGCCCGCCGCCGTCGATCGAACTCTCCGCGATGAATTTCGGCCCGTATCCGATGAGCCACGGCCTGACCCGACTGGAGTCGCGCTTCCAGGCCGATCCGGCGGATGTGGAGCGCGCGGAAGCCACGATGGGCACCGCCCTCGACGCGGAGCAGGCCGAGGAACTCGGCCTTGTCACCTTCGCGCTCGACGACATCGACTGGGACGACGAGGTCCGCGTGTTCCTCGAGGAGCGCGCCAGCTTCTCGCCCGACAGCCTCACCGGCATGGAAGCGAGCCTGCGCTTCGTCGGCCCCGAGACGATGGAATCGAAAATCTTTTCGCGCCTGACCGCGTGGCAGAACTGGATCTTCCAGCGCCCGAACGCGGTCGGCGAGGAAGGCGCGCTCCGCCGCTATGGCAGCGGCCAGAAGCCGAAATTCGATATGACGAGAGTCTAGCTTTTCGTGTCCCGGGCGCGGCGCAGCACGAAGTGATGCGACGCAGAACCGGGACCCACAGAGACCGAGCAATAGGTCCCGGCTCAGCAGTGCAGCACTTCGCGCCGCACTGCGTCCGGGACACGAGACCGAACAAGGAGTACGGCCATGAACATCATGAACGTCGACTACTCGACCAAGATTCCGAACAACGTGAATCTCGCCGAAGACCGTCAGGTGCTGAAGGCGCTGGAAGGCTGGCATCCCGGCTATATGGATTGGTGGAGCGACATGGGGCCGGAAGGTTTCCAGGAATCGCTGGTTTACCTGCGCACCGCTTATTCCGTCGATCCGCGCGGCTGGGCCAAGTTCGACTACGTCCGCATGCCCGACTATCGCTGGGGCATTCTGCTGGCCCCGCAGGAAGAGAACCGCGTCGTGCCGTTCGGCGAGCATTTTGGCGAGCCGGCCTGGCAGGAAGTGCCGGGCGAATATCGCGCCATGCTGCGCCGCCTGATCGTGATCCAGGGCGATACCGAGCCGGCCTCGGTCGAGCAGCAGCGCCATCTCGGCAAAACCGCGCCCTCGCTCTACGACATGCGCAATCTGTTCCAGGTCAACGTCGAGGAAGGCCGCCATCTCTGGGCGATGGTCTACCTGCTTCAGAAGTATTTTGGCCGCGACGGCCGTGAAGAAGCCGATGATTTGCTCCGCCGCCGCTCCGGCGATGCCGATGCGCCGCGCATGCTCGGCGCCTTCAACGAGGCGACGCCCGACTGGCTGTCGTTCTTCATGTTCACCTACTTCACCGACCGCGACGGCAAGATGCAGCTGCACTCGCTGGCGCAATCGGGCTTCGATCCGCTGTCGCGCACCTGTCGCTTCATGCTGACCGAGGAAGCGCACCACATGTTCGTCGGCGAGACCGGTATCACCCGCGTCGTGCAGCGCACTTGTGACGCGATGCGCGAAGCCGGCATTACCGATCCCACCGATATCGCCAAGGTCCGCGCGCTCGGTGTGATCGATCTTCCGACCATCCAGAAGAAGCTGAACCTGCATTATACGCTGTCGCTCGACCTGTTCGGTTCGGAAGTCTCGACCAACGCGGCCAATGCCTTCAACACCGGCATCAAGGGCCGCTATCACGAGACCCAGATCGACGACGATCACCAGCTCAAGAACGCGACCTATCCGGTGCTCAAGTTCATCGACGGCGAGATCAAGCTGGTCGACGAGCCGGCGCTGACCGCGCTCAACATGCGCCTGCGCGACGATTACAGCCAGGATTGCGTCAAGGGCATGCTGCGCTGGAACAAGGTGATCTCGACCGCCGGCTACGACTTCCAGCTCAAGCTGCCGAACGTGGCCTTCCATCGCCACATCGGCGAGTTCAAGAGCATCCACGCGACGCCGGATGGACTTTTGATCGACGACGCCAATTGGGCCAAGCGCAAGGACGATTGGCTGCCCTCGACCGCCGACGGCGACTTCATCACCTCGCTGATGCAGCCCGTCACCGAGACCGGCGTGTTCGCCTCCTGGATCTCGCCGCCGAAAGTCGGCATCGACAACAAGCCCGGCGATTTCGAGTATGTGAAGATCGAGTCGTAAGACTGCTCCACACTCACTGTCGTCCCGGACAAGCAAAGGCCAGACAACGCGATGCGTTGTCTGGCCTTTGTGCAGATCCGGGACCCATAACCCCAGGGAGAGGTTATGGAGCGAGCTGACAACTCCGAGCCTTCGCCACATTGCTCCCTGTGGTTATGGGTCCCGGATCTGCGCTCCGCTTGTCCGGGACGACAGCGGCGTGTGAGGCGAGCGTAGAGCGTTGTCCTACCTCAATCGCTATCCCACCCGCTCCCCTTGATCCCCGCGTTCGCGTAGACGATGCCACCATCCACCGCGATGGTAGCGCCCACCACGTAATCGCCCGCGCGCGAGGCGAGGTAGATCGCCGCGCCCGCCATGTCCTCGTCGGTGCCGATGCGGCCCGCGGGCACACGCGTCGAGACTTCGTCGGCGTGATCGCGTGCGGCGCGGTTCATGTCGGATTTGAACGGGCCCGGCGCGATCGCCGTGACGACGATGTTGTCGGGGATGAGCTTCACCGCCATGCGCCGCGTCAGATGGATCAGGCCGGCCTTGCTCGCCGCATAGGAATAGGTCTCGCCGGGATTGACGAAGATGCCGTCGATCGAGGCGATGTTGATCACCTTCGCCGGCCGTTCTGCGGAGGCTGACGCGCGCAGTGTCGGCGCCAGCGCCTTGGTCAGGAAGAACGGCGCCTTGACGTTGAGGTTCATCACCTTGTCCCAGCCGCTCTCCGGGAATTCGTCGAACTCCGCGCCCCAGGCTGCGCCCGCATTGTTGACGAGGATGTCGAGCTTTGGCTCGCGCTTGCCGTATTCACTCGCCAGCAGCTCCGCACCGGCAACGGTCGAGATGTCGATCGGCAGCGCGATGCATTCGCCGCCATACTGCGCGATGAGCTCGTTCGCGGTGGCCTCGCACGGTCCCGCCTTGCGCGCGGTGATGTAGACCTTTGCCGCGCCGGCGCTGAGAAATCCCGCCGCGATCATTTTGCCGATGCCGCGCGAGCCGCCGGTCACCAGCGCGACGCGGCCTTTGAGCGAGAACAGATCGTTGAACATGGTGCCTCCCTTGGTTCGCGACGTTTTGAGCGTGGCGGGGAGGGGAGTCAAGAAATGCGCCGAATGCCGCATGACGGCGGAGATCGTGGCCTTAAGCCGCCGCGATACGGCGGAAGCCGTTCCACATCGCGGTCGCGGCGCCCGAGGTCAGCACCGGCAGAATCCGCGCGTCCTGGTAATTGCCGTTGAGCGAGACGCGCGGCAGCGCCGTCATGTGGCCGGCATTCTCAGCGAACAGCATACCGGGCCGCGTCGTCACCGCGGTCTTGAAGCCGGCAGCCGCGGCCAACGCGAACTCGCGGTCGCCCGCGGCCTCGCGGTCGCCATAGGGGTAGGCGAAATGCTGAACCTTGCGGCCGAGCGCCTGCTCGATCCGCGCGCGACCCACGGCCATCTCATGCGTTGCGATCTCTTCGCCCTGCTTGGCGAGATTGCAATGGCTGATGGTGTGGGCGCCGATCGTGACCAGCGGATCGGCGGCAAAGGCCTTCACCTCATCCCATGACAGGCACAGGCTGCGGCACAGCGCTTCCATGTCGACGTCGTATTTGGCGCACAGCGCCTCGATCTCGCGCTTGAGATCGTGCTCGCCCGGCAACGCACGCAGCCAGTCGTGCAGGCGGTCGAACGCCGCCTGCTTTGCCGCCGGTGTCGTCGCGTCCAACCGCAGCGCGGAATTGCCGATCTGCACGTCGACCTGCTCGGCCTTGGCGATCACGGCTTCGAGCGCGGTCCACCACAGACGTCCGGTGCCCTCGGCGAAATCGCTGGCGACATACACAGCCAAAGGCGCGTCAAATTCGCGCAGAACCGGCAGCGCATAGTCGAGATTGTCGCGGTAGCCGTCGTCGAGGGTGAAGGCGGCGAAGCGGCGCTCGAACCGGCCCTGCACCAGCCGCTCATGCAGCTCGTCCATGCTGACGATGTCGATCTCGCGCGAGCGCAAATGGCTCAGCGTGGCGCGCAGGAATTCCGGGGTGACTTCGAGATGCCGGTTCGGCTGGAATGCGGCCTCGCGGGCCGGCCGCACGTGATGCAGCATGAAAATAGCACCCACGCCCGACAAAAGCGGGCGCAACAGGTGGTGCGCCCCGCTGAAATAGAGTGCTCCCAGCCCGGCGCGGATGACGTTGTTACGGAGTTGTTTCATGACCGGCTGGCCGACCCCTGGCATTCCACCCTCAACTTAGGGTGACACCCTTGAAGAAAAAGTTATTCCAATTGTCCATGCGCGGCCCTTGGAAGGGCCTCATTTCCGGTTTGACAGCCTGCCAAGGGTTTGTTTTGTCTCCGGTTCCAG
This sequence comes from Bradyrhizobium sp. 930_D9_N1_4, assembly GCF_052076015.1. Lineage (NCBI taxonomy): Bacteria > Pseudomonadati > Pseudomonadota > Alphaproteobacteria > Hyphomicrobiales > Nitrobacteraceae > Bradyrhizobium > Bradyrhizobium sp. 930_D9_N1_4. Next base: position 694,891 of record NZ_CP197236.1, read on the forward strand.
AGTTCGGGTCGTCGAATGCAGAAGCTTTTCAGGTGGGCCAGCAAATGGTGGCCGGGGTTGATCCCCCTGGCCGTCATGTGGGGATTTGCGGCCTGGAATAATACCTTGCCGGTCGAGGCGGACCTGTCCGCACGCAGTTCGGCCGCCCTCAAGGACACCGTTCTGGACAAGACCCGGATCGCGGTCGACGGCCGCGACGTCAGCCTGGCCGCGGACGCCTTTTCCGAGGAAGGGCGCCGCGACGCGGTGATGGCGGTCGAGATCGTCCCGGGCGTGCGCCTGGTCGACGACCGGACCCGCCTTGTTCCAGAAGCCCAGCCCTTTGTCTGGAATGCCGAGCGCGACGTGGTGCGGGTGACCCTGTCGGGCTCCGCGCCCCTGCCGTCGATGAAGGCCCGCCTGACCGAGGCGGCGCGCAAGGAGGTCAACGGGGTCGAAGTCGCCGATCAGATGGCCCTGGCGCGCGGTGCGCCGCCACGGTTCGAGGCGGCCGCGATGCTGCTGCTCGACCAGATCGGCAAGCTCAAGGACGGCAAGATCACGATCACCGACACCAAGGTCAATCTGTCGGGCATGGCGCGCGACCTCGGCGGCCGTGAGGCGATTGCGGCTGCGCTGAAGAACCTGCCCGAGGGTTTTTCGATCGCCGCCAACGAGGTCAAGGCGCCGCCTTATATCTTCCAGGCCTACAAGGATCCGGTCGCCGCCACCGTGACGCTGACCGGCTACGTGCCCGACAACAATGTGCACGCGGCCATTGCCACGAGTGCTTCGCGAAAGTTCTTCACCGAAAAGGTGGTGGACAATCTCAAGGCCAGCATCGGCGCGCCGGCGTCCTTCAATACCTCCGTGGTCGCAGCGCTCGGTGCGCTGTCGCGGCTGTCGACCGGCACGCTCGTGGTCTCGGACCGCGAGGTGAAGCTGTCGGGAGATGCACTCTATGAAGGTGCCGCCAACGACATCCGCGCAGGGCTGGGCAAGGACTTCCCGAAGAACTGGCAGTACAAGCCGGAGATCACGGTGAAGCCGGCTGCGGGCCCGGTCGATGGCACCGTCTGCCAGCAATTGTTCACGGAACTGCTGAACAAGGGCAAGATTCGCTTCGCAGCCAAGCGCGCCGACATCGATCCGGACTCCGCTGCCATTCTCGATCATCTCATCGAGACGGCTTTGCGCTGTCCCACCACCAATATCGAGGTGGCCGGGCATACCGATGCCGACGGCGAGGACGCCTTCAACCAGGCGCTTTCGGAGAAGCGCGCGCAGGCCGTGATCGACTATCTGGTCAAGGCCGGTTTGCCCGCCACCCGCTTCACCGCGGTCGGCCATGGCGCCACGCAGCCGCTCGCCGGCAACGACACCGACGAAGGCAAGGCGCAGAACCGCCGCATCGAATTTCTGGTGAGGTGACGATGCCCTATCTCGTCTCGTTCCATATGGGCTGGCTGATCGGCTCGCTGCTGTTGGGCTTCTGCATGGGCTGGATCTCCGTGGTCCAGCGCGGCAACGGCACTTCGAAAGTGACCGCGCGCTGGCTCGCGGTGCTCGCTGTCGCCCTGGTCGCGGCCTCGTTCGCGCATGTGGTCCCCGGACGCTTCGGCTACTGGCTCGACCTCGGCCTGATCATGTTCGCCTGCTATCTCGTCGGCTGCACCATCGGCGCCTGGCTGCGCGACCGGGTGGTCGCGCGGACCGCGCCGCCAGCCGCTCTGTGATGTTGCCGTGCACCCGGGCTGCCGGGGCAGGGCTGTTTGCGCGCCCCTTCGGCGCATCGGGACACCGTGAACAAACGCTCACATTGCCCCTCTTTCAACCGGCAGGCGCGCCCCATAGATTGATTTCGGCTTAAGCCGTGACGGAACATTGTGCGGTCGAAATCATCAAAACTTCATGGCGGCTGCGCAGGATCGCCACGGAGATTCGCGTCAGTCTTGCCGCCGAAAGCGCCAAACCGTGCATCAGGAGCCTGCAACCCTGCCTAAAATATTGAAGGCACGAGTTTTTGTTCGAATTGCCGAATTCCACTCCGCCCCAAAACGCGCTAGTGGAGGGGCAGGGGGCATGCGCGATGCCGGAGCCGGCGGCGAGGGTTCGTTGAGTGCCTGTGCGTCGTCCGCCTGTCCGCCGGCCACCCTGGCCGCTGAAGCGTTGTTCGAGGTCTAGATGCTGGAAGCCATACGCAGAGCGATGACGTTTCTGCGCCAGAAGCAAATCCTGCATAAGCTTGGAGTTGTGATCAGCGTCGCGGTCATCGGTATCGCTTGCTATGTGCTCTACCACATGCTCCGCGGCATCGACATGAACGAGGTCATGGAGGCGATCAAGAGCACCGAGCCGAGCCAGATTGCGATGGCGGCGCTGTTCGTGGCTGCGGGCTATTTCACCCTGACCTTCTACGACCTGTTCGCCGTGCGCGCGATCGGCCACGCCCACGTGCCCTACCGCATCAATGCGCTCGCCGCCTTCACCTCCTATTCGATCGGCCACAATGTCGGGGCCAGCGTCTTCACCGGCGGCGCGGTGCGCTATCGCATCTATTCGGCCTACGGCCTGAATGCGATCGACGTCGCCAAGATCTGCTTCCTCGCCGGCCTGACCTTCTGGCTCGGCAATGCCGCCGTGCTCGGCCTCGGCATCGCCTATCATCCGGAAGCCGCCGCCTCGATCGACCAGCTTCCGGCCTGGCTGAACCGCACGGCGGCGCTGATGATCATTGTCGGGCTGGTCGGCTATGTGGTCTGGGTCTGGACCCAGCCGCGCGTGGTCGGCCGCGGGCCCTGGACCGTGGTGCTCCCCGGCGGGCCGCTGACACTGCTTCAGATCGCGATCGGCATCGTCGATCTCGGCTTCTGCGCGCTGGCGATGTACGTGCTGGTTCCGGACGAGCCGAATCTCGGCTTCGTCGTCGTCGCGGTGATCTTCGTCTCGGCGACGCTGCTCGGCTTTGCCAGCCATTCGCCCGGAGGCTTAGGGGTGTTCGACGCTGCCATGCTGGTCGGGCTCTGGCAGATGGACCGCGAGGAACTGCTGGGCGGCATGCTCCTGTTCCGCGTCCTCTATTATCTCGCCCCCTTCGTCATCTCTGTAATCTTGCTGACGTTTCGCGAGGTTATCATCGGGGCCAGATCGAAGCGCCTGCAGCAGGCGGCGCTCAAGCTCGACCCCGGCCCGGCACCCGAGGCCGCCTATGTGAGAGAGCGCAGCGACAGCGGCGCCTGACCGGCGCTAATCTTTGGCGTATGGCCCCCAGGAGAAGCTCGCCCCGATGGCGATCGACACCCCATCTTCTCCCCCCGCCCAGCCCTGGTCCGACCGGCTGCGGCACTCGACCGTCATCCTGATTGCCGCCGCGCTGGCGCTGTCGGTGGTGGTCTCGCTCGGCGAATTGTCGGTGCTGCATGCCGTTGCCGTGTTCCTCTGTATTGCCGTTGCGGCGCTGATTCCATGGCGTTTGCACGACGCCGCGGCGTCGCGCGACGACGTCCGACGCATCAATCCGGTCGAGAGCGCGGCGGTGGCCGCAGTCGTCGCCGGCATGCCGGATCCGGCGGTGCTGCTCGATCGCGCCGGCCGCGTCATCCATCTCAATGCCGCAGCAGCCCAGCTTGCGCCGGCGTTGCGCAGGAACGAGCTCGCCCAGTTCGCGTTGCGCTCGCCGGAGATCATCACGGCGCTGCGCGAGTCGATTGCGACCACCGAGCCGCGCCGCGCGACCTATCTCGACCACGTCCCGGTCGACCGGTGGATGGAGCTGATCATCACCCCGGTGCCGGTGCCGACCAGCTTCGGCGGCGCCGACAAATGCATGCTGATGACCTTCCACGACCAGACGCCGCTGCGCCGGGTCGAGGAGATGCGTGCCGACTTCGTCGCCAATGCCAGCCACGAGCTGCGCACGCCGCTGGCCGCGCTGTCCGGCTTCATCGACACGCTCCAGGGCCAGGCCAAGGACGACCCCAAGGCGCGTGAGCGCTTCCTCGGCATCATGCACAACCAGGCGACCCGCATGGCGCGTCTGATCGACGACCTGCTCTCCCTGTCGCGGGTCGAACTGTCGGCCCATGTCCGGCCCGACACCCTGGTCGACCTGCTGCCGATCATCTTCCAGGTCGCCGACGGGCTCGAGCCGCTGGCGCGGGAGCGCCAGGTCGAGGTCGAGACCCATCTGCCGGAAGCGCCCGTGATGATCGCGGGCGACCGCGAGGAGCTGCTTCGCCTGTTCGAGAATTTGATCGAGAACGCGCTCAAATACGGCGCCTCTGGCGGGCGTGTCATCGTGTCGCTGACCAATGCCGTGGCCCCTGATGGAACTCAGGAAATCCGGGTCATGGTCCGTGACTTCGGCCCCGGCATTGCGCCCGAGCACCTGCCGCGCCTGACCGAGCGGTTCTACCGGGTGGACGTCGGCGACAGCCGCTCCCAAGGCGGAACGGGACTCGGATTATCGCTGGTGAAACATATTCTTAACCGGCATCGCGGCCGGCTTTTGATCGAAAGTGTCCCTAAGCAGGGTGCCACTTTTGCCGCCTGCTTTCCCCAGGTGAAGACTCCCGCCGCAATCTGATACTCAAGCGATTTCAATCGCTTGACTGCGTCATCCAGCTGTCACGAAACCTTCGTAAAAGCACAGCCGACCGCTCCTAAAGGGGCGGGACGGGGAGCGCGATCGGGCGCTGATGGCGCTTCGCTCCCCTGTATGGAGACCAGCATGAATTTCATCAAAACTATCGTCGCTGCCGGCTTGGTCGCCGCAACGACGACGGCAGCCTTTGCTGCCGACATCACGGGCGCCGGCGCGACCTTCCCGTTCCCGATTTATTCCAAGTGGGCTGACGCCTATAAGAAGGAGACCGGCAACGGTCTGAACTACCAGTCGATCGGTTCCGGCGGCGGCATCAAGCAGATCCAGGCCAAGACCGTGACCTTTGGCGCCAGCGACGCGCCGCTCAAGGCCGAGCAGCTCGAGAAGGATGGCCTCGTGCAGTGGCCGATGGTGATGGGCGCCATCGTTCCGGTCGTCAACATCGAGGGCGTGAAGCCCGGTGAGATGGTGTTCGACGGCGAGACCCTCGCCGGTATCTATCTCGGCAAGATCACCAAGTGGGACGACGCCGCGATCAAGAAGCTCAATCCGAGCCTGAAGCTGCCCTCGGACGCCATCACCGTGGTCCGCCGCTCGGACGGTTCGGGCACCACCTTCAACTTCACCAACTACCTCGCCAAGGCCAGTGCGGAGTGGAAGAGCAAGATCGGTGAAGGCACCGCGGTCGAGTGGCCGGTCGGCGTCGGCGCCAAGGGCAACGAAGGCGTGTCGGGCAACATCAGCCAGACGAAGAACTCGATCGGCTACGTCGAGTACGCCTATGCCAAGCAGAACAAGCTGACCTACACCGGTCTCGTCAACAAGGCCGGCAAGCCGGTGCAGCCGACCGTCGAAGCCTTCCAGGCGGCCGCGTCCAACGCCGACTGGGCCAAGGCTCCCGGCTATTACGTCATCCTGACCGACCAGCCCGGCGAGAAGTCCTGGCCGATCACGGCAGCGACTTTCATCCTCATGCACAAGGATGCCACCGACAAGGCGGCCTCGCAGGAAGCCATCAAGTTCTTCCGCTGGGCCTTCAAGAGCGGCGGCAAGGCGGCTGAAGAGCTCGACTACATCCCGATGCCGGAAGGCGTCGTGACCCTGGTCGAGAAGACCTGGGCTGCCGAGATCAAGAGCTAATCTCTCCTCGACCAACACGGTGCAGCCGGGGCGGCTGCACCGTGAACGACAAGGTTTCGGCCCCGGATCGGCGACGCGCCGTGCCCGGGGCACGAGACCGGCAATTCAAAAACACTTATAGTCAGTACAGGGGATCGGCGTGGCTGAGATGGCTGTCGAGAGCAATGTAATTGATGCCGCTGGACCTTATGATCGCGCCAAGGCGTTAGGCGCATTCAAGCTCGGCGATGTCACTTTCTACTGGATCACGCGGCTCAGCGCGATCTCCGTGCTGCTGATCCTCGGCGGCATCATCCTGTCGCTGATCGTCGGGGCCTTCCCGGCGATGAAGGAATACGGTTTCTCCTTCCTGTGGACGCAGCGCTGGGCGCCGTCAGCAGATCCCCCTGTGCTCGGCGCGCTCGGCCCGATGTACGGCACGCTCGTCACCTCCTTCATCGCGATGCTGATCGCCATTCCGGTCGGTCTCGGCATTGCAATATTCCTCACCGAGCTCTGCCCGCAATGGCTGCGCCGCCCGATCGGCATGGCGGTCGAGCTGCTCGCCGGCATTCCCTCGATCATCTATGGCATGTGGGGCTTCTTCGTGCTCGGCCCGTTCCTGGCCAACACGTTCCAGCCCTTCATGATCAGGATCTTCGACGGCGTCCCCGTGCTGGGCGCGATCTTCGCGGGTCCCCCGTCCTATCTCAGCATGTTCAACGCCGCGCTGATCCTCGCCATCATGGTGCTGCCCTTCATCACCTCGATCTCGGTCGACGTGTTCAAGACGGTGCCGCCGGTGCTGAAGGAAGCCGCCTACGGCGTCGGCTGCACCACCTGGGAAGTCGTCCGCAGCGTGGTCATCCCCTACACCCGCGTCGGCATCATCGGCGGCGTCATGCTGGCGCTGGGCCGCGCGCTCGGCGAGACCATGGCGGTCACCTTCATCATCGGCAACTCGTTCCGTATCTCCTCATCGATCTTCGCGCCGGGCACCACGATCTCGGCGGCGATCGCATCCGAGTTCGCCGAGAGCGATGGCCTGCATCAGTCCGGCCTGATCCTGCTCGGTCTCCTGCTGTTCGTACTCACGTTCTTCGTGCTGGCTGCGGCGCGATTGATGCTGATGCGGCTCGACAAGAAGGCGGGGAAGTAAAGTCATGGCCCTCAATCCGATCTATTCGCGCCGTCGCCGCAAGGACGTCGTCATCCGCGGGCTCTGCTTTGCCGCAGCCGTCTTCGGCGTCACCTGGCTCGCGCTGATCCTGGTCACGCTGCTCTTCAACGGCCTGGCCGGCCTGAACCTCGAGCTCTTCGTCGCGGACACTCCGCCTCCGGGCTCGACCGAAGGCGGCCTGCGCAACGCCATCGTCGGTTCGGTCATCATGACGGTGATCGGCGTCGGCATCGGCGCGCCGCTCGGCCTGTTCGCCGGCACCTATCTTGCCGAATACGGCCGCAACGATCGCCTAACCTCGGTGATCCGTTTCATCAACGACATCCTGCTCTCGGCGCCCTCGATCATCATCGGCCTGTTCATCTATGGCGCGGTGGTGGTGCCGATGCGCGGCTTCTCGGCGATCGCAGGCAGCCTTGCGCTTGCCGTCATCGTGATCCCGGTGGTGCTGCGCACGACCGAGGACATGCTGCTGTTGGTGCCGAATCCCCTGCGCGAGGCGGCTTCCGCGCTCGGCCTGCCGCGCTCGCTGGTGATCAAGCGGATCGCCTATCGTGCGGCCCGGTCGGGTCTCATCACCGGCGTGATGCTGGCGACTGCCCGCGTCGCCGGCGAGACCGCGCCGCTGCTGTTCACGGCGCTGTCGAACCAATTCTTCAGCCTGGGCCTGAACAAGACGATGGCCAACCTGCCGGTGACCATCAACAACTTCGTGCAGAGCCCCTATGCCTACTGGAAGCAGTTGGCCTGGAGCGGCGCCCTGCTGATCACTTTGACCGTGCTTGCCCTGAACATTGGCGCACGCATCCTGAGCGCCGAGAGGACTGCAAAATGAGCGACATGTCTGTTTCCGTCAGTACGGCCTCCGTCCATCCCGGCTCGCAGCCGCTGCCCGAAGCTCCGGCCAAGGTGACGGTTCGCAACCTCAATTTCTATTACGGCGAGCACCACGCGCTGAAGAACATCAACCTGACGCTCGGCGCCAACCGCGTCACGGCGTTCATCGGCCCGTCGGGCTGCGGCAAGTCGACCCTGCTGCGCATCTTCAACCGGATGTACGACCTCTATCCGGGCCAGCGCGCCACCGGTCAGCTCATGCTAGACCAGACCAACGTCCTCGACCCCAGGCTGGACCTCAATCTGCTGCGCGCCCGCGTCGGCATGGTGTTCCAGAAGCCGACGCCGTTCCCGATGACGATCTACGAGAACATCGCGTTCGGCATCCGCCTCTATGAGAAGATCTCGAAATCCGAGATGGATGGCCGCGTCGAGAAGGCGCTGCGTGGCGGCGCGCTCTGGAACGAGGTCAAGGACAAGCTCAATGCCTCCGGCCTGTCGCTCTCCGGCGGCCAGCAGCAGCGCCTCTGCATCGCCCGCACCGTCGCGGTACGGCCCGAGGTGATCCTGTTCGACGAGCCCTGCTCGGCGCTCGACCCGATCTCGACCGCCAAGGTCGAGGAGCTGATCCAGGAGCTGTCCGAGGATTACACGATCGCGATCGTCACCCATAACATGCAGCAGGCGGCGCGCGTCTCCGGCAAGACCGCCTTCATGTATCTCGGCGAGCTGATCGAGTTCGACGACACCAACAAGATCTTCACGTCGCCGAGCGATCGGCGCACGCAGGATTACATCACCGGCCGGTTCGGCTGAGGAGACGGGACATGGGTTCTGAACATACCGCAAAAGCCTTCGACACCGACCTGCAGGAACTCACCCGCCTGGTCGCCGAGATGGGCGGCATCGCCGAGCGCATGATCGTCGATTCCGTCGGCGCATTGATCCGCCGCGACGTCGCGCTCGGTCAGCGCGTCGTCACCATCGACGCCGAGCTGGACGCGCTCCAGAAGAAGATCGAGGAGCGTGCCGTTCTCACCATCGCACGCCGCCAGCCGATGGCGGTCGATCTGCGCGAGATCGTCGGCGCGATGCGCGTCGCCACCGATCTCGAACGCATCGGCGACCTCGCCAAGAACATGGGCAAGCGCGTCGCGGCGCTGGAGACGGACTTCCATCCGCTCAAACTGTTCCGCGGCCTCGAGCACATGACCGACCTCGTGCAGCAGCAGGTCAAGTCGGTGCTGGACGCCTACGCCGCGCACGACCTGCCGGCGGCGATGGCGGTGTGGAAGGGCGACGAGGAAGTCGACGCCATCTGCACATCGCTGTTCCGCGAGCTCCTCACCTACATGATGGAGGATCCGCGCAACATCTCGTTCTGTATCCATCTGATGTTCTGCGCCAAGAACATCGAGCGCATCGGCGACCACGCCACCAACATCGCCGAGACCGTGTTCTACATGATCGAGGGACAGGCGATCACCGACAAGCGTCCGAAGGGCGACATGACGACTTTCGCCACGTCGGTCCCGAATACCTGATTTCCTGAAGGAGCGACGACCCGATGGGCGCACGCATTATGGTGGTTGAAGACGAGGAAGCTCTCACCGAGCTGCTTCGCTACAACCTCGAAGGCGACGGCTATGACGTCGAGACGGTGATGCGCGGCGACGACGCCGACACCCGCCTCAAGGAGCACATCCCCGATCTGATCGTGCTCGACTGGATGCTGCCGGGGCTGTCAGGCATCGAATTGTGCCGGCGGCTTCGTACCCGCCCCGAGACCAAGCAGCTCCCGATCATCATGCTCACCGCACGCGGTGAGGAGAGCGAGCGGGTCCGCGGGCTAGCGACCGGTGCCGACGACTACATCGTCAAGCCGTTCTCGGTGCCGGAGCTGTTGGCGCGTGTGAAGGGCCTGCTCAGGCGCGCTAGCCCCGAGCGGCTCGCCACCGTGCTCGCCTATGGCGACATCGAGCTCGACCGCGACAAGCGCCGCGTGGCGCGCTCGGGCCGGCCGATCGATCTCGGCCCGACCGAATATCGCCTGCTGGAGTTCTTCTTGGAGCATCCGGGCCGGGTGTTCTCGCGCGAGCAGCTGCTCGACAGCGTCTGGGGCCGCGACATCTATATCGACGAGCGCACCGTCGACGTCCATATCGGCCGCCTGCGCAAGTTGCTCAATCTCGGCCGCGAGCAGGATCCGATCCGCACCGTCCGCGGCGCCGGCTACGCGCTCGACGACCGCTTTGCGAAGGCAGAGCAGGCGTCAAGCTAACGGCCAATAAGCCAACAAAAAAGCGCGCCGGATGGCGCGCTTTTCTTTTTCTCGATGTCGCCTGAGGCCGTGCTCAGCGCGGCCCGGGCTTTGCCGGTGCACGGCGACGATCAGCGGCCGGCTGATACGCGACGCGCGAGTGCTGGGCGCAGTAAGGCAGGCCCGAGAGCGCCTTGCCGCCGCAGAAGAAGAAATCCGGGCTCGAGGGATCGCCGACCGGCCAGTGGCAGGTGGCTTCGTTCAGCTCCAGCAGCGACAGCCGCTGGCTCATCGGCACCACGTTGTCGTAAGTAACCGGTTCAGCCTCGACTTCGACCTCGAAGGCCTGCGCCAGCGCGGTGTTGCCGCGTGCGATGGGACGGCTCACCCGCATCATGTGCTGGGCGGGACGCGCCTTGCGCGGCCGGGGCGCAGCGGATGAGGGGCTCTTGGCGCGGCCGGACAGGCCGAGCCTGTGCACCTTGCCGATCACGGCGTTGCGGGTGACATTACCGAGCTCTGCCGCGATCTGGCTGGCCGAAAGTCCGGCCTCCCAGAGCTTTTTCAGCTGCTCGACGCGATCATCCGACCAGGTCAAAACCGTCATTGCACCCTTTCCTTCGCCGGCGCCTGCCATCCTGGGGCCGCACAGCGAATGCCTAAGCTTCGAAAAACCCGTGCCGCCAGAATCCCTTAAGGCTCGCCGGGCGCAACTTGAACGCCCGAACGCTTACGCCGGTACAAGAGGACTCTTGGGATCAGAACTGCCGCACGAGATGTCGTATCTGACAAGCCAAACGCTACAATATGGCGTGACTCACGCGCAAGAGTCCGCCGACTCGCTTCCACATGTTCCGTGGCGAAAATCCCGCAAATCGCCACCGCAAGACTACGGATTCTGCGTTTCGCGAGGCTTTCCGGGCGGCATTGACACCCGTCTTGCCAGGCATAAGATAGCCCCACGTGCCGCCCTTAAAAGGCGGCACGTTTCGTTTTCCGGGCCGGTTGATGGTGCGTTGCGCAATGCACGCTCACACCGTCCGCAACAATCAAGTGACCGTCATGACTAACAGCGCAGCGCCGCATTTGCTCCCCGTTTTCGCCAGGTCCGACCTCGGTTTCGAGCGCGGCGAAGGCTGCTGGCTGATCGCGACCAATGGCGACCGCTACCTCGATTTTACCTCCGGCGTCGCCGTGAACGCGCTCGGCCATGCCCATCCCGCGCTGGTCACGGCGTTGCAGGAGCAGGCGACGAAGCTCTGGCACATGTCGAACCTGTTCCAGAGCCCGGACGGCGAAAAGCTTGCCGCGCGCCTGTGCCATGAGAGCTTTGCGGACTTCGTGTTCTTCTGCAATTCCGGCGCCGAGGCGCTGGAGGGTGTGATCAAGCTGGTCCGCCATCATCACTTCTCCAAGGGGCACCCGGAACGCTATCGCATCATCACCTTCGAAGGCGCCTTCCACGGCCGCACGCTGGCAACGCTGGCTGCGACGGGCTCGGCAAAATATCTCGAAGGTTTTGGACCGCCGATGGATGGTTTCGACCAGATCCCGCACGGTGACATCGAGGCCGTGAAGAAGGCGATCGGTCCGCAGACCGCCGGCATCCTGATCGAGCCGATCCAGGGCGAGGGCGGCGTGCGCTCGGCGACGCCTTCCTTCCTGAGGGCGTTGCGCCAGCTTTGCGACGAGAAGGGCCTGCTGCTCGCGTTCGACGAGGTGCAGACCGGCATGGGCCGCACCGGCGATCTGTTCGCGCATCGGCGCACCGGTGTGACACCCGACGTGATGTCGCTGGCGAAGGCGCTCGGCGGCGGCTTCCCGATCGGCGCGATCCTGGCGACCGCGGATGCGGCGTCCGGGATGGGGCCGGGCTCCCACGGCTCGACCTTCGGCGGCAATCCGTTGGCGATCGCGGCGGCGAATGCCGTGCTCGACGTGATGCTCAAGCCCGGCTTCTTCGACCACGTGCAGAGGATGTCGCTGCTGCTCAAGCAGAAGCTCGCTTCCGTGATCGACCGGCATCCTGATGTCGTCAGCGAAGTGCGCGGCGAGGGGCTTCTGATCGGCATCAAGGCCGTGGTGCCCTCCGGCGACCTGGTCGCGGCGCTGCGCAACGAAAAACTGCTCACCGTCGGCGCCGGCGACAACGTCGTGCGCTTCCTGCCACCCTTGATCGTCACCGAAGCGGAGATCGAGGACAGCGTCGGGCGGTTAGAGCGTGCCTGCACTGCGCTTGCCGGCAACAAGCGGGCGGCAAGCTGATGAGCAAGTCCCCGAGTAAAACGCCGAAGCACTTCCTCGATATCAACGAGCTGCCGCTGTCGGAGCTCAAGAGCATGCTCGCAGCCTCCTCCGCCATGAAGGCGAAGCAGAAGGCGCATCAGCCGGTGAGGCCGCTCGAAGGCAAGACGCTGGCGATGATCTTCGAGCGTCCCTCGACCCGCACCCGCGTGTCGTTCGACGTCGCCATGCGCCAGCTCGGCGGCGAGCCCATCATGCTCACCGGCGCCGAGATGCAGCTCGGCCGCGGCGAGACCATCGCCGACACCGCGCGCGTTCTCTCGCGCTATGTCGACGCCATCATGATCCGCATCCTCAATCACGAGGCCCTGCTGGAGCTTGCGGAATATGCGACCGTGCCCGTCATCAACGGCCTGACGCGGCGCTCGCATCCGTGCCAGGTGATGGCCGACCTCATGACCTACGAGGAGCATCGCGGCCCGATCGAGGGCCGGACGGTGGCCTGGACCGGCGACGACAACAACGTGCTGGCCTCCTGGGCGCACGCCGCCGAGCGCTTCAAGTTCAAGCTCAACGTCGCCACGCCGCCGGAGCTCGCACCGAAAAAGGCGATGCGCGACTTCATCAAATCGACCGGCGCGTCGATCGTGCTCGGCACCGATGCGGAAGCCGCCGTGAAGGGCGCCGATTGCGTCGTCACCGACACCTGGGTGTCGATGGGCGACAAGGAAGGCGAGCACCGTCACAACGTGCTCAAGCCCTACCAGGTCAATTCCAAGCTGATGTCGCTGGCCAAGTCCGATGCGCTGTTCATGCACTGCCTGCCCGCCCATCGCGGCGAGGAAGTCACGGACGAGGTGATCGACGGCCCGCAATCGGTCGTGTTCGACGAGGCCGAAAACCGCCTGCATGCGCAGAAGGGCATTCTGGCCTGGTGCTTCGACGCGGTGAAGTGATGAGGCGACGGAGCGGTGGCTGCGCCACCCTCCGCTGTCGTCCCGGACAAGCGAAGCGCAGATCCGGGACCCATAACCACAGGACGTCGTTTGACGAGGACTCGGAGTTGTCGTCGTGCGCTACAACGCAATCCTGTGGTTATGGGTCCCGGGTTCGCGCTATCGCGCGCCCCGGGACGCCGCCGAGTTTGAGGCGCTCGCACCCCTTTTATTTCTGTCCTCCGACCCCAGATAATGCGCCATGGTTTCCCAATCCCCTGACATGAAAACCGGGCCTGAAGGCCCGGTTCGCGCGCCATCCGCGGTTCCGATCGATGACGCCGTGCTGCCCTACGAGGTCGACGCGCTCGACGTGCGTGGCCGCCTGGTGCGGCTCGGGCCTGCGCTCGACGAGATCCTGACCAAGCACGATTATCCAGCGCCGGTCGGCAAGCTGCTCGGCGAAGCCATCGTGCTGACGACGCTGCTCGGCTCGGCGCTGAAATTCGAGGGCCGTTTCATCCTCCAGGCCCAGACCGACGGTCCGGTGTCGTTCCTGGTGGTTGACTATCAGGCGCCGGATCGCCTGCGCGCCTATGCGCGTTTCGACGCCGCGCGCCTCGGTGATGCCCAAAAATCCGGAATGGACTCCGGCACGCTGCTCGGCCATGGCCATCTTGCCATGACCATCGACCAGGGCCCCGACATGAGCCGCTACCAGGGTCTGGTCGCGCTCGACGGCGGCAGCCTGGAAGATGCAGCTCACGAATATTTCCTGCGCTCCGAACAGATCCCCACGCGCGTGCGCCTCGCAGTCGGCGAGGAGTGGCGCTCGAACGACGGTGGCAAGCATCGCTGGCGTGCCGGCGGCATGCTGATGCAGTTTCTGCCGAAGGCGCCCGAGCGCGCGCGGCAGGCCGATCTGCATCCCGGCGACGCGCCCGAAGGCGTCGAGGTGCATGCTGTCACTGAGGATGACGCCTGGGTCGAGGCGCGCTCGCTGATCGACACCGTCGAGGACGTCGAGCTGATCGATCCCGAGCTCTCCGGCGAGCGGCTGCTGTATCGTCTCTTCCACGAGCGCGGCGTGCGCGTGTTCAATCCGATGGTTCTCAGGGCGCAGTGCTCCTGCTCGCGCGATGCGGTCGCATCCATGCTGAAGAGCTTTTCAGCCGACGATCGCAGCGCGATGGTGAAAGACGACAAGGTCGTCGTGACCTGCGAGTTCTGTAGCTCGGTGTACCAGTTCACGCCGGATGAAGCGGGCGTGGAAGACGCGTAGGCGCCGCATCCTCCGTCATGCGAGCGTAGCGAAGCAATCCAGAGTCTTTCCGCGGCGGGATTCCGGATTGCTTCGCTGCGCTCGCAATGACGATGGGGAGACAATTTGCCAAGAGTTCGGACATCGTAGGGTGGGCAAAGCGTAAGCGTGCCCACGATCTCGTGCCGTCATCGAGAATGGTGGGCACGGCGCTTTGCGCCTTTGCCCACCCTACGGCACCGATCTAATTCAACACCCGCTTATTGTCCGGGCTGTCCAGCGAGAAGGTCGGCACGTCGATCTCGAAGCGTTCGCCGCTTTCGCTGACCATCTGGTAGCGGCCGGTCATGAAGCCGGATGCGGTCGTGAGCGGCACGCCGGAGGTGTATTCGAAGCGTTCGCCGGGGGCGAGCGTCGGCTGCTCGCCGACCACGCCCTCGCCCTTGACCTCCTGCTGGCGCCCGGTGGCGTCGGTGATGATCCAGTGCCGCGTCTTCAACTGCACGGTCTCCTCGCCCGAATTGGTGATGACGATGGTGTAGGACCAGAAATAGCGGGAGCGGTCGGCGGCCGACTGCTCCGGAACAAAGTTCGGCTCGACGGTTACTTCGATGTGGCGGGTCACGGCGCGGTACATGGCGGCCATCATAACGAAAACCCCGCCGGGAACCAAACCCTGCAAGGCGGCTTTCGTGACATCGTCCCGCCCGAATTGGCGCGGAAGTACGCCCCATGTGATCCGGGTCGCTTTGCGAGACGACGGCCGGACCTGTAAACTCATGGATGCGTCGCGATTCAGCTGAGGGTTTCTGGCCCCGATGACCATTGCCGACCAAGTGACGGGATCGACGATCGCGGGAAACGCGGGCGTGAAGCCGCGCGCTGCCGCGCCGGCCATCACGCTGCCCGCCATCGGCGAACGTGAACTGCGGCTCGACCTGTTCCGCGGTCTCGCGCTGTGGCTGATCTTCGTCGACCATCTGCCGGCCAGTCTGCTGACCTGGTTCACGATCCGCAATTACGGCTTCAGCGACGCCACCGAAATCTTCATCTTCATCTCCGGCTACACCGCCGCTTTCGTCTACGGCCGCGCGATGCTGGAGAGCGGGTTCGTCGTCGCCACCGCGCGCATCCTGCGGCGCGTCTGGCAGATCTATGTCGCCCACGTCTTCCTGTTCACGATCTTCCTCGCCGAGATCTCCTACGTCGCGACCAGCTTCGAGAACCCGCTCTACACCGAAGAGATGGGCATCATGGACTTCCTCAAGCAGCCCGACGTCACCATCGTGCAGGCGCTGCTGTTGCGCTTCCGTCCCGTCAACATGGACGTGCTGCCGCTCTATATCGTGCTGATGCTGGCGCTGCCGGTGATCCTTTATTCGATGAAGTGGCGGCCGGACGTCACGCTCGCGCTCTCGGTCGTGCTCTACGCGGCGACCTGGGAGTACGACCTCTATCTGTCGGCCTATCCGAACGGGTTCTGGGCGTTCAATCCCTTTGCCTGGCAGTTGCTGTTCGTGTTCGGCGCATGGTGCGCGCTCGGAGGGGCGCGGCGCATGTCGCGTATTCTGGCTTCACGGGTGACGATGTGGATCTCGATCGCCTATATCGTGGCGGCGTTCTACGTGACGCTGACCTGGTATGTGCCGCAGGTGCCCCACCTGATGCCGAAGCGGCTCGAGCAGTGGATGTATCCGATCGACAAGACTAACCTCGACGTGCTGCGCTTCACGCATTTCCTGGCGCTGGCCGCGCTGACCGTGCGCTTCCTGCCGCGCGACTGGGCTGGCCTGAAATCGCCCTGGCTGAGGCCGCTGATCCTGTGCGGCTCGCATTCCCTCGAGATCTTCTGCCTCGGCGTCTTCCTCGCCTTTGCCGGCCATTTCATCCTCGCAGAGGTCTCCGGCGGCGCCGCCATGCATGCGCTGATTAGTCTCTCGGGAATCCTGATCATGTGGGGCGTTGCCTGGGTGATTTCGTGGTACAAGCGCGTGGCTGACAAGAGCGGTTCGAAAACCAAAAGCGCCGTCGGCAGCGCCGATATGGCGGGAGGGGGCTGATGAAGGCGAAGGTTCTCCTGAGCCTGATCCTGCTATGCGGTGGCCTCGCCGCGCCCCCGGCGCGCGCGGGCGATGCTGCGTCCGCAACGCCAGCCGTGCCCCCGGCCTGCGAATTGCCGTCCTATCTGCTCACCAGCGAGAGCCAGCTTCCCAAGGTCGCAGAGGCCGTCAAATCCGGTAAACCGCTCGAAATCCTCGTCGTCGGCACGGGCTCGACCCGGCTTCCCTCCTCCGAGGACGCGTCCTACCCGGCGCGGATGCAGGCCATTTTGAAGGAGAAACTGCCGCCGTCGGAGGCCGTCCACGTCTCCGTAGAAATACAGAGCAAGAAGACGGCCGAGGAGGCGGCCGGGACCTTCGTTAAGCTGGTGGAAGCAAAAAGGCCTACTTTGGTCATCTGGCAGACCGGGACCGTGGATGCTATGCGATCCATCGATCCCGATGATTTTCGTGGCGCGGTGACGGATGGTGTTGTCGCGTTGCAGCAAGCGGGGGCTGACGTCGTCTTGATGAATTTGCAGTACAGCCCACGCACGGAGACCATGATCTCGGTGCCTCCCTACCTCGATAATATGAAGGTGGTGGCGCAGGAGCACGATATTCCGCTGTTCGACCGTTTCGCGATGATGCGTCAATGGAGCGACCAGGGTCAGTTCGACCTGTTCAACCCGGCGCACGGACCGGAGTTGGCGAAACGAGTCCATGATTGTCTTGGCCGGGCATTGGCGCAGTTCGTGATCGACGCGGCCCATTTGGGGCCTGCCCAGCAGCAAAATTGAGGTCTAGCGTTAATGAGTTCTCTCCGCCCTTTTTGCCTGACGGCATGGCTGGCCGCGCCCGCAGTGGCGGCGCTGCTGTTGCTGTCGCCGCTGGCGCAGGCGCCTGCCCGGGCGCAGGCCGCTAATCCCGCTTCCACCTCGCCGTCGCAGACCACGGTCGCCGCGACGTCGCCCACCGAGCAGCGCGGCATCACCTCGCGCGCCATCGACAAGGTGAAGCAGGTCGCCAAATCAGCCGGCGACATCTTCAGCCGCGTGCCGTGCCTCGCGCCGAAGGGTGCCTCGAAGACGATGGGCTCGCTGCCGCATGTCGCGGGCAAGCTCGTCGCCGGCAAGCCGGTCGTGATCGTCGCGTTCGGCTCGTCGTCGACCGCCGGCTACGGCGCGACCTCGCCCGATTTCAACTATCCGAACCGTCTCGCCGCGCAGCTGCGCCGGCAATATCCGACCGCCGACATCACCGTCATCAATGCCGGCGTCGGCGGCGAGGATGCGCCCGAGATGATGAAGCGCCTCCAGACCCAGGTGATCGACGTGCATCCGGATCTGGTGATCTGGCAGGTCGGCACCAACGCCGTGCTGCGCAATCTCGATCCCGGCGACACCGCCAAGCTTGTCGAGGACGGCATTTCGCGCATCCAGGCTGCCGACGAAGCCGACATCGTGCTGGTCGATCCGCAATATTCCCCGGCGGTCAACCAGCGCGCCGAGAGCGCCGGCAAGATGGTGAAGCTGCTCGGCAAGGTCGCCGAGCTCCGCCGCGTCGGCATCTTCCCGCGCTTCGAGGTGATGCGCGACTGGCACGAGAACCAATCGATCCCGGTCGAGAGTTTTGTGATTGCCGACGGCCTGCACATGAACGATTGGGGCTACGCCTGCTTCGCCCAGCTCCTCGGCGACGACATCATCCGCTCCGTCGGCCAGATCAAGATCGGCGTCAATGTGCCCGCGGACGTGCGGGCGTACCGGCCGATGTAGCTCGGTGCCGTAGGGTGGGTTAGGCGAAGCCGTAACCCACCTCTTTGCTGTCCGCGCTGACGAGAGAAGTTGGTGGATTACGCCGTGCGAACTGCGCTTCGCGCAGTCGCAGGGCTAATCCACCCTACGACTCAACCTCAAGCCTTCTCCAGCGCCGCCGTCAGATCCTCGATCAGATCGTCCGCATGCTCGAGCCCAGCCGAGAAGCGGATGAAGCCCTCGCTGATGCCGAGCGCGGCGCGGTCTTCCGGCTTCAGGCGCTGATGCGTCGTGGTCGCGGGATGCGTGACGAGGCTCTTGGCGTCGCCGAGATTGTTCGAGATCTTTGCAAGCTTTAGCTCGTTGAGCACGCGGAACGCGGCCGCCTTGCCGCCCTTGACCTCGAAGCCGACCAGCGTCGAGCCGCCACGCATCTGCTTCTTCACAAGATCTGCCTGCGGATGATCGGCGCGGCCGGGGAAAACCAGCCGCGAAATCTTCGGATGACTTGCCAACACGTCCGCGATGCGCGCCGCCGTCTCGGTCTGCGCGCGCACGCGCACGCCCAGCGTTTCCAGGCCCTTGAGCAGAACCCAGGCGTTGAACGGCGAGATCGACGGGCCGGTCTGGCGCATGAAATTGTGGATGTGCTCGGCAATGAACGCTTCCGAGGACAGGATGATGCCGCCGAGACAGCGGCCCTGGCCGTCGATGTGCTTGGTCGCGGAATAGACCACGACGTCGGCGCCGAGCGCGAGCGGGCTCTGCCAGATCGGCGTCGCGAACACGTTGTCGACCACGAGCCGCGCGCCGCCCTTGTGCGCGATCTCGGCAATGCCGGGAATGTCGAGCACGTCGAGCGTCGGATTGGTCGGGCTCTCCAGGAAGAACGTCTTGGTGTTCGGCTTCACCGCACGCTGCCATTCATCGAGATTGGCGCCGTCGACCAGCGTGGTCTCGATGCCGTAGCGCGGCAGCAGGTCCTGAATGACGTAGAGACACGAGCCGAACAGGGCGCGGGAGGCGACGACGTGATCGCCCGCTTTCAGCGGCGCCAGGATCGCGGTCGTCACCGCGGCCATGCCGGTCGCGGCGGAGCGGGCAGCCTCGGCGCCTTCGAGCTCGATCATGCGGCGCTCGAACATTGAAATGGTCGGGTTCGAGTAGCGCGAATAGATGAAGCCGGGGTCCTCGCCCTTGAACCGCGCCTCGCACTCCTCGGCGCTGTTGTAGACGTAGCCCTGGGTCAAAAACAGCGCCTCCGACGTCTCGCCATATTGCGAACGCAGGGTGCCGGAATGGACCAGGCGGGTTTCGGGACGATATTGCGTGGTGGACGCCGGGGACTTCGACATAGGACCTCCTCTGCGTGACCATTGGAAAATGGTCACAAAAAAACCGGCCTGGATAAAACCACGGGCCGGGATCACAGAGGTCCCCGGCCTGTTTAGCGACTTATTTAACGTGGCTGCAAGCCGGCCGGCTCAAATCACCACGGGATAAGTCATCCTCATATTCCGCAATGCCCTTTCCGTCAAGGCGTCCATCGGATAGCCGTAAAAAGCTGTATTTTCCGCATGTCCGGATGTATTTGCCCCCCTGACGAGGACCCCCCGTTTGACGTTCACGGTCGCCGCCGACGCCAATGGTATCCTGCCCGACCGCATGATCGCGGCGATGGCGGAGGCAGGCCTCATCCTGCCCACATACGACTTCGTCGAAAGCCAGATCCAGCCGGCAAGCCTCGATCTCCGCCTCGGCGACATCGCCTATCGCGTCCGCGCCAGCTTCCTGCCGGGCCCCGGCGCAACGGTTGCCGAGCGCATCGACGAATTGAAGCTGCACGAGTTCAGCCTCGCCGACGGCGCGGTGCTGGAGACCAACTGCGTCTACATCGTGCCGTTGCTCGAGAGCCTGGCGTTACCGCCGGAAATCATCGCGGCCGCGAACCCGAAAAGCTCGACCGGCCGGCTCGACGTCTTCACCCGCGTGATCGCCGACGGCACCCGCCGCTTCGACATGATCGGCGCCGGCTATCACGGCCCGCTCTATGCCGAGATCAGTCCGAAGACGTTTCCCGTGCTGGTCAGCGAGGGCTCGCGCCTGAGCCAGGTGCGCTTCCGCACCGGCGACGCCATCCTCAACATCGACGACCTTGAAGCCCTGCACGCGGCGGAGCGTCTCGTCGATGTCGACGATGCCGATCTCACCGGCGGTGTCGCCGTATCGGTCGATCTCTCCGGCGAGAAGAGCGGAGGCTTCGTCGGCTATCGCGCCAAGCGCCACACCGGCGTCGTCGACGTCGATCGCCGCTCCGGTTATGCGGTGGAAGATTTCTGGGAGCCGATCGCGGCCCGCCCCGACGGCAGGCTCATCCTCGATCCCGGCGAGTTCTATATCCTCGCGTCGAAAGAGGCGGTGCAGGTGCCGCCGGACTACGCTGCGGAGATGGTGCCGTTCGATCCGCTGGTCGGTGAATTCCGCGTGCACTATGCCGGCTTCTTCGATCCCGGCTTCGGCTATGCGGGCGCCGGCGGTCTGGGATCGCGCGCCGTGCTGGAGGTGCGCTCGCGCGAAGTGCCGTTCATTCTCGAGCACGGCCAGATCGTCGGCCGCCTCGTCTACGAGAAGATGCTGGCGCGTCCCGACGCGATGTACGGCCAGCGCATCGGTTCGAACTACCAGGCGCAGGGCCTGAAGCTGAGCAAGCATTTTAGGGTGTAGCCTGCATCCCAGTCCTCCGCTGTCATTCCCCGCGAAGGCGGGGAATCCAGTACGCCGCGGCCCATCGATTCCATCACAACCGTCTCTGGAATACTGGATCGCCCGCCTTCGCGGGCGATGACACCGATCTTGTGGTGTGTTGCGTCACCCCATCCCCGATGACACACTCCCGCAAAACAACAAGCCGGGAGTGAACATGACCGCTGCATCAGACCCCACGCAGGAAGCCGAGTGGAAGCGCTGGCGCGCGGTTGCCGACCTCTATCACGCCTACTTCACCGGCCTCATCCTCACCGTCGTCACGCGGCGCGGCACGGCCGATGCTGCGGAGTTCGTCTTCCGCGTGTTTCGCCGCCAGCAGCAGGAGCGCTTCCTGCCGGGTCTCAAGAAGCTCGGGATCGATCACCTGCCGCCGGCCGTTGCGGCTGCGCAATATCATTATCTCTCCAACTGGATCGGCGGCGTGCATGTCGAATACATGTACGAGAGCGACACCAAGGCGTGGATCCGCTATCCGCCGCCGCGCTGGATCTGGAAGGGCACCGCGATCTGCGGCGTGCCGGGAGAAGTCTCGCGCGCGATGCTGCGCGGCTGGCACGCCAACAACGGCGTCGCGCTCGGCGACACCAGGCTCGGCTTTGTCTGCACCAAGCAAAGCGTCGACGGTCAGGACGGGCTCGAAGGCTACTATCACCAGTACGACCATCCGCTCGAACTCGACCAGCGCCTCGTCTTCGCGCGCCATCTCGAAGCGCCGTTGTTCGATGCGAAGACCGCGCCGGCGCTTCCGGTCGCGAGCTGGCCGAAGCCGCGACTGGAAAAAGCCCATCGCAACTACGCGATGGAATATGTCCGCACCGCCGCGCCCGTGATGGTGCAGCTGTTCGGGCCGGAAGACGCCGGCTATCTCCTCCACCTCACCGGCAAGCTGATCGGCATGCAATATTTCGATGAGGTCGCAGCCGCGCTCGCAATGCGCCGCGGTGGCGCGAGCGAATTCGCATCGTTCCTCAGCGCGCTGTTCGCTGCACAGGACGACGTCGCGGAGACGATGCAATCCGAAGGCGCCTTCGAAATCCGCCAGCAGAACTGGAAGCTGATGGACGACGTGACCGACCATCACAGTGCCTGCGCCAGTGTGCTGGAAGGATTGTTCGAGGGGCTTGCCGCGGGATGCGGCCGGCATATCGGCGTGCACCTGGGCCCGACGGCGGGCGGCCGTCCGCCGCTGGTGTGGACGATTGAATAGGCGACGGCTGTCGCCGCGGGCTTCACCTCGCCCCGCTTGCGGGGAGGGTCGGATTGCATCGAAGATGCAATCCGGGTGAGGGGGACTCTCCGCGAGTCCAGCTTTGCGGATAGAGCCCCTCACCCCAACCCTCTCCCCGTAAGAACGGGGCGAGGGAGAAGGAAGGGAGCGGTCGAGCGAGAAAACGAGCCGCAATTCCACGGGCTGAAATGCGCTGCCGCAGGGCACGCCTGCGCCCTGCGCAGGAGGAATCGGCAATCGCCGTGCTAACAAGCCCGTCGCCGCGCCTTCCGCGCGAATGAATTGATTGGCACACCTCATCATTGCCGCGCCGCGAATGGCGCCCGTGCCCCGGAGAGGACATGTCCGACATCGCCGAAATCCCGGTCGATGAACAAGAGCGTCCGCTGCCGCCGCCTCCGCGCCCTGTGCGCAGCGCGCTGATGGACGGGCCGATCCTGCGCACGCTGCTCTCCCTCGCCTGGCCCAACGTGGTCGCGCTGTCCGCCGGCACCTGCGTGGTGATCGCGGAGACCTCCTATATCGGACGGCTCGGCGTCGAGGCGCTGGCCGCGATGGCGCTGGTGTTTCCGACAGTGATCCTGACCATGACGATGTCCGGCGGCGCCATGGGCGGCGCGGTGGCCTCCGCCATCGCACGCGCGCTCGGTGCCGGGGATCGCGAGCGCGCCGGCACGCTCGCCGCGCATGCGCTCCTGATCGGCATCACCTTCGGCCTCGTCTTCATGCTGGGCATGCTGATCTTCGGGCCCCAGGTGCTCGAGATGCTTGGCGGCCGCGGCGATGTGCTGACGCATGCGATCGCCTACACGCAAGTGTTCTTCGGCGGCGCCGTGCTGCCCTGGCTGCTCAACACCATGGCCGGCGTGCTACGCGGCACCGGCAACATGAAGCTGCCGTCGCTGCTGATCCTCAACTCCGCGGTCTGGCAGATCATGCTCGGCGGCACGCTGGGCCTCGGGCTCGGCCCGGTGCCGCAACTCGGCATGCGCGGGGTCGCCGCCGGGGCGCTGATCGCCTATTCCATGAACATCTGCGTGATGGGCTGGTACCTGTTCTCCGGCCGCGCGCGCGTGGTCCCAAAACTGCGCGGCCTGCGGGTTCAATGGGCGATGTTCTTCGACATCCTGAAGGTCGGCGCCATCGCCTGCTTCTCGCCGCTGCAATCGGTGCTGACGATCTCGATCTTCACGCACATGCTGGCGAAGTTCGGCACTGCGATCCTCGCTGGCTACGGCATCGGCGCGCGGCTCGAATTCCTGCTGACCTCGATCGCGTTCTCCTTCGGCATCGCTTCGGTGCCGATGATCGGCATGGCGGTCGGTGCCGGCCGCATCGCGCGCGCCCGGCGGATCGCCTGGACCGCGGGTGCGAGCGCCTTCGTCGCCGTCGGCGCGCCGGCGTGTCTCGTGGCGCTCTTCCCCGACCTCTGGGTCAACATCTTCACCGATAGCGCGACCGTGCGCGCCACCAGCCATCAATATCTCTCGACCGTGGCGCCGTTCTACGCCTTCATTGGCCTTGCCTCGGCGATGTATTTCTCATCTCAAGGCGCGGCCAAGGTGATCGGTCCGGTGCTGGCGCAGACCGCGCGCCTGATCTACATCGCGGCGATCGGCTGGTGGCTGTCGACGCATGACGCCACCGCGCAAAACTTCTTCTGGCTGGCCGCGAGCTCGATGGTCGTGCTCGGCCTGCTGTCGTGCTCGAGCGTGGTGCTGACACGCTGGGGACCGCGCGAGGCCAAGCCTGCGATCAGGCCTGTGCTTTCGGCGGTTGACTAGCGACGCTTGTGCCGGCGATGGCCGCCGACATTGGCGAGCCGCATCAGCTGCGGGACCATCGCCATCATGTCGCCGCCGCCGGCGCCACCCATCATGCCCATGATATCGCCGCCGCCCATGCCGCCGAGCCCGGTCGGCATATAGCCGCCTCCGCCCATCGGCGTGTAGCCGCCGTAGTTCGGGGCACCGAAGCCGCCGCCGTAATTGCCGCCGCCGAGGCCACCAACGCCGCCGCCCATCATGCCACCAAGACCGCCGCCGCCATTCTCCATCATGCGGCTCATCATCGGGCCCATGGTCTGCATCATCATGGCGAAGCGGCGCTTGCCCATCTTCGCCTTCATCATCTCCAGCATCGGCGCCATCTGGGTCATCATGTCCTCGCCGCCGGCACCGCCGCCGCCGAGAAATTGCGCCTTGGCCGGCGCGCTCGAAATCGAAAACATCAGCAGCACGGCGGCCGCCTGGCAGATCACCTTGTCCGCACCTCTCATGGCATGCTCCTCGCGTGCGTGGCGCCGCCGGGAGAGCAGAGCCAACCGGACGCACGCCGCCATGGTTACGGCCGAGGCGGGAGAAGCTCTGTGAGAAGGATCACGCAGCGGCAGCCGGGAACGCGCGATGTATCGCGGCGACGGCTTCCCTGGTTTGCCCCTGGACATAGGCCGCAAGCTCGTTCGGCAGCATGTCGATGATCCAGACCAGGCGGCACGTCTTGTCGCCTTCGGCGATCACCTGCACGGACGCGCTGTAATGCTTCAGCCGCTCGTTGTTGATCGCATAGACCAGCCGTTGCCGCGCATCGTCGCAATCGACCAGCACCTCGCGCGCCACCGAGCCGTTGGCGAACGTGACGATGCGCGCATCGCCGTCGAGCGTGCAGGCCGTGACGAAGCCCGGCGCCAGCCGCTGCGGCAGCGCGCCGAAATCGCGGACGGCGTCCCAGACGTCGCGGGCGGAGGCGGAGAGGGGAATGTCGTTGTGGATGGAGGCCATGATCGATTCCTATGAAGTGGAGAGACGGGCAATCGCGCCAACATCTCAGGTGTCATCGCCCGACTTGATCGGGCGATCCAGTACTCCGAGACGGCAGTGATTGAGTCGAGAAGCTGCGGCGTACTGGATGCCCCGGTCAAGCCGGGGCATGACAGCGCGTGTCTGGTGAGTGTTGTCGTCGTGGCTCACACGCAAACCGCCTCGACATTGTTGCCATCGGGATCGATCAGGAACGCCGCATAATATGTCGGGCTGTAATCCTTCCGTGGCCCGGCGCCGCCATTGTCATGGCCGCCGCTCTTCAGGCCTTCGCTGTGAAACGCCTTGACCGCGTCATGATCCCTGGCGCGAAACGCGATATGCGCACCGTCGGCCTTGCGCGCCTTGCTCAGATGCAGCCACAGCGCCGGCTCGCCCTTCGGCCCGAAGCCGGCATAGCCGTCGCCGCTGGAGCACAGGACGTAGCCGAGCGGCGCCAGCACCGCGGTGTAGAAGCGCGTAGCGGCGTCGAGGTCGGCAACGCGCAGTCCGATGTGGTCATACATGATCGTCTCCATTTCCAAAGCGCGCCGCAACTGGCGCGCGCCGGAGACGACCGTAGTCAGTTGAGGGCAGTGCGCTCTTGGAGAATCTTGCGCTCGCCCTTCGAGGCCTGCCGGAACTTCGTCGGCGACACGCCGGCGGCGCGGTGGAAGGTGCGGACGAAGTTGGAGAGGTCGCCGAAGCCGACGTCGTAGGCGACATCGGTGACCGCGATGTCGTCGTCGGTCAGCAGGCGCGCCGCATGCCGCAGCCGCGAGCGCACCAGATATTGATGCGGGGTGACGCCGAGCACGGCGGAGAATAGCCGCAGGAAATGGAACGGGCTCAAGCCCGCCTGTTTCGCGGCTTGTTCGAGATCGACCTCGGCATGCGAGTTGTCAACGATCCACAGCGCGGCTTCGACTGCGCGGCGGCGATCGCGCGCGGTCGGCGTCGCCTGCTTGCGCGGCTTGCCAGAGACGATGTCCACGAAACGGCCGGCAAGGATCTGGCCGACCTCGTCAAGGCCCAGGTCGCTGTTGCCATCTGCCGCCGTCTGGGCGAGTTCGCCCAACACCATCAGCTCTGGGAGTGGCGGCGTTGCGCCGACCTGCCAGGCCTCGCGCCGCCCGCCGAGCGCATCGACCAGCTCCTCCGTCAGGAAGAAGGACAGGCAGACGTCGCCGGAGACATGCTCATGCGTGCAGGTGTATTCGTCGCCGGGCGCGCCGACCAGCATCGAGCCGGCCACCAGCTCGAAGAAGCCGGCGCGGCACTGGCAACCAAAACTGCCGGAGCGGACATAGGCGATGGAATGGCCGGTGCGACATTCCTCAAACGGCTTGTCGTCCGGTCCCGCATCGCAGCGAAACTCGGAGACCGTCATCGAAGGTGTCGCCAGCAGCGTGGTCGCGTTCATCCGGCCTATTTAGGTAGGCGCGCGAGGCGGGGCAACGGGCAGCAGGACCTCGAACAGGGTCTTGCTGGCGATCGGATGAGCACCCTCGAGCGCCAGCAGCCGCCGCTTGGAAATCACTCCGCCGTAAGGCGAGAGGCGGTCGGCGTAATTGCCGGCCTCCAGCACCCGGTGGCAGGGCACGATCAGCATGTAGGGATTTTTGGCGATCGCCTGCGCCACCGAATGCGCGGCGCCGGAGGCACCCAGCGTCTTGGCGATCTCGTGATAGGTGCGTGTCTCCCCGCGCGCGATGCCGCACGCCGCCTCATAGACGCGCCGATGGAAGGCCAGTACGCCGCCGGCATCCAGGCTGACCTCGGAAAAATCAGGATCGCCGCCTTGCAGCAGGCCGATGATGCCCTCGATCGCCAGTTCGGCATTCTCGGACGGCCGCTGCTCGCGGGCCTCGGGATGAGCCACGAAAATCCGGCGGCGGGTGTCGATCTCCCGCGCCTCCGGCAATTGCACGGCAACGATGCCGGTGCTGCTCCAGATGATGCCGCAGCGCCCTATGGCCGTGTCGAATATCGTATAGCCGCGCCCCATCATGCACACGCCCCACTCAGTGCACGTCTCTCCCCAGACACACGATCATAACACCGCCACAATCCGGCGCACCTGGAATCTTACCAGGACGTTAACAACTGTTCGGCCGGGCACGCCAAACCGCTTGGCGTGGAACGTCGTCTCGGCTAATCAGGACGGGCGCGGACGCGCATCCGCGGGCGTAGTTCAATGGTAGAACGGCAGCTTCCCAAGCTGCATACGAGGGTTCGATTCCCTTCGCCCGCTCCAAGGTCCCTCATCGAAATTTCATTCGAGCCGCCGTGACGGCAGCGCTCGTGTGCGTTGCGTAAATATTCCAATATATTAGCCATTGGCGTCCGGCACACACCGTTTCTTCGGCCTAAGCTTCACTCGTCCGGCGGATGCGGTCCCTGCGCCGGGCGATATGTGGATGAGGGTTATGGACCAGCAGAAACTCGACCGCGCGATCGGTCGCCGCCTGAAGACCTTGCGGACGCAGACGGGCATGACGTTGAACGAACTCGCGGGCCGCTCCGGCGTCAGCCGGGCCATGATCGGGCGGGTGGAGCGGGCGCAGAGCAGTGCCACTGCTGCGCTGCTCAACAAGCTCTGTGCGGCGCTCGATGTCACCCTCAGCGACGTCGTCGCGCTCGCCGAAAAGCCGCCGGAGCGGCTGGTGCGGCTCGCCGACCAGCCGCACTGGCGCGATCCCGACAGCGGCTACCGCCGGCGGCACGCCTCGCCGACGGATGCAGCGAGCGGCATCGAGATCATCGTCGTCGACCTGCCGGCCGGCGCACGGGTGCCCTACAGCCCGTGGGGCCGCAACGCCTTCACCCAGCAACTGCTAATGCTGGAGGGCGCGATCGCCGTGCATATCGACGCCAAAGCGGTGCGCCTGCGCGAGGGCGACTGCCTCGACTTCGACGTCATGCGTGCGGTGATTTTCGAGAACGAAACCAGGCAGGACGCGCGCTACGTCATCATCACGCGGCGCGGCTCTTCATACGGGAAAATCTGATGTCGCAGATCGTGCGGGACGCCAACCAAAACCTCGATACCCTGACCATGCAGATCCGTATCGGCGACACCTTCGATCCGCAGGTCATCGCGTTGCTCGACCATCACGTCGCAGCCGCGCGGGCGCAGACTGCGCCGGGCAGCGCGCATGCACTCGACCTCGCCGGTCTTCGCGCCGCCGACGTCGCGTTCTGGACCGGGTGGGACGGCGACACGCTGGTCGCCACCGGCGCGCTGAAGACGCTGTCGGCTGATCATGGCGAGGTGAAGTCGATGCACACGCTGCAAACCACGCGGCGGCGCGGCTTTGGCGCAAAGATGCTCGTCCATATCGTCACCGAAGCCCGTGCGCGCGGCATGACGCGGCTCAGCCTCGAGACCGGCTCGTGGGACTATTTCAAGCCGGCGCATGCGCTCTATCGGGCGCACGGATTTGTCGATTGCGGCCCGTTTGAGGGTTATGTCGAGGATCCCAACAGCCTGTTCCTGACGCTGGAGTTGAAGGGCGATTGAGTCCGCAAGCTCTCCGCGGTCGTCATGGCCGGGCTTGTCCCGGCCATCCACGAACTTTCTGATGGCCCAGGAACGTGGATGCCCGGGACAAGCCCGGGCATGACGGGTAGTGTTCGCGGCGAAACAACGCGAACAAGGATTATGGGAATGAAACGCGCGCGGCTCGCGAATGGGCTCGACGTCACGGCAATTGGCCTCGGTTCCGCCCCGCTCGGCGGATTGTTCACGCCCGTCAGCGATGCCGATGCGCAAGCGACGCTCGAGCAGGGCTGGGCCGCCGGCATCCGCTTTTACGACACCGCACCGCTCTACGGCTTTGGCCTCGCCGAGCGGCGCGTGGGCGCGTTCCTGCGGCAGCAGCCGCGCGAGTCCTATGTCATCTCGACCAAGGTCGGCCGCCTGCTGCGTGCGCCGGATGAGGGGGCGGCCGAGGACGACTATTACAAAAGCGGGCAGCGCGAGCGGCCGGTGTTCGACTTCTCCCATGACGGGGTGATGCGCTCCGTCGAGGAGAGCCTTGCCCGCCTCGGGCTCGACCGCGTCGATGTCCTGCTCGTGCATGACCCTGACGATCACTACGACGCCGCAATTGCCGGCGCCTTCCGCGCGCTCCAGCGCCTGCGCGCTGAGGGCACGGTCAAGGCGATCGGCGCCGGCATGAACCAGTCGGAGATGCCGGTCCGGTTTGCAGAGGCCGTGCCGGTCGACTGCTTCCTGCTCGCAGGCCGCTACACGCTGCTCGACCAGGGCGCGCTGGACGCGCTGTTTCCGGTTTGCGCCGCGAGGAATATCGGCATCCTGCTCGGCGGCGTCTACAACAGCGGCATTCTGGCCAATCCGCGCACCAGCGCCAAATTCAATTATCAGGATGCCGATGCGGCGCTTGTCGCACGTGCGCTCGCGCTCGATGCGCTCTGCCGCAAGCATGGCACCGAGCTGAAAGCCGCCGCGCTCCAGTTCTGCATGGCCCATCCGGCCGTGACGGTCGCCGTGATGGGCGCGCGCAACGCTGCGGAGGTTGCCGACAATATCGCGATGTCGGAGATGACAGTGCCGCAAGCCTTCTGGCAGGAGCTGCGCGCACAAAACCTCGTTGACGCCCGCGCGCCGCTGCCGGGTGGAGCTTAGGGGCATGATCATCGACGGCCACCAGCATTTCTGGGATCCCGCGCGCGCCGATTATCCCTGGATGGACGCGCCCGAGCTCGCGCCGATCCGCCGCGCCTTCGGTCCCACCGATCTCGTACCATTGCTGAAAGCGAACGGCATCGACGCCAGCATCGTGGTGCAGTGCCGCTCAGCGCTTGACGAGACCGAAGCGTTCTTGCGTATCGCGCATGCGACGCCCGCGGTGATCGGCGTGGTCGGCTGGGTCGATCTGACCGACGGCGCACTGGGCGACACGCTCGACCGGCTGCGCGCCGCGCCGGGCGGCGACAAGCTGGTCGGCATTCGCCATCAGGTTCACGACGAGGCCGATCCCGACTGGCTGCTCCGCGAGGACGTCCAGCGCGCGCTCACCGCCATCTTCGCTCGCGATCTCACCTACGATTTCCTCGTCCGCACCCGCGAGCTGCCTGCCGCGATCGCAACGGCGCAGGCTTTCCCGCAAGCCCGCTTCGTGCTCGATCACGCCGCCAAACCGCCGATCGCCGATGGCGGCAGTACCGAATGGTCCGACCGCATCGCGGCACTCGCGGCGTGCGGCAACGTCTGGTGCAAGATTTCGGGGCTCGCGACGGAGGCGGTCTGGGACGATTGGGATGCGGAGCGGCTGTTTCCGTTCGTCGAACATGCGGCGAGATGCTTTGGTGAGGATCGCCTGATTTACGGCTCGGACTGGCCGGTGTGCCTGCTGGCCGGGAGCTACGGCGAGATCAAGGGGGCGCTGGAGGGCTGCCTGACGAGGCTCGGCGGGCATATGCGCGACAAAGCATTTGGCGCGAATGCGAAGGCTGCGTATCGGCTGGCCGTTGCAGGTTAGAATGTGTGTCGGGTTGCCACCTTCCCTTGTGGGAGAAAGTGGCGCGACGGGGAAGATGGGCCTCACGCCTTGAAATAAGCGATCTGCGTGGTGGTCGCGAGCAGCCGTCCGTTCGGCGACCACAGCTCCGCGTTCTGGTCGGCGTAGCTCTTGTGCATGATCTTGGAATCGGCCGTCGCGAGCACGCGCGTGATGTCCTCGGCCGCGAGCTCTTCACTGTCGGTGTGGAAATAGGTCGTCAGCGATACCGTGCCGAACGGCACCAGCTCGCGCCGCGCGTGGAAGATGCGGCCGAAGAAGGCGTCCGACATCGACATCAGCGACGGCATGTCGAGCCTGCGCGGCTCGCGGTCGCTGATCCAGAGTTTTGAGTAAGTGCTGGCGAGCTCGGGTTGCGGCGGGCCGATCCGCATCTCGCCTTCGACAAAGCGGAATTCATACTGGTTGGCCCAGGAGGCCTGGATCTTCGGGAACGGCAGCGTCGCTTCGAACGGCTTCGCTTCCGGGGTCTTCGCCACCCTGTGCTCCCAGGATGGTCGGCGTTCGGCGAACACGGCAGTGGCGAGCGTTGCGACCTCACCGCCGCCTTGCGACAGTTCGACACTCCAGT
Organism: Bradyrhizobium sp. 930_D9_N1_4; assembly: GCF_052076015.1. Taxonomy (NCBI): domain Bacteria; kingdom Pseudomonadati; phylum Pseudomonadota; class Alphaproteobacteria; order Hyphomicrobiales; family Nitrobacteraceae; genus Bradyrhizobium; species Bradyrhizobium sp. 930_D9_N1_4. The sequence goes on from NZ_CP197236.1 coordinate 726,014, forward strand.
GCTGGCTGGAGCGGTTGGCCTTCACCAGGCGGATGTCGAGATCGAACGGGCCCTTGGCGATCGGCGCGCAGTAATTGACGGTCAGCGCCAGAGGATCGCCGGCGCGTTGTGGATGCTCGATCAGCGCGCGCAAAATGGTCGCGGCCGTGGCCCCGCCGAACGGGCCGACGAAGGCCCAGTAATCGTCGCTGGTGTGCCCCTGCCAGCTAGAGTCACCGGCCGTGATGCGGGTGGCGTCGTCGAAGGGGTGGGGAAGCTTGGCGTGCATTGTTGGCCCTCGGTGTCTCCCCAATCGTCATTGCGAGCGCAGCGAAGCAATCCAGACTGTCTCCGCGGATGGGCTTCTGGATTGCTTCGCTGCGCTCGCAATGACGAAGTTTGAGGTTACGGCGTTCCTGTGACCGATGCCGCCCTGGGGATGATGACGATCATATCATCATCCTTGCCGCGAGGTGCAATGACCTCGCAGATAAACGCCGATTTCACGCGGCGGAAAATCAGCCCGCGACGTCACGCAGATTCGGCAGCAGCGGCGTCGTCGGATTGACCGGCACGTTCCAGATCTCCTCGGCGTATTCGCGGATGGTGCGGTCCGACGAGAACCACGCCATGCGCGCGACGTTGAGGATGGAGGCGCGGGTCCAGGCCGGGGCGACCTGCCAGCGCGCATCGACGCTGCGTTGCGCCTCGTAATAGGAATCGAAATCGGCGCTGACCATGTAATGGTCGAGATAGCGCAGTGCGTGTGCGATGGATTCGAAGCGGCCGGGATCGCCGGGCGAGAACTCGCCGGCGCCGATCGCGTTGATGGCGCGCTGGAGCTTCGGCGAATTGCGGATCACGTCGGAGGCATCCAGGCCCTGCTTGCGGCGGATCATCACGTCGCCGGCTTCCATGCCGAAGATCGCGATGTTCTCGGCGCCGACATGGTCGCGGATCTCGATATTGGCGCCGTCGAGCGTGCCGATGGTGAGGGCGCCATTCAGCGACAGCTTCATGTTGCCGGTGCCGGAGGCCTCCATGCCGGCGGTCGAGATCTGCTCGGACAGATCGGCGGCGGGAATGATGATCTCGGCGAGGCTGACATTGTAGTCGGGCAGGAAGACGACCTTGAGCTTGCCGCCGATCGCGGGATCGTTGTTCACGACTTCCGCGACGTCGTTGATCAGCTTGATGATCAGCTTGGCGTAGCGATAGCTCGCCGCGGCCTTGCCGGCGAAGATCTTCACCCGCGGCACCCAATTGCCGTTGGGATCGTCCTTGATCGCCTGGTACAGCGCGACCGTCTCGATGACGTTGAGAAGCTGGCGCTTGTATTCGTGGATGCGCTTGATCTGCACGTCGAACAGCGCGGTCGGATCGACCTTGATGCCGAGCCGTTCGCCGATCAGGCGCGCAAGCGCGGTCTTGTTGTGAAGCTTGACGGCGCGGAATCTTTTCTGGAATTCGACGTCGCTGGCGCGCGCCTCGATCAGCGAGAGCTGGGTCGGATCGTCGAGCACGGCATCGCCGCAGGTTTCGCGCAGCAGGTCGGTCAGCTTCGGGTTGGCCAGCATCAGCCAGCGGCGGAAGGTGATGCCGTTGGTCTTGTTGGTGATGCGGCCGGGATAGAGATGGTTGAGGTCGTGGAATACGGTCTCGCGCATCAAATCCGAATGCATCGCCGAGACGCCGTTGATGCGGTGCGAGCCGACGAAGGCGAGCTGGCCCATGCGCACGCGGCGGCCGCTCCTCTCGTCGATCAGCGAAACCGAGGCGCGGAAGTCGATGTCGCCGGGCGCGCGCGCTTCGGCAAGCGCGAGATGCTGGACGTTGATGCGGTAGATGATCTCGAGATGTCGCGGCAGAAGGCGCTCGAACAGCTCGACCGGCCAGGTCTCCAGCGCTTCCGGCAGCAGCGTGTGGTTGGTGTAGGAGAGGGTGGCGACGGTGATCTTCCAGGCCTCGTCCCAACGGAAATTGTGGAGGTCGACGAGGATGCGCATCAGCTCGGTGACGGCGAGGCTCGGATGCGTGTCGTTGAGCTGCACCGCGACCTTGGACGACAGGCTGCGGAGCTGGCCGTCGGAGGCGAGATGCCGCTTGATCAGATCCTGGAGTGAGGCCGAGACGAAGAAATATTCCTGGCGCAGGCGCAGCTCGCGGCCCGCCGGGCTCTCGTCGTTCGGATAGAGGAATTTGCAGATCGCTTCGGCGCGCGACTGCTCGGAGCTGGCGCTGACATAGTCGCCCTTGTTGAAGGCATCGAGCTTCAACGGATCGGGCGAGCGCGCCGACCACAGGCGGAGCGCATTGACGTGCTGGCCGCGCCAGCCGACGATCGGCGTGTCATAGGCGATCGCCTGCACGGTCTCGGCCGGATGCCAGATCGCGCGGTCACGCCCCTTGTCATCGACATGCTCGACGCCGCCGCCGAAATTGATGTCGTAGATCACCTCCGGCCGCTGCAATTCCCAGGGGTTGCCGAAGCTCAACCATTCGTCGGGATATTCCTGCTGCCAGCCCTGATTGATGATCTGGCGAAACAGGCCGTAATCGTAGCGGATGCCGTAGCCGATCGCGGGAATCGACAGCGTCGCCATGCTTTCCATGAAGCAGGCGGCAAGCCGGCCGAGGCCGCCATTGCCGAGCGCCGCATCCGGCTCGCATTTGCGCAGCTCGGGCAGCGAGACGCCGAGATCGCCGAGCGCGACCTCGAAGATCTTCAGCAGCCCCATGTTGTTGAGCGCGTCGCTGAAGAGACGGCCGATCAGGAATTCGAGCGAGAGATAATAGACGCGCTTGCGCCCCGCATCGTAGCTGTGCTTCTCGGCCGTGAGCCAGCGATGCACGATGCGATCGCGCAGCGCGAGTGCTGCGGCCTGATACCAGTCGTGCTTGGTCGCCATGCCCGCATCCTTGCCGATGGCAAGGCGCAGCTTCGCCAGGATCGCGCCCTTGATCTCAGCCAGCGCGAGCTCGTCGATGGGCTGGTTGGGAGCGGGAAAATTTGGCTGGAACGATTGATCTTGCAAAGCTGTCACTTCCTGGTCGACAGAAACACCACTAAACCCTACGCGTCTTGTAACCTTAAGCGTCTTGCCCCTGCGCCGGAACCATTGCTGGTGCGGCCGTGCACTGCGCTGACGTAAATTTATGCAAGGAACGGGCCGATTTGGGAACCCGGACGAGCACGGAGAAACGTCGATTTCCTGCTAGAATGGCGGCCAATTCAGCCATCACTGTGGAGGAGACGCCCCATGAGACCGCTGATGAGACTGCTGATTGAAATCGCCGCCGCAGCCTTCCTCGTCGTCTGCATCACGGCCTCCAGCGCGGCCCTTGCCGCCGGCAAGACGGGTCGCAGTGCCGACGGGTTGAGCTGCAGCTTCAGCGTTCCGCAAAATGCGTCTCCCGCCGCGCGCTGCGCCGCCATCAAGCGCCAATGCGGCGGCACGTTTTACGCGAATGCGTGCGGGGACAGGCTGGTGTCGGCGGCGAACTAAAGCGCTGCGAACGAGCGGCGCTATCTGACCACGCCTGACGTGAAGCCTGCCTTGCGGCGCGGTGGCTTGATTTCCTTCTTCAGGAAGCAGCGCGCTTCGCGCCCGGTGTAGCCGGGACGGGCATAGGTGAAGGCACGGCACTTGTTGTCGGCGGTGCAGGCGGCCTTGCAGGCTTCCTCGCCTTCGCCGTCCTTGAGTTCGAAATTGCGCAGATCCCCGCCCGGGCGATCGATCGACGTTTCCACACCTTCGACCCGGGGCTCGATCACGCCGGCGCCGCGGACGCCGGAGATGCAGCAGCTGCCCGGGACACGCGGCGGCACGGTGTTCTTGAGCCAGCACACGGCCGAGCCGCCTTCGACGTCGGGATAGCTGAAGCTCCAGGACCGGCACTTGCGATCGCGTTCGCACTGCAGCGCGCAATCCTCGGGATCGCCTGACGTCACCGGTGTGCTGAAATAGTCGCCGCCGGGCCGGTCGAACGCCGTCTGGGCGCGCGCAGGCACGCTCGCAAACACGAGCGACAGCAGCGCGGCACAGGCCACGACGTTTGCCATGAAGGCCCCGGACAGGCGGCCCTTCCCCATCGGAACAGCTTTCGAGTTATTGACGACGCTCGGATTTTTCGGCCGGTCATTTGATCGCCGCAAACCTGTACGGGCGATGAACGGCCTTCGTCGTGAGCGTCGGCCTATTGGCCTAGAACGCGTATTCCGCGTAGGCCGGTTCCACGGAGCCGTTCCAGGGCCCGTTGAACTTCTCGAGCATTTCCTCGGCCGGTGTCCGGCCGGAATCGATGATGCGGTCGAGCGGCTCCAGATGCCGGGTCTCGTCGCGGCCGAGCTGGTCGATCCGGCCGCGCCGGCGCAGGCCGGCATGGGCCAGAACGAGGCATTCCTTGGCGATCTCGAACAGATAGCGGTCCTTGATCCGCGACTTGAAGCCGAAGCGCGGCACGTCGTCGCGCAGGGCCTGGCGCTCGGGCGCGGTCCAGTGCTTGGCCAGATCCCAGGCCGCATCGAGCGACACGTCGTCGTAGAGCAGTCCGGCCCAGAATGCCGACAGCGCCGGCAGCCGGCCCCACGGACCGCCGTCGGAGCCGCGCATCTCGAGATAGCGTTTGAGACGCACTTCCGGGAAGATCGTCGAGAGATGGTTGGCCCAGTCCGATAGCGTCGGACGTTCACCGGGCAGATTGTTGTTGCGGCCGTCGAAGAAGGCGCGGAACGAGGAGCCCGAGACGTCGATGTAATCCTCGTCGCGCTTGACGAAATACATGGGCACGTCGAGCGCGTAGTCGACATAGCGCTCGAAGCCCATGCCGTCCTCGAACGCCCACGGCATCATGCCGGAACGCGCATTGTCGGTGTCGCGCCAGATCTCGGAGCGGAAGGAGAGGAAGCCGTTCGGCTTGCCTTCGGTGAACGGCGAATTGGCGAACAGGGCGGTCGCGACCGGCTGCAGCGCGAGCGAGACGCGCAGCTTCTTGACCATGTCGGCTTCGGAGGAGAAGTCCAGATTGGTCTGCACCGTGCAGGTCCGGTACATCATGTCGAGGCCGTACTGGCCGACCTTCGGCATGTAATTGGTCATGATCTTGTAGCGGCCCTTGGGCATCACCGGGATGTCGGCGCGCGACCAGGACGGCGTCATGCCGAGGCCGAGGAAGCCGATGCCGAGCGGGGTCGCGATCTCGCGCACCTGCGCCAGATGCGCCATCAGCTCGCTCTGGGTCTGGTGCACGTTCTCGACCGGCGCGCCGGAGAGCTCGAACTGTCCGCCGGGCTCGAGCGAGATCGCGCCGCCGCCGGTGACGTCGTAGAGACCGATGATGTTGCCCTTCTCCATGATCGGCTCCCAGCCGAGCAGGAGCTTCATGCCTTCAAGCAGCGCGCCGATCCCGCGCGGGCCTTCATAGGGCACCGGGCGGTGGCCTTCGAGCGTGAACGGTGTCTTCTCGTGCTCGGTGCCCATCCGCCACTCTGACGGCGGCTTGCAGCCGGCCTCGAACCACGCGACGAGCTCGTCGCGCGATTGCAGCGGCGTCATATCGATCTGGTCTCGCGCCATATCAAACTCTAATCAAAAGGGCGCTTCGACCGAAGGCGCGCGGGTGACAGGGATGGTCCGCGAACCCCAGGGGCGCACGGACGAGCTGGTGTGCCGCGCGATCATCGCGACGGCGTGGTTTCGTTGACGTTGACGACGGGCGGCAGTTTCATCTCGCCGCACGAGCAGCCCAGGCGGTCGAGCAGACCGCTAAGCTTGACGGCGTCCGCGTCGGACAGTTTCGAGCCGACATATTTCTCGATCGCGGCGGAGTAGGCGCCCCACATCCGCTTCTGCAACTCGCGGCCGGCTTCCGTGATCTCCACGAACTGGCCCCGCTTGTCGATCTTGCATTCGCGCCGGGAGGCGAGGCCTTCGTCGACCAGGCGGTCGATCAGGCGTGAGGTGGAATATTGCGGGATCAGCATCTGCCGCTCGAGTTCCACCGGCCGCAGCTCGCCCGTTGGCGCCCGCGACAATTCCAGCAGCGCGTCGTACCATGCCAGCGGCGGGAACCCCGCCTTCTTCAGGTCCTGCTCGACACAATCGAGCACACGGCTCTGCACCCGCATCAGGCGGATCCAGGCGGAAGTCGCCTCGGTCGATGGTTTGCGTTTCATGGTCCCGCTCAAGCTCGTCGCCCGTCTCTTACCCCACTCGATGCACCTGCATCAATCTTGACTATTGCATGCAGGTGCATGTAGGCGTTCCTTCGCCACAACCAAGCGTCAAGAGGAGGAAATTCCATGAAACTCTATTACTCGCCCGGTGCCTGCTCCCTGTCTCCCCACATCGCGCTCCTGGAAGCCGGCCTGCCCTATGAGCTGGTCAAGGTCGATATCCGGGCCAAGAAGCTCGAAAATGGTGAGGATTATCTGAAGCTGAACCCCAAGGGCCAGGTCCCTGCGCTGGGCCTCGACAGCGGTGAGATCGTGACCGAAGGCCCGGTCATTGTCCAGATGATCGCCGACCAGGCCGCGGCCAAGGCGCTGGCGCCTGCCCACGGCAGTTCCGAGCGCTACAAGCTGCTGGAGTGGCTGAACTTCCTCACCTCGGAGGTTCACAAGAGCTTCGGTCCGATGTTCGCACCGGCGCTGAACGACGAGGCGAAGGCCTTCTTCAAGGACCGCGTCATGGGCAAGCTGAAATACATCGACAGCCAGCTCGCCGGCCGCGATTACCTCATGGGCAAGCAGTTCACGGTGGCCGACGGCTACCTCTTCACGATGCTCACCTGGGGCGACCGGATGAAGTTCGACCTCTCGGCGATGCCGAACCTGACCGCCTACAAGGCCCGCGTCGCTGCGCGGCCGCAGGTGCAGGAAGCGCTCCAGAAGGAAGGCCTCGCGCAGGCGAAATAAGCGCCCGCGAGACGCCACAAGCGAAAGGCCGGATCGACGATCCGGCCTTTTTCATTGTGAACCATTTGAGGGATGAGGATGTCGAAGCAGCAATCCCCGGAGACAATTGCTCATGAATATGATCGTCCTCATGACCGCCGCGGGCGCGCCGCTTGCGATGCTTGGCCTGTCCACCCCGGACCAGCCGCAGCGCAATTGCATCTTCATGACCCATCCCCAGATCACCTCGACCGTGTTCGCGAGCAAGGAAGGAAAGGTCGTCTTTCCGGACCGGCCGACCGAATATCCGTGCAGCTACGCCAAGAAGAGGGGCGCCACGGACATCGCCTTCACCAACCAGAATGGCTGGCGCTTCGAGGTGCGCCTTGGCCGCGGTGATGAAGGGACCTGGAAAGCCGACCTCGGCGACGATGCGATCTCGGGCCGGGCGTTCTCGCCGTTCGGGGACAGAAAGTAAGACAGGCCTGATCGTCTATCCGGCCCCTCTAACTAACCAAGACGGGCAGGCGTGAACCTCACCCTGCGGGACCATCGTACCTGTGATTGGACTTATGAACCGCCGTTCGTACTAAGTAAGTAGTTCTGTCTTGTTCCCGCCCGTGAAGGGCGCCAAGCTGGAGTTGCAGATCAGATGTGCTCTCACCGGGGTTGAATTTGACGATTGCCTTTATCCTGATTCTTGTAAGTGCGTTGGCAGGACTGGCCACCGGATTCACGTATCGGGTCTGGGCCCTGGTCCTGATCTCGCCGCTGATTGCGCTGCTTGCGGCGATTGTTCTTCACTTTTACGGATTTGGGCTCGTCGCAGGCGTGACAATCATTACCGCCTGCCTTGTCGTTTCAGAACTCGCCTATCTAGGCGCGACCTACCTGCTGCACAGGCGCGAAATTTCACTTCAGGACGAGATCGACGGCGCCCCACGCGAGGAGGGCGAGCAAAGCGTCCGCCGCCAGCACAAGTAACGCCAAAGCTGCCCAGAACACCGGCCCCTTTCGCCGCAAACGCATACCGTTCGGCTGAGGCACGAGGCGGGCAAGCGCAGGCACAGCTCCATATTTCGCAGCCAGTTCGCGGTCGAGCATGGTCTTCTGGAGCGCAAGTGAGTTCATTGCAGGCACTTTCTTCGTAATCGACAAACCTATCGGCTGCCGGCAGCGACTAACCCGCCGACTGACCCAAATTTCGTAGCAAGACTAATGCCAGAGCCGAGCAAAAGAACGGCACAGCTTTGACGCGCCCATGGCAATTGCGTGAGAATCCCCGCAACGGAACTCTGGCACGGTTCCTACGCGGATTTTGTGACGTGTTCCACAACCTGGGAATTGTCTAACGCAACCGTGATGATGCCAGCCAAAGGAAAAAAGGCCGGATCGATGATCCGGCCTCTTGTTCTCAATCGAGCTCAACCGATCAGGCAGCAGCTGCCTTCTTCGGCGCGAAGCGGCCGTAGAAAGTTTCTCCCTTTGCTGCCATCTCCTCGAGAAGTTTCGGCGGCGTGAAGCGCGAGCCGTATTTCGCCTCCAGCTTGTGGCAGAGTTCGACGAACGTCTTCGTGCCCATGAAATCGATGTAGGACAGCGTGCCGCCGGTGAACGGCGCGAAGCCGAAACCGAGGATCGAGCCGACATCCGCCTCGCGCGGATCGGTGATGACGTGATCCTCGACCGTGCGCGCGGCTTCCACGGCCTGCACCACCAGGAAGCGCTGCTTCAGTTCTTCGATATCGAGCGTATCAGGGTCGAGCTGCTTCGGCTGCAGCGCTGAGAGGCCCGGCCACAGGCTCTTCTGGCCTTTGCCCTTCTCGGGATAGTCGTAGAAGCCCTTGCTGTTCTTGCGGCCGAGACGGCCCTGCTTCTCGACCAGCTCCACCATCAGCTTCTTCTGGTCTGGATTGATGGCGTTGGGACCGAGATCGGCTTCCGTCGCCTTCATGATCTTGAGGCCGAGGTCGAGCGCGACTTCGTCGGAGAGCGAGAGCGGGCCGACCGGCATGCCGGCCATCTTGGCGCAGTTCTCGATCATCGCCGGCGGTATGCCTTCGAGGAACATCTCGTTGCCTTCGGCGACGTAGCGCCCGACGCAGCGATTGGCGAAGAAGCCTCTGGAGTCGTTGACCACGATCGGCGTCTTGCCGATCTGCCGGACGTAGTCGAGCGCGGTCGCGAGCGCGAGATCGCCGGTGTTCTTGCCCTTGATGATCTCGACCAGCATCATCTTCTCGACCGGCGAGAAGAAGTGGATGCCGACGAACTTGCCCTGGTCCTTGAAGCCCTCCGCCAGCGATGTGATCGGCAGCGTCGAAGTGTTCGACGCGAAGATCACGTCCGGCTTCATGTGCTCCTGCGCCTTGGCGAAGGTATCGGCCTTGACCTTGCGATCCTCGAACACGGCCTCGATCACGAGGTCGACGTCCTTGAGCGCCGCATAATCGGCGGTCGGCGTGATGCGCGCGAGCAGCGCTTCGGCGTCGCCGGGCTTGGCGCGGCCCTTCTTGATCTGCTCCTCGATCACCTTCTGTGCATGCGCCTTGCCCTTGTCGGCGCTCTCCTGGTCGCGGTCGATCAGGATGACGTCGAGACCGGCACGGGCCGAGACGTAACCGACGCTCGCGCCCATGAAGCCGGCGCCGATCACGGCGATCTTCTTCACCTTGGTCGCGGGCACGTCCTTCGGACGGCGCGCGCCCTTGTTGAGCTCCTGCATCGACAGGAACAGGCTGCGGATCATCGCGGCCGCTTCCTTCGAGCGCAGCACCGAGGTGAAGTAGCGCGACTCGACGCGGAGCGCGGCGTCGATCGGCAACTGCAAGCCTTCATAGACGCAGCTCATGATCGCGCGAGCGGCCGGATAGTTGTCGTAGGTCTCGCGGCGGTAGATCGCGTTGCCGGCGGGGAACATCATCATGCCGGCCTTGGAGAACACCGGACCGCCAGGAAGCTTGAAGCCCTTCTCGTCCCAGGGCGCGACGGCCTTGCCGCCGCCCTTGATCCAATCCTTCGCCGCCTTGATCAGGTCCGCAGCGGGAACGACGGCGTGAATCAAATTCAGCGCCTTCGCCTTCTCGACGGTGACCGGATCACCCTTGAGCAGGATCGTCATCGCGTCCTGGGGCGGTACCAGCCGCGGCACGCGCTGCGTGCCGCCGGCGCCGGGGAACAGGCCGACCTTGACCTCGGGCAGGCCGAGGCGGGTCTTGGGATTCTCCGCCGCCACGCGATAGTGGCAGCACAGCGTGATCTCGAAGCCGCCGCCGAGCGCGAGGCCGTTGATCGCGGCCGCCCACGGCTTGCCGGATGTTTCGATCGAGCGCAGCACCAGCGAGAAGCGGCGGCTCTGGTCGAACAGCATCTGGTTCGCGGCGGTCTCGTCCTCCTTGAGCACTTTTGCGTAAGCCTGGTTCATGCCTTCGAGCATGGACAAATCGGCGCCGGCGCAGAACGCGTCCTTGGCGGAGGTGATGACGACGCCCTTCACGGCCGCGTCGGCCGTGGTTTCCTTGACGATCGCGTCGAGCTCGTTGGTCGAGGTCTCGTCGAGCACGTTCATCGAACGGCCCGGGATGTCCCAGGTGACCAGCGCGATGCCGTCGGAATCGGTCTCAACCCTGAAGTTCTTGTAAGCCATGTTGGTTGCTCCCTACCCTTAGACGCGCTCGATGATGGTCGCGGTGCCCATGCCGCCGCCGATGCACAGCGTGACCAGGGCGGTGGATTTGTTGGTGCGCTCGAGCTCGTCGAGCACGGTGCCGAGGATCATCGCGCCGGTCGCGCCGAGTGGATGGCCGAGCGCGATCGCGCCGCCATTGACGTTGATTTTGGCGTTGTCGATGTCGAAGGCCTGGATGTATCGCAGCACGACGGAGGCGAAGGCCTCGTTGAGCTCGAACAGGTCGATGTCCGACTTCTTCATGCCCGAGCGCGCGAACAGCTTCTCGGTGACGTCGACCGGGCCGGTCAGCATCATCGCCGGCTCCGAGCCGACATTGGCAAACGCGCGGATTCTTGCGCGCGGCTTCAGGCCGTATTTGCTGGCCGCTTCCTTGCTGCCGAGCAGCACGGCGCCGGCGCCGTCGACGATGCCCGACGAATTGCCGGCGTGGTGCACGTAATTGACGCGCTCGATTTCGGGGTGCGACTGCACCGCGACGCCGTCAAAACCGCCCATCTGCGCCATCATCGTGAACGAGGGCTGCAACTGCGCCAGCGACTGCATCGTCGTCGAGGGACGCATGTGCTCGTCCTTGGCGAGGATGGTGAGGCCGTTGATGTCCTTCACCGGGACGATCGACTTGTCGAAGCGGCCTTCTTCCCAGGACTTCGCGGCGCGCTGCTGGCTCTGCACCGCATAAGCGTCGACGTCGTCGCGCGAGAAACCGTATTTGGTGGCGATCAGATCGGCTGAGACGCCCTGCGGCATGAAATAGGACGGCACCGCCATCGACGGGTCCATCGGCCAGGCACCGCCGGAGGCGCCGATGCCGACGCGGCTCATGGATTCGGCGCCGCCGCCGATCACCAGCTCGTGCTGGCCGCTCATCACCTGGGCTGCGGCAAAGTTCACGGCGTCGAGGCCGGAGGCGCAGAAGCGGCTGATCTGCACGCCGGGCACGGCTTCGCCGAGACCCGCCTTGAGCGCGGCAAAGCGCGCGATGTCGGAGCCGGCCTCGCCGACCGGATCGACCACGCCGAGCACGACGTCGTCGACGGAATCTTCCGGCAAATTGTTGCGGTCCTTCAGCGCCTTCAGCGGCACGGTGGCGAGCGCGAGCGCGGTCACCTCGTGCAGCGCACCGTCGGCCTTGCCGCGGCCGCGCGGGGTTCGGACGTGGTCGTAGATATAGGCGTCTGCCATGGGAGCCTCCTGATTGCAGTTATCTTGGCGACGACCGCTACGCGGTCGCGATCATTCGTGGGGCGAAAGCCTCAGAAGGCTTCCGCCGGCAATTCCATGATGGTGGCGCAGCCGGACTGGATGCGCGCGAGATTGGCCGCGGTCTCCGGCAGCATGCGCTCCATGAAGAAACGGCCGGTGACGAGCTTGGTCGAGAGATAGGGCGTCGCCCCGCTCTCGGCAATCTTGGCATTCGTCACCTTTGCCATCTTCGCCCACATATAGCCGAGCGCGACGAAGCCGAAGAGATGCAGATAATCGGTTGCGGCGGCCCCCGCATTGTCCGGCTTCGCCATCGCGTTCTGCATCAGCCAAGTCGTGGCCTGCTGGAGGTGGCCGAGCGAAGCCGAGAGCGGGGTGATGAAAGGCTTGAGCGCCTCGTCGCCGCCGTTCTCCTTGGCGAAGGCCATGACCTCACCGAAGAAGGCCATGATGGCCCGGCCGCCGTCGCGCGGCAGCTTGCGGCCGACGAGGTCGAGCGCCTGGATGCCGTTGGCGCCTTCATAGATCATGGCGATGCGCGCATCGCGCACGAACTGCTCCATGCCCTGCTCGGCGATGTAGCCGTGGCCGCCATACATCTGCTGCGCCTGCACCGCGTTGGCAAAGCCGTAATCGGTGAGGAAGCCCTTCAGCACCGGCGTCATCAGCCCCATGTGGTCGTCGGCGGCCTGCCGGTCCTTGGGATCCTCGGAGCGATGCGCGACGTCGCTCTTCAGCGCGGTCCACATCACGAAGGCGCGCGCGGCTTCGTTGAAGGCGCGGATGGAGAGGAGCGTGCGGCGCACGTCGGGATGCACGATGATCGGGTCGGCCTGCTTGTCCGGCGCCTTCGCGCCGGTGAGCGAGCGGCCCTGGATGCGATCGCGGGCATAGGCGACGGCATTCTGATAGGCGACCTCGGACTGCGCGAGACCCTGCACGGCGACGCCGAGGCGGGCCTCGTTCATCATCACGAACATGCCCTGCATGCCCTTGTTCTCTTCGCCGATCAGCCAGCCGGTGGCGCTGTCGTAGTTCATCACGCAGGTCGAATTGCCGTGGATGCCCATCTTGTGCTCGATCGAGCCGCAGACGACGCCGTTGCGGCTACCCACCGAACCGTCGGCATTGACCAGGAATTTCGGCACCACGAACAGCGACACGCCCTTGATGCCGGCGGGCGCACCCTCGATGCGGGCGAGCACGAGGTGGATGATGTTGGGGGCGAGGTCATGCTCGCCGGCCGAGATGAAGATCTTGGTGCCCGTGATCTTGAAGCTGCCATCGGGCTGCCGTACCGCCTTGGTGCGGAGCATGCCGAGATCGGTGCCGCAATGCGGCTCGGTCAGGTTCATGGTGCCGGTCCACTCGCCGGCAACCATCTTCGGCACGTAGGTCTGCTTCTGCTCCGGCGTGCCGTGAACGATCAGCGCGGCGGTCGCGCCCATGGTGAGGCCGCCATACATCGAGAACGCCATGTTGGCGGAGATCTGGAATTCGTTGACCGCCTGCGAGAGCGTCACCGGCAGGCCCTGACCGCCGAACTCGGTCGGCGCCGACAGGCCGAGCCAGCCGCCTTCCGCGACCTGCTTGAACGCGTCCTTGAAACCCTTCGGGGTGGTGACGCTGCCGTCGTCGGCGCGCTTGCAGCCTTCGAGATCGCCGACGCGATTGAGCGGCTGGAGCACCTCTTCGGCGAGCTTGGCGGCTTCGCCCAGAATGGCTTCGCGCACGTCGCTCGACGCATCGGAGAAGCCGGCCAGATTGTCGTAGCGGTCGATCTGGAAGACGTCGTTGAGCAGGAAGTTCACGTCTTCGACGGGGGCTTTATAGATCGGCATGGTAGTCTCCCGGCAAGGGCCTGATGATGTTGGCTTAGGATTGGGCGGCGAGCTGCTCCGCCATCAGGCGGTGCAGCATGTTGATCGCCTTGAGCGGACGCACCATCACCTTGAAATGGGTGATGCGTCCCTCGGCATCGAAAGTGATGATGTCGACACCGTTGATCTCGATGCCGTCGATGACATTTTTGAACTCGAGCACGGCGCCGTTGGCGCTCCGCCATTCGCCGACATAGCTGAAGCCGGGACCGCCGAGCACCTTCTCGGCGCTGGCGAGGTATTTGAAGGTGATGTCGCGGCCGCGCTGCGGCGCGTGAACGACGGGGCTTTCGAATACGGCGTCGGGATGCAAGAGCTCCCAGAGCGCCTTGCCGTCGTGGGACTTCATGTAGCCGTACCAGGAGTCGAGGCCGGTCATTCTCGGGTGCCTCCCTAAAGGGCTTTCCAGGAGCCTGGCAAAAAACGCGAAAACAACCCCATGCACAGTAGCGCGAGGATTGATTCCGCTGGCTTTTCGGGGCGGGTCTCTGGCCCGTCCCCGAGCCGCTTCATATGCACATTGACGCATATGCGCCAATGCGCATAAAGTCAAGATGGTTGGTTAAGGACGAAGAAGGAGGCCGGCCATGGCGCTGGGCGACGCAATCCTCGCATGTCTGACGGAACGTCCGATGACGGGCTACGAGCTCGCCAAGACCTTTGACTCCTCGATCGGCTTCTTCTGGAAGGCCGACCATCAGCAAATCTACCGCGAGCTCTCCAAGCTGCGGGACCGCGGCTACATCCAGGGCCGTGAGGTCGTGCAGTCCGGCAAGCCCAATAAACTCATCTATACGCTCACTCCGGAAGGGCGAACAGCGCTGCGGCACTGGGCCGCGCGGCCAAGCACGCCGCCCTCGATCAAGGACGACCTCCTGGTGCGGCTGCATGCGCTCGACAGCATCGGCATCGAGCCCATGCGCACCGATCTGATGGCCCGGCTGGAGCACCATCGCGACCGGCACGAGAACTACGAGCGGATCCTCAAGAAGCGTTTTCCGGAAGGCACGGCATCAGGCGTGCTCGACCTCGGGAATCTGCTGCTGCTTCAGCTCGGCGCCCGCCACGAGCAGATGGTGGCCGATTTCTGCGAGGAGGCCCTCGAGGCGCTGTCGGCGATGAGCGGCAAGGATAAGGCGACCGGCACGGTGGTCCCGCTGGAGGATGGCAAGCGCGAGGGGAAGGGCTGAGGGCTGGCGGTGGCGGTGCCCTAACCTCTCCCGCTTGCGGGAGAGGTCGCGCCGAAGGCGCGGGTGAGGGCTCTCTCCTCTGGGGGAGTCTTCGTTGTTGAAGCACCCTCTCCCCAACCCTCCCCCGCAAGCGGGGGAGGGAGCGCACCGACCGTGCGGCCAAGCCCCCGGTTCCCGCCGCCCAACTTTAAGACACCGGGACTGCGTTCCTTAACCCGTTATTTACCGTAACGGACAAAAGTCGGTTTTCGAGGCAGACGACCCGCGGCAAATCCGATTTCTTTACAATTGGCACGCGTGGGAAGGCTGGAGGCGCCGGGTGGGGCGCCGAAGTCGGAACCGGACAGAGTCATGAATTCGCGCGTATCGTGGAGTGTTGACGGCATCGATCCATCCGTCAGGGAGCGGGCCGAAGCTGCTGCGCGTCGCGCCGGCATGTCACTCAACGATTGGCTGAACTCCACGCTCGGCGAAACTGCCCCGCCAAACTTTCGCGGACCTTACGATCAGCGCCAGGATCAACGTAGCGATCCACGCCAAGATCAACGTCACGATCAGCGTCCGCAACAAATGCCGAGCCAGGGACCGAGCCAGGAGAGTCGCGAAGTCGCCGACATCCACCAGCGGCTCGACGCGATCACGCAGCAGATCGAACGGATTTCAAAGCCCGCGCCGCGCCAGGACGGTTCACGCCAGGATGCTTCGCGACCGGACGTCTCGCGCGAGCAGGGCGTCGCGCGCCAGCTCAACGACGCCATCTCGCGGCTCGATGCGCGGCTGTCGCAAATCTCCCGTCCACAACCGCAGCAGCCTCAGGCGCCGCGGCCGGCTCCTGCCCCGACACCGTCTCCCGTGGAAGCCCGTCAGCGCCAGGCCGATGCGGTCGAGCGCGCCGCCGCGCAGGTCTATCGCAACTCTCCTCCCTTGAGCCCGGCGTCGTTCGACGTCGCGGTCGCCGAGATTACAGCGCGCCAGAGCGAGCTCGACGGCTTCGCGCCCCGGCAGTTGCCGCCGCGCGCCGCCCCGTCGATCGCGCCGAGTGCAGGATCCTGGGCCGGTCCCTCCGCGCCTCCGATGGCGCCGCCCGCGCCTGCCTACGCTCCGCCGCCACCGCAGCCGGGGCCCGATTTCTCGTTGCTCGAGCGCCATCTGCTCAAGATCACGAGCCAGATCGAGTCCCTGCAGCGTCCGGACAATACCGAGCAGGCGATCAACGGCTTCCGATCCGAGCTCGCCGAGATCCGCAACGCCATCACCGAGGCGATGCCGCGCCGCGCGATCGAATCGATCGAGAACGAAATCCGCTCGCTGCACCGTCGCATCGACGAGACCCGCTCGTCCGGCACCGACGGCCAGGTTCTGTCGGGCATCGAACATGCGCTGTCCGACATCAAGCAGGTGCTGCGCACGCTGACGCCGGCCGAGCAGCTCACCGGTTATGACGAGGCGATCCGCAATCTCGGCGCCAAGCTCGACCTGATCCTGCGCGCCAATGACGATCCCTCGACGGTGCGCCAGCTCGAAGGCGCGATCTCGGCGCTGCGTGGCATCGTCTCCAACGTCGCCTCCAACGAAGCATTGGCACGGCTGTCCGAAGACGTGCAATTGCTGTCGTCCAAGGTCGATCAGGTCACCCGTCCCTCGGGCCACAACGACAGCTTCGCGGTGCTGGAGCAGCGCATCGCGGCGCTCACCGCTGCGTTGGAAACGCGCGAACGGCCGCAGCCTGCCGAGAGCAGCGAGCATCTGGAAGCCGCGATCCGCGCGCTGTCGGACCGCTTCGACCGCATGCAGGTCGGCAACGATTCCCAATCGACCTTCGCGCATCTCGAACAGCGGGTCTCGTACCTGCTGGAGCGGATCGAAGCCGCCTCCGATCCGCGCAATGGCAATTTCAGCCGTGTCGAGGACGGGCTGCACGACATTCTCAGGCATCTGGAGCGGCAGCAGGCGACCTATTCGGCGCTGGCCGAGAGCCGCAATTCGGCACCGCCTGCCGATTCCGGCGTGGTGGATATCGTCAAGCGCGAGCTCTCCGACATCCGCTTCAGCCAGGCCGAGACCAACCGCAGCACCCAGGATTCGCTCGAAGCCGTGCACAGCGCGCTTGGCCACGTCGTCGATCGCCTTTCGATGATCGAGGGCGATCTGCGCACGGTGCGCACCGCGCCGCCGGCACCCGCGCCGATGCCCATGTCGACGTCCATGCCGATGGCCGCGCCGATGGAGCACGCGCCGATCGCGCGCGAGCCGCGGCCGCAAGCCCAGCAGCAGCCGAAATACGATCCGAAGCCCGAGCTGCCCAACCCGGCCGCCGCGCAACAACATCCGCCGCAGGGCGCCTTCATCGCCGCGCCGCGCGAATTCCATGCTGCTGCCGCACCGGCCGCGCCGCCACCGGTGCCCGCTGCGCCGCCTGTTCCGCCGCGCGCGATCAGCGAAATCCTGGAGCCGCACACCGCGCCTGCGCGCGCTGCGATCGCGCCGGAATTGCCGCCGGACCATCCGCTCGAGCCGGGTACAAGGCCGGGTGGCCGCGTGGCCACGCCGTCGGAGCGCATTGCCGCGTCCGAAAGCGCCATCAGCGAAATTCCCGCCGCGCCAAAAGAGCCGGTGTCGTCGTCGAGCTTCATCGCCGCCGCACGTCGCGCCGCGCAGGCTGCGGCCGTGCAGCCGCCGGAGAAGCCCGCTCGCGGCGTCAAGGCCGCGCTCGCAGCCCGCACCAAGGACAAGGGCCAGGCAAAAGCACAGGCCGCGGGCCAGGAAGGCCCCTCGACCATCACCTCCAAGATCCGTTCGCTGCTGGTCGGCGCGAGCGTGGTCGTGATCGTGCTCGGCACCTTCAAGATGGCCATGAACCTGCTCGATGGCGGTGGCCCGGCGCCGTCGCCGCAGGCGATGGAGAATTCGTCGCCCGCACCCGCGCCGCAGGCGCCCCCGCCGGTCGAGAACAAGCCCGCTACGCCCGAGCAGATCACGCCGTCGATGACCTCGCCGACGCCGATCGGCAAGCAGTCGCAAAATAATTCCGCCCCGGCGCCCGCTGCGGGCTCGGCCTCCGTTGAAATTCCGCCGGCACCCGCCGCTGTGTCCCCTGCGCCCGCGACCAACAGCGACGTCACCGGTGCGCTGTCGGGCACGAGCCGCGCCAGGCTCGGCACGATCCAGGTGCCGCCGAGCGAAAAGCTGCCGGACGGCATCGGCGGCCCGGCGCTGCGCAGTGCCGCGATGAAGGGCGATGCGACCGCCGCCTACGAGATCGGCGTGCGCTTTGCCGAGGGCAAGGGCATTGCCGCGAACTACGACGAAGCCGCCAAATGGTACGACCGCGCGGCGCAGGCCGGCGTGGTGCCCGCGACCTTCCGCCTCGGCACGCTCTATGAGAAGGGCCTCGGCGTGAAGAAGGACGCCGATGTCGCCCGCCGCTACTACACGCAGGCCGCCGAGCGCGGCAACGCCAAGGCGATGCATAATCTTGCGGTGCTCGATGCCGACGGCGGCGGACGCGGCGCCAATTACAAGAGCGCTGCGACGTGGTTCAGGAAAGCCGCTGACCGCGGCGTCGCCGACAGCCAGTTCAACCTCGGCATCCTCTATGCCCGTGGCATCGGCGTGGAGCAGAACCTCGCCGAGTCCTACAAATGGTTCACGCTTGCGGCCGGGCAGGGCGATGCGGACGCGGCCACCAAGCGCGACGACGTTGCCAAGCGTCTCGACCCGCAATCGCTTGCCGCCGCCAAGCTCGCGATCCAGACCTTCAGCGCCGAGCCGCAGCCCGACGATGCCGTCAATGTCCAGGCTCCGAACGGTGGCTGGGACAGCGCGCCGCAGGCCAACGCCAAGCCGGCACCGAAGGCGGTCGCGAGCAAGAAGTCGGCGTCGGCCGCGCATTAAGCGGCTCAGGACGCTCGCTCCTCTTGTCGTCGCCCGGCTTGACCGGGCGACCCAGTATTCCAGAGGCCGGCGTTAAGGAGCTCGCTCTCACAACAACGGGCGCGGCGTACTGGATGCCCCGGTCAAGCCGGGGCACGACAGCGGAGACGGTGGCGAGATCGCGCAGTGAAGCAGCAGCCATCCGCTCCGTCTTGGCTCATTCACCACCCGCAAATTTACCGAGCGCACCCGTCCGCGAATTCCGCTATTGAAAGGCGCGGCAATCGTTCCGAGCCTCCGGCGAGCATTCCGCAATCGATTCGTCCCGCCGGAGCGTGGTCTCTCGATGCAGCTCTACCTCCCGATCGCCGATCTGCCGGTCAATATCTTCCTGGTGCTCGCGATGGGCGCCGCGGTCGGCTTCGTCTCCGGCATGTTCGGGATCGGCGGCGGCTTTCTGATGACGCCGCTGCTGATCTTCATCGGCATCACGCCGGCGGTTGCGGTTGCCTCAGTTGCGAGCCACATCGCGGCGTCCTCCTTCTCTGGTGCCCTTTCCTACTGGCGGCGGCGCGCAATCGATCCCGCGCTGGCGAGCGTGTTGTTATGCGGCGGTGTGACCGGGACGGCGCTCGGCGTGTGGACCTTCACGCAGCTTCGCGCGCTCGGCCAGCTCGATCTCATGATCGCGCTGTCCTACGTCGTGCTGCTCACCACGGTCGGCAGCCTGATGTTCTCCGAAGGCCTGCGTGCGCTGATGCGGACGCGGCGGGGCGCGGTGCCGCCACGGCGCACGCATAACTGGATCCACGGTCTGCCGCTGAAAATGCGGTTCAAGCGCTCGAAAATCTACCTCTCGGTGATCCCGATCGTGATCGTCGGCATCGTGATCGGCTTCATCGGCGCCATCATGGGCATCGGCGGCGGCTTCATCCTGATTCCCATCATGATCTATGTGCTGCGGGTGCCGACCTCGACGGTGATCGGCACCTCGATGGTGCTGACGCTGGTCACGATGCTGTTCGCGACCATGCTGCATGCGGTGACCAATCACCTCGTCGACGCCGTGCTCGCACTGATCCTGATGGTCGGCGGCGTCACCGGCGCGCAGTTCGGCGCCCGCGCGGGCCAGAAGATCCGCGGCGAGCAATTGCGGCTGCTGCTTGGCCTCTTGATCCTCTCGGTCGGAATCCGCTTCGCGATCGAGCTGGTGATCCGGCCCGAGGATCTCTTCACTATCCGCGAACTGGGGGTGAACGGATAATGCGTGCAGCTCTCGCAGTCCTGTTCGTTCTGCTGCTCGGCTCGGTCGCGCGCGCCGAGCGGCTGATCGTGTCGGTCTCCAACCATCGCGTCACCGTGACGCCGAACTATTCCGGCGAGGAGCTGGTGCTGTTCGGGTCGGTGGAGAAGGACGCCACTACGCCCGCCGACCGCAAGGCCTACGATCTCGTCGTCACCGTGATGGGTCCGCGAGCGGACATGGTGACACGGCGCAAGGAGCGCAAATTCGGCATCTGGATCAACACCGACTCCCGGCAGTTCCTGGAAGTCCCGAGCTATCTCGCGCTGTTCGCCAACCGCCCGTTCGATGTCATCACCTCGCCCGAGATCGCGCGGCGGCAGCAGATCGGGCTCAACAACGTGCTGCTGACGCAACGCGTCAGCGGCGACTATGCCGACGTGGTGCCGAACGACGCCTTCCGCTCCGCCTTCGTCCGCTTGCGCACCCAGCGCGGCCTCTACCGCGAGGATGGAAGCGCGGTGACGTTCCTGACGCCGACGCTGTTCCGCACCGGCATCCCGCTGCCGGCGGAGGTCCCGATCGGGACCTATGAGGTGGAAATCAAATTGTTCTCGGGCGGTGCGTTCATCGGCAAGACCGAGACTGCGTTCGAGATCGTCAAGGTCGGCTTCGAGCAGTTCGTCGCCACCAGCGCGCGCCAGCACGGGTTGATCTACGGCCTCGTCACCGCGGCGATGGCGCTGATGACGGGCTGGATGGCGTCGATCGTGTTCCGGAAGGATTGAGGGGGACGCTCATTTTCTGGGGCGCTACTCTCTCCTCTCGTCATCGCCCGGCTTGACCGGGCGATCCAGTATTCCAGAGGCCGGCGTTTGGCGCCTCGCCCTCACAACAACCGCCGCAGCGTACTGGATGCCCCGGTCAAGCCGGGGCATGACAGCTGAGATTGGGGCAACTTCCTACGCCGCCACCTTCGCCGGCCGCGTCACCAGATAGATGCCGAGCGCCACCGGAATGATGCCGAGCAGGTCGCGGGCCTCGACATGCTCGCCGAGCACGAGGTAGGCGAACAGCATGCCCAGCGGCGGCATCAGGAAATGATAGGCACTGGCGGCGGTCGCACCACACGTTTTCAGGAGATGAAACCAGAGCCAATAGGCGAGGATCGAGCCGCCGAGCACGAGGAACGCGAAGGCGCCGATCAGGCCCGGGGTGACATCGATGGCATGGATGTCGGCGAAGCTGAAGGCGACCGGCGTCAGCACGAGGCCGGCGGCGAGGTTCTGCACCCCATTGCCGATCCACAGGCTTCCCTTCGGCGCGAGCAGCTTGAACAGGATGGTGCCGGCGACGATGGAGGCGAGCGAGGCCAGCGTGAAGACGATGCCGTGCATGGAGTCGGTGCCGACCGCGAGGCGATGCCAGACGATCGCCGTCACGCCGATGATTCCGAGCAACAATCCACTTGCCTTGCGCCAGGTCATGCCTTCGCCGAGCAACAGCGCGGCGAGTGCGGCGGTGAACACCGGATTGGCCGAGACGATCAGGCCGCCGAGGCCGGCGGAGACCGATTGCAGGCCGGTGTAGCCGAGCCCGAGATAGAGCGCGTTGTTGGCAATCCCGAGCACGGCGAAGATCGCGGCGTCGCGCCATGACAGCGACCAGTCGCCGCGAACCATCGTGGCGCCCAGGATCAGGATGCCCGCCAGCGAAAAGCGCGCGGCAAGCAGGATCAGCGGCGGGCAATGGGTGACGCCGATCTTGCCGGCGACGAAGGCGTAGCTCCAGAGCAGGCAGAACAGGCCGATGGCAAGCGGCAACGTGTTGAAGCGGCTGCGGGGGACGGGCATCGAGGGAGCGAGGGACATCTGGGCATTCTCCTGAACCCTCGATCTAGGGAGGCGCCTTGTCATTTGGAAATTAAATGATTAACTTCTCATCAGTGGTTTTTCAAATGGAGGCGGCGATGCTCGATCTGGAGCTCCTGCGCAGCTTCGTCTCGGTGGTCGAGGCTGGCGGCTTCACCCGCGCCGGTGAGCGCGTTCACCGCACGCAGTCGACCGTCAGCCAGCAGATCAAGCGGCTGGAGGAGGATGTCGGCCAGGTGCTGCTGCACCGGGACGGCAAGGATGTGCGCCCCACGGAGGCCGGCGAGCGGCTGCTGTCCTATGCCCGACGGCTGCTGACGCTGGCCGAAGAGGCGCGCGACGTGCTGCGCGAGCCCGAGGGCGAAGGCGCGATCCGGCTCGGCATCCCCGAGGATTTCGCAGCCTATCGGTTGGCAAACCTGCTGGGCGCGTTCTCGCGCTCGCATCCGGGCCTGCGGATGGACGTGCGCGCCGACCAGAGCAAGAATCTCTCCCGCGATCTCGAACGCGGCGAGCTGGATCTCGCGCTGTTCAAGCGCGAGGCGGGCGCGAAGGGTGCGATCGCGGTATGGCCGGAGCGGGTGCACTGGGTCACCAGCAAGAGCCATCCGGTCGACGTCAACGCACCGTCGGTGCCGCTGATCGGCTTTCCGCTCGGCTGTCTCTATCGCGCCGGCGCCATTCACGCGCTGGAAAGCGCGGGCCGCGCCTGGCACATGTCCTATTCGTCCTCGAGTCTCGCCGGCATCCAGGCTGCGGTCGCCGCCGGCATGGGCTTGAGCATCTTGTCGGAGATGTCGATCCAGTCCGATCACCGCGTGCTGACGGCGAAAGACGGATTCGAGCCGATCAACCGCACCGAAGTAGCGCTGATGGCCGCGCCCGGCGCCAGCTCCGCAACGCTGCGCCTTGCCGATCGGCTTGCGGAGTTTTGCGAGGACGTGCAGGCGAAGGCAGCATAGCAATCTGCGTAGGGTGGGTTAGCCTTGCGGCTGCGCGAAGCGCGGGCGCCAGGCGTAACCCACCATGCCTCCGCGTTTGCCGAAAGAAGTTGGCGTAATCCACCCTACGCAGCTGCAATCACGGTGAGCTCAGGCCACAAGGCCTTCCATCGCGCGGTCTTCTCCGCGTAGTTCGCTGCGGAAAAATTCGGAGCGCGATTGGGGCGCACAATCAGCCCGGCAATGTCGCCGAAGCCGTGCGGCGCGTAGACCTCGTAGCCGTTGCCCATGCGCCTCACACCCACTTGCGTGTTTTCCGTGAGGAAGCGATCGATGCCGTTGGTCGCGCACATCAACGGCGAATATGGCAGGCCGTGCTTGTCGGGATACCAAAGATGCACGCGTGCCTGGTTGCGGATCTCGACCTCGACGCCGAGATACCCGAGCCGCGCATGCAGCGTGCGGATCACCGCGTCCTCTGCCTCCCATGAGGTGTCGGGATCGAAATAGAACACGTCGTAGTCGGAGATGCCGTGATCGATCTCGCGCTCAGTGAGCACATTCCACACCGTCTGCGCCAGGCACCCCGCGACCAGCCATGCATCCGGCAGCGTGAGGCGATGGAGTTCATCGATGATCGCGCCGTTGACCGGGTTCTTTAGCGCCAGCGCGAGGAAGCGGTCGCGATCCATCGTGGCCACCGTTCACGCGCCCGCATCGAACGCAGCGCGCGCCGCCTTCGAGGCGAGGCTGCGCCAGCGCCGTCGCAAATAGGGCTCGACGATCGCGCGTTTGGCCCTGGACAGGCGGATCAGCACGATCGGATAGTCGGAATAGTGATCGGTGAAGTAGAAGATTCTTGGCTGGCTCTCGACCAGCACCGCGCGCTCGTCGATGGAGACATCAGGCACGACGAGACTGTCGCCGTCCTCTTTCAGCCGCACCAGCATCTTCTTGCGCACTTTCAGTGCGGGCGTGCCGTAGGAGCTGCCGTCCTCGACCTCCGGCCACGTCAGTGCAAATTTTCTGACGTCGTCGAAGGTCATGAGGACTTTCGTCAATGCACGGCGGTGAAGAACCGCGCGAGCCGGAATCCGGAGAGCCACGTGTAGACCGGCTGGCTGCGCATGCCGAGATCCCAGGAGCCGACCACGGCATCGGCGCGGCCGACCAGATTGTCGATCGGCAGGAGCCCGACGCCACCGGAGCGCAGCGGCACGCGGCTGTCCGCGGAGTTGTCGCGGTTATCGCCGAGCACAAACAGATGCCCGGCCGGCACCGTAACTTCCTGTGTGTTGTCGAGCGGGCCGTTGTCGCGCATCTTGAAGATCAGGTGCGAGACGCCGTTCGGCAGCGTCTCGACATAGCGGTAGGCAGGCTCGCTGCCGCCATTGTCGTCCTCGGCCGCGCCGACACCATCAGGCTTCAGCTCGGCGGGACGGTCGTTGATGAAGAGCTGGCCCTGTCGCATCTGGATGCGGTCGCCGGGCAGGCCGACGACGCGCTTGACCCAGGCCTGCGAGCGATCGCCGGGCCAGCGGAACACGACGACGTCGCCCTGCTTCGGCGTCTCCGCGAAGACGCGGCCGCTCTCGGGCAGATTGATCTGGATCGGCAACGACGAGGTGCCGTAGCCATAGGGGAATTTCGAGGCGAGCAGCGCGTCGCCGATCAGCAGTGTCGGCTCCATCGAGCCCGACGGCACGTAGAACGGCTCGGCGAGTGCGCCCTTGGCGATGAACACGGCGGCGACGATGCCGGCGAGCTGCATGAGCTGCCCGGCCCAGCCGCTGCTCTTCCGCTTGGGAGCGACAGTTGCTTTCTCAACGCTCATGCGCCCGTTCCACCCACCGTAATGCGTTCCATCAGCAGCGACGGCTGGCCAACGCCGACCGGCACGCCCTGGCCGTTCTTGCCGCAGGTGCCGATGCCGGCATCGAGCGCGAGGTCGTTGCCGATCATGCGGATGCGATGCAAATCGGTCGGCCCGTTGCCGATCAGCATGGCGCCCTTCAGCGGCGCGCCGATCTTGCCGTTCTCGATCTTGTAGGCCTCGGTGCACTGGAACACGTATTTGCCCGAGGTGATGTCGACCTGGCCGCCGCCGAAATTCGCGGCGAACACGCCGTTCTTCACGGAGCTGAGAATCTCGGCGGGGTCGCGGTCGCCCGCGAGCATGTAGGTGTTGGTCATGCGCGGCATCGGCACATGGGCATAGCCCTGACGGCGGCCGTTGCCGGTCGGCTTCATGTTCATCAGGCGCGCGTTCTGGCGGTCCTGCATGTAACCGACGAGGATGCCGTCCTCGATCAGAACGGTGCGGTTGGTCGGCGTGCCCTCGTCGTCGATCGACAGCGAGCCGCGGCGCGAGGCAATGGTGCCGTCGTCGACCACGGTGACGCCCTTGGCCGCGACCTGCTGGCCCATCAGGCCGGCGAAGGCTGAGGTCTTCTTGCGGTTGAAGTCGCCTTCGAGGCCGTGGCCGACCGCTTCATGCAGCATCACGCCGGGCCAGCCGGCGCCGAGCACGACGTCCATCTCGCCGGCGGGAGCGGGAATCGATTCGAGATTGACCAGCGCCTCGCGCAGCGCGCCGTCGGCGGCATCGCGCCAGTTCTTGCTCTCGATGAATTCGGCATAGCCGGCGCGGCCGCCATAACCCTTGCTGCCGCTCTCCTGGCGGTCGCCCTGGCCGGCGACGACGGAAACATTCACCCGAACCAGCGGGCGGATGTCGCGATAGCTCTCGCCGTCGGGCCGCAGGATCTCGACCACCTGCCAGGTCGCGCCGAGACTCACACTGACCTGCCGCACCCGCGGATCCTTGTCGCGCAAGTATGCGTCGATCTCGGCGAGCAGTTTGACTTTCGTCTCGAAGCCGGGCGCGTCGAGCGGATTGTCGTCGCTATAAAGCCGCACGTTGGTATGCGCCGGCGGGGCAGAAAAGCTGCCGGAATAGCCGCCGCGCACCGCCGCGACCGCGTCGGCGGCGCGAATCAGTGCCGGCAGCGACACATCGGAGGAATGCGCATAGCCGACCGCGTCGTCCTTGACGGCGCGCAGGCCAAAACCCTGCGAGGTGTCGTAGGTCGCCTGCTTCAGCCGCCCATTGTCGAACATCAGCGCTTCGGTCTGGCTGTATTCCAGGAACAATTCGCCGTCGTCGGCGCCCGAAAGCCCGCGCGCGAGCTCGTGGCGAACCTGATCGCGGTCGAGATTGGCGCGGTCGAGCAGGGAGGTCGTGGCAGGATTTGTCATGCGTCCGTCCATTATCGGATGATGTGGGGCAAGATAATGGTTTTGGAACGGTTCCGCGAGGGGCGGGCCGTCACATTACGGAAACGATAGGATAGGGCGAGACGTCAACGCCAATGCTGCATCCAGTACGGATCGATGCTATCCTATGTCCATGAATTACCGAGATATCATCTCGATCGAGCCCGGAAAGCGTGGGGGGCGACCTTGCGTCCGCCACATGCGGATCGCCGTGGCGGATGTGCTCGGCTGGCTGGCCGCTGGCCAGACCCACGCTCAGATCCTCGATGACTTCCCCGAATTGACCGAGGACGATATCCGCGCCTGCCTGGCTTATGCCGCCGACCGCGAGAGGCGATTGGTGACCGCGCCGATATGAGGTTGCTGTTCGATCAGAATCTCAGCTTCAAGCTCTGCCAGATGATCGCCGACCTTTTTCCGGATTCCAGTCACGTCCGAGTTCATGGACTTTCCGAAGTTGCGGACCGCGAGCTCTGGGAGTTCGCGAAGGCCAACAGCTTCGCGATCGTGACTCAAGATGCCGATTTTGCCGAGCTGGCGGGCCTGCTGGGGTCTCCGCCGAAAGTGATCTGGTTCCGGACCGGCAATCAGACGACCGTGGCCATCGCTGACCTGCTTCGCCGGCACGCACGAACGATTGAAGCCTTCGAGGTCGACGGCAGCGTCGCGTGCCTCGAGATTTACTAGGCCAGCACCGCCCCTACGGCAGCTTGTCATACCCCTCAGCCAGCCCGTTCAGGCTGAGCGGGAAGCCGATGCCTTCCTCCGGGGTCTCGAAGATGATGAAGGTCGCGGTCTTGGCGCTGCGGAGCTGGCCGAGCAGCTTGTCTTCCAGGACGACCTCGGCGACGCAGCCATTGGGCAGGCAGCGGACGAAGCCGGCGCGGCCGACGTCCTGGTTGTCGAGCTTCAGGCCGAGGCCGGAGGGCAGCAGGACGCCGAGCGGGGCGACCACGCGCATCAGGCGGCTCTTCTGGTCGGCGGTCTTGAGCACGATCACGGTCAGGCCGGCATTGGAGCGGTCTTCGGCGACCACGCTCTGGATCAGGGCGCACTGCTCGGCCTGGGCGCCGGGCGGGGTGTCGCAGCGAATCTGCCAGTCGCCATGGACGGAGCGCACCGCGCCCTGCGCATGGGCGCGTCCCGGCAACGCAAGGACGACAACCGCCGCCAGCAGGGCGGCCAGCATCGTGAAGCCGCTCGCCTGCTTTTGTGCCCGCCTGGCCGTGCCTCTCGAAAACCCCATCGGGTCGGTCCCTCTGCTCGCCTGGATCGCGCGCACCTGGCGGACTGATACGGGAATGACGGCGTCTTGAAGGCGATTCGCAAGCAAATTCCGCGCCGCCCACACCGCCATCGCCCGCACGAATCAGGTTCCTGCGCGGCTCTCCGCCAGTGCCTACCGCGGGCAATTCCGCTGTCAAGCGGCAGCATCCCGGGAAACGGTATTTTTGTCTGATGTTACTAGGAAATATCTTGCGGGTGATGGCTGACAGACCGGCCTCAAGACTGCATTGCGATAGATCAAGAATTATGGTTTGAGAGGCTTGATTTCGGCGTTCTCACGATCTGGCCCCAATCCCTCTTAGAGGTATTCTTGCGCGGCGGCTTGTCAGACGGGCGGATCGAATAAGCGTTTCCCAAAAATAGGGGAACGCACTTGGGGTGATTTCGTAAGGGGAGCGCGACGGCATGAGGATGTCGATGGGCCGGGTCGGCCGAGACTTGCTGGGATTGGCCGTGGCGGGTCTGACGTGGGCCGCGGGCGGCGCGGCATTTGCCGCCGAGCTCGGGCAACCGGCGCCGTGGGAGTGGACGCTTCAGCAATCCGCCTCCCCGGTGATGGATAATATCGTCTGGTTCCACAACTTCCTGTTCGTGCTGATCACGCTGATCACGCTGTTCGTTCTGGTGTTGCTGGTGATGGTGGTCGTGAAGTTCAACGCGAAGGCCAATCCGGTGCCGTCGCGGACCACCCACAACACGCTGATCGAGGTGGCGTGGACGCTGATTCCGGTGCTGATCCTGGTTGGTATCTCGGTGCCGTCGTTCCGCCTGCTGTTCCTCGAGCTCGACGTGCCGAAGGCGGACATCACCATCAAGGCGACCGGCAAGCAGTGGTACTGGTCCTATGCCTATCCCGATAACGGCAAGTTCGAGTTCGACTCGCTGATGGCCCAGGACAAGCAGCCCCGCCTGCTCGGCGTCGACAACGAGATGGTGGTGCCGGTCAACAAGGTGATTCGCGTCCAGGTCACCGGCGCCGACGTCATCCACGCCTTCGCGCTGCCGGCTTTCGGCGTCAAGATCGACGCCATCCCGGGGCGGCTGAACGAGACCTGGTTCAAGGCCACCAAGACCGGCATGTTCTACGGCCAGTGCTCGGAACTGTGCGGCAAGGACCACGCCTTCATGCCGATCGCGATTCGCGTCGTGGACGACAACGAGTTCGCCTCCTGGGTCGAGACGGCAAAGAAGAAATTCGCGAGCGGCGGCACCAGCACCTACGCCTCCGCGGCCGGCCCGACGCAATAAGCGTCGGGTGACGGCGCGAGGGGACTGAAAGCGACATAAAGGGCGGGACCTCCGAAGGTCCGAACGGGACGCAAGGCAGGATTTGAAAATGGCAACGAGCGCAGCGGCACACGGCGATCACGCGCAAGACCACGGACATGACCACGAGCACGCCCATCCGACCGGATGGCGCCGCTACGTCTATTCGACCAATCACAAGGACATCGGCACGATGTACCTGATCTTCGCGGTCATCGCCGGCGTGATCGGTGCCGCGATGTCGATCGCGATCCGTGCCGAGCTGATGTATCCGGGCGTGCAGATCTTCCACGAGACGCACACCTACAATGTGTTCGTGACCTCGCACGGCCTGATCATGATCTTCTTCATGGTCATGCCCGCGATGATCGGCGGCTTCGGCAACTGGTTCGTGCCGCTGATGATCGGCGCGCCCGACATGGCGTTCCCGCGCATGAACAACATCTCGTTCTGGCTGCTGCCGGCCTCCTTTGCGCTGCTGCTGATGTCGACCTTCGTCGAGGGCGAGCCGGGTGCCAACGGCGTCGGCGCCGGCTGGACCATGTACGTGCCGCTGTCGAGCTCGGGTCATCCGGGCCCGGCCGTCGACTTCGCGATCCTCTCGCTCCATCTGGCGGGCGCCTCGTCGATCCTCGGCGCCATCAACTTCATCACCACCATCTTCAACATGCGCGCGCCGGGCATGACCCTGCACAAGATGCCGCTGTTCGTGTGGTCGATCCTGGTGACGGTGTTCCTGCTGCTGTTGTCGCTGCCGGTGCTCGCCGGCGCGATCACCATGCTGCTGACCGACCGCAATTTCCACACGACGTTCTTCGCCCCTGAAGGCGGCGGCGATCCCGTGCTGTTCCAGCATCTGTTCTGGTTCTTCGGTCACCCCGAGGTGTACATCCTGATCCTGCCCGCCTTCGGCATGGTCAGCCAGATCATCTCCACCTTCTCGCGCAAGCCTGTGTTCGGCTATCTCGGCATGGCCTACGCCATGGTCGCGATCGGCGGCATCGGCTTCGTGGTGTGGGCGCACCACATGTACACGGTCGGCATGTCCTCGGCGACGCAGGCCTATTTCGTCGCGGCGACGATGGTCATCGCGGTCCCGACCGGCGTGAAGATTTTCTCCTGGATCGCCACGATGTGGGGCGGCTCGATCGAGTTCCGCGCGCCGATGATCTGGGCGGTGGGATTCATCTTCCTGTTCACCGTCGGCGGCGTCACCGGCGTCGTGCTGGCGAATGCCGGCGTCGATCGCGTGCTGCAGGAGACCTACTACGTCGTCGCGCACTTCCACTACGTGCTGTCGCTCGGCGCGGTGTTCGGGATCTTTGCCGGCTGGTACTACTGGTTCCCGAAGATGTCGGGCTACATGTACAGCGAGGCGCTTGCGAAGGCGCATTTCTGGGTCACCTTCATCGGCGTCAATCTGGTGTTCTTCCCGCAGCACTTCCTCGGCCTGTCGGGCATGCCGCGCCGCTACGTCGACTATCCCGACGCGTTCGCGGGCTGGAACCTGATTTCCTCGCTCGGCTCCTACATCTCCGGCTTCGGCGTGCTGATCTTCCTCTACTGCGTGTTCGACGCCTTCATGAAGAAGGTGCCGGCCGGCGACAATCCGTGGGGTGCAGGTGCGACCACGCTGGAATGGACGCTGACCTCGCCGCCGCCCTTCCACCAGTTCGAAGTGCTGCCCCGCGTGCAGTAAGCCAACGCTCGCGGCGCCCGTGACGGGCGCCGCGGCTCTATCAATAAGCGAGTTAAAACCAGTGTCCGTCCTCGACCACAACGCCATCGACATCAATCCCCGCATCTCGGAAGCGGAGGTCGGCGACTACATCGCGCTGCTGAAGCCGCGGGTGATGTCGCTGGTGATCTTCACCGCACTGGTCGGAATGGCGATGGCGCCCGGGCACTTCCACTGGGTGCTGGCAATCACCTCGCTGCTCTGCATCGCCGTCGGCGCCGGCGCTTCCGGCGCGCTCAACATGGCGCTGGAAGGCGATATCGACGCCAAGATGTCGCGCACGGCGAACCGGCCGATCCCGCGCGGCCGCATCACGCGGTCTGAAGCCATGGCGTTTGGCCTGACGCTGTCCTTCTTCTCGGTGATGACGCTCGGCATTCTCGTCAACTGGATCGCGGGCGCGCTGCTCGCCTTCACCATCTTCTTCTACGTCGTGATCTACACGATGGGCCTGAAGCGCTGGACCGCGCAGAACATCGTGATCGGCGGCGCCGCCGGCGCGCTGCCGCCGGTGGTGGCCTGGGCCGCGGTCACGGGCACGGTCGACGTCGAGCCGCTGCTGCTGTTCGCCATCATCTTCTTCTGGACGCCGCCGCACTTCTGGGCGCTGGCGCTGTTCCGCTCCGACGACTACGCGCGCGCCGGCATTCCGATGCTGCCCAATGTCGCCGGTCCCGATGCGACGCGTCTCCAGATCCTGCTCTACACGATCGTGCTGATCGCGGTCGCCGCCGCGCCCTGGGCGCTCGGCTATTTCGACGCCATCTACGGGGTGGTCTCGCTGATTCTCGGCGCCGGCATGCTGGTGCTCGCCATCAACGTCTACATCCGCCGCGAGCGCAGCCAGTCGCTGCGTGCGACCCGCAAGCTGTTTGCCTTCTCCATCCTGTATCTGTTCGCGCTGTTCGCGACCCTGCTCGCCGAGGTCGTGTTCCGGGCGCTTGCTCCGATGGTCGGGGGCGCATGATCGCAGCAATGGCCGACAAACCCGAGCCAGATGGAATCGTCCTCACCGAGGCGCAGAAGAAGAGCCGTCGCAATCGTTCGGTCGCGATTGCGCTCGCGCTTGGCGTGCTCGTGCTGCTGTTCTTCGCCGTCACCATGGTCAAGGGACCAGCGGTGCTCATCCGGCCGATGTAGGGAAGATGGATCAGAAGCCGACCATATCGCAGGATTTCAGCGCCAAGCCGGCCGATCGTAAGCCGGCCGATCCTAAGCCGGCCAAGAGCCACGGAAAGAGCCGCGGGCTGGGTCGTGATGTCGTGGTTGCGTCGATCTGCGGCGCCGTGGTCGCGCTGATGGTCGGTGCGTCCTACGCCGCAGTGCCGTTCTACAATTGGTTCTGCCGCGCTACCGGCTTCAACGGCACGACCCAGGTTGCGACCTCGGCGCCGGCGACCGGTCCGATCGCGCGCAAGATCGCGGTGCGCTTCGATTCCAATGTCGCGCCCGGCCTGCCCTGGAAGTTCGAGCCGGAGCAGAGCGAGATCGAGGTCCAGATCGGCCAGGTCGTGACCGTCTTCTACACCGTCACCAACCAGGCCGCGCGACCCACCGCGGGGCAGGCCGCCTACAACGTCGCGCCGCTGACGGTCGGGTCCTACTTCCAGAAGATCAACTGCTTCTGCTTCACCGAGCAGACCATGGCGCCGGGTGAGAAGCGGGAGATGCCGGTCGTGTTCTACGTCGATCCGTCGATCGCCGACGATCACGAGAACGACGGGCTGAACACGATCACGCTGTCCTACACGTTCTATCCGGTGAAGGATCCGGTGGTGAAGCCGCTGGCATCGGGTGAAGACGACAAACGCAAGGGAAATCTCTGATCGCCGGGCTCACGCCCGGGGGGTTGGACACGAGGGGATAAGTGCCGGACAGGCACGGGATTGAGGAGAGAGACCGCAATGGCAACGGCGCACACCAAACATCACGACTACCACCTGGTCGATCCCTCTCCGTGGCCCGTCGTCGGCTCGATCTCGGCGTTCATCATGGCGGTCGGTGCGATCACCTGGATGCACCACATGTTCTCGGCCGCGCCGATCGTGTTCGGTGTCGGCACCGTCGGCGTGCTCTACACCATGGCGAGCTGGTGGGCCGACGTGATCAAGGAAGCCCAGTACAAGGGCGACCACACCCGCGTCGTGCAGATCCACCACCGCTACGGCATGATCCTGTTCATTGCCTCCGAGGTGATGTTCTTCGTCGCCTGGTTCTGGGCCTATTTCAACGCGGCGCTGTTCCCGGCGGACGCGGTCCACGCCACCCGTGACGCCGTGTTCGGCTGCGGCCTCGGCACCGCGGCCGGCGCCTGCGCAGTTCCGGGCACCTGGCCGCCCCACGGCATCGAGACTTTCGATCCCTGGCATCTGCCGCTGCTGAACACGCTGATCCTGCTCACGTCGGGCACCACGGTCACCTGGGCGCATCACGCGCTGCTCGAGAACGATCGCCAGGGCCTGAAATACGGCCTGATCCTCACGGTCGTGCTGGGCGCGCTCTTCACCTGCGTGCAGGCCTATGAGTACAGCCACGCGGCGTTCTCGTTCGGCGGCAACGTATATGGCGCGACCTTCTTCATGGCGACCGGCTTCCACGGCTTCCACGTGCTGGTCGGCACCATCTTCCTGCTGGTCTGCCTGTTCCGCGCCTATGCCGGCCACTTCACGCCGACGCAGCATCTCGGCTTCGAGTTCGCCGCCTGGTACTGGCATTTCGTCGACGTGGTGTGGTTGTTCCTGTTCCTCTGCATCTATGTGTGGGGACACGGCGCCGAGACCATGGCCCACGGCGCGCACTGAGCCGCAACTGATCGATCAGAAAGGGCGGCCGAAGGGCCGCCCTTTCGCTTTTCGGCCGCCAAGCGTTTCGGCGGAGCTGTGATAGAGTCCACGACATGAACGACACCACCGGCACATCCGGGCCCGAGACAACCGTCCTGCAAAGCGCGCTGCGCGGGCTCGCCTGCAAATGCCCGCGCTGCGGCCAAGGCAAGCTCTATGCGGGCTTCCTGACACTCGCGCCGTCCTGCGAGCGCTGCGGCCTCGACTATTCCTTCATCGACACGGGCGATGGTCCTGCGATCTTCATCATCATGCTGGCCGGCGGCATTGTCGTTGCTTGCGCGCTGATCGTCGAGGTCAAGTACCAGCCGCCGTACTGGCTGCATGCCGTGCTCTGGCTGCCCTTGATCCTCGCCACCACGCTGCTGCCGTTGCGCGCGATGAAGTCGCTGCTGATCGCGCTGCAATTCCATCACAAGGCGGCGCCGGGCCGGCTGGTCGACCGCGCGAAATGAACGAGACCGCACGCAAGCCTCGCGTGGCCGGCTTCGCGCTGTTCACGCTTTTCCTGACGGCCGTCTGCCTCGCGCTAGGCTTCTGGCAATTGCAGCGCCGCATCGCCAAGCACGAGCTGGTTGCGGCGCTCACCGAGCGTCTCGCCGAGGCACCTGTCGCGCTGCCGCCGCCGTCGCAATGGGCCGCGCTCAATCCCGCGCGTGACGAATTCCGCCGCGTCAGCTTCACCGCGACCTATGCAAGCCTGCCCGATGCGATGGTCTATTCGTCCGGCTCCGCCGTACGCAAGGATGCTTCCGGCCCCGGCACCTGGGCGTTCCTGCCGGCGCGGCTTGCGACCGGCGAGACGATCGTGATCGACGCGGGCTTCGTCGAGAACACCATGCAGGATCGCGGCGTCGAGGATCGTGCGGTGAAGAAGCTCGTGACCGGGCAGCCTGTCAGGCTCACCGGTTATCTGCGCTTTCCCGAGCCGGCTGGCTGGATGACGCCGGCGGAGAATCGCGACAAGCGGCTCTGGTTCGTGCGCGATCACCGGGCGATCGCAAACTTGCTTGGCTGGGGGACGGTGGCGCCGTTCTACATCGACCTCGAGCAGCCCGCGCCCGAGAACAACATTCCGCGTCCCGGGCCGCTCGACGTGCATCTCAAGGACGACCATCTGCAATACGCCATCACCTGGTTTGCGCTCGCGGGCGCGGTGCTGATCGCATTCGGCGTCTGGGTGAGGGGACGACGTCCGGTTTGAATCGCCGTAGGTTCCCGGAGGGAACCCGGTAACGCCCGGGGTTTATTATTCAGCGCATATTCACGAGGGTGATCCTAAGCCGCAGCTGAGTTTTTCGCGGCAGTCAGGATGTTGCATTGAGCGATTTCGATCAGATGGGAATTGTGGTCGATTGGGTGGATGCCTGCCGGAAGGGCGACCTCGCGACCCTGCTCGACCTCTATGCGGACGATGCCCAGGTCGAATGTACCTGCAATGGCGTGCAGAGTTATCGCGGCCGGCGCGAGCTTGAAACCTATTGGGGGCCGCGGCTCAGCACCTTCTCGTCGGTCGGCTTCGGCCTGGAAGAGATCAATCCGGTGCCGCATGGCATCGACCTCGAATATTCCGTCGCCGGCTCGCTGCGGATCCACGCCTCGTTTCGCTTCAGCTCCGAAGGCAAGATCTACAGCACCTTGTGCGGGCCTGCGCGGCAGAATCCGCATGACGGCGGCGCCTGCTAGGTCGACACAGGCTCGTCCCGAATCGTCTCGACCGGCAGACGACAGCGCACATAGGTTCGATCATCCGCGCGCAGCAGCGACAGCGATCCGCTGAGCGCACGCACGCGCTCGTGCATCCCGGTCAGGCCGCGGCCGAAGACGTTGTCGGCAGGAAAGCCGCCGCCGTCGTCGGAGATCTCGAGCGTGAGCACCTCGCCGGCAA
The DNA here is from genome assembly GCF_052076015.1 of Bradyrhizobium sp. 930_D9_N1_4. NCBI lineage: Bacteria > Pseudomonadati > Pseudomonadota > Alphaproteobacteria > Hyphomicrobiales > Nitrobacteraceae > Bradyrhizobium > Bradyrhizobium sp. 930_D9_N1_4. The sequence continues at coordinate 761,078 of NZ_CP197236.1, forward strand.
TGGTCGCCTGCACATGGGCCTTGTTCGCCGCGGCGTGGCGCAGCACGTTGGTTAGCGCCTCCTGGATCACGCGATAAACGGTCTGCGCCAGCGGTGCGTCGATCTCGTTGAGATCCGGATCGATCGTGGCTGTCAGGTCGATATGCGGCGCCTGCCTGCGAAAATTCTGGAGCAGCGTCTGCACGCTGGTCGCGAGTCCCAATTCCTCGATGTAGAGCGGCCGCAGCCGGTCGAGGATGCGGCGGTTGGTCTGCTGGAGCGCCTCGACCGACCGCATCACGTCTTCCACCGACTTGCCGAGATTTCCCGCCGGCGGCGCGGCGTCGCTCAGCGCGATGGTGCCGGCGCGGATGCCGAACAGCAGCGGCCCGAGCTCATCGTGCAGCTCGCGCGCGAGGTCGCGCCGCTCGTCGTCCTGGAGTGACACCAGGCGGTGCAGCAGGTCGCGATTGTCCTGGCTCAGCTGCGCGAGCGTCGTCGCCAGCGCGTTGCCTTCCTCGCAGCTCCGCCGGATCTCCGGAGGTCCCGTCACCGGGATCGGCGTCGCGTAGTCGCCGCGCCGTAACCGCGTGAGCCCTTCGCCGAGATCCTGCAGCGGCCGCAGCGCCGATCCTGCGAGGACATAGGCAATGATCGCCGTCAGCCCGATCAGCGCGAGGACGAAGCCGGCGAGCGCGAGAAAGCCGACCCATGTCTCGAACAGCGCAGCCGACAGATCCGGCGTGAACACGATGTCGCCGACGCGCTGGCCCTCGATGGTGACGGGAAATGCGATGTGCAGGTCCGGGATGGTGAGGAGATTGACGAACCAAGTCGGCGGGCCATGCGGGCCTTGCAGAGGCCTCGGCGCCAATGGGGTCGAACCAGCCTCCACCGGATGGAATTGGATATCCGAGGAGGCGTCCAGCATGCGGACGAAGTCCTGCAGGGTCCTGCGCGGATTACCGGATGAGCGCAGGGCGCTGTTCAGGGCTTCGGCCACCGCCCGGGTCGATCGCTGCGCCGGCTCGTTTTCTTCGGCGAGCTGTCCGGTCGTGAACACGTGCAGCAGAACGCCGCCCATGATCAGCGCCGTGATGAACATCACGCCGAGCGGAAGAAACAGTTGCGTTCTGAACGAGAGCCGTTGCCACATTAGGTCAATTCTAACGCGTCCCGGCGGGATTCTCTCTTTCCATTTATTCCCGCAGGTCTATGAGTTGAAAAACAAGAGAGCGCGCGATGCAAGATACTGCCAAGCCAGCCACCAGGGTTCTGATCGTCGACGACCATCCGGTGGTGCTGTCCGGCTGCCGCACCCTTTTCGCGTCCGACCATTCGATTCGCATCGACGAGGCGATCGACGCCAAATCCGGGCACCGCGCCTATGTCAGCAAGCGGCCGGACGTCACCGTCATCGACATCAGCCTGCCCGACGTCTCCGGCTTCGAGCTGATGCGGCGGATCCGCAAGGACGATCCCGACGCCAAGATCATCATGTTCTCCATGAACGACGATCCGGCCTTCGTGGTGCGGGCGGTCGAGCTGGGCGCGCAGGGCTATGTCTCCAAGGGCGACGATCCCCGCATCCTGCTCAAGGCGGTGCGCAAGGTGGTCGCGGGCGACAATTTCATCTCGCCGCAGCTCGCGGAGGCGGTGACGTTCTCCGGCGCGGCGATCAAGGCCAATCCGGCCTCGCAGATGACGCCGCGGGAGCTCGAAATTCTCCGCCTGCTCGGCCGCGGCGACAAGATCGTCGAGGTCGCCGAGGCGCTCGGCATCTCCTACAAGACGGTCGCCAATACCACCTCCCTGCTCAAGCAGAAGCTGGGCGCCAAGAACCATTCCGACCTGATCAGGATCGCGGTGGAAATCGGGATGAACTGAAGCGCCGAACCGGCTGCTCCAGGATGCAGCCGGTTCAGCGGGGCGGACCGGTCTCGGCGCGCAGCCGGGCAATGCATGGACACCGCCGATACCATCCGCCGACACAATGGGCGGTCGTGGCATTCGTTCCGGCAGTATCCGAATTTTCGGGAAAAAACGGCAATGCAGCGCGTGGGCACTCGCATGAGCGCATCGGCAAAGGCCGGCCCGAATCGGGAAAAATAGGAACATCTTCCCGGATCGGTCGTTTTCGCCCTTGACGATTTCATGACGGGCGACGAGAACTTGGCCGACAGTTCTGGCGGGTCGGCGACCGCCACCAAGCAAACCGGGTCTGCACAACTCAACGACAGACCTTCCAAGAGAGGGGCTGCGGTATCGCCGCAGCCCTTTTTCGTTGGGCAGGGCACAGGCGGGAAGCGGTTTCCCGATGCAGCAAAACACTTTATGGTGGCCCAAAGCCGCTGGCTGTTAACAAGTAGTTTCATAAAATCAAAGGCTTAACGAGCGGGGCCACGGCCCGGCCGGCCTTTGGAGGGCAGTTTGACTCGTTATATCTCAACCCGGGGCGAAGCCCCCGAACTCGGCTTCTGCGACGTGATGCTGACCGGGCTTGCCCGTGACGGCGGCCTGTATGTGCCGGCCACCTGGCCGCAGCTCTCGACGGACGCCATCGCCGGCTTCTTCGGCCGTCCCTATTGGGAGGTCGCTGTCGACGTGATCCGTCCCTTCGCCGCCGGCGAGATTTCGGATGCCGAGCTCGGCCGCATGGCCAACGAGGCCTATGCCACCTTCCGCCATCCGGCGGTGGTGCCGCTGCGCCAGATTGCGCCGCACCAGTTCGTGCTGGAGCTGTTCCACGGCCCGACGCTCGCCTTCAAGGACGTGGCGATGCAGCTGATCTCGCGGCTGATGGACCATGTGCTCGCCAAGCGCGGCCAGCGCACCACCATCGTGGTCGCGACCTCAGGCGACACCGGCGGCGCCGCGGTCGACGCGTTCGCGGGGCTCGAGAATGTCGATCTCGTCGTGCTGTTTCCGCATGGACGCATCTCCGAGGTGCAGCGGCGGATGATGACGACGACGGGCGCAGCCAACGTCCACGCGCTCGCCATCGAAGGCAATTTCGACGACTGCCAGGCGCTCGTGAAGGCGATGTTCAACAACCATCGCTTCCGCGATGCGACCTCGCTCTCCGGCGTCAACTCGATCAACTGGGCGCGCATCGTCGCGCAGGTGGTCTACTACTTCACCTCCGCCGTCGCCGTCGGTGCGCCGGCGCGCACGGTGGATTTCGTGGTGCCGACCGGGAATTTCGGCGACATCTTTGCCGGCTACGTCGCCAAGCGCATGGGACTGCCGGTGCGCACGCTGCGCATCGCCGCCAACGTCAACGACATCCTGGCGCGCACGCTGAAGACCGGGATCTACGAGGTGCGCGAGGTGCACGCCACGGCGTCGCCGTCGATGGACATCCAGATCTCCTCGAATTTCGAGCGGCTGATGTTCGAGGCGGGCGGGCGCGATGCGGGCGGCGTGCGCCGGCTGATGGACTCGCTGAAGCAGTCGGGGCGCTTCGTCCTGCCCGACGCGACGCTCGCTGCGATCCGCGCCGAGTTCGACGCGGGCCGCGCCGACGAGACCGAGACCCCAGCCGCGATCCGCGCCGCCTGGCGCGAGGCGGGCGAGCTGGTCGATCCCCACACCGCGGTCGCGCTCGCCGTCGCCGATCGCGACACCACCGACACCACGGTTCCCAGCATCGTGCTCTCCACGGCCCATCCCGCCAAATTCCCGGATGCCGTCGAAGCGGCCTGCGGCCAGCGGCCGCAACTGCCGGCATGGCTCGATGGTCTCATGACCAAATCCGAACACATGAAGGTGATGAAGAACGATCAAAGCGAGGTCGAGCGGTTCGTGCTGTCGGTCAGCCGCGCTGCGAAACAGGGAGTTGCCGGATGAGCGTCGAGATTTCCAAGCTTGCCTCCGGCCTGACTGTCGTCACCGACAAGATGCCCCATCTCGAAACCGCGGCGCTCGGCGTCTGGGCCGGCGTCGGCGGGCGCGACGAGAAGCCGAACGAGCACGGCATCTCGCATCTGCTCGAACACATGGCGTTCAAGGGCACCACCAAGCGCTCCTCGCGCGAGATCGTCGAGGAGATCGAGGCGGTCGGCGGCGACCTCAATGCCGGCACCTCGACCGAGACCACGTCCTATTACGCGCGGGTGCTGAAGGCCGACGTGCCGCTCGCGCTCGACGTGCTTGCCGACATCCTGGCCAACCCGGCTTTCGAGCCCGACGAGCTCGAGCGCGAGAAGAACGTCATCGTGCAGGAGATCGGTGCTGCGCAGGACACGCCCGACGACGTCGTGTTCGAGCATCTCAACGAGCTCTGCTATCCCGACCAGCCGATGGGCCGCTCGCTGCTCGGCACCGCCAAGACCCTGCGCGCCTTCAACCGCGATTCGCTGCGCGACTATCTGTCGACCCATTATCGCGGCCCCGACATGGTGGTGGCGGCGGCAGGCGCCGTCGACCACAAGCAGGTCGTCGCCGAGGTCGAGAAGCGCTTTGCCAGTTTCGAGGGAACGCCGGGCCCGAAGCCGCAGTCCGCCCAGTTCGGCAAGGGCGGCACCAAGGTGGTGCATCGCGAGCTCGAGCAGGCGCATCTGACGCTGGCGCTGGAAGGCGTGCCGCAGAGCGACCTGTCGCTGTTCTCGCTCCAGGTCTTCACCAATATCCTCGGCGGCGGAATGTCGTCGCGGTTGTTCCAGGAGGTGCGCGAGAAGCGCGGGCTCTGCTATTCAATCTACTCGTTCCACGCGCCCTATTCCGACACCGGCTTCTTCGGCCTCTACACCGGCACCGATCCCGCCGACGCGCCGGAGATGATGGAGGTCGTGGTCGACATCATGAATGATTCGGTGGAGACGCTGACCGAGGGCGAGATCGCGCGGGCCAAGGCGCAGATGAAGGCCGGCCTGTTGATGGCGCTGGAGAGCTGCTCGTCCCGCGCCGAGCAACTGGCCCGGCACGTGCTGGCCTATGGCCGGCCGCAGACGGTCGAGGAGCTGGTGGCCCGGATCGACGCGGTCAGCGTCGAATCGACCCGGGATGCGGCGCGTGCGCTGCTTTCGCGGAGCCGCCCTGCAGTTGTCGCATTGGGCAGCGGCAGGGGTCTGGACACGGCGGTGTCTTTTGCGGAAGGATTGACCAAGGCACGTGCCAAGGCGCGGTTGCATTAGGAGCCGCGCACGGGCTGATCTGCCCCGGGAAGCATCACCATGGCCCTGTTTCGCCTGCCATCCAGTGGACCCGCCGCACTCGCGCCGCGCGGCAACGGGCTCTTGCTGCGCGCGCCGCAGATGTCGGACTTCCTTCAGTGGGCGCATCTGCGCGAATCCAGCCGCGATTACCTGACGCCCTGGGAGCCGATCTGGCCGTCCGACGATCTCACCCGGTCCGGCTTCCGTCGCAGGCTGCGGCGCTATTCCGAGGACATCGCCGCGGACCGCTCCTATCCCTTTCTCGTCTTCCGTGAGCTCGACGGCGCCATGGTCGGCGGCATCACGCTCGCCAATGTCCGCCGCGGCATCGTGCAGGCCGGCACGATCGGCTATTGGGTCGGCAAGCCCCATGCCCATCGCGGCTACATGACCGCGGCGCTGCGGGTGCTGCTGCCGACGCTGTTCGGCGAGCTCAATCTGCACCGGGTCGAGGCCGCCTGCATCCCCACCAATGCGCCGTCGATCCGGGTGCTGGAGAAATGCGGCTTCTCCCGCGAGGGGCTGGCGCGCCGCTATCTCTGCATCAACGGGGTCTGGCAGGACCATCTGCTGTTCGGCCTGCTGCACGAGGATTTCCGCGGCTGAGCCCTCCATTCATGTGACGAAAGTCTCGTCCTGCTGCCTTGGGTTCGCCGATTTTGACGATATAACCCGCATGCCCCGGCCGGCGATCGGCCGGACGATTGTCATGGAGTACGGGCGTGATGGTGCAGAAGCTTCGGTCATCGCGGAATGTGGTGTGGCGTGGGGCGGGGATCGCGCTGGCGGTCTCACTTGCGCTCGCCTCCGTTTCACCGGTGGCGGCCCAGTCGCTCACCGACCGCTTCAAGGGCCTGTTCGGCGGCAAGTCCGACGAGCCGGCCCAGCCCAAGCCGGCGCCCGCGCCCGGCCAGCCGGCCGAGGACGATCTCGATTGCCCGCAGGTCACGGTGCGCGCGGGGGCCTCGACCTACGCGGTCGGCGCCACCGGCAAGCCGGCTGTCGGCAATGAGATCCGCTTCCAGGCGACGATCACCAAGATGGCGCGCGAATGTGCCCGCAGCAGCGTGGGCATCACGGCCCGGATCGGCATCCAGGGCCGCGTCATCGCCGGTCCCGCTGGCGCGCCCGCCACCGTCGAGGTGCCCCTGCGTGTCGCCGTGGTTCATGGCGGCGTCGGTGAGAAAGTGATCGCCTCGAAGGCCTACCGCACCACGGTCGAGATGAACGAGGGCGGCAGCGTGCCCTTCACTTTCGTCGCCGAGGATCTGAGCTATGCGGTGCCGTCGGCCAAGGATGCCGATTCCTATGTCTTCTATGTCGGCTTCGACCCGCAGGCGCTTGCGCCCGAGCCGAAGGCGAAGGGGAAGAAGAAGTAGTAGGCAAGCTCGCGCGGCAATCTCAACTGTCATTGCCCGCGAAGGCGGGCAATCCAGTACGCCGCAGCTCCTCGATTCATCCAAACCGTCTCGGAGTACTGGATCGCCCGGTCAAGCCGGGCGATGACACCGGATGTGTGGCTACCATCCAGCCAACAAAAAAGCCGGCGTTCATCGCGCCGGCTTTTTGATTGGTGAGGACGCAGCCCCTCAGTTCAGCTTCTGCCGGACCTCGGTGATGCCCTTGGCGAGCAGGTCGTCGGCGACCTGGCCCTTGACCGACTGCGACAGGATCGTGGAGGCGGCCTGGACGGCGGCTTCCGCGGCTGCGGCGCGGACATCGGCCAGCGCCTGGGCCTCGGCGAGCGCGATCTTGCTCTCCGCGGTCTTGGTGCGGCGGGCGACGAAGTCTTCCATCTTCGCCTTGGCCTCGGTCGCGATGCGCTCGGCTTCGGACCTGGCGTTGGCGATGATGTCGGCGGCCTCGCGTTCGGCCGAGGCGGTGCGTGCCTTGTAGTCGGCGAGCACCTTGGCGGCTTCCTGCTTCAGGCGCGTCGCGTCGTCGAGCTCGGCCTTGATGCGGTCGGCGCGATGATCGAGCGCCGTCATCGCCTTCTTGAAGACCCCGAGATAGCCGAACACGACCATCAGGATCACGAAAGCGATGGCGACCCAGGTTTCAGGATCGAAGAACATATCGACTAACCCTTCAAGGACGCATCAACGGCGGCATTGACCGACGCTGCGTCCGGAATCACGCCTGTGAGCTGCTGCACGATGTTGCCTGCCGCATCGGCCGCGATGCCGCGGACGTTGCTCATGGCGGTCGCACGGGTCGAGGCGATGGTCTTTTCCGCCTCGGCGAGCTTGGCCGCCAGCTGCTCTTCCAGCGTCTTGCGCTCGGCGTCCGCCTGCGCATTCGCCTTGTCGCGGGATTCGTTGCCGATCGCCTGCGCGCGCGAACGTGCCGAAGCAAGCTCACCCTCATAGGCCTTCAGCGCCGCGTCGGACTGGTCCTTCAGCTTCTGCGCTTCGGCGAGGTCACCCTCGATCTTGTTTTGACGTGCCTCGATCGCACCGCCGACTTTCGGCAAAGCGAGCTTGGACACGATCACGTAAAGCGCGACGAAGAAGATCGCGAGTGACACCAGCTGTGAAGCATAGGTGCCGCTCTCGAAAGGCGGAAAACCGCCACCGTGACCGCCTTCGGCCCCGGTGTGGGCGCCCGCCGCCGGACTTTTCGCCCCGCCATGACTCTCAGCCATGGATTACTCCTGTTGCCGTCATGCGCGCCGCTTCGGTCGAAGCGGCGCGAAACATCGTCCTCAGAGCGGAACGAACAGCAGCAGCAGCGCGATCAGCAGCGAGAAAATGCCGAGCGCTTCGGTCACGGCGAAGCCGAAGATCAGGTTGCCGAACTGGCCCTGAGCGGCCGAGGGGTTGCGAACGGCTGCGGCGAGGTAGTTGCCGAAGATCACGCCGACGCCGACGCCCGCGCCGCCCATGCCGATGCATGCGATGCCCGCGCCGATAAGTTTTGCTGCTGCCGGATCCATTTTAGACTCCTTGGAAGAAAGATTGGGTTGTGGGTGGAAATTCCCCGGACCGCTCAGTGTCCCGGATGAATGGCGTCGTTGAGGTAGATGCAGGTCAGGATCGCAAACACATAGGCTTGCAGGAACGCGACCAGAATCTCGAGCGCGTACAGCGCGACCGTGAGCGCCAGCGGCAGCACGCCGCCGACCCAGCCCAGCGCGCCGAGCGAGAAGCCGAGCATGGCGACGAAGCCCGCGAACACCTTCAGCGCGATGTGGCCGGCCAGCATGTTGGCGAACAGACGGACGCTGTGGGAGACCGGGCGCAGGAAGAACGACAGGATCTCGATGAACATCACCAGCGGCAGGATGTAGCCGGGGACGCCGTGGGGCACGAAGATCGAGAAGAATTTCAGGCCGTTCTTGGCGACGCCGTAGATCAGCACCGTGAAGAACACCAGCAGCGCAAGCGCTGCGGTCACGATCAGATGGCTCGAGATCGTGAACGTATAGGGGATGATGCCGACCAGGTTCGAGACGCAGATGAACATGAACAGCGAGAAGATCAGCGGGAAGAACTTCATGCCTTCCGCGCCGGCCGTCGAACGGATGGTCGAGGCGACGAATTCGTAGGAGATCTCGGCGACCGACTGGAGGCGCCCGGGAACCAGCTGCGAGCCGCTGGCGAGCATCAGGATCGAGATGATCGCGACCGCCACCAGCATGTAGAGCGACGAATTGGTGAAGGCGATCGTGTGATTGCCGATATGGCCCAGGGTGAAGAGAGGCTCGATGTTGAACTGGTGGATCGGGTCGATTTTCATCAGCGCGGCATCTCTTGGTCTGCCGGGCGATGCCGGCGGGTCTCGGTCTGCCGGCCGGGCCGGCCCGTACCGGCGAGGCCGGTACGATCATTCCTGTCCTGGGCGGATCGCTTAAGAACCACCGCGCCTGTTTTGACCCGCGCCCGCCGTCCTCACCACATTCACCACGCCGGCCACGAAGCCCAGCAGCAGGAACACGATAAATCCGAAAGGCGACGTCGACAGCAAGCGGTCGAACCCCCAGCCAATCCCCGCTCCGACAACGACCCCGGCGACCAACTCGGAGGATAACCGGAAACCAAGCGCCATCGCCGAAGCTCTGGCCGCCCTGTCTTCACCGTCACCTGCGGGTTGCTCGGTCTTGACGTGGCGGCCGCGAAACTCGGACAACCGCTGATCAAGATTTCCGAGCCGTTCGGAAAGCGCAGCTTCCTCGGGCGATCTATCGCGATCTCCATTCCCGCCGTGTCCCGTGCCCTGTGTCATGCAACGAAGACCCGAAACGCCGCGGCTGAATGGAAATTACGCCCGTCACCCTCAAAAGCCGCGCGGACCATACTGATGGCCTATAATCAAGTCAAGCCAAGTCACGATTGCGTCGCGTTCTATTATGTATCTGATTTATTTGATGATATTGGCGCGCGCGGCGGCGCTGCACACAGCGTGACGCCGCACCGCAGCAGCTCTCCTCATGATCGGCGGATGTGGCCGCCATTTCGCCCCGCTGCCGGGATCAAACAGGTCGCCGCGGCCGTTGAATGAATGGCCGCGTTTTTGGCGGCGGATTCGTCCGCCCGGGTGTAGAATTGCGGACGTGCCAATTGCGCGTCGTGGCGGAGAGCGCGATGAGACCAGCGAATTCATCCACAGCATCTTGCACAGCATCCTGGCTTGCAGCGGCAGTATTCGCCGCGGTGATGAGCATCGGCGGCGGCCTGGTGGCCGCGCAATCGGCGCCCGACAGCGAAAACGGCCGCTACAGCATGACGCCCATCCCCGAGGGCGTGCTCCGGCTCGACACCCGCACCGGCACGGTCTCGACCTGCACCAGGAACGGCACCGGTTGGGCCTGCTATGCGGTGCCGGATGAACGGACCGCGCTCGATGCCGAGATCGGCCGGCTCCAGGCCGAAGTCGAGAAGCTGAAGGGACAGCTTGCGGCCGGCCCGACCGTGTCGGGCAAGATCGACGATGCGATGCCGAAATCCGACCCGCTCAAGAAGGAGCCAAAGGTCGCCGAGGGTGACCGCAAGATCGAGATCCCGCTGCCGAGCGACCAGGATGTCGATCGCGTGATGTCGTTCCTGGAAAAGGCCTGGCGCCGGCTGATCGACATGGCCAACCGCGTGCAGAAGGACGTCTCGGGGAAGATTTGAGGACCCCTACGGCAGTGTTCGATCAGGCGAGACCTTTTATGACATTGACGAAATCCATCACGCGATCGGCGCCGTCGTCGGTGCAAGCCACCACTATCGCATCGTCGCTGCTGACCGTGCAGACGCCGGGCCGCGGCTTCACCGATCTCACCAGCGAAGCTGCGAAATTCATCAATGAGGTCCACGCGCGCGACGGCGCGCTGACACTGTTCATCCGTCATACCTCGGCGTCGCTGACGGTCCAAGAGAACGCAGACCCGTCCGTGCTGGTCGATCTCACCACGGCGCTGTCACGGCTCGCGCCTGAAAACGCAGGCTGGACGCATGATTCCGAGGGGCCTGACGACATGCCCGGGCATATCAAGACCATGCTGACGCAGACCTCGCTTCAGGTCCCGGTTCTCAACGGCAAGCTCGCGCTCGGGACGTGGCAGGCGATTTATCTGATCGAGCATCGCAAGCGCCCGCACCGGCGCGAGGTGGTGCTGCAATTCATCGGCAGCAATCAGTAAAGCGATTTAGCGCTCAAAACAAAACCGGCCGCGGATCGCTCCGCGGCCGGTTCGTTGTGCTTGTCGCTGCTTCGATCAGCTCGCGTTGATGTCGACGTCCTTGGTCTCGGGCAGGAGGAAGAAGCCGATCACGACGGTAATCGATGCGAAGATGACCGGATACCAGAGGCCAGCATAGATATCGCCGGTCGAGGCCACGATGGCGAAGGCGGTCGCGGGCAAGAGGCCACCGAACCAGCCGTTACCGATGTGGTAGGGCAGCGACATCGAGGTGTAGCGGATGCGGGTCGGGAACAGTTCGACCAGCATCGCGGCGATCGGGCCGTACACCATGGTGACGAAGAGCACCAGGACGAACAGCAGCCCGACGACTGCGGCCACCTGCGGACGGAAGATGTCGAACGGATGCGACATCTTCACGATGCCCGCATCGCCCGGCTTCGGATAGCCGGCCGCCTGCACGGCGGCGAGCAGTGCCGGATTGCCGTCCTTGGCGTTGGCGTAGGCGACGTCCTTGCCATTGACCACGACCTTCACGCCCGAGCCTGCGGCGCCGGCAGAGGTAGAGTACTTGACCGACGACTGCGACAGGTAGGCGCGTGCGGTGTCGCAAGGTGCGCTGAAGACGCGGGTGCCGACCGGGTTGAACAGGTCGCCGCAACCCGCGGGATCCGCCACCACGTCGACCTTGACCGTCTCGATCGCCTTTTCCAGCGCCGGGTTGGCGTTGGTGGTGATCATCTTGAAGATCGGGAAGAAGGTCAGCGCCGCGATCAGACAGCCGCCGAGGATGATCGGCTTGCGGCCGATCTTGTCGGAGAGCACGCCGAACACGATGAAGAAGCCGGTGCCGAGCAGCAGCGACCAGGCGATCAGCAGGTTGGCGGTGTAGCCGTCGACCTTCAGGATCGATTGCAGGAAGAACAGCGCGTAGAACTGGCCGGTGTACCAGACCACGCCCTGGCCCATCACGCCGCCGAGCAGCGCGAGCAGCACGAGCTTGCCGTTCTGCCAGTTGCCGAAGGCTTCCGTCAGCGGTGCCTTCGAGCTCTTCCCCTCGTCCTTCATCTTCTGGAAGATCGGGGATTCGTTGAGGCGGAGCCGGATCCAGACCGAGATGCCGAGCAGCAGCACCGAGACCAGGAACGGAATGCGCCAGCCCCAGGCCGCGAAGTCGGCCTCGCCGAGCGCGCTGCGCGTGAACAGGATCACCAGCAGTGACAGGAACAGGCCGAGTGTCGCTGTCGTTTGAATGAAGGAGGTGTAATAGCCGCGTTTGCCGTTCGGCGCGTGCTCAGCGACGTAGGTCGCCGCACCGCCATACTCACCGCCGAGCGCGAGGCCCTGGGCGAGACGCAGCGCGATCAGGATGATCGGGGCCGCGATGCCGATGGTCGCGGCGTTGGGCAGCAGGCCGACGATGAAGGTCGACAGGCCCATGATCAGGATGGTGACGAGGAAGGTGTATTTGCGGCCGACGATATCGCCGACACGGCCGAACACGATGGCGCCGAACGGGCGAACCAGGAAGCCGGCGGCAAACGCCAGCAGCGCGAAGATGTCGCGGGTTGCCGGGGGATAGGCCGAGAAGAACTGAGCGCCGATGATGCCGGCCAGCGAACCGTAGAGGTAGAAGTCGTACCATTCGAAGACGGTACCAAGCGAGGAGGCGAAAATGACGAACCGTTCGTCCTTCGTCATTCCTTTCGCGCCTGTTTGAGACACAGCGATAGTCGACATGTTGAGTCGCTCCCCGAAAAATCGTTTCCTCGCGCCCTGGATGTCCGGTCATGCCGGATCAACCCAAGTCTTGCCCGCAAGGTAACATCGGCGTGAAACCCGCCCCAATACGACTTTCGGCCTTGCGCACTGACGCGCACCTGACGCCGCCGCCCCTCGATCGGGGGTGCGGTGGGTTAACCCCGTTCCTCCAAAAGGATAATGTCCACTTGCATGCCACCGCCGGTCGGGAAAGAATTGACCAAGGCTCCCAGCCGGCTTACTGGGCCGGTGCGATTGCCAGCAAGAGAACGATGAACGCTCCTTCGACCCACCTCGTCATTGCCGATGACCACCCGCTGTTCCGCGATGCGCTGCGGCAGGCGGTGGCCGGCGTTCTGACGTCGGCCAGGATCGATGAGGCCGGATCGTTCGAGGATCTGACGAAACTGCTGGAACAGACCTCCGACGTCGATCTGGTCCTGCTCGATCTCTCGATGCCCGGGATCTCCGGCTTTTCCGGTCTGATCTATCTGCGCGCGCAATATCCGGCCATCCCGGTCGTGATCGTCTCGGCCTCCGACGACAGCGCCACGATCCGCCGTTCGCTCGACTTCGGCGCCTCCGGTTTCATCCCCAAGCGATTCGGGGTCGAGACGCTGCGCGATGCCATCCTCAAGGTGATGGAGGGCGACGTCTGGGTTCCCGCCGACACCGATCTCTCGGCACCCGCCGATCCCGACATGACGCGTCTGCGCGACCGCCTGGTGACGCTGACGCCGCAGCAGGTGCGGGTGCTGATGATGCTGTCGGAGGGACTGCTCAACAAGCAGATCGCCTATGAGCTCGGCGTCTCCGAGGCCACCATCAAGGCGCATGTCTCGGCGATCCTGCAAAAGCTCGGCGTCGAGAGCCGCACGCAGGCCGTGATTGCCGCGGCGAAGATCGCCGGCGGCCAGTGGAAGCAGGGCACGCCTACGGGGTGAGAGCCAAGCTGTTAAACCCGTCATCCTGAGGTGCTCGCCTCTTCGGCGAGCCTCGAAGGATGAACGGCCCGGCTGGCACCTCGGCCGCTCATCCTTCGAGGCTCGCTTCGCGAGCACCTCAGGATGACGGAGCTTGATGCGGGGCGCACTTATAACGTCTGAAGCAGCCTGTCGGCCGCCTTGATATCCGCCGTCTCGGAACCGTCCGCAAAACCTTCCAGCGCCGATTGAAGCAACCGCTGCGCTTCCTCTCGCCGGCCGCGCCCGGCCAGCAATTCGGCCAGATCGATCGCGGCGCGCAGCTCCCAGGCCTTTGCGCCCTTGCGACGGCTCAAATCCAGTGACTGCATCAAGCGCGTTTCTGCCTCCTCGGTATTGGGCGCGGGGAGCGACAGCAGCACCTTGGCCTTCATGCGCAGCAGGTCGGGCATGTAGAGATGATCGCCGCTTTGCTCGACGAGGCGGATGGCATCGTCGATCAGGCCTGCGCTCTGCTCGATCTCGCCGAGCGCCAACAGGCCGTGGACCATCGCGATGTTGAACGTCGTGGTGAGCAGCTCGTAGCCGGCGTCATGGAGCTCGCGCAGGCAGGCGCGGATCGTCTCGACGCCGGTAGCGGCTTCGCCGCGCCGGATCGCGATCTCGCCTTTGACGCCGCGGCCGACCGCCAGATAGGGGCCCATCGAACGCGACGTCGCATGCGCGATGAAGCGCTCGATGTTCTCTTCCGCACCGTCGAGGTCGCCGCCCCAGAGGTCGATCGAGACCGCCCAGATCAGCGCGATGCAGAGCGTGATCGGATGGTCCATCTGCGCGGCATCGATGACCGTCTGTCGCGCCAGCTGCCGCGCATCCGCGGGCCGGCCCTGTAACCAAAGCTCGCGCGCGAGCGAGATGCCGGCCCGGTTGCGATGATCGAAGCCATGGACCGTGCTGATGCGCTCCGTGCCCGGCCCGTGCCAGGCGGCCTCCAGCATGCCCCGTGCGTCGCGATGCTCGCCGGCCAGATGCAGGGAGACGCCCAGCAGCGAATGGGCGAGGGCGATCGAGGCGGCATCGCCGAGCGTCTCGGCGACCACGAGACTCTGCTGCGCGTAGCCGAGCGCTGTGTCGAACTGTCCTATCCGCTCGTGGAAGATGTGCATGCGGCCGAGCAGCTGGAGCTGGTTCGGCGCGTCGCCGCGCGCTTCCGCAATCGCAAGGCTTCTCGTCAAGGCCCCACGCGCAGCGTCACTGCCGCCGCGCGTGAACATCAATGTCAGTCCGAGCGCGGCCTGGATGTGCATTTCTTCAGCGCTGCCTTGCGAGGACGGGCCGATCGCGCGCAGCGCCCGCTCCGACCAGCGCCGGCATTCGATCAGCAGGGACATCGCGAGAAAGATCGGCGCCGCCGCCGCGGCGAGCGCAATGCCGATGCCGACGTCGCCGCCTTTGCCGAAGCACCAGTCGAGTGCGGCGCGCACGTTGTGAAGCGCCGAGAAATGGATCGCGCGTTCGTCGGCGCTCGGCACCGTCGCCCATGTCGTGCCGGCCTGCTCCAGCCATCGCCGGTAGTAGGTCGCGTGGCGGGCGGCGAGCGCAGCATCGTCAGGCTCGATCTCGAGCAGATAGGCGCGCGTCGTGTCGAGCAGGCGGTAGCGCATCATGGCGCCGATCGGTCGTGGCGCCACCATCGACTTGGCGACGAGGCTGTCGATCGCGTCGAACAGGCGGGAGCGGTCGACGCGCGTGTCCGGCACGATCTCGAGCGCGGCGTCGATGGTGAAGTGTCCGGCAAAGACCGCAAGCCGGCGCAGCACGAGGCGCTCGGTGTCGGACAGCAGCCCGTAGCTCCAGTCCAGCGTCGCCTGCAACGTCTTCTGCCGCGGCGGCGCGGTGCGCTGGCCCTGCCAGAGCAAATTGAGGCGCTCGTCGAGCAGCGCGGCGGTCTGCTCCAGTCCGTAGGCTTCGACCCGGCCGGCGGCGAGCTCGATCGCCAGCGCCATGCCGTCGAGCTTGCGGCAGATCCCTGCGACGATCGCGGCATTGGCGTCGTCGAGCGCGATCTGCGCGCCGCCGGCTGACGCGCGTTCGAGGAAGAGCTGGAGCGCGGGGTAGGTCTGCGCCGTCGTCGCCGTCAACCCGGACGTGTCGGGCGGAACGGCGAGCGGCGCCAGCCGATAGACCTGCTCGCCTTCGACACGCAGCGCCTCGCGGCTGGTGGCGAGGATATGGACTTGCGGCGCGCCATGAAAAATGTCCGCGGCCAGCGGCGCCGCGGCGGTGATGACGTGCTCGCAATTGTCCAGGATCAGCAGCATCCGCTTGTCCTGGAGATGCGCGAGCAGCGCGGGCAGGGGATCGTCGGTCTGCGCCGGCAGGCCCAGCATCAGCAGGATCGAGGTGATCACGAGATCGGGATCGCTCAGAGCGGCAAGATCGACAAAATGCGCGGCGTCAGAAAACGCTTCGAGCAGATCGTGCGCGATCGCGACCGCCACGGCGGTCTTGCCGACGCCGCCGGGGCCCGTGATCGTGACAAAGCGCGAGGCGACGAGCCTGTCCGAGACGGCGGCGATCGCATCGTCGCGCCCGACCATTCGCTGCAGCCGGTTGGGTAGCTTGACGGGCGGCGGCTCCAGCCGCGCCGCGGAGCGCGGCTGCGCCGGAATAGCCGCGTGCCCGACCGGCGCCACGAAGCAATAGCCGCGGCCGGAGAGCGTGGTGATGTAGCGGGCGCCGTCCTTGCCGTCGCCGAGCGCCTTGCGAAGCGCGGCGACGTGGAAGCGCAGATTGGTCTCTTCGACGGTGATGCCGGGCCACACCAGCGCCATCAGGTCCCATTTGCTGACGACCTCGTTCGGCCGCGACATCAGCGCGATCAGCGTGTCGAAGGCTTTTGCGCCGAGCGGCAGCGCGAGGCCCTCGCGCATCACGAGTCGTTCATGGGGCGTCACGGTGAATGGCCCGAACGATAAAGTTCCCGTTGCGGTGCCGGCCGGCTCGGTCATGGCGAAATCTTGGTCCTTTGAACGGACCGGATAGCCAGATGATCGCGATCCGGCAAGCCCGTCGCTGCATCGGCATCAGACCGCGGATGCAGGTCTTGTGAGGCGTGCAGGCGGCCACCTCACAACATCTCACAAGTCCAAACGGGTGTGCCGAGAGGGCCGCTGCTAGTCAGTTGCGTAACGAAGGAGACTTTGATGACGCAAGCGGCAAGGACGCTTTATACGGCCAAAACCCACACCAGTGGCGGGCGCCACGACGGCATATCGCGCAGCTCCGACGGCCGCCTCGATGTCAAGCTGTCGCCACCGGGTGGCACCGGCATCGGCACCAATCCCGAGCAATTGTTCGCGGCCGGCTGGTCGGCCTGCTTCGAAGGCGCGATGGAGATCGCGGCGCGCAAGCGGAAGATCGATCTTCCCCGGAAATGCGCGATCGATGCGGAGATCGACCTCGTGCTCGACGAGGGCGCTTACTCGCTCAAGGCGCGGCTCAATGTCAGCCTGCCGGGCCTCGACCCCGAGGTCGCGCGCGGCATCATCGATGACGCGCATCAGACCTGTCCTTATTCGAAGGCCGTCCGCGGCAACATCGACGTCACGGTCGCGCTGATCTGACGCACCATCATCAGCCATCAACAAGGTAGCAAGACCATGAAGCAGATCATCGACCCCCACCGCCGCAAGTTCTTTGGCGTCGCCGCGGGAACCGTCGCCGTCGTTCTCGGCGTCATCGACCTCGCCCGCGCCGAGACGGAAGCGCCGAAATCATCAGCGTCGAATGCGTCCTTCGGCCCGATCAAGCAGATCGACGCCGGCGTCCTGAATGTCGGCTATGCCGAGGCCGGTCCCTCGAATGGTCCGGTGGCGATCCTGCTGCACGGCTGGCCCTACGACATTCACGCCTTCGTCGACGTCGCACCGATCCTGGCCCAGGCCGGCTATCGCGTGATCATCCCTTATTTGCGCGGCTATGGCTCGACGCATTTCCTTTCCAGCGAGACACAGCGCAACGGCGAGCCTGTCGCGATGGCCGAAGACGTCATCGCGCTGATGGACAAGCTCGACATCAAGAAGGCGGTTATCGCCGGTTTCGACTGGGGTGCGCGCACGGCCGACATCATCGCCGCGCTATGGCCGGAGCGCTGTCGTGCGCTGGTATCGGTCAGCGGCTATCTGATCTCGAGCCAGGCCGCAGGCAACGCGCCGTTGCCGCCGTCGGCCGAGCTGCAATGGTGGTACCAGTTCTATTTCGCCACCGAGCGCGGTCGCGCCGGATACGAGAAGTACACGCATGATTTCGCCAAGCTGATCTGGAAGCTGGCCTCGCCGCAGTGGAAGTTCGACGACGCCACCTTCGCCCGCAGCGCGGCGGCGCTGGACAACAAGGATCATGTCGCGATCACGATCCACAATTACCGCTGGCGGCTCGGGCTCGCCAAGGGCGAGGCGAAATACGAGCAACTCGAAAAGAAGCTGGCGGCAACGCCCGTCATCGACGTTCCCACGATCACGATGGAAGGCGACGCCAACGGCGCGCCGCATCCCGATCCGAGCGCCTATGCCAGGAAATTCTCCGGCCGGTACGACTTTCGCCTGATCACCGGCGGCATCGGCCACAATCTGCCGCAGGAAGCACCGCAGGCTTTTGCCAAGGCCGTCATCGACGCCGACGGCGGCGCCTGAGGACTTTGCAGGTCACCTCGGTCCGGCGCGGCTGGACCGAGGACCCACATGCGATTCCAACCTGATGAAGTGTCACGACGATGATGAAATCCGAGAAGACCAAATTTCTCTCCACGACGACGATGATCGTGCTGGCCATGCTCCTGCTCGTCGTTGTGCTGACCTGCGTGCCGTATCTGGTCACGATCGCTTTCGCCGAGGGCCCTGCGAAGGACAATGCCTCGCCGATCTTCGGCGTCACCGTCCCGCAGGGCTACAAGCAATGGGAGCTGATCGCGCCGGCCGAGGAGGCGGCTCCCCTGGACGAGCTGCGTGCGGTCGTGGGCAACCAGACCGCCATCGATGCTTATCAAGCCGGAACGCTGCCGTTCCCGGACGGCACTGTTCTGGTCAAGCGCGCCTGGAAGCGGAAGCAGTCGCCTGAGTTTGCATCCGCGACGATTCCCGGTGCTGCCACCACGGTGCAGGTGATGGTCAAGGATTCCAGAAAATATGCCGCGACCGGCGGCTGGGGCTTTGGCCGCTTCATCAACGGCAAGCCGGTCGACGAAGCCCAGCACCGGACTTGCTGGGGCTGTCACGAAGCCCGCGCCAAAAGCCGCGACTACGTCTTCACGCGGCTCGCGCCCTGATCTGTCCGGAGAGCGCCATGTCGAAGATCTGGTTCATCAGCGGCAGCGCGCGCGGACTTGGCCGCGCCATCACGGAAGCTGCACTCGCAGCGGGAGATCGTGTGATTGCGACGGCGCGGGACATCAAGCCGCTCGAAGCCTTGCGCGAACGCTTCGGTGGAAGCCTGCGGCTGGCAACGCTCGACGTGACCGACGAGGTTGCGGCTCAAGCGGCGATCGATCTTGCGGTAGAGGCTTTCGGTGGCCTCGATGTGGTCGTGAACAACGCCGGCTATGGCGAGCTCGGATCGGTCGAGGATACGAGCCTGGCCTCGTTCCGTCAGCAGATCGAAGTCAATCTGATCGGCACCATCATCGTCACCAAGGCGGCGATCCCGGTGCTGCGCCGGCAGCGCCGCGGGCATATCATGCAGGTCTCGTCCGTCGGCGGACGGATCGGTGCTCCCGCCCGCGCGGCCTATTCGGCCGCGAAATGGGGGATCGAAGGTTTTTCGGAGTCGCTCGCGCGCGAGATGGCGCTGGTGGGCGTGCACGTCACGATCGTCGAGCCCGGCGGCTTCCGCACCGGCTTTGCGCAAAGCGCGCACGCGACCGATGAAGGTCGCGCGGAATATGATGCGGTGGTGGGAGCTGCCGTCAGGATGCAGCGCGACTATGACGGCCGCCAGCCGGGTGACCCGGCCAAGGCCGCAGCGGTCGTGCTGAAACTTGTGCAGATGGATCGACCGCCTTTGCGGATCGCGCTCGGCAGCGATGCAGTCGACGCCATCGCGGCGACAGACAGGTTCCGCCTTGAAGAGCTGGAGCGATGGCGGACGCTCAGCGTCTCGACCGACTACTGACCGGCAACCGACTATCGACCGGCAAGACTCAGCGCCGGGCTCAAGCGTCCTTCACGTTGGTCGGCTTCGGCAGAATATCCGGCTGTTCCGATTCAAGGATGCTCTTGACGTCTCCGCATTTGGCAAGCGCGTCGAAGACGTCGGGTATGTCGGTGGACACCGAGAAGGATTTTGCGCTTCGGAAAACCTTGCCGAGCTTGATCGCGTCGGCCGGCAGGTTGAGGCTCGCGCTCATGTCGGTCACGATCTGCTTGGCCTTCTCCGGAAGATCGCTCGCAGAGATCTCGTCGTTCAGGAACACCTGAACCGCCGAGGGACGCCCCGGCTTGGTCGCCTGCCGCAATCGCCGGGCAACAGCATCACCTTCCCACTGGGCTGACGGTTTGGTCTTGTCGCTCATGGCCGGCTCCTGCGCGATATTTTGTGACGCCACCGGTCAATATAGTACGTTTCGCGGCCGGGTTTTAGCCGGCCGCTGACACAAATCGCGGTCCCTTCGCGCCAGACCTAACGGCGTGGCGGCGATGTCTTCTTGGGCGTGGATCGGCGGGCAGCCGCAACCTTGGCCTTGCGGCCGGCCTTCTTGGACGCGCCGCGGCCCGGACGAGGCGATGACCGCTTGGGGCTCGCGCGTCCTCGCTTGGGGGTGGCACGCCGCGGTGCGCTGCCGGCGATCGCGGCAGGGAGTTGCGAACCCGTGAGCAATTCGAAAGCCTTGAGAGCGTCGGGAACGCCGTGATTGGCGCGCGCCTCCTGCATCGATGCGGGCAGAGTGCAGGAGCCCACGATGGCTTGCTCGAGCTGGTTTGCCGTTGCGTCCGGCCGGGCTTGCAGCAACAGCGCCGCGAGCCCGGCGATATGGGGTGTCGCCATCGACGTCCCGTCCATGGTCTCGTAGAGGTTGCCGGGGACGCAGGAGGTGATCGCCACCCCGGGTCCCGCGAGGGCGGGACACAGCGGATTGATCGGGCGATTGAAGCGCTGACTGCTGGAGAAGTCCGCCACCTTGTTCTTGACGTCCATCGCACCGATGGACAGGACATTGGCATAATTGCCGGGCGACCGGCTGGTCAGCGCACCTTCGTTGCCGGCCGCGATCACCGGCAAGACGTTCGCGGCCCGCAGCGAGTCGATCACGGCCTGGAACGCCGGTGTGAAGCCGCGCAGCCCCAGGGACATGCTCAGGATGCGGCAACCGGAGCCGACCACCCAGTCCATTCCCGCGAGAATGCGTTCGATCACCTGGCCGCCTTCGATGACCATGGCGCTTGCGAGCTGGGCATCCGGCGCAACGCCGAATTTGCCCTTCACCACGGGGCGGCCGGCGATCGTGCCTGCGGTATGCGTTCCATGCGAGCCGCTGTCCCACGGCTTTGCGTTCGGAACCTCGTCGCCCGCCAGATCGAACTCGGCGAATCTTCCGATGGCGCCTTTCAGGGCCGGATGAGCACCGTCGACGCCGGTGTCGAGATGACCGACCAGCACGCCTTTGCCGGTGAATCCCGACTGCCAGAGGCGATCCACTTTCAGGCGCTTGATGCCCCAGGTGGGGCCGATTCCGGTTTTGATCGGCTGGGCGGCGACGGGCTTGATGAGGCTGATCTCCGGGGCTTTGGCGACCATGCCGACGCTGGGATCAGCCTGGAGAGAGGCAAAGCCACCGGCATCGACGGTGCCCACCGCGAGACCCAGATGCGGATAGACGCGCACGCGGCGCGCGGACAAACTTTCGGGTCGCCTGATCTTGCGTCCCGTCGCGCGCGTCGCCGCCAGGGAAAGACTCTCGACCTGGTCGGTATCCGGAGGCAGGAAATGTCCCTCCATCGCGCTTTCGGTTTGCGCCTTGGGCGCAGCGGCTGCCGTCGCCCTGTTCTGCATCGTCACGATCACTTTCACATAGCCGATCGCGGCCAACGTATCCTCGATGCTGGACCCTGCCATCTGTGCCACCTTGATGATGATTGAAATGAAAACGTCTTGTGCAATCAGAAAATTCAAATTCAACCGAGCCAGGAGAACGCTCGCTTGGGTTGAGGTTACTCCAAGCCGGATGTGTTGCAAGAGGTGTCGCGCGCTCGCGGGTGCGACGCATTTGCGCGCACCGGTTCCGGCCATTCGCAATGCGCGCGGGGCGGGTGATGCGCGGATAGGTCTGGTCGCATGACCTGATATATGCGAGCGCTCTCGCGCTTACTCGGCCGCGACCATCTGCTGTGTTCGCCACTGTCCCAGCAGCGCGCGCAGCGACGCCGGCTTCACCGGCTTGTTGAGCACCGCGATCTTCTCCTCGCGCGCGGCGACCTGCACGGCGGGGCTGCGGTCGGCGGTGATCAGGATTGCCGGAATGCCGTCGCCGAAGCGGCGGCGGATGTCGCGGATCGCGGCGATGCCGTTGCCGCGGTCGAGGTGATAGTCGACCAGCAGGCCGGTCACGCGCCGGCCGGCTGTCTCGATGGCGGCGATCGCGCCTTCGGGATCGGCGACCGCGATCACCTCGGCGTCCCAGGCCTTCAGCAGCGTACGCATGCCGTCGAGGATCGCGGCGTCGTTCTCGATGCAGACGATCAGCGCGCCCGAGATCGGCGTGCGCGCCAGCGGCGTTGCGCTGGTGACGGCGGCGGTGTGGGTGATCGCCTTCGCCGTCGGCACCGTCACGGAGAAGACCGAGCCGCCGTTTTTATTGCCGTCGATGGCGATGCCGTGCTTGAGCACGCGCGCCAGACGTTCGACGATCGACAAGCCGAGACCGAGGCCGCGGGCCATCCGCGCGCCCTGCTCGAGGCGGTGGAATTCCTTGAAGATCTCGCCGCGTTTGACCGGCGGGATGCCGACACCGGTGTCGTAGACGCAGATCTTGAGCGAAGGGCCCTGGCGGCGGCATCCGACCAGCACGCGCCCGCGCGGGGTATATTTGATCGCGTTGGAGATCAGGTTCTGAAGCAGCCGCCGCAGCAGCAGGCGATCGGATTCGACCGGGAGCGAGCAGGGCACGAAGGCGAGTTCGAGATTCTTGGCGCGCGCGCTCGGCGCAAACTCGATCTCCAGCGAGCGCATCAGGTCTGCCATCTTGAAGCTCGAGATCGAGGTCGTCATGGCGCCGGCGTCGAGGCGCGAGATATCGAGCAGCGCGCCGAGGATTTCCTCGATGGCTTGCAGCGATTCGTCGATGTTTTCGACCAGCCGGGTCTCCTCGCCACTGTTCTGGCGCTCGACCAGGCTGGTGACATAGAGCCGCGCCGCGTTGAGCGGCTGGAGAATGTCGTGGCTGGCCGCCGCAAGGAAGCGCGTCTTGGAGATGCTGGCGTCTTCAGCCGCGCTCTTGGCCAGCGCCAGCTCCGAGTTCAGCCGCGTCAGCTCCTCGGTACGGTCGCGCACGCGCTTTTCCAGCGTCGCATTGGCGCGCTCCAGCGCTTCGGCGGCTTCGAAGGTTGGCGTGACGTCGGTGAAGGTGACGACGAAGCCGCCGCCCGGCATGCGGTTGGTGAGCACCTCGATCACCATGTGCCGTTCCGGCAGGCGTTCGAGATAGGGTTCGCTCTCGGTGGTGTAGGCGGCGAGCCGCTGCTCGATCATCGCCTCGCGGTCACCCTGATCGTCCGGATCGCTCACGCCCATGAATTCCAGGATTTCGCGAAGCGGCGTGCCGAACTGGATGAAATGCGGGGGAACGTTGAGGAGTTCGCCGAACTGCCGGTTGGAGCAGATCAGCTGCAAATCGGCATCGAACACCGCGATGCCCTGGCGGACATGGTTGAGCGCGGTCTGGAGGATCTCACGGTTGAAATGCAGGGCGGCATGGGAATCGTCCAGCAGTTTCAGCGCGGCCTTCGCGGAGACCGTGCGTTTGCGCAACAGCAGCGACATCACAAGGCGTGAGGAGGCCGCGCCGATCGACGATGCGATCAGGTGCTCGGCATGCTGCAACAGCTCGAAATCGGCGGGGGCGCCGAGCTCCAGCCGGACATTGCGCCGCGCCGAGAAGGCCTCGAACGAATGCCGGGCGCGATCGGGCCCGAGATATTGCGCGACCGTGGTCTGGATGTCCTGCACCGTGACGGTGGTGCGCCAGCGGCGGAAGCTCGGCGAGATCGGCGCGAGCGTGTTGGGCACGAACAGATCGGCCTGCACCAGCTCGATGGACGACGGCCGGCGCGCCAGCGACAGCAGCACATAGGTCAGGATGTTGAGCGACAGCGACCAGATCACGCCGTGCATCAGCGGCGGCAAATCGGCGCCGAACAGCGCCTGCGGGCGCAGCGCCTCGATCCCGAACGGGCCATGCTGAAGCAATAGGATGCCCGCCGTCGAGGAGTCCATGAAGCTCGGCATGAACAGCGTGTAGAGCCACACCGCGAAGCCGACCAGCATGCCGCCGATCGCACCGCGCGCGGTCGCGCGCCGCCACAGCAGCCCGCCGAAGAAGCTCGGTGCGAGCTGGGCGATCGCGGCAAAGGAAAGCAGGCCGATCGCCGCGAGCTGGGTGTTGCCGAGTGCGCGGTAGTAGAAATAGGCCATCACCATGATGGCGAAGATCGCAAGACGTCGCGAGCGCAGCAGGAAGTCGCTAAAATCGGCGCCGCCGGTGCGCCCCTCGGGCCGCCGTTGCAGCACCAGCGGCACCACGAGGTCGTTCGAGACCATGATCGAGAGCGCGACGCATTCGACGATCACCATCGCCGTCGCAGCCGACAGGCCGCCGACGAAAATGGCGACGCTGAGAAGCCCTGCACCGCCCTCCATCGGCAGCGCCAGCACATACATATCCGGATCGACCGCGCCGAACGGAAAGCTGACGAGGCCGGCGAGCGCGATCGGGATCACGAACAGATTGATCGCAACGAGGTAGAGCGGGAACAGCCAGCGCGCGCGGCCGACCTCGGCATCGCTGGAATTCTCGACCACGCTGACGTGGAACTGGCGCGGGAGCAGCATGATTGCGCACAGCGACAGCAGCGTCATGGTGAGGAAGTTGCCGATCGACGGCGAATAGTTGATGGCGCGCACCGCCTCCGGGGTCTTCATGGCGCGCTCGATCAATTCGTGCGGCGAGAACATCCAGAAGGTGACGAAGATGCCGGCGGCCAGGAAGGCGACGAGCTTGATGATGGATTCGGTCGCGACCGCCAGCATCAATCCGTGCTGGTGCTCGGTGGCGTCGGTCTGCCGCGTGCCGAACAGCACCGCGAAGGCGGCCATCGCCAGCGTCACCATCAGCGCCATGTCGCCGAGGATCGGGATGTGGGAGAAAGCTTGGTCCTCGCTCAGGATGGTTTCGAGCGAGGACGCCACCGCCTTGAGCTGGAGCGCGATGTAGGGCACCGAGCCGATGATCGCGATCAGCGCCACGGTTGCCGCCACCGCCTGGCTCTTGCCGTAGCGCGCGCCGATGAAGTCGGCGATCGAGGTGATGTTGTGCGCTTTCGCGAGCTGGATCACCCGGCGGAGCACGCCGGCGCCGAGCCCGATCATCAGGATCGGGCCGACATAGATGGCGAGGAAGTCGGTCGAGGTGCGCGTGGCGAAGCCGACCGAGCCGAAGAAGGTCCAGGAGGTGCAGTAGATCGCCAGCGACAGCGGATAGATCAGCCCGGACGCGCGGCCGGGTTTGGCCGACGAGCGGCGGTCGCCGTGGCTCGCCACCAGAAACAGAAAGCCGATATAGCCGAAAGCGGCGGCGATCACGCCCCAGTCGTGCATCATGGCGAGCGTGCTTCTCCCATGGCGCGATAGCGCCCGAACGTCCTAAGGCGCAAAGGCGCCCGCCCTCGTTTTCCCTGCAAATCTAGCGCGTTGAGCCGGTGGAGGCGACAGCGAAATGCCTGGTCGCGGCGGGAACCGGGGTTGTCGTTAAGGTGCGGGCGGCGAGCTGCCCGCTCTCCCTCGCCCCGCTTGCGGGGAGAGGGCGGGGTGAGGGGGGCTCTCCGCAGGGACGGTG
The DNA here is from genome assembly GCF_052076015.1 of Bradyrhizobium sp. 930_D9_N1_4. NCBI lineage: Bacteria > Pseudomonadati > Pseudomonadota > Alphaproteobacteria > Hyphomicrobiales > Nitrobacteraceae > Bradyrhizobium > Bradyrhizobium sp. 930_D9_N1_4. The sequence continues at coordinate 786,626 of NZ_CP197236.1, forward strand.
GCAGTTGGACTCGTGGAGAGTCCCCCTCACCCGGATCGCATCTGACGATGCGATCCGGCCTCTCCTCCGCAAGCGGGGAGAGGCGAAAGAAAAGCCTACTCCGCCGCGAGCGACTTCTCGCGGAGCGGCAGGTCGAGACGCTCCCACACCTGCAACAGCGCTTCGGCGAGCTGATCGATCAGGCCGTCGTCGTGATAGGGCGAGGGCGTAATGCGCAGGCGCTCGGTGCCCTTGGCCACCGTCGGGTAGTTGATCGGCTGGATGTAGATGCCGTGCTCTTCGAGCAGGAGGTCGGAGGCCTGCTTGCACTTCTCGGGATTGCCGACGAAAAGCGGCACGATGTGGGTGTCGTTCAACATCACCGGCAGGCCGGCGGCGTCGAGGATCGCCTTGACGCGGGCGGCGCGGTCCTGGTGGCGCTCGCGCTCCCAGCTCGAGGTCTTCAGATGCTTGATCGCGGCGGTCGCGGCCGAGCAGATCGCCGGCGGCAGCGCAGTGGTGAAGATGAAGCCCGGTGCGTAGGAGCGCACGGCGTCGATGATCCGGCCGTTGGCGGCGATATAGCCGCCGAGGCAGCCGAACGCCTTCGCGAGCGTACCTTCGAGGATGTCGATACGGTGCATGACGCCGTCAAGCTCGGCGACGCCGCCGCCGCGCGGGCCGTACATGCCGACGGCGTGGACCTCGTCGACATAGGTCATCGCGCCATACTTTTCGGCAAGATCGCAGATTTTTGCGAGCGGAGCCACGTCGCCGTCCATGGAATAGAGGCTCTCGCAGGCGATCAGCTTCGGCCGGTTCGGGCCCGCAGCCTTCAGCAGCTCTTCGAGATCGGCGAGGTCGTTGTGGCGGAACACTTGCCGCTCGCAACCGGACTGGCGGATGCCCTCGATCATCGAATTGTGGTTGAGCTCGTCCGACAGGATCAGGCAGTTCGGAATGAGCTTGGCGATGGTCGCGATGCCGGTCTGGTTCGAGACGTAGCCCGAGGTGAACAGCAGCGACGCTTCCTTGCCGTGGAGATCGGCGAGCTCGGCCTCGAGCTGCACCAGCGGATGATGCGTGCCGGCGATGTTGCGGGTGCCGCCGGCACCGGTCCCGACGCGGGTCGCGGTCTCGACCATGGCGCCGACCACCTTCGGGTGCTGGCCCATGCCGAGATAATCGTTCGAGCACCAGATCACGACGTCGCGCTTGCCCTTGGGCGAGTGCCAGAGCGCATGCGGGAACCGGCCGGCGATGCGCTCCAGATCGGCGAACACGCGATAGCGACGCTCGGAGTGGAGGCGATCAAGGGCGGAATTGAAGAACTGGCTGTAATCCATCGTCAAACCTGCAACGGAACTGACCAAAGGGCGCATCTTCTTAGAGCTTTTCCAGCTCTAATGTCTATGCGCTATCCCACATTTGGCGGTGAGGGGCATTTGGGCAAAATGCCCTATCGTGCGATTTGAAACTTGATCCCAATCAAGTTCGCGCGAGGTATGATGCTGCCCTGCAGCAAGCGTCCCTCGCCCCGCGTGGGGGCGAGCCGAAGGCAAAGCTCAACTCGTCCTGAACTGAAGCACGCCGTCCTTGGTCTCGGCGGTCAGCCGGCCCTCGACGATCATGTAGTTGACATGGGCGACGAGTTCGCCGGCGGCAAAACCCATCTGGTGCTCGTCCAGCACGTGCTTGTTGAACACGACGGGCACCAGCGCGCGCGAGGTCTGCGGCTCCTCGCGGCAGGCTTCCGCGATCAGGCGGCAGCGTTCTTCGTGGTGATCGGCGAGCTGCTTGATGCGGGTCTTCAGCCCGTAGAACGGCACGCCGTGGCCGGGCAGAACGAGCAGATCATAGGGCAGGGTGGTGGTGAGGCTCGCGAGCGAGGCCAGATATTCGCCGAGCGAATTCTGGTCGGGCTCGACCGCCCACACGCTGACATTCGGCGAGATCCTGCTCAGCACCTGGTCGGCGGACAGGAACAGCTTGTCGTCGGCGCAATACAGCATCACCTGGTCGAGCGCGTGACCGCCGCCGGTGATCACCTTGAAGCGGCGCGTGCCGATCACGACGTCGTCGCCATGCGAGATGCGGCGGTAGGACGGCGGCAGCACCGAGACGCGCTTGAGATAGTCCTGGCCGCGGCCGAGCAGCTTTTCGGTGAGCGACTCGTCCATGCCGTGGCGGCGGAAGAACAGCCGCTGTGCTTGCTGCCGCTCCTCGGTGCCGCGATTCTGGTGATAGACCGATTGCAGATATTCGACCTGCGACATCACCAGCGGACAATTGAACCGCTCGACGATCCATCCCGCGAGGCCGACATGGTCAGGGTGCGAATGGGTGACGATCAGGCGCGTGATATGGACGCCCTTCAGCGGCCCCTCGAACAGTTTTGTCCAGGCCTCGATGGTCTCCTCGTTGCCGAAGCCGGCATCGATCATCGCATAGCCGTCGCCGTCGGCGAGCAGATAGATGTTCACGTGGTTGAGGCGAAACGGCAGTTTCAGCCGTGCCCACAGCACGCCGGGCCTGATCTCCACGACCTCTTCGGGGCCGGGATGCTGTTCCCAGGGATAGCGCAGCGCCTCGGCGGAGGAGGGCACGGTGTCGGTTTTTGCGTTCATGTGACCGGCTTAAACCCGCCGCGGGCGGCGCGCCAGCCGAAAAAGGACGGGCCGTGGTCTCCGCATGGCGGTCATACCGGGGCATTTTTCCGTAGCCCGGATGGAGCGCAGCGAAATCCGGGGCCTTCGCGCTTGTGGCACGAGTCCCGGATTGCGCTGCGCTCCATCCGGGCTACCAGACCGGCGTCTACGCGCCGGCGGCTTACGCCGCCCGCATGTTGTTGAGGAACGCGTCGATCTCTCCGCGCAGCATGTCGGCTTCGCGGCGGAGTGCGTCGGAGGCGCCCAGCACTTCGCTCGCCGCAGCGCCAGCCTCGGCGGACGCGGTGGAGACGCCGACGATGTTGCTGGAGACTTCGCTGGTGCCGCCGGCGGCATGCTGGATGTTGCGGGCGATCTCGCGGGTGGCCGCGCCCTGCTCCTCGACCGCGGCGGCGATCGTCGTGGTGACGTTGTCGATCTCGCCGATGATGCGGCCGATGCCCTGGATGGCGCCGACGGCGGAGGTGGTGACCGACTGCATGCTGGCGATCTGGGTGCGGATCTCTTCCGTGGCTTTCGCGGTCTGGCTCGCGAGGCTCTTCACCTCGGAGGCGACCACCGCAAAGCCGCGGCCGGCCTCACCCGCGCGCGCGGCCTCGATGGTGGCGTTCAGCGCGAGCAGGTTCGTTTGCGACGCAATGGTCTGGATCAGGTCCACGACCACGCTGATGCGGCTCGCGCTGTCGGCGAGGCTCTGCACCGTGGTGTCGGTGGCGCCTGCCTCCTCGACGGCCTTCTTGGCAATGGCGGCCGAGGTGACGACCTGCTTGCTGATCTCCTCGATCGAGGACGACAGCTGCTCGGTGCCCGACGACACCGTCTGCACGTTGACCGAGGTCTCCTCCGCGGCGGAGGCGACCGCGTTCACCAGCGCGTTGGACTGGTCGGCGGTGTTCGACATGCTCTGCGCGGTCGACTGCATCGAATTGGCCGATTGGGCGAGGTTGTCGAGCGCGTTGCGCACCGTGCCCTCGAACTCGGCGATCTTCGCCTCCATCTGCGCAGCACGTTCAGCCTTGGCGACACGGTCCTTGTCCTGTTCGCCCGCGAGCGCCCGGGCCTCGATCATGCTGTCGCGGAACACCGTCAGCGTTTCCTTCATCGCGCCGATCTCGTCGTTCTGCCGGGAACGGACGATCTCGGTGTCGAGGTCGCCGGTGGAGAGCAACTGCATTGCGCGCTGAAGCTCGCGGATCCGCCGCAGGATGTTGCGGCCGACATAGAGCCAGACGAACAGGGCAGAGCCGACCAGCGTCAGCGCACCCAGCGCCAGCATCGCGGTGGTGGCGAGCGATATCTCCTGGCGCGCCTGGGAGGTCGACGCGTTGGTCTCCTTCTGCACGCCGTCGACGAGCTGCTGCACGCTGATGCCGAGACCGACATTGAGCTTGCGGGTCTCGTCGAGGATGGTCTGGCCGTAGTCGATGGCGTCGAGCTCCTTCTGGCGGATCTTGAACACGCCGGTCTTGCCCTCGCCGAAGGCGAACAGCTTCTGGACGGCGTCGCGCACCGCTTGCATCGAGGACATCGTGGGGAGGTCCTCGAGGTTCGACTTGACGCGGTCGCGCGTCGCCTTGAATTCCTTCTCGATCGCCTCCAGCGTGTCGCTGCTGTTGGTCGACAGCGCCGCCATCATGTCGGCGGCCATCAGATTGCCGTTGGTGGAGATTGTCGCGACCTGGGAGACGGTGCGGGCGGCTTCCGTGGCATCGTCGGCGGAAACTTCGGCCGCGCCGAGGATCGCGTTCAGGCGCGTCTGCGCGTCCAGCATCGCAGGACCGGACGCTCCGACGAAGGTGAGCTGCGCCTTGCGCAACGCCTCATACTGCTTGTCATGCAGCGCGCCGGTGTCGAGCCGCTCGCGTGCGGCCGAGACCAGGCTCTGGGTCGCTTCATCGATGCTCTTGGCGGTGTCGCGCAAGGCGGACGCGACCTGCTTGTCGGCGCCGAGCGCGATGATCTCGCCGAGCTTGGCCATGGCGAGCTGCTGGATGTCCTTCACGTCCTTGGTGCGCTCTTTCAGCGCTTCGTCGGAGGGCGAAGCCAGGAGGCTCGGGCCCTGCGCCGCGAGCGTTGCGCTTTGCGACGCGAGCTGAAGGCTGGCGGAGAGGCGCGGAATGTCGCGGCCGCTGAGATCCATCATGGTCGCGCCGAGATGATTGAACACGAAGCCGGCGCCGGCTGCGATCACGAGGCCCATGCCTGCGATCAATGCGAAGGCCGCGAACAGGCTGCCGCGCACGCCCCATTTCGGCATCCTGAAGCGCGGCTTGAAACGGCCGAACACACGGCCAAGGCCCAGACGGATCGCCATCGAAATTCCCCCACCCATGATCTTATATTTTCGCCGCGCAGTATCCGTCGGCCGGGTTAAAAAATCGCAAGTTGCACAAACGCTTGCGCCCGTTCCGCACAGCGAAAAAAGAAAGGGCCGGCAACGAGGCCGGCCCTTGATGATGAAAGAGATTTTAGAGGCGCGATCAGTAGCGCGCGACCGACGAGTTGGCCCAGTTGAAGCGGTAGTTGACGCCCGCCTTGATGGTGTGGTCGTCGGTGGTGAAGCTGCCGGTGCCCGCCAGCGGACCGCCGGTGAAGCTCGCGTCGCCGAAATTGTAGTACTGGTACTCGGCCTTGGCCGACCAGTTCGGGGCGAACATGTATTCGAGGCCGGCGCCGACGGTGTAGCCGTTGCGGTGATCGCCGGTGATGAGGAAGGCGGTCGGCACGCCGCCGACGGTCACCTTCTCGTTGTTGTCCGAATAGGCGTAGCCGCCCTTCACGTACAGCAGGCCCGGACCCCAGGTGTAGCCGACGCGGCCGGTGATCGAGCCGAGGCCACGCTGGTCATTGGTATAGGCGACGCCGCCCGGGAACGCCGCGCCGACGCTGCCGGAGAGCCAGGAGTACTGGGCTTCGGCGCCGACCAGGAAATTCGGGTGGAACTGCCAGTCCGCACCGGCCTGCAAGCCGCCGAGGAAACGGCCGTTGCCGTTGTTGCCGGTGGAGAGGCCGTTGAAATTGTTGTCGCTGGAGAACGCACCGCCGAGATGCGCACCGATGTAGAAACCGGTCCAGTTGTAGATCGGCGCGGCATAGGCCGGCGCGGCCTTGTAGTAGTTGCGGTTGCCGAGATCGGCACCGACCGCCGGCGCGGCAGCGCCCACCACGAGCAGCGCGACGGTCGCGAACAGGATCTTCTTCATCGTCCAAACTCCAAACACTTTGGTCCCCGGCAGGCGCGCTCTCCGCGCCGCGTTGGTTTTGCAGATAGCTCGCTTTTGACGAAAATGCTGTCACATCCGTGGCACAACGACACCCAACCTAACTTATTGGGCTGTAAAAGATTTTCGTGCTTAATGGGGGCTTAAGAAGTGGTGAAGAAAGGCTTAACCCGGCGCCTTCGCGGTAATTTGCGCGTGCTTTCCGTTAACCAAGACGGCGCCGCGCTTCATCGCGCATCTGCTCGCGGAAGGCCGCGCGTTTTGCCGGCCGGTCTTCCTCGCGCACGTCATGACGATCGAAGATGTCGAACTTCTCCATGATCGGATAGCGATCGCTCGCCATCGCGAGCACGCGCAGCACCTTGGTCGCGGACGGCGTCGGGCCGCTCACCTCCCAGCGCCGGACGGTGTCGGCGCCGCCCTTCTCCGGCAATCCGCATAGCCTCGCCATGTCGGCCGCGGTGAGCTTGCGCGCGAGGGCGTCGGAGAGGTCGTTGCGGAGTTGCTTGAGTTCGGCGCCGGTCATGCTGCTGCTTGCGTCCAGGGAAGTCTCTGAAGGCAATGCACTAGCGCTGATTCGGGTCCATCCGAAGGCAGGAGCGCCGCGCTCCGGCACACCGCTCGCGCACGGAGTTATGAACGCGTGCCTATGGACATCCGCCGATCAATGAACACATGGGACGAGGGCTCCCAGCAACAGAGGGATCAGCCATGACACGCATTCAATTTGCGATTGCTGCACTCGTCACCGCCGGATTGCTTGCCGCGCCCTTCGCGGCTGAGGCGAAGAAGCACCGGTCGAGCCGATATTACAGCACGAGCACGGTCGCCCCGAACTATGGCGGCGCCGGATCGACGTCGGTGCAGCCGCGGGCTTACGGGTCGTCCGGACAGACGGTCGGGACGGTCACGGCGCCGTCGGTCGGAACGTACAATTGGCCGTCGGTCGGCGTGACCAATTCAGTGCCGACCTGGAGCAACACCACGCGATGAGGAGCGGTTGCACCGCCGGTCAGCCTTCCGCGTTGCCCTTGTCGATGCCGAACACGAGGCAGGTGGTCGTCGCGTGCGCGAGCAGCCGGCCTTTTGCGTCGGTGATGCGTGCTTCGGCGGTGGCGACGCGGCGGCCGGCGTTGAGCACGCGGCCCTCGGTGCGGATCGTGCCGCTCGCTTCGCTCATGCCGCGCACGAATGAAATCTTGAATTCCAGCGTCGTGTAGCCGGTGCCCGCGGGGAGCGTGGTCTGCACCGCCAGCCCCATCGCGGAATCCAGCAGGATGGCCGCATAGCCGCCATGAACCGATCCGATCGGATTGTAATGACGCAGGCCCGGCACGCTGTGGATCACGACCACACCGGGTTCGGCCGTGCAATCGAACGGCTCGACCGTCTGCATGATCGGCGGCTCGGGCAATTGGCGCGTGAAGATGGCGCGGACGAAATCAAGCCCCGACATCGACGCCATCACTTCGAGCGGCACCACGCCGTATTCGCTTGCCGGTTTGCCGGAACGGTCGTCCACCATCACTCACCCCCGAAGGCCCACGGAATGAAAGCCAATGGAATGATTGATATCATATAAAGGGCAAGGTGGAAGAACCAAACGGCGGCCTCAGGCGCCCCGGCGGGCCTGCTGACCGAAGACGCAGCGCCATCCCGCCAGCCGCTCGGCCGGATGCTGGTTCATCCATTCCGCGAGCTGCGGCGCGCCCATCAGGCAGGACTGCATCGAGACGTCGGCGAAGTCCGATGAGGTGACCATCTGCTCGTGGCAATTGCCGGGAGCGGCGAGGCTGCAGAGCACTGCGATGATCTTGATCACGCCAGATTTCCTACGTCGCCGCTGGCCGCGCGGATGATCGACGCCTTGTCCCGCGGCTCGACGGCCGGGTCGTTCGGCGGAAAGATGCTGTCATAGATCGCGCGGGCCTCCTGGATGAGACGAATGCGCTCACGCTCGGACTTCGAGACGAACTGAATAATCTGGCCCATGTCGGCCTCCAAATAGTTCGAAAAGCCATCATAAGATGATGGAAATCATTCCAATCGAATGTGGGTTGCCGAACTCGGTTTTGCAGCCGTAGAGGCGGTCACGAAGGATAAAAAGCCCGTGACAACTCCGTTCCTACGCGGAACGGAATACCGCCCGCCGGTGAGCTGGACGTGGGGCAAGCTGCCTGATTTCGGCCGGCGTATCGTCGCGGCATCGTGACGGAGTTGGGCTTCCCCGCGTGATCGTGTCGCGGCACATTCTCACGCGCGTGGCGTTGTCGGATTGCTCAGCGCGCCAGCGGTTCGATCTGCGAGCGGCCGGCGCGATTGAGAGACCGCTTCGAAAGGATTAGCCATGACAAAAGCGAGACGCTCCATTGCTGCACTCATCGCCCTCGGATTGGCCGCAGCGCCATTCGCTGTCGCCGCGCAGACGTCGGCAACGGGCGCACAAACCAGCACGCACAGCACCCCGGGAGCACCGGTGCAGCAAGGCACGATTGGAAGCTCCGGACAGAGAGTCGGCACGACGACGGCGCCGTCGGTCGGAACGTCCACTCAGCCCTCCGTCGGGGTGACCAACTCAGTCCCCACCTGGAACAACACCAATCCTCCGGCAAACAAGTAATTGCCGCGAACAGCCGGCTCACGCCGCCGGCGCGCGCTCCTTGCGGCCCGGCACTGCGGCCAGCAGCTCGCGCGTGTAAGCATGCTCCGGCGCGGTGAAGAGCTGCGCGGTCGGCTTCAGCTCGACGATGGCGCCGCGCTGCATCACCGCGATGCGGTCGCAGATCTGGGCGGCGACGCGCAGATCATGGGTGATGAACAGCATCGAGAGGCCGAGGCGGGCCTTGAGGTCTTCGAGCAGTCGCAGCACCTGCGCCTGCACCGAGACGTCGAGCGCGGAGACGGCCTCGTCGGCAACGATGATCTCGGGCTCGAGCGCGAGTGCGCGCGCGATGCCGATGCGCTGGCGCTGGCCGCCTGAGAATTCGTGCGGATAGCGTTCGAGCGCGCCGGCATCCAGACCCACCATCTTGAGGAGATCGCGGGCGCGGTCGAACGCGATTTTCGGATCGGTGCCGGCCGCGATCGGGCCGTCAGCGATGATGTGGCCGACCTTGCGGCGTGGATTGAGCGAGGCGAACGGATCCTGAAAGATCATCTGGATGCGATGCCGCTCGGCGCGCAGCGCCTTGCCCGACAGCGATGTGAGATCGGTCTGGCCGATCCGCACCGTGCCGCGGTCGGCCTCGATCAGTCGCATCACGAGCCGCGCCACAGACGATTTGCCGGAGCCGGATTCGCCGACAAGGCCGAGCGTCTCGCCCTTGAGGATGTTGAAATTGACCTCGCGCGCGGCATCGACGCGGCGGTCCTCGCGAAACCAGCCGCCTGACGTGACGTAGGTCTTGTCCAGCCCGATCACCTCGACAGCCCGGGCCTGATCGTCGAGCGGCTCGCGCGCCGGCGGGTCCATCGACGGCACGGCGGCGAGCAGCGCCTTGGTGTAATCGTGCTGCGGCTCGTTGAAGACGGTCGCTGCGGGGCCTTCCTCGACGACCTTGCCGTGGCGGAGCACCACGACCTGATCGGCGATGTCGGCGACCACGCCGAAATCATGGGTGATGAACATCACCGCCATGTTGCGGTTGCGCTGGAGGTTGCGGATCAGCTTGAGGATCTGCGCCTGCGTGGTGACGTCGAGCGCGGTGGTCGGCTCGTCCGCGACCAGCACGGCCGGTTCGAGCGCCAGCGCCATCGCGATCATGGCCCGCTGACGCTGTCCGCCGGAGAGCTGGTGCGGATAGGCGCGCACGATACGCTCGGGGTCGGGCAGGCCGACCTCGCGCGCCAGCGACAGGGCTTTTGCACGCCGCTCCCTGGGCGTGAGCAGGCCGTGAGCCTCGAACATCTCCGCCATCTGGTCGCCGATCCGCATCAACGGATTGAGCGCGGTCATCGGCTCCTGAAAAATCATCGCGAGACGGCGGCCGCGCAGATCGCGCCAGGCATCGTCGTCCAGCTTGAGCAGGTCGCGGCCTTCGAACTGGATCTCGCCGGAGGTGACGCTCACAGTGTCGGGCAACAGACCCATCAGCGCATGCGCGCACATCGACTTGCCGGAGCCGGATTCGCCGACGACGCAGACGATCTTGCCGGGCCGCAGATCGAGCGAGACGCCGTCGACGGCGAAGGGGCGCTCGGCGCCCTTGGGCAGCGCGATCCGTAAATTTCTGATTGAGACGGCAGGCGGGGCGGTCATCAGCGCCCCTCCCGCGACAGGCGCGGATTGAGCGCGTCGTTGAGGCCTTCGCCGATCAGGTTCAGCCCCAGCACCGAGATCAGGATGGCGACGCCGGGAAACACGGTGATCCACCAGGCCTGGCGGATCACGGTGCGGCCGGCACCGACCATGTAGCCCCAGGAGATCAGATTGGGATCGCCGAGACCGAGAAACGCAAGCGAGGATTCCAGCAGGATCGCGGTTGCGACCATCAGCGAGGCCAGCACGATCACCGGCGACAGTGCGTTCGGCAAAATCTCGCGCAGGATGATCCAGGTGTTGCTCTGGCCGGTGACGACGGCGGCCTGGACATATTCGCGCGTGCGCAGCGACAGCACCTCGCCGCGGACGAGGCGGGCAACCGGCGGCCAGCTCACCACCGCGATCGAGGCCACGATCGAATAGATCGAGGGCTGCAGGATCGCGACCAGCACGATGGCGAGCGCGAAGCTCGGGATGGTCTGGAAGAATTCCGTGAAGCGCATCAGGGCATCGTCGGTCTTGCCGCCGAAATAGCCGGCCATGGCGCCGATGGGAACGCCGACCGCCAGCGCGACCAGCGTCGAGACGAGGCCGACCAGCAGCGAGACGCGGGCGCCGAAGATCATGCCGGCGAAGACGTCACGGCCGAGCGCGTCGGTGCCGAGCGGCACGGTCGCGAGCGTGAAGGGCGGCAGGAACGGCCGCTGCACCATGCGCCATGGCGAGTTCGGGAACAGCATCGGGCCGAATACCGCGATCGAGATCGCGAGCACCAGGATGATGAGCCCGATGACGCCGCTCGGGCTGCGCAGCATCGATTTCCAGAACTGTTTCATGAGGCGAATTCGATGCGCGGATCGACCAGTCGATAGATGAGGTCGGTGATGAGGTTGAAGATCAGAACCATGATCGAGCAGGTCACGAAGACGCCGAGCAGCAGATTGTAGTCGCGCTGGAGCAGCGCGTCGTACATCAGGCGCCCGATGCCGGGCCAGGCGAACACGGTCTCGGTGATGACGGCGCCGCCGATCAGCGTACCGGCATGCACGCCGGCCAGCGTCACGACCGGCAGCAGCGCATTGCGCAGCACGTGGCGGCGCTGGATCACGGCGTCGGAGAGGCCCTTGGCGCGCGCGGTCTTGACGAAGTCGAGCCGCTTCACCTCCAGCATCGAGGCGCGCGTCATGCGGGTGTAGGTCGCCATGAAGAACAGGCCGAGCGTCATCGCCGGCATGATCAAATGCGCGCCGACGTCGACCGCGTGTGCAAGGCCAGTGAGGTTCGCGCCGACCGTCTCGTAGCCGAAGCTCGGCAGCCAATCCATGGTGACCGAGAACAGCAGGATGCCCATCAGCGCCACCCAGAAGATCGGCATGGCGTAGAAGATCAGCGCGAACACGGTGATGGCGGTGTCGAGAAACGTTCCGGCAAAGCGTGCGGCAAACGTGCCGAAGAGAACGCCGAGCATCAGCGAGATCGCGAAGGCGGTCAGCGTCAGCAGCAGCGTCGCCGGCAGGCGCTCGCCGATCAGCTTCGCGACCGGCGCCTGCTGGCGGAAGGAGAAGCCGAGGTCGAGGGTGACGACGCCCTTGACGTAGATGAAGAGCTGCTCGGGCAGCGGCTTGTCGAGGCCGAACTTTTCCCGGAGCTGCTGGACGAAGACCTGGTCACTGGCGCCGGCCTCGCCCGCCATCACGACCGCGGGGTCGCCGGGTGCAAGCCGGATCAGGAAGAAATTGAGGACGACGATCGCAAGCAGGACGATCACGCCCTTCACGACACGCTGGGAGATGAAGGAGAGCATCTAGAGGTTCTTATAGGGTAACGTGACCCTTAGCCACGGGAGTAGTGCGCTCCCTCGCCCCGCTTGCGGGGAGAGGGTTGGGGTGAGGGGGACTCTCCGCGAGGGCGGTGAGAACTGGACTCGTGGAGACTCCCCCTCACCCGAATATGCGCTTTGCGCATATTCGACCTCTCCCCGCGAGCGGGGAGAGGTGAAGAACCAGCTGGTCACTTGTCGAGCCATGCGTCCTTGAAGCCGTCATTCACGCCAATCCCCGTGGTGATCAGGTTCTTGACCTTGCAGCGGGTGATGGTCGGGAATTGCAGCTCGAGCATCCAGGCCACCGGCACGTCCTCGACCAGGATCTTCTGCGCCTTCTCGTAGATCTCCTTGCGCTTGGAGTCCGGCGTTGCGACCGCGCCGTCAGCGAACAGCTTGTCGATCTCGGGGTTGGAGTAACCCTCGACGTTGTTGAACACTTGGCCCTTGGCGATGGCGCTGGAGACGTAGTTGCGGCCGACGCCGAGCGCGGGGTCGCCATACTGGTAGAGATAGGTGAAGGCGATGTCGTAGTCCCAGTCGCCGATCTTCTGGTTGCCGCCGGCAACGTCGGTGGCGATGGTCTCGATGTTCATGCCGACGTCCTGGAGGTTCTGCTTCACGGCTTCACCCCAACGCTGCCAGGTCTCGCCATAGGCGAGTGGCAACAGGCGGATCTTCTCACCCTTGTAGCCGGCTTCCTTCAGCAGCGCCTTGGCCTTGGCCGGATCGTAAGGGTATTTCGGCACGTCGGACGTGTAGTACTTGATGGTCGAGGCGGACGGGCCGGTCGCGACCTTGCCTAGCCCGTTCCAGATCACGTCCTTGGCGAAGTCGCGATCGACCGCATACATGATCGCCTGCCGCACCCGCTTGTCGGCGAGCGGGCCCTGGCGGTTGTTCAACCACAGCCAGGCCAGCGGCGAGAAGAACTCCCAGCCGGCACCGGTGACGCAAGTGTCCTTCAGCTTGGACAGGCGCGGCACGTCGAAATTCTCGACCGAGCCGCCGGGCAGCACGTCCACCTTGCCGGTTTCGTACGCCACCGAGCGCGCGGCGGCGTCGGGGATGATCTGCCAGTAGATCTCGTCGATATAGGGCTTGCCCTTTTCGTAATAGTTCGGGTTCTTGACCAGGCGGATGAACGAGCCCTTCTGCCATTCCTTGAACATGAAGGGGCCGGTGCCGACAGGCGCGTTGTTGTAGGCGTTGGTCTTGAAGTCGGTGCCTTCATAGAGATGCTTCGGCACCATCGGCATCGAGCCGACCTCGAAGATGCCGAGGAACGGGCCGAACGGCTGCTTCAGCGTGAACACGACGGTGTAATCGTCGGGCGCCTCGACCTTGTCGACCTGCGCGAGATTATTGCGGGCACGCGCGTGGGTCTGCTTCAGCATCTCGATCGAGAACAGCACGTCCGCCGCGGTGAACGGCTTGCCGTCATGCCAGGTCACGCCCTTCCGGAGCTTGAAGGTGTAAGTCTTGGCGTCTTCGCTGACGCTCCAGCTCTCGGCGAGCTCCGGAAGCGGCTCGAGCTTGGGGCTGTAGCGCAGCAGGCCCTCGAAGATGTTGCCCGACACCATCTGGGTCGGACCGTTCTGGATCATCGCAAGCATCAGGCCGGGCGGCTCGGGCTGGATCACCGCATTGATCACCCCTCCCGTTTTCGGCTCTTGCGCCAGAGCCGGGGCCGCGAGCCCGCAAGCCAGGAGGAGACCAAGCAACACTCTTTTCGGCATGTCGTATCTTTCTCAAGCGAGACCAGCCGAAAACGCTTCGCACGTCATGGCGCGCAAAGCTACGGCCGGCCCATCCCAGTCCCCATCCGATATCGAGGCTCACACAGTCCCATTCGGCGCCGCAAGATGAAAGTCTCGACAGTGTTCGCACAAAAAATGTACAGCGCGTCCGCTTTTCACTTGATTCATTGTCTTGTCACGGAGACAAGTCGGCTCATGGACAATGCCACCCGCTCCGAACGATCCCGCAATGCTGCGCTTGAAGCGGCCATCGCGATCATCGCGCGCGACGGGCCGGGCCGGCTGACTCTGGATGCGATCGCGCGCGAAAGCGGCCTGAGCAAGGGCGGCGTGATGCATCAATTCCGCACCAAGGAAGCGGTGCTGAAGGCGCTGCTCGAGCGGCAGATGGCGCATTTCGAGGAGTTCTCGACAGCTTATATGGCGAAGGCGAGCGCGACCTCCGCAAATCCCAATCTGGCAACCCAGCTCGCGACCGTGCGGGAAGCCGCGACGTCGCCGAATTCCGCCGCGCTGGCCCTGGTTGCGGCTATGGTCGAGAATCCGAGCCTGATGGCGCTCCCGCGCGAGCGCGAGATGGAGAGAATGGCGGCGATCAGGGAAGAGGCCACAGATCCGGATCTCGCGATGCTGCGCTGGGCCTCTGCGATGGGGCTGTTGCTGAGTTCGCTGTTCGGGATGTCGCCGCTCAGCAAGGATGAGCACCAACGGCTGTTCGCGCGTTTGCTCGACGACGCGCAGTGGAACGGTCTCGAACAGCCGGCCATGAAGCGCGCCGCGAAATCCGCACCGGCGTCGTCGGCAAAAAAGCCAGCGAGCCCGCGCAAGCGCGCCTGATTCATCGTTAACGACTTCCGACCGGCGACTGCACAAAACCGCGCCTGCGGCCAAATGTGCCAGTCCCTCTTTTTTGAACTTTACAAACCGTCCGGTCGGTTTTATAGATGGAAACACTGAGACGGCCCGGGGCTTCTGACATGGCCCCCGGACGACGCCTCGGGCCGGCGATGGAGAGCGCCGCAGCCGCGTCTGGTCCCGTACGCGGCTGCGGTTCCCATCGCCTTTGCCAAGAATTGGCCTTTCCTGAAGCCGTGAGAGGAGTTTGGAATGGATCGCTCGATCGCCCTGCGCGGTCTGGGAACGCTGCTGCTTGGCGCGGCCGTCGCGGGCTGCGCCACGGTCGCGCCCGTGCCTTATTCGGAGATGGCGTCCTCCGCCTACATGGCTCCGGACAAGTCGGACGGCTCCGGCCGCGTGCCCTACCGCTATTCAACGCCGGTCGACTGGCGCGCCTATAATAAAGTGATCCTCGAGCCGGTCGTGGTCTATCGCGGCAAGGACCACCAGTTCGGCGACATGTCCGACAAGGACAAGGCGACGCTCGCCGCCTACATGCAGACCCGATTCGCCGAGCGGCTGCGCGGCCGCTTCGCGCCGGTGCGCGAGCGCGGGCCGGAGACGCTGCGGATCAGGCTCACGCTCACCGGCGCCGTCACCAACACGCCGGTGCTCGGCACGCTCTCGCGCTTCGACATGGCCGGCGCCGTCTACAACGGCGTGCAGGCGGCGCGTGACGGCGAGGGCATGATGACCGGCTCGGTCATCTACGGCGTCGAGATCTTCGACGCCACGACCGCGCGCCTGCTCTCCGCCTACGTCACCAAGCAATACCCGGGCGCTTACGACATCAAGGCGACCGCCGGCGCGCTCGCGGCCGCGACGGCCGGCCTCGACAAGGGCGCCGACGCGCTGATGGCGCAACTGAACTGACGCCGCGACCAATCAACGAAAGGTACCGCTGATGAACTTTGTCCTTCGCTTTCTGCTGCGTGTCGCGATCACGATCGTGATGATGGCCTTTGGCGGTCGCGCCGGCGCTGCCACGCCGCCGGATCCCACCGGCACCTGGCTCGTCGAGGACGGCCGCGCGCGCATCCGGCTCGAGCGCTGCGGGCCCTCGCGCGACCGCATCTGTGGCTTCATCGTCTGGATGAAGGAGCCGGCCGACAAGCGCGGCCAGCCCTATCGCGACAAGGAAAATCCCGATCCCGACAAGCGCGCCCGCGCGCTGCTCGGCCATCAGCTCATCATGGGCTTGCAGGTCACGCCCGAGGGGCGGTTTGCCGGCGACATCTACAATGCCGAGGACGGCAGGTCCTATTCGGTCTCGCTGTGGCGCGACTCCGCCGACCGTCTCAAGCTCAAGGGCTGCCTGATCAAGTTCCTGTGCCAGACCCAGACCTGGCAACAGACCCTCGACGTGCTGCCCGGCCAGCTCGTCGGCCTGACCGGTGATCTCAACGGCCCCCGTGCCGACAGGGAATGGGCCAACGTGCCGGCTCCGAAGCCGATGCAGGCCAAAGCGAAGTAGCGGGCCTATCCGCAATCACTTGCTCGACCTGCGATGCGTCGGACGCAATGACGAGAGAGAAGCGAACGTAGCGCTGCCGCGTGAGCCGTGCCAGACTGTTCCGATCAATCGCGATGACGAGATCGGACTCCATGACTGACCAGCCTTTTCCGGGCCCTGCCTTGCGCCCTCTGCGTTTACAGATCGGCGCGCAAACCATTGCCGGTTTCGAGAGCAAAGGCGAGGGGCGTCCGATCCTTCTCGTCCACGGCAATTCCGCGTCTTCACACATCTGGCAGAAGCAATTGCAGGGTTCGCTCGGGGCCAAATATCGCATCGTCGCGATCGACCTGCCCGGACATGGCGCCTCCTCGCCGCCGCCGAACCCGGCAAGCGATTATTCCGGACACGGCTACGCTGCGGCGATCGCAGCCGTCGCGCGGGAGCTCAACCTCAGGAATGCCGTGGTCGTCGGCTGGAGCCTCGGCGGTCACGCCGTGCTCAATGCCGCAGCCTTGCTGCCGATGGCCGCCGGCCTGATGATCTTCGGCACGCCGCCGGTCGGCAGCGGGCCCGAGGGCTTTGCCGGCTTCAAGAATCTGTCGCCCACGGCGTTCACCGCCGCGCCGACCGATGCGCAGATCGAGGAATGGGTGCATACGGCGTTTGCGCCCGGCTATGCGCCGATCCCCGATTTCATCGTCGCGGATTTTCACAGGACCGACGGCAATGCCCGCGCCTGTCTCGGTGCCGTCGCGCAGGCCGGCGGCCTTGCCGACGAGGTCGAGATCGTGCGCAATCTGAAGATTCCGCTGGCGATCGTGCAGGGCGGCGAGGAGCAGATCGTCGATCTCGGCTATCTCCAGCGCCTGCCCGCGCCGACGCTCTGGCGCGGCGCGGTCCAGATCGTCGCCGGCGCCGGCCATTCGACGCAATGGGAGCAGGCCGACGCCTTCAACGCGCTGCTCGACGCCTTTGCGTCAAGTGTGTGATTGCGCTGTTACCCCAACCCTGCCCGCCGGAATCCTTCCAGATAGTGCTCGCGGTCCGCATCGTTGACCCACGGCAGCTGCGTCGCGATCCAGTGCAGCGAGATGTTGGGCTGGGTGCGGCGAAGCTCGCCCAGCGCCGTCTCCGCAAGCGTTTCGTCGCCGGTCATGCCGGCGGAGACCGCGAGCACGCGATAGGCGCCGGTGAGGTCGCCGCGATGGCGTATCGCCTCGCGCGCGAGCGCGATGGCCTCGTCATAATGCCGCTCGGTGAAGCGCGCATAGCCGGCGATGCCGTAATAGATCGCCAGTGAGGGATCGCGCGGCGACAGGCGGATCGCCTTTTGCGCGGCATCGAATGAATCTCGTGAACGGCCCGCATAGGACAGCGCGAGCGCGTAATAGCCCTGCGCCAGCGAGAAGTTCGGATTGAGGGCGAGCGCCTGCTCGAACTCGGACAATGCGCCGGCAAGCCTGCGCGTCGAGAAACAGACACAGCCAAGCGCGGCATGCGCCCAGGCGTCCTCATGGTCGCTGCGCACGGCGTTGAGCGCGGCGGCTTCCGCGGCCGGGGCGACCATGGCGAGCTCGGCCCAGCCGAGATGCACGCCGAACATGTGGTTCACCGCGAGCACCGACAGCGCCTGGCCGTAATTCGGGTCGATGGCGATGGCGCGCTCGAGCAGCACCTTCGCGGCCTCATGATCATGCCGCGTCACCCGCCAGTAATGCGACAGCGCCCGCATCAACAGGTCCCAGGCATCCAGGCTCGCGGGCGGCTTGCGGTGGCTGCGGAAATTCTCCGCCGCGTGAATCTGCGGCTCGATCGCAGCGACGATCGCGTTGGTGATCTCGTCCTGCACGGCGAAGACGTCGACCAGCTCGCGGTCGTAGCGCTCGGCCCAGAGATGGCTGCCTGACGTGGCGTCGTTGAGCTGCGCGGTGATGCGCACCCGGTTGTCCACCTTGCGCACGCTGCCTTCGACGATGTAGCGGACGCCGAGCTCCTCGGCGATCTGCCTGATATGGACCGCGCGCCCCTTGTAGGTGAAGGACGAATTGCGCGCGATCACCATGAACCAGCGCTGCTTCGACAGCGCGGTGAGGATGTCCTCGCTGATGCCGTCGCCGAAATATTCCTGCGCGGGGTCGCCGCTCATGTTCTCGAAGGCGAGCACGGCGATTGCGGGGCGGTCCGTCATGGCCCGCGCCGGGGCAGGGCCGGGTTCCGGCGGAGGAGGAGGCGCTGCCACATCTTCCCGGACATCGCCGACGAAACGAAAGCCCTTGCGCGGGATGGTCTTGATCAGCCGCTGCGTCGCGCCGTCGTCGCCGAGCGCCTTGCGCGCGGCGTTGATCCGGCTGTTCAGCGCGGAGTCCGAGACGATGCGGTTGCTCCAGATCTGGCTGATCAGGTCATCCTTGCTGACCACACGGGCGCGTTGCGCGACCAGAAAGAGCAGCAGATCGAACACCTGCGGCTGCAGCGGCACGGCTGCGCCGCCGCAGGTCAGTTCCCGCAGGTCGCCGTCGAGCACGTTGTTTTCAAAAAGAAATCGCACGTTTCTGTCGTCTCAAGCAAAAATCAAAGTCGTCTCAGGCGAAAATCAACCGTCCGCCAAAGTCATGGCGCGTCCGATGCGGCAGGGTGCAGCGACCAATGAAGTGCCTGCGTTTTGGCACAACGGAGCTGATTATGACCCAAATTGATCATCAGATGCATTCCATGGGCCCGGACGTTTCGGGTTCGAAGGTTTTCAAGTTCATCGCCTTTCTGTACGGAATTGCGGCGTATCTCGTGTTTTTCGTCACCATTCTCTACGCCATCGGCTTCGTCATGGGGCTGGTGGTGCCAAAGACCATCGACACCGGAACCAACACGCCGACGACCGAAGCCGTCATCATCAATCTGCTGCTGATGACGCTGTTCGCGGTTCAGCACAGCGTGATGGCGCGCCAGCAATTCAAGGCGTGGTGGACGCAGTACGTCCCCAAGCCGGTCGAGCGTTCGACCTATGTGCTGTTCGCGAGCCTGTCATTGCTGCTCCTGTTCTGGCAGTGGCGTCCTCTGCCCACGGTCATATGGGATGTCGGAAACCCTGATATCGCCGTGACGCTGGTCACGCTGTCGCTGGCGGGCTGGGTGCTGGTGTTCACCTCGACCTTCATCATCAATCATTTCGAGCTGTTCGGATTGCACCAGGTGGCCAACCATCTCGTCGGCAAGGAGGCGGCGCCGCCGCGCTTCAAGACGCCGCTGCTCTACAAGTTCGTTCGTCATCCGATCTATCTGGGCTTCATCATCGCGTTCTGGGCGGCGCCGGTCATGACCGCAGGTCATCTGCTGTTTGCGGCCGTGACCACGGCCTACATCTTCGTCGGCATCGCGCTGGAGGAGCACGACCTCGTCGATCTCTTCGGCGACGAATACCGGCAGTACAAACAACGGGTGTCGATGCTTATTCCCTGGCGCCGATCGGTATAGCGCCAGCGTCTTTCCGTCGCGTCCGCCGAAAGGAGGACGCGCCAGGGAACCGGGACGCGTAACGAAACTTGCCGGACTCCAGCCTTCAACGTCCCTCGGGATGATTCCCCCTCATCCCGACGCCTCTCCCCGCATCCGCATCTGCCGATTGATCGGCGAACAGGAGCGGGGAGAGGATTTCAAAGCCTCATCAACGGAGACTATTCAATGAAACACGTCGGAAACTGCTTCTGTGGCGCTGTCACGATCGAGGTCACGGGCGAGCCGGCGGCGATGGGCTATTGCCATTGCCGCTCCTGCCGCTCGTGGTCCGGTGGGCCGGTGAACGCCTTCAGCCTGTGGAAGCCGGAAGCCGTGCGCATCACCGAGGGCGCCCAGCACGTCGAGACCTTCACCAAGACGCCGCTCAGCCAGCGCAAATATTGCAAGACGTGCGGCGGCCATCTCATGACCAACCACCCGCCACTCGACCTGATCGACGTCTTCACCGCCACCATCCCGACGCTCGCCTTCACGCCCGGCGTCCACGTCAACTATTCCGAGACGGTGCTGCCGATGCGCGACGGCCTGCCGAAGCTGAAGGATTTTCCAGCCGAGTTCGGCGGCAGCGGCGAGATGATGCAGGAGTAGCAGCGATCTTACCCTCCCCCTCCAGGGGAGGGTGAACCGCCTACCTCATCCCAGCGCGCCGAAATCCTTCCAGATAATGCTCGCGGTCTTCCGCCCGCAGCATCGGCAGCTCGCGCGTCAGCCAGGCGAGCGAGAGGCCGGGCTGGGTGCGCTCCAGGCCTCGCAGCGCGGACGCCGCGAGCTGTGCATCGCCCAGCATGCCGGCAGCGGCCGTCAGCACGCGATGGGCGCCGACGAAATCGACGCGCTGCCGCATCGACTCCCGCGCCATCTGGATCGAGGCCTCGTAATTGCCGCCGATGAACTGGGCATAGGCGGCCACGCCGCAATAGATTGCCGCGAGCGGATCGCGCGGGCTCAGCCGCAGCGCGCGGCGGGCGGCGGCATCGCCGTCCTGCCATGTGCCCGCGTAGCACAGCGTCACGCCGTAGAAGGCGTGCGCCATCGCAAAATTCGGATTGAGCCTCAGGGTCAGCTCGAACTCCGCCAGCGCATCGTCGAAGCGGCGTCGGAAGAGATAAGTATAGGCGAGGCCGTGATGGGCCCAGGCGTCCTCGCGGTCGGCCTCCACCGCCGCGAGCGCGGCGCGTTCGGCGACCGGCACGGTCGCGGCCATGTCGGCCCAGCCCATATGCGCCCCGAAAATATGGCTGGTTGCGAGCAGGCCCAGCGCCTTGCCATAGGCGGGATCGATCGTGGTGGCTTGCTCCAGCAGTCCTTGCGCGGCGGCATTGTCCTCGCGCGTGATGCGCCAGTAATGCGACAGCGCGCGCATCACGAGATCCCAGGCGTCGAGGCTGCCCGGCGGCTTCTGCTGGGCGCGAAAGCTTTCGGCGGCGTAGAGCTGCGGCTCGATCGCGGCGACGATCGCCTCGGTGATCTCGTCCTGCACGGCGAAAATGTCGGCAAGGTCGCGGTCATAGCGCTCGGCCCAGAGATGGCTGCCGGTCGAGACGTCGTTGAGCTGCGCCGAGATGCGCAGGCGATCGCCGCTGCGCCGCACGCTGCCTTCGAGCACGTAGCGGACGCCGAGCTCGCGCGCGACCTCGTGCATGTGCACGGCGCGGCCCTTGTAGATGAAGGATGAATTGCGGGCGACGACGAAGAACCAGCGCAGCTTGGACAGCGCGGTGATGATGTCCTCGCTGATGCCGTCGGAGAAATAGTCCTGCTCGCGGTCGCCGCTCATATTGGTGAAGGGCAGCACCGCGATCGCCGGCCGGTCGGGCAGCGCGAGCACGGCCTGAGCCTGTGCGGCACGGACTGGCGCCGGCACAACCGCGCCGGCCTGCGTCTCGACGGCGCCGACGAAGCGAAACCCCTTGCGTGCGATGGTGCGGATCAGCGCCTGGTTCGCACCGCTGTCGCCGACCGCCTTGCGTGCGGCGTTGATCCGACTGGTCAGGGTGGATTCGGAGACGCTGCGACCGTGCCAGATCTTGTCGATCAGCTCGTCCTTGCTGACCACCCGGTCACGGTTCTCCATGAGGTGGACGACGAGGTCGAACACCTGCGGCTCCACGGCCACGGGAACCTGCTCGCGGCTCAGCTCGCGCCGGTCGGTATCGAGAAGGTGGTCCCGGAACATGAACTGCACGTCGAAAACTCAGTCCTCACAACGACATCAGGCAATGATGAAATCAAAATGTATTTCGACTTGAAGTCTGTGAGTCCAGCGAGCGGTCGACCCGGTTCACCACGATCGCGTGATGGCAGCCATGCTGTTTTCGGAGGGAAATGCAACCTCGGCGAGAATATGGCGGTTTGGGCCGGACTGTCACAGTGTTTCCTCGTCATTGCGAACGCAGCGAAGCAATCCAGAATCTCTCCGCAGCCGGTCTGGATTGCTTCGTCGCAAGGGCTCCTCGCAATGACGGCGCTTGTTGTATGGCCCGCCCGAATGTCCATTGCCGAACACCACGCCCTGCGTAATCTCCCCGCCACGCAAAACACCAACCATAAAGAAACGCGCATGCCTGCTTTTCCCGCCTCGACCACCGTGCTCGATTCCATGCTGTTCCGCGACGCCTTCGGCACGCCCGAGATGCGCGGGGTGTTTTCCGACGTGGCGCTGGTCGGCCGCTATGCCGAGGTCGAGGTCGCCCTGGCGAAAGCGGAGGCAAAGTGCGGCGTGATTCCGCGGGAGGCCGCCGATCAGATCGCGGCGCGAACCGATGTCGCCGCGCTCGATTTCGAACTGCTGCGGCAGGAGACCGACATCGTCGGCTATCCGATCCTGCCTCTGGTCCACCAGATGGTGAAGCAATGCGGCGAGGCCGGCCGCTACGTGCATTGGGGCGCGACCACGCAGGACATCATGGACACTGCCGTGGTGCTGCAACTGCGTGCCGCACTCGATATCGTGGCGCGCGACATCGCTGAACTGCGTCAAATCCTCGCCGATCTCTCCCAGCGCTATCGCGACACGCCAATGGCGGGCCGCACCCATCTCCAGCAGGCGTTGCCGGTGACCTTCGGCTACAAAACCGCGATCTGGCTTGCGATGTTCGACCGCCACGCCGAGCGTCTCGCGCAGTTGAAGCCGCGCGTGCTGGTCGGCCAGTTCGCCGGCGCCGCCGGCACGCTGGCCTCGCTCGGCGACAAAGGCTTCGAGGTCCAGGAGGCGCTCTGTGCCGAGCTGAAGCTCGGCGTTCCCGCCTCGACCTGGCACGTCGCGCGTGACGGCTTTGCGGAAGGCGTCAACTTCCTCGCGCTCGTCACCGGCTCGCTCGGCAAGATCGCGCTCGACATCATGATCATGGCCTCGACCGAATTCGCCGAGGTCTACGAGCCCTTCGTCAAGGGCCGTGGCGCCTCCTCGACCATGCCGCAGAAGCGCAACCCGATCTCCTCGGAACTGATGCTCGCAGCGAGCAAGGCGGTGCGGCAGCACGCCGGCCTGATGCTGGACGCGATGGTGCAGGATTTCGAGCGCGCCACCGGCCCCTGGCACGCCGAATGGATGGCCATTCCGGAAAGTTTCGTGCTGACCGCAGGTGCCCTGCACCAGGCGAAGTTCGCGCTCGCCGGCCTCATCGTGGACGAGGCGAAGATGAACGACAATCTCGCCATCAGCCGCGGCCTGATCGTGGCCGAAGCGGTCATGATGGGGCTCGCGCCGCAGATGGGTCGGCAGGAGGCGCATGACGTGGTCTACGATGCCTGCCGGCTCGCCAACGACAAAGGCCTTACGCTGGCGGATGCGCTCTCGTCCGACGCCCGCGTCTCCGCCAGAATCGACCGTGTCACAATCGAGGCGCTGACTTCACCTAAAAATTACCTCGGCCTCGCGCCCGCGATGGTCGACCGGGTGCTGAAATCGGCAACGCGTTGAAAACCAAGATGCGTGAAACCGCGTATCTTACCCGTGTCGCAAGGTGCTCGCGCACTTGCGCCTTGCGATGCTAGACTTAGATTGAATGGCAGACTTCCGGCAGGAGCCCGCATGACCGATCACCGCAATTCCGCCTCTCCCATCGATCCCGCGAAACTCGACCGGCTGGCCGAGGTGGCGGTGAAGGTGGGCCTGGGTTTGCGGCCGGGACAGGATCTGCTGTTGACGGCGCCCGCGATCGCGCTGCCGCTGGTGCGGCGGATCGCCGTGCATGCCTACAAGGCCGGCGCCGGCGTCGTGACGCCGATCCTCTCCGATGAAGAGATGACGCTGGCGCGCTACCGCCACGGCCAGGACAACAGCTTCGATCGCGCCGCCAACTGGCTCTACGAGGGCATGGCCAAGGCATTCTCCGACAACACCGCGCGGCTCGCGATCGTCGGCGACAATCCGATGCTGCTGTCGGGCGAAGATCCTTCCAAGGTGGCGCGCGCCAGCAAGGCGAATTCGATCGCCTATCAGCCCGCGCTGGAAAAAATCGTCAACTTCGACACCAACTGGAACATCATCGCCTATCCGACCCCGGCCTGGGCCAAGCAGGTGTTTCCGAACGATGCGGAAGACGTCGCGATCGGCAAGCTTGCGGATGCGATCTTCGCGGCGTCCAGAGTCGATCGCGAAGACGCGATGGGCAATTGGGCGAGCCACAATGCGGTGCTGCGCGAGCGCACAAACTGGCTCAACGGCCAGCGTTTCCGCGCGCTTCAGTACAACGGGCCGGGCATCGACCTCACCATCGGGCTTGCCGACGGGCATGAATGGGAAGGCGGCGCCTCGTCCGCCAAGAACGGCATCAGCTGCAACGCCAATATCCCGACCGAAGAGGTCTTCACCACGCCGCACTGCCGGCGGGTTTACGGCCATGTCGTGAGCTCGAAGCCGCTATCCTACCAGGGCACGCTGATCGACAACATCGCGGTGCGCTTCGAGGACGGCAAGATCGTCGACGCGAAAGCCTCGCGCGGCGCAGAAGTGCTGAACAAGGTGCTCGACACCGACGAGGGTGCGCGGCGCCTCGGCGAAGTGGCGCTGGTGCCGCATTCCTCGCCGATCTCGCAAAGCGGGCTGTTGTTCTACAACACGCTGTTCGACGAGAACGCGGCCTCGCACATCGCGCTCGGCCAGTGCTATTCGAAGTGCTTCGTCAACGGCGCGCAGCTCACGCCGCAGCAGATCGCTGCCCAAGGCGGCAATCAGAGCCTGATCCATATCGACTGGATGATCGGTTCGGCCGAGACCGACATCGACGGCATCCTGGCCGACGGCGGCAAGGTCCCGGTGTTCCGCAAGGGCGAGTGGGCGATGTAAAGGCCTGCGGTCTCTTGCGGCCATCCTTCGAGACGCCCGCTTCGCGGGCCCTCAGGATGAGGTCTCGTTTCGCGGCGAGCGGGATATCAGACCCTCATGGTGAGGAGCGCCGCCTTGCGGCGCGTCTCGAACCATGCAGGCCGAAAATGTCTCCCAACGTGCCTACGCCGCCGCGTTGCGCAGCATCGGGTTGTTGTCGATGCTGAAGCGGTTGAACAGCGTCGTGAACGGGCTGCCGTCGGTGGCCCGCACGATGGCGTCGGATGCCGCCACCGCCTCGTAAAGCGCGCCGACCGGATCGCCTGCTTCGGGCAGGTCGAGGCTCCCGCGAATTTCCTCGCGGGCCTCGTTGACGTCGTCCTCGTCGTCGAGCGTCGCCTCGAGTGCATCCGCCGCGCGTCGCATCTCCTGGAGATCGCCGCCGGCGGAGAATTTCAGGATGTCGAGCCAGTAGGGCCGGGCGACGACGAGCTGGACGAACGCCTCGAAGCTCTCTGCGATAATCCCGGCGCGTCCTTCGGACGAGACGTAGAGCACATTCCGCGACGGCAGCAGCACGAAGGCGCCGCCGGAGCCGTCACTGCCGATCTGACGGGGTTTTTCGACGCCGTCGACGGTGAACCAGGGCTCCTCGTCCGGCGCGAACGAGACATCGAGACTGCCGAGCCAGGCGACGGCCTCGCCTTGCGCGGTCACAACCTCTGGGGTGAGGGGCATCGGTCGGGCTCCTTCGAAGGTCACTTTCGCGCACTTTGTCGCACCCCGGAAAAGATGGGTTCATGTGCACGAATTTGCAGGCGAATCGCGACGTTAACCTCTTCGCACCTGCAACTTGCGGCTGATTGTCGGGGACCGCGTAAGAAAGAATTAAAAAACGGCTACTAGCGTTCCAACATCATTCGGAACAATCCGGGCCAAGACCCGGCCATTCATATTATATTCCCTGAGGAAGCAGATGTCGCGTTCATTGATTGAAATCGGTAGTTGCAACGTGGATCTCGAGCTGCGGCCGATCGAGCCGTCCTGGATCATCGAGGGCAACCCGGTGTCGCGCTCGCACATCCTGTCCACCAGCGATGACGGTACCGCTTCGACCATCATCTGGCAGTGCACCGAAGGCCGCTTCAACTGGTACTACGACATCGACGAGACGATCATGATCATGGAAGGATCGATCGTGCTCGAAAGCGACGGCATGCCGCCGAAGCGCTACGGCCCCGGCGATGTCATCTTCTTCCGCGACGGCGCGCACGCCAAATGGCATGTCGAAGGCCACGTCAAGAAGATCGCGTTCTGCCGCAAGACCAATCCCGTCCTGATCGGCTTCCTGATCCGCGTCGTCAACAAGCTCAAGAAGATGTTCGCCTCCACGGGCGAGCGCCGTCCGGCCTCGCTGATGGGTGCCGGCTAGAGCGCGCCCGGACAATCAAGATTCAAGGACGCTTCCCAGCGGCCACGACGAAGAGGGGTCGGGATCAACATCCCGGCCCCTCTTCACGTCATGATGCAAAACTTGTCATGACGGCAGATCGAGCCGGTAGACATCGGTCGCGGTTTGCGAGAACAGCGCCGTCTTCTCGGCCTCGCTCAGGGGGGCTGCGATGCGCTTGAAGGCGTTGAAGATCACCTGGTAGCTGCACTGGCCCTTGTCCGGCGGAAAATTGCTCTCGAACATCGCGCGGCTGGGCCCGAATGCCTCGATGCAGGTCTCGATATAGGGCCGCCATGCCGCGGCCAGCTCCTCGGAGGACGGGGGCTTGGGACGCAAATGGAAGTCATAGCCGAGCAGGCACATCGCGAGCCCGCCGAGCTTGACCACGACGTTCTCGCATTTCGCGATCTCCTGGATCGAAGCGCGCCACTGCGGAAACACCTCCTCGCGCCGTCCGGCAAATCGCCCGACGCCGGCCGGACCGCCGCAATGGTCGAGCACGATTTTTGTGTCGGGAAAGGCGCGCGCGAGCTCCGTCAATTCGCCGATCTGCGGATGGAATAGCCAGGCATCGAAGCTGAGGTTGAGCGGCGCGAGACAGGCAAAGCCCTTGCGGAAGGCCAGGTCCTGCAACAATCCCTTCGGCCGGTTCGCATACATGCCGGCAACCGCCGGGTCCTGGTCCCAGGCCGAGGAATGCCGGATGCCGCGGAAGCGGCCGTTGCCGGCTGCGATCTCCGCCTCCAGCACAGGCTTGGCCGCATCGCCCAGCAGCAGGTTGGCGTGGCTGACGATGCCGGCGCAGATCGCGGCCTTGCCGTAACCGCCGCTCGCGCTCATCGCGGCGACGCCGTTGGCGAACTCGACCTCGCCGACGGGCCGGAATGCCTCGGGCCCGTGTGCGCGATACATCGAGCGGCAGTCGACATAGACGGTGGCGATGATGTTGTGGCCGGAGGCGATGTCATCAGCCATCTCCTCGATCATATAGCGATGGCCGCGGTTCCAGAGATGATGATGAGGATCGACGATCGGCCGCGAGGGATCGATGATCTCCTCCCGATATTGCGCGAGCCAGTCCTCGCGCGGCTCGACGAATAGCCCGCTCGTATTGGCGGGCAGACCGCTTGCAGCCATCGACGTTCGCTCCCTCATGCTTTTTGTGGCGCGAGCCTAGCACCTCGTCCTGCGACGCAGCAGCGCGCGTTGCGCAACCGCACCCGTCATCGCGAGCACATCGGCGCGGTGACCACCTCAGTTGAATTTGTTTCCATTGCCGCCACGCGGAAGGTGCGCTCCCTCTCCCGCTTGCGGGGGAGGGTTGGGGTGGGGGTGTCTCCACAGAGAGATTCCCAGTGTGGAGAGAGTCTCCACCCGGCGCGTCGCGCCAACCTCCCCCGCAAGCGGGAGAGGTTGCACCGAGCCCGGGACAACTCCTCGTATTCCATCATCACGTCTTGCGCCGCGTGGCTCTCACATCGACCACCAGTCGCCAATCGGCTGCCGCGCCAGGCCTCACCTCACCAAGCCAATGGAAGGAATCGTCGCTGATCTCCGTAAAACTCCATCGCGTCAGGTCGCCGGCTTCAGTCGTGCCCTCCTGCACGATGTCCTCGCCGCGTGCGCGGCCGATCTGCTGGCGGAATACGCTACGACCGGGATCGAACCAGGAAATCCGCCACGCGGACATGGTGGGGTCATAGACCCGCAGCGTCGTGCCGTACCAATTGCCGGCGATCGGAAAAGCCCGAGAGCCTGCGGGCCGCGGGATGATCCAGACGTCCTGCACGGCGCGGCCCTCCAGCACCCAGCCGAAATGAATCTCGCCAAATGTGGTGTGCTTGGTTCCATCGGGCCCATGAGCGGTGACCCCGGCGTCCCAGTCGCCAACGAAGCGGCCGTAAAGCTGAAGCGCCGCCGCATGCTCGGAATTCGGTCCGTCCGCGTGGAGCAATCTCTTGAAGTCGGTCATGTCCATCTCCTGTTGCGGGGAGATCAGCACGAACGAGTCGCAGGCGACTTGGAGAAAATTGCGCGTCAGACGCCGTCGAGGACGATCACCGTCGGATGGGTCGGCAGCTTGTCCCGCGACATCCGGAACGAGCGGTCGCCCCGCCGGTCGATCTCGAACTGCTGACCGATGCCGCGCAGGAAATCGTCGAGCGGGGTGGCGAAGCGGTGCATCGGCAGCACCACCGATGCGCGCAGGCGCTTGGTGATCTCCGCGACGCCGCCGAGCGACATGGTGTAGGTGCCGTCGATCGGCACCATCACGATGTCGAGCCGCCCGATCTGGGCAAAATGGCTGTCGTCGAGCTTGTGATGGAGATGGCCGAGATGGCCGATGCAGAGGCCGGCGACCTCGAAGATGAAGATCGAATTGCCGTCGCGGATCATCTCGGCGCCGGCATCGTCGCCGAAATAGCGGCGGATGTCGGTCGTGACGTTGCGGACAAAGGTGTCACCGATGCGCTCCGACACGATGGCCGGCTTGCCGTCCTCGCTCCAGCCATGCAGCACATGGGGAATGCGCTTGTCGGGGAAGAGCGTGTAGTGCGTGCTGTGGGCCCGGTTCATGGTGGCGACATCGGGCAGCCGCCCGACCTGGTAGGCGCCGCTATAGTCGGTGGCGATGCGCAAGCCGCCGGGCGTGTCGATGACATAGGTGGAATGGCCGGCATAGGTGATCTGGACTTCGGCCGCCGCTGCCGCTTGCCGGAACGCAACCGGCATCGCGCGGGGCGCCGCATTCGCCATCGCCAGGCATTCGCTGCGCTGTGGCTGCTGGGCGAGCGCAGGTGAGACCAATGCGCCAAACAGCGCCAGTGCTGCCGAAAGCGGTCGCCACATGAAACAGTCCCCGATGAATTCAGGGGAAAGTCTAGCGTGCAATGCAGCGCAGGGCCAATAGGACGCGATCAACAGCGCGTCAGTGTCGCAGGTCTACTGCTCGCCTGCCCAAGCCGCAGCTATAATTTCATTCATACCCTCGATCGAGAGAGGAGCGTCTATTCTCTTCGCGCTCAGGAAGCCAAAAGCATCAGAAATCTCGCCCCTCGGGGCTGCTCTCAATTCGACCTTGCCGTTTGGAAGCCCATTTGCGATGAGCCTATCACCCGGTCGGACCCCGAGGTGCTTTAGCAACTCGGCGGTCAACGTCACCTGCCCCTCAACGGTTACCTTGAACGTCTGCATTGCCTATCAATAAGGCAGTATAGATTGATCTCAAAGGAACAAATGAGACTTAGCTCTTCACTCCCGCCTTGGGCTAAACTTCCAGGTGATGGCGACGAGGCTGGCCGTGATCAGGCCGCTAATGAGACCGGCCAGCGGCAGGACAAGCAACATCACGGCGCTGGCGGCCCAGCCGATCGAGGAGAAGGCTTCGGCAAAGGTCGCAAGCCGCGACGAGGTCTGGCGGCGGCGGAATTGGCTGCGCCGGGCCTGCACCCGGAACCAGAGCTGGATCGCGGTCGCGGACGCCGCGCTGATCATCACGGCGCCGGCGCTGACCGCAGCCTGGTACGGCGAGGCAAAGGCGAGCGCTGCGATCAGCGGACAGAAGATGGCAGAGATGGCGATCAGCACCACCTCGATCTTGGCGCGGATGACGCTGGACGGCGTCAGCGGCGCCGTCGCGACCAGGTCAGGGGCGTCCTCGCCGGAGATCGTCAGCCAGGCGAGCCCGCCGGCGAGCTGTCCTGCCGCCATCACGATGACGGGCGTGATCAGCGTCAGCGCCGCGGAGCTGTCGGCAAAGTTGCGCCAGAGCAGCAGCGCCGGCGGCACCAGATAGAGCAACTGCATCAGGGTTTGAGAGACCAGCCAGGGGTCGCGCCACAGCAGCACGAATTCCTTGCGCCGCAGGGCCTGTTGTCGCGATCCACCGCGGAACGGCCGCTCCTTTGACCGCGTGCTGCCGGACTTGCCGTAAGCGGCGGCATCGATCGCGGTGTCGGCAAAGCGACGCGAGAAGATCGCCATGACGCCGCCGAGCAGCACCAGAGCGAGCGCCAGCAGCAGCAACAGCGCCTCGCTGTCGCCCATCACCGCCCGCGCCGGCCACCACAAGATGCTGTCGACATTGGGCGCATAGGCGATGAGGCTCCCCGACGTCAGGATCGTGACGCGTGACAGCGTGCCGTAGGACATGATCGCGGCAACCTGAAGCGCGATCACGAAGCCTGCGCCGATGATCGCCGCGAGAATCTGGGCGATGAGGCGCGTCCGCGCCGGGCCGATCAGGCGGAACAGCAGGACAGTGATGGCAATCGCGATCGCCGCGGCCGACAGGCCCATCGCGATGACGACGCCGATCGCCGCAAGCCAGCGCGGCCCGCCGCCGATCACCAGCACATCGATGAAGGGCGTCGAGAACAGCAGCGCCATCACCGTGACGGTGAGCGCGATCGCAGCGATCCGTACCGAGAACAGATTGGCCAGCGTCGCGGGTGAGGACATGATCAGATCAAGATCGGCACGAGCGTAAAACACCCGCGTCACGGATTCGATCGCCTGCGACAACATCAGCGTCCAGGCGAGGAAGATCGTCGCCGAGATCACGATCAGCGAGGATTTGTCGAGTGGCAATTGCAGATCGGCAAAGCGGCCGATCACCGCCCAGGCCGGCACGTGCAGGAGTGCGGCGATGGACAGCAGGCCGATGACGGCGGCGCGTGTCCGCTTGCGCCGGCCGCCCGTCATCATGGCGAACCATTCGCGCCAGGCGAGCCGGAGCTCGTGGCGGGCAAACCAGGACAGCGCGGTCGCCGAGCTCATGCGGCTTCCTGAAGCGTCACCAGCGCGATGAAGAGATCTTCGAGGCTGGTGTCGGCATGGCCGTTCTGCTGGCGCAGCTCGGTGAGCGTGCCTTCGGCGACGAGGCGGCCCGAGGCGATCACGCCGATGCGGTCGGCCATGCGTTCGGCGACCTCGAGAATGTGCGTGGTCATGATGATGGTGCAGCCGGACTGAACACGTTCGCTGAGCAGGCCCTTCACGTGGCGGGCGGAGACGGCATCGAGCCCCGTCAGCGGTTCGTCGAGAATGATGAGGCGGGGATCGTGCACCAGCGCGCCGGCGAGAGCGACCTTCTGGCGCATGCCCTTGGAAAATCCTTCGCAGCGTTCGTGCTGATGCGGCTCCAGTCCGAGCGAGCTCAGCAGTTCCTGGGCGACCGGTTCCGAGACCGACGGCGCGATGCCCCAGAGGCCGGCGACGAATTCGAGATATTCGAGCGGGGTGAGCTTGTCATAGATCATGGGCTCGTCGGAGACCCATGCCATCACCTGCTTGGCGGCAACGGGGTTTTCGAGCGCGTCGATGCCGAAGATCGAGACCGCGCCGGCATCGGGCCTGAGCAGGCCTGCAACCATGCGCAAAGTGGTGGTCTTGCCGGCGCCGTTGGGGCCGACCAGCGCATAGAATTCGCCGGCGTGAATGGTGAGATCGAGGTTATCGACCGCAAGACGGTCAAAACGCTTCGTTAACCCCAGGACTTCCAGCGCCGATTTGTCCGGCTTCATGACGGCCACACCTTGCGGTTTTGCATCGCTCGCGACCATGACCCGAAGATGTTTCGGCACCGTGAATCGCGTTGCTGCAAATTCCGGCAGACGGGTTGGACTAATGGCAAGTCACCGTTTGTTGACAGCGCGCGGGCGTTCAGGCTGAATTGGCGCCGGGACAAATGGAGCTAACGCAGCGAAACGACTGCGTAGCGACTGGACACAAGATGCGGCAAGGCGGTCACGAAGAACCGCAGGTTGCATCGGGAGGATGCGCGGCGATGCTGGATTTCGTTCAGCAGCTGGTCAGCGGTGTTGCGCTCGGCTGCGTCTACGGCCTGATCGCGCTCGGCTTCGTGCTCGTCTACAAGGCCACCGAGGTCGTCAATTTCGCCCAGGGCGATCTGATGATGCTCGGCGGCTTCTTTGCCTTCACCTTCATCGGCATGATGGGGCTGAACTACTGGATCGGTTTTGCCGGTGCGGTGGCGGCCATGGCGATGTTCGGCATGGTGGCGGAGCGCGTGGTGGTGCGGCCGATCCTCGGCTATCCGCAATTCTCCATCATCATGGCCACGATCGGCCTCGGCTATTTCCTGCGCTCGGTCGCCGGCATGATCTGGGGCACCGACGATCTGAAGATCGAGACGCCGTTCAGCCAGGGCGTGCTGCGCATGGGCTCGCTGGTGCTGGCCTACGACAAGCTCTCGGTGATCGCGGCAACGATGATCCTGTGCACGCTGCTCTGGCTGTTCTTCAACAAGACCACGCTCGGCACCGCGATGCGCGCCAGCTCCGAGAACATGCTGGCGGCCTATTACATGGGGATCCCGGTCAAGCGCGTGGTGTCGGTGGTCTGGGCGATCAGCGCGGCGGTCGCGACCTGCGCCGGCGTGCTGCTGGCGCCGATCACCTTCATCCATTCCAACGTGGGTCTCGTGCTCGGGCTGAAGGCGTTTCCCGCCGCAGTCCTCGGTGGCTTCGGCTCGATCCCGGGCGCAGTGGTCGGCGGCGTGCTGATCGGCGTGATCGAGAGCATGGCCGGCTTCTATCTCGCCGAGGGCTGGAAGGACGTCGCGCCCTATATCGTGCTGCTGGCGGTGCTGCTCTTGAAGCCTGAAGGCCTGTTCGGCCTGCACGTCCGCAAGAAGGTCTGAACGCCATGCGCTTCCTGTTCAAGACCGACTACGAGGACGACATCAAGCTGTTCCCGCATTCGGGCTATTTCGTCTCCTACGGCATCCTGCTCGCGCTGCTGCTGGTCGCGCCCCATGTGCTGTCCAGCTATCTGATGAGCCAGCTCGTCTTCGTCTGCATCTATGCCATCGTCGGCGTCGCGCTGCTGATCCTCACCGGCTTCACGGGACAGGCCTCGCTCGGTCATGCCGCGTTTCTTGCGATCGGCGCCTACACCGCGGCGTATTTGCAGAAATACAACGTGCCGTTTCCGGTCTACTTGCTCGCCGCCGGTGCCCTGACCGGGTTGATCGGCGCGATGGTCGGCTTTCCGGCCCTGCGCCTGACCGGCATCTACCTCGTCATTGCCACCATCTCCTTCGCCCTGATCGTCGAGGAGATCCTGGCGCGGTGGGAGAGTGTGACCCATGGCAACGAGGGCATGCGGGTCAAGACGCTGTCGCTGCTCGGCGTCGCCGTGCCGCGCGACAGCCCGACCTTCTATTATCTCTGCCTTGCGGTGCTGGTGCTGACCATCGTCGGTACGCTCAATCTGCTGCGTTCGCCTACGGGCCGCGCCTTCGTCGCGATCCGCGACTCCGAGACCGCGGCGCGCAGCATGGGCATCAATGTCGCGCTCTACAAGGTCAAGTCGTTTGCAATCTCGGCGGCAATCACCGGCCTTGCCGGCGTGCTGTTCGCCCACAAGCTCTCCTTCATCTCGCCGGAGATGTTCACGCTGCAGCTTTCGATCGAGTTCATCATCGTGATCCTGATCGGCGGCACCTTCAGCCTGCACGGTGCGGTGCTGGGCGCGATCTTCATCGTGATGATCGACCCGTTCCTGACCTACCTCAAGGACGACATGCCCGGCATCATCGCCGGCATCGCCGCGACCTTCGGCGCGGGCCCGGCGACGGCGGGCAGCATCCAGTCCAAGGTCGCGGCCTTCGCCTCGCTCAACGGCCTCAAGGGCGCGATCTACGGCATCATCATCGTGCTGTTCGTGCTGTTCGAGCCGCTCGGGCTCTACGGCCGCTGGCTGAAGATCAAACTCTTCTTCCAGCTGTTCCCGCTCTACAAGCGCGCCACCTTCAAGCGGCAGAAGATCTACGTGAAGTCGGAGCGCAACCGATGAGCTATTTCCGCGCCGAGAATATCTCGCTGCATTTCGGGGGCCTCAAGGCCGTCGATGCGGTGTCGTTCGCGGTGGAGAAGGGCGAGATCCTCTCGATCATCGGACCGAACGGCGCCGGCAAGAGCTCGATCTTCAATCTGATCTCGCGCATCTACCGGCCGACCTCGGGCCGCATCTTCTTCGAGGACCAGGACATCACCGAGCAGCCGCCCTACGACATCGCCAGGCTCGGCATCGCCCGCACCTTCCAGAACATCGAGCTGTTCGAGAACGCGACCGTGCTCTCCAACCTGCTGGTCGGCCGCCACCGCCATTCGACCACCCAGCTCTGGCAGGAAGTGCTGTTCCTGCCGAGCGTGCGGGCCAACGAAAAGCTGCACCGCCGCCGGGTCGAGCAGGTCATCGAATTCCTCGATCTCGAGCCCTACCGCGACAAGCTGATCTCGGGCCTGCCTTACGGCGTGCGCAAGGTGATCGAGCTGGCGCGCGCGCTGTGCTCGGAGCCGAAGCTGATCCTGCTCGACGAGCCGTCCTCCGGTCTGAATGTCGAGGAAACGAGCGACATGTCGTTCTGGATCCGCGACATGAAGAACGAGCTCGGCGTCACCGTGCTGATGGTCGAGCACGACATGTCGCTGGTGAATCGTGTTTCCGATCGCGTCATCGCGCTGAACTACGGCCGGGTGCTGGCGATGGGCTCGCCGGCCGAGGTGCAGCAGCATCCCGACGTCGTCGCCGCGTATCTGGGAGCGTGATGCATGGATGCCGCCGTGACGCCGGACACCATCCTGAAGCTCTCCAACATCGAGAGCTATTACGGGCCGATCATGGCGATCCGCGGCATCTCGCTGGAGGTGCCGCGAGGCCGCATCGTCACGCTGCTGGGCGCCAACGGCGCCGGCAAGACCACCGTGCTCAAGACCATCTCGGGCATCCTCGATCCGCAGAAGGGCGCGATCGAGTTCATGGGCAAGTCGATCCAGCGCATGGAGGCGGACAGGATCGTGCGGCTCGGCCTCAGCCACGTGCCGGAGGGGCGCGAGGTGTTCCCGTTCCTCTCGGTGCGCGAGAACCTGATGATGGGAGCCTATCCGCGCAAGGACCGCGACGGCGTCGCGGAGGATCTGGAGCGCGTCTACGGCTATTTCCCGCGGCTGAAGGAGCGCATCAACCAGCCGGCCGGCCAGCTCTCCGGCGGCGAGCAGCAGATGCTCGCGATCGGGCGCGCACTGATGAACCGGCCGACGCTGCTGCTGCTCGACGAGCCCTCGCTCGGCCTGTCGCCGCTGCTGGTCAAGGAGATCTTCACGATCATCCGCCGTGTCAACGAGGAGCAGGGCATGTCGATTCTGCTGGTCGAGCAGAACGCCAAGGTGGCGCTGGAGACGGCGCATTACGGCTATGTGCTCGAGATCGGCCGGATCGTGATGAACGACACCTGCGACCGCTTGATGCATTCCCAGGACATCCAGGAATTCTACCTTGGCGCCAAGGAGCAGGGCGCGAGGGGCGAGCGGCGCTGGAAGAAGAAGAAGACTTGGCGTTAGAGGAAGACTTGGCGGTAAAATAGAACGGCCCATCCGCTAACACAGACCGCCGGCAAGGCAGGCAGCGGAGGGGATACGCGACAAGGAGGGAATGCGCATGGCCCGACCGGCGGTGCTGACGGTCGCTGATACGATCGCGAAGAGCTTCCTG
This sequence comes from Bradyrhizobium sp. 930_D9_N1_4, assembly GCF_052076015.1. Lineage (NCBI taxonomy): Bacteria > Pseudomonadati > Pseudomonadota > Alphaproteobacteria > Hyphomicrobiales > Nitrobacteraceae > Bradyrhizobium > Bradyrhizobium sp. 930_D9_N1_4. The sequence goes on from NZ_CP197236.1 coordinate 822,445, forward strand.
CATGCCGCGGAGACCCGGGGGGAGCGGCCGGCCATCCGCGAGAAGAAATTCGGGATCTGGCAGCCGACCAGCTGGCGCGAATGGCTGGCGGTCTCGAAAGAGATCGCCTACGCGCTTCACGCGAGCGGCTTTGTGCCCGGCGACGTCGCCTCCATCATCGCCAACGCCGTGCCGGAATGGGTCCATGCCGACATGGGCATCCTGTGCGCCGGCGGCGTCTCCTCCGGAATCTATCCCACCGATTCCTCCGCGCAGGTCGAATATCTCGTCAACGACTCCCGGACGAGAGTAATCTTCGCCGAGGACGAGGAGCAACTCGACAAGATTCTCGCCTGTCGCGCGCGCTGCCCGTCCCTGCAAAAGATCATCGTGTTCGACATGGAGGGCCTCAGCGGCTTCTCCGACGACATGGTGATGTCGCTCGACGCGTTTCGCGCGCTCGGGCGTAACCACATGACCGGGCGCGAGGCGCTGTGGCAGGAGATGATCGACAGCCGCGGCGCTGACGACCTCGCCGTGCTCGTCTACACCTCGGGCACGACGGGTCCGCCCAAGGGCGCAATGCACGCCAACCGCAGCGTCACGCACCAGATGCGGCACGCCAACGACTTCATCCCGGCGCGGGAGGACGAGGACCGGCTGATCTTCCTGCCGCTCTGCCACGTCGCCGAACGCATCGGCGGCTACTACATCTCGGTCGCGCTCGGCTCGGTGATGAACTTTGCCGAAAGCCCGGAGACCGTGCCGGACAACTTGCGCGAGGTGCAGCCGACCATCTTCCTCGCGGTGCCGCGCATCTGGGAAAAATTCTATTCCGCGATCACCATCGCGCTGAAAGACGCGACGCCGCTCCAGCAATGGGTCTATCGCCGCGCTATTCAGGTCGGCTATCGCATGGTGGATTGCCGGATCGAGGGCAGGGCGCCGCCGTTGTCGCTTCGCATCGCCAACCGCATCGCCTACCGGCTTGCCTTCCGCAACATCCGCCGCATGATCGGGCTCGACCGCTGCCGCACCGCCTTCACCGGCGCGGCGCCGATCGCGCCGGAACTGATCCGCTGGTATCTCGCGCTCGGCATCGACATCCACGAGGTCTATGGCCAGACCGAGAATTGCGGCGTCGCCACCATGATGCCGGCGGCGCGGCTCAAGCTCGGCTCGGTCGGCACCGCTGTGCCCTGGGGCGAGGTCGCGCTGTCGCCCGACGGCGAGATCCTGATCAAGGGCGACTTCCTGTTCATGGGCTACCTCAACCAGCCGGAGAAGACCGCCGAGACCATCGACCATCGTGGCTGGCTGCACACCGGCGACGTCGGCACCATCGACAATGAAGGTTTCGTCCGCATCACCGACCGGATGAAGGACATCATCATCACCTCGGGCGGCAAGAACGTCACGCCGTCCGAGATCGAGAACCAGCTCAAATTCTCGCCCTACATCTCGGACGCGGTGGTGATCGGCGACCAGCGCCCGTACCTCACCTGCCTCGTGATGATCGACCAGGAGAATGTCGAGAAGTTCGCGCAGGACCACGACATCCCCTTCACCAATTATGCGAGCCTGTGCCGGGCAACCGAGATCCAGGATCTGATCTGGCGCGAGATCGAAGGGGTCAACGGCAATTTCGCCCGCGTCGAGACCATCAAGAAGTTCTATCTGATCGAACGTCAGCTCACGCCCGAGGACGAAGAGCTGACGCCGACCATGAAGTTGAAGCGCGGTTTCGTGAACAAGCGCTACGCCGCCGAGATCGAGGCGATGTATCGCCAGCGCGCGGTGGCCTAGGCAATTTCGTTTGAAAAGAGCGAAGGAGCGATGGCCCCCGCCCTTCGAACAATACGGGCCCCAAGGAGAGGAGACGTCAATGTCGAGATCGTTTAACGCGTTCGGCCTTGCTATGGGCGCCGTGGCGCTCAGCTGTCTGCCGGCCACAGCGCAAACCAAGATCACCAATGAGGGCATCTCGGCCACCGAGATCGTCATCGGCACGCATCAGGACCTGTCGGGTCCGATCAAGGGCTGGGGCGTTCCGGTCTCCAACGGCATGAAGATGGCGGTCGAGGAGGTCAATGCCGCCGGCGGCGTCAACGGTCGCAAGATCCGGCTGGTCGTCGAGGACAGCGGCTACGATCCGAAGAAGGCCGTGCTGGCCTCGCAGAAGCTGATCGAGCGCGACAAGATCTTCGCGATGGTGGGTCCGATGGGATCGCCGACCGTGCTCGCCGCGCAGGATATCCTGCTCGACGCCGGCGTGCTCCAGCTGTTTCCGCTGACGGCAGCCGAGTTCACCTTCAAGTTCGATCCGGCCAAGCCGCAGGAGCGGCTGAAGTTCAACAACCTCTTACCCTATGTCGAGAGCACGCGCGCGGCGCTGAAATACATGATGGAGTGGAAGAGCTTCAAGAAGCCCTGCATCATGCATCAGGACGACGAGTACGGAAAGAACGTGCTCGACGGCTTCAACCAGCAGCTCACCGCCATGAAGGTGCAGCCGGCCTCGATCACGAGCTACAAGCGCGGCGCCTCTGATTTCAGCGCGCAGGTCGCCAAGATGAAGTCCGACGGTTGCGACCTCGTCGTGCTCGGCGCGGTCCTGCGTGAACCCATCGGCGCCATGACGGAAGCCAAGAAGCTCGGCTGGGAGGTGACCTTCCTCGGGGCGACGCCGACCAACGTGATGGAAGTGCCGATGCTCGGAAAGGACGCCGTCGAGGGCCTCTACGCCGCGAGCGGCTTCGAGATCCCTTACGAGGACACCGCCAAGGACAAGGTCAAGGACTGGTTGGTCAACTACAAGAAGATGTTCAGCACCGACGCCAACACGCAGGCGATCATCGGCTACAACGCGGTGATGACGTTTGCGTTCTACGCGAACAAGGCGGGCAAGGATCTGACCGGGCAGAAGATGCTGGACGCGCTCGAATCGGGCGACAAGTTCCTCGACATCTTCAACTCGCCCCCGACGAAGTTCTCCAAGACCGACCACCTCGCCAACACCATCACCCAGGTGCAGCAGGTCAAGGGCGGCCGCTGGGTGCTGGTGAAGGACAATCTGATGTTCTGATGAAGGGCGGCTGACGCGGCGCGAACGGTGCACCCTCTCCCCCTGCGGGAGAGGGTGGATCGCCGCAAGGCGGCGAGCCGGGTGAGGGGTCTCTATCCGCGAGTCGGGAATCGTAGGGTGGGCAAAGGCGCGCTTGCGCCGTGCCCACCATCTCTCTCGATCATAAAAAATGCGTGGGCACGCTTCGCTTTGCCCACCCTACGATATCTGCGTTTGCGGATGGATACCCCTCATCCGGCGCCATAGCCGAAGCTTCGCTTCGGCGTTCTTAAGAACGGCGGCCAGAGGCCGCCTATGCCACCTTCTCCCGCAAGGGGAGAAGGAAGAAAGAGAGGGGAGGGTCAGAAAACCCTACGATCCCCCGCCCGCCGTCCCCGAATTCACCGGGGCCAGTTCGTCCTCGCGGCAGCGCCAGCCGTCGGCGGCTTTGACGAAGGCAAAAGTCCGCTGGATTCTCAGCCGGCGCGTCACGTTGAAGGCTTCTCCGGATCGCTCCTTGCCGGCCGCGGCCGGCTGTGGGCGGCCCGTCCTGGGGTCCCAGCAGGTGCCGGTGCAGGCGGAGGCGACCTTGCTGCAGGTGGCGAAAGGCGCCAGCACGACCATCTCGATCTCCCCCGTCACCTGCGCCTCCTGATCGGTCGCCTGGCTGTCGAGCGCGTAGACGCGGTTGATGCGGAGGAAATTGCCGCAGGAATTGGCGGCGTGAATCCGCGCGGCGCAGAAGTCGACGGCGTCGGTGTCGGGGATGCGGGCCGCGACCTGGCGGCCGAACACCTTTTTCGGATCGCCCCTGGCGGCGGCGATGTCGCCGGTCTTGCGCTTGAGATGTTCCGCAAGACAATCTTCCGCCGACTCGAGCTCGGCGAGCGGCACGTTCTCCTTGCCGACCAGATTGCACTTGCGGTCGCGCTCGCGCGTCCACCTTCCGTATTCGGCGTAGGCAAAGCGCGCTGCGGTCGGATCGAGCTTGCCGATCAGGCCGAGCACCTGGCTGTTGAGCTCGGTCTCGGCGAGCGCCAGCGACGGGTCGGCGCAGATCAGCGCGCCGGCGGCGGTGTTGGCTGCGAGACAGTCAAAATCCGGATCGCGCACGATCGCGGCGCGGTCTTCGGTGACCTTGAGCAGGCACGCCTTGACCCGGTCGAAATCGTCGCTGCGGATCGCGGTCTGGCCGACGATGCCGCAGCCGAGATTGCGCTGGCGAATCCAGATCGCGTTCTCTTCGATTCCGGGCAGGCGATCGGGCAGGCGGGCGAGCCGTGCCTCGTTTCCCGTGCTCAGCTTTTCGGCGGCGGCGGCGAGCTCGGCATCACCGCAGAACAATTGATTGCCCGGGTCGCGGATCTGCTGACAGTTGTTCTTCGCAAACAGCGGCAGCCTGTCGGCGACTGAGCGGTCGGATTGTGCGGACGCGGATGCCGCGGGCAACGCCAGCAGCGCAAGCACAGACAGCACGATGAACCGCATTCCAGTCGCCCCCGCATGGTGGGGTCCATGCTAGCGTCCCGGATCGCGGGGTGGAATGGGGTTGTGGGGAAGGTCGTGTCAGGTCCGTAGCCCGGATGGAGCGAAGCGCAATCCGGACTACAAGAAAGATCAATTCGCCTCGGCCGCTACCATCGAGAACCGCACCGGTTCGTCGGCATATTTCATCACGGCCGACTGGTAGAGCACGAACAGCGGCTGATAGGCCCGCGCTGCGTCGTCCTCGACCATCGCCATGCGGCGATTGTCGAGCATCAGCCAGTGGCCGTCGAGTTTCGCCGCGACCACCGCGTGCTCCTCGCCGGCCCTGACGTCGCGCACCACGACGATGCGGAGGTCCTCATGGGCGACGCCGGCGAGCCGCAGCGCGGCCAGCTTGGCGATGGCATAGTCCTCGCAGTCGCCGGCGCCGCGCGCGAAGGTCGCAAGCGGCGAGCTCCAGACGTCATCGGTGCCGTCATTGGCGGCCCGGATGGCGAGGTTGATGGCGCGGTTGGTCTCGCCTAGCCTCGCGCGGCCGTCACGGCTGCGGGCCTGGTCGACGATGGCGAGCAGCTTCAGCGCCGCGGGCGAAGCGCAATTGTCGCGGTCGCCGTCGCACAGCGCCAGTTGCACCATGTCGTCGTCGAGCTTGTGCCTCAGCGCGAACCATTTCTGCTGGAGGCTGCCGGACGAGATGGCGAAGGCGAACACGCCGAAGGGTTCAGCGGATTTGCGCACGAGGATTCCTGACCCGGGCGACAGCAGCGTGCCGGCGCGAAGGTCGGCGGCCGATCCGAGCAGGATCAATCCACACAGCACAAGGACAGCGCGCCAGGCGCGCGAGCGAGCAGCGGTCTCCATCTGACATCCCCTTCCGGCTTCGCCAGGTCCCCTCGACCTCGACGTGCCGGGCTTTGTTGCTTTCGCGGAGATAGTGCGAGATGGGCCGTTTTGGACTGCTTAACGCGCCCGGCAGGGGCTCCAAAACCGTGGGGCAGGCTGAAATCGGCCTGCCCAAATTGCGTAAAATTTTACGATTCGCCGGCTAGGTGTGGCCCGACTGCCGCGAAATGGAATCAATTGCAGGCACAAGTTGCGGTAATGCCGATTTGAGTCCTATGGCTAACGACCCGCTTTTTCACGGGTTCTGTTAGTTGGGTCACAGATTTAACTCCGTATTTGCCGCAGGATGTTGCGGGGCACTACGAAGAAAAGATGACACAAGTATCCGCTGCCGGATTTGTGGGATCGATTACTCTAGATGACTGGAAATGCGCGTGAATGGGACGAGTTCGACTTCAAAATATTCGAAAATATACTTCTGTTTTTCTGTAACCCTGTCGCCCGGCAGGGGCTCCCACCGCCAAGTGACGCGAAATCACACAAGCAATAGATGGTTTCACTAAGGACTTGGTAATGCTATGCAAGCTTAGGCGGTCGATACTTACTTAGATTTTAACCCTTTTTACGGTGCCCGGTTGAATTACGCTGGCAAATTTGACGCCGCGATTCCCTTGGACGGCCAGGGTTCCCGTTCGCCCGTCTATACCCATGTCGATTCCTTTACCGCCAAAGCGCATGGTCATGTGCCCGACGGCGCGGTCGTCGTTCCCGACCCGAACCTGATCTTCAACGGCGAGTTCAAGCGCACGGGTCTCGACCTCGTGCTGTCCCACGACGGGCACGAGTTCGTCGTTCACGATTATTTCAGGGGCGACAAGCGCGCGGCGCTCGCGTCGCCCGATGGTGCGCACCTCACCGGCGACATCGTCAACGCTCTCACCGGCCATGTGCAATATGCGCAGGCCGCAGGCGGCATCGCCGCCGCCCAGGTCATCGGCCACGTCACCAAGCTCTCCGGCAGCGCGACCGCGGTCCGCAACGGCGTCTCCGTCATCCTGAACAACGGCGACAATGTCGAGAAGGGCGACGTGGTCTCGACCGGCGCGGACTCGACGCTCGGCATCACCTTCATCGACGGCACCGTGTTCGGCCTGTCCTCCAATGCGCGGATGGTGCTGAACGAGATGGTCTACGACCCCAACGGGTCGAGCAATTCCTCGCTGCTCAGCCTCGTCGCGGGCACCATCACCTTCGTCGCCGGCGAGACCGCCAAGCACGGCGACATGAAGATCGACACGCCGGTCGCCACCATGGGCATCCGCGGCACGGCGGTGCTGACCCAGATCAACTTCGTCGTTCCCGCCGGCGGCGGCGATCCGCAGCCGCAGGCGAGCTTCCAGGTGCTGGTCGAGCCGAACGGCACGACGGGCTCCTACATCCTGTTCGACAAGGTCACGCTGCTGCCGATCGCGACGGTCAATCAGGCCGGCCAGATGATCCAGATCAGCGGCGGCAACGTCTCGATCTCCAATGCGCTGATGTCGCCGGACATTCAGAAGCTGATCACCGACGTGTTCACGCTGAAGTTCACCGACAACAACACCAACACCAAGCTGACCACGAACTTCACCGATACCATCACGCCGACCAGCGATGGTATCATGTTCAAGACCCTGAACGGCTACAGCGCCACAGCGGTCTTCACGAACCTCAATTCGCAGGGGTCAGAGGGGCCTGGTCACAATCCAGGGACCAGCAACCGTGTTCCCGGGCCACCGGATTCGCGCAGCCTCGACCTCAACGGCAACGTGAAGTCGGCATTCGCGCTGACCGAGCGCGCCGACACGACCGGCGACACTGCACATTCCGACACCGTCTCCGGACGGATCACTTTCGTCGATCAAAACCTCGGCGACCGGCCGACCGTGTCGGTGAGCGTCGGCGAGGCACCGAACTACGTCTACAAGAGCGCCGGCCAGCAGGACGTCACCGGCACGCTCTCCGCGCTGCAGAAGCAGGACATCGCGGCGACGCAGATCCAGATCAACGTCTCCGCCGACGGCGCCAACAGCAACAACGGCTCGGCAATCTGGACCTACACGATTCCCGACCACGTCTTCGACTTCCTCGCGGCCGGAGAAACGCTGACGCTGACCTACAAGGTCCGCATCAACAACAATTTCTCGGTCAACCCCGAATCTTCGTACATCGACATCACCATCACGATCACCGGCACCAACGACAAGCCGGTGATCACCACCAGCGTTCCGGTCATCACCTTCGAGGGCGGCACCAGCGTGCCGGGCGGTCCGCTCACCAGCGATGTGCCGACGACGGGCACACTGAATTTCGACGACGTCGATCTCACCGACAAGCATACGGTGTCGGTGGCGCTGACGAGCGCAACCCTGCCTGACGGCACCGTGCCGCCCGGCCCGCTCGCGGCGTTCCAGAGTGCGATGTCGGTGGCGATCGCGTCGGGCGCCGACAGCACCGGGGACGGCACCGGCACGATCAACTGGTCGCTGGCCGACCTGCCGGTCTACCTCGCCGACTTCATCCCCGAGGGCGCGGTGTTGACGCTGGTCTACACCGTGACGCTGACGGATTCGCAGGGCGCCACCTCGCAGCAGACCATCACCGTCACGATCACGGGCACCGACGCGCCCGCGGTGGTGTGGATCGCGACCAACAAGCCGGGCGTTCCCCCCGGCGGATTCTGGAAGGACGCGGCCAACTGGGCGACCGGCACGGTCCCGACCATCAGCGACGACGTCATCGTCATCACCGATCAGCTGCACGGCCTGACGCCGTCCTATCCGGTAACGATCGACACCGCGGCTTATGCGAAGTCGATCACCATGAACGATTTCGGCGGCCCGCCGCCGAAGGTGATTGTTCAGGCTTCGCTGACGATCGCGGGCGCGCTCAACATGGGTGCGGACTCGATCCTCACCAACGCCGCGACCGGTACCATGTCTGTCGGCGGCAAGGCGGAGATCCTGGGCACGAGCGTGCTCACCAATGCGGGCTGGCTGACGCTCGCGGGCGGCGGCGACTTCGCTGTCGGTACCACCATCACCAATTCCGGCACGATCGAGCTTTCCGGCGGCACGCTGAAGACGCTGGCGACGATCCACAATGCCGGCGGCACACTGAGGAACGAAATCGGTACGACGCTGATCGTCGATACCGCGACGGTCGACGGCGGCACCCTGATGATTCTGGGCACGCTGGAGCTCGATGGCACCAGCCTGATCGAAAACGGAACGCTGAATAATTACGGCATCGTCAACGTCAAGGGCACCGCCGAGTTCGCCCATCAGACCGTCTCCAACACCTCCACCGGCACGATCAAGGTGCTGGCGAATGGCTGGCTGACCATCGACCAAAGCTCCAGCGTCACGAATAACGGCGCGATCACCGTCGATGCCAGCGGCAAGCTGACCGTCAACGGCGCGACGATCGACGGTGGAGCGAGCTATTACGGGCATGTCCTCAATGCCGGCATGAGCGACAGCACCGACGGTACGCTCATCGTGACGACCGGGCCGAGCGTCGGTACGATCACGAATAACGGCGAGCTCGATCTCACCGGCAATGCGGTTCTGAGCAACGGCGTCCTGAAGAACAACGCCAGCCTCAAAGCCGGCGGTACCGGCAATGCGCTGCGCAACGAGACCGTCACCAATGTCGGCGTCATCGAAGTGCTCGCCAACAGCGCGCTCGCGATCGACTTGGGCTCGACCGTCGATAATGCGAGCGGCAATGTCATCGTCGACGGCACTGGCGCGCTGAAGCTCGACACCGCCACGATCAGCGGCGGCGTCATCAAGGGCGCCGGCACGATCGACGTCACCGGCGCCAGCAAGATCGACGGCGGGGCCGCGGTCAGCATCAGCACGATCACCGCCGATGCCGCGCTGACGCTGGACGGCGTTACCGTTTCCGGCACGGTGATCACGGACAAATCCAGCGTTGTGATCGCCAATACCGTCAAGCTCAAGGACGGTGCCACGATTCAGGGCGCGTCTGCCGCGTCCAAGGGGGCGATCACCAATACCGGCACGCTGGAAATCGCGGGCGCTGCGACGCTTCTCAACGATATCGTCACCAACACCGGCCACGTTATCAAGGTCGATGATGGCCAGACGCTGACGCTGTCCGGCACCGAGATCATCGGCGGCACCATCAACAATTTCAGCGGCGCGCTGGGCGGCACGATCGACGTCACCGGCAACAGCAAGGTCGGCGGCAACGCGACGCTGAACAAAGGTGCCGTGACGGTCGAGAGCGGGGTCACGCTGACGTTCGGCGACGCCACCGTTGCGAACGCCGCGATCACCAACCAAGGCATCGTCGGTGTCGATACAAGCAAGAAGCTGACACTGAACGGTGCGAGCCTGACCGGGGGCGCGCTGAACGTCTCCGGCACGCTGGACTCGACCGGCACGACGACGGTCACCAATGTTTCCGTCACCAACAACGGCCTGCTCGAGGCGGTTGGCGGCCTGCTGACACTTGCCGCTACGGGCTCGGCCGCCATCGCAAATGCCGGCACGCTTCAGGCGAAGGGTACCGAGCTCGACATCGACCACCAGGCCGTCACCAACACCGGTACGCTGGCCGCGATAGACGACGGTACGCTGAAGCTGATCGGGATGACGGTGACCAACACCAGCGGCACGGTCTCGGTCGAGTCCGGCTCGACGCTCGATCTCGTCGGGGCAACGATCGACGGCGGCACAGTGACGATCGCGGGCACGCTGGAATCGACCGGGACGAGCGCCGTCGACGACGCTGACGTGAGCGTAGCCAGCACCGGCACCGTCTCAGTCACCAGCGGCACGCTGACGATCGATCCCGGCGTCCTGCACGCCATCACCAATCACGGCCTGATCGAAGCGGCGGCCGGCGGCACGTTGAAGCTGACCACTGCCACCATCGCCAATAGCAGCGGGTCGATCGCGGTCGATGGCATCTCAAAACTCTATCTGACCGACGTCGTGATCAACGGCGGCAGCCTGACCAATGCCGGCAATCTCTACAGCACTGGCAGCAACACGGTCACGGGCAGCGTCACCAACACCGGCATCATCGAAGTCCAGGACGGGACGCTCGACCTGTCCGGCGGCATCACCGGCGTTGGCACGCTCATCATCGACGACAAGGCGACGCTCGCGCTTGGCGGTGCGGGTGAGCAGACCGTCAGCTTCGCCGGCGGCACAAATACGCTCGAACTCGACAAGACCAGCCACAATTTTACCGGCACCATCGCCGGCCAGTCCACGACCGGCGGTACTTTCACCGTCACCGGCGACGCCGACATCAATTCGGGGAAGGGCGCCGCGCTCGCCTTCACCGCATCGGGCGGGACGGCCGGCAGCCACGGCAACGTCGTGCTGACACCGAGCGGCGCGCTGACCGGCGCGACCGACGGCATCGTCGTCACCCAGAACGGCATTGGCGACATCTCGCTGACCACGGTCGGCGCTATCACCGGCCTCGCCGGCAACGGCATCGTGCTGCACGACGGCGCGAACGGGGCGGGCGACATTACGGCAACCATCGGCGGCGGCGTGTCCGGCGCGGTCGGCCTCGATGTCGTCTCCCACGGTGACGGCGACGTCACCATCACCGTTGCGAATAGCGGGCACGTCACCGGCACAAGCTCATCCGGCATCAATATCGACCAGGACGATGCGGACGCGACAGGTTCGACGCACATCACCAATCACGGCTCGGTGGTCGGCGCCAATGGCGTTGCTGCGATCTTGATCCAGGAGAACGCGAGCGGCACGGCGACGATCGACAATTCGGGCACCATTGGCCCTTCCGATGCCGGCACGGTGACGTCCTCGACCATTGCGATCGTCGAGACCGGCGGCGCCATCACCATCAACAACACCGGCCATATCAACGGCAACATCTCGGTCGCTACCGCCTTGTTCAACAACGAGGCGGGCGGCACCTGGACGGTTGCCGGCACGAGCGTGTTCGGCAATGCGTCTACGATCGTCAATCATGGCGCCATCGACCTGCATGGCGGGTCGATCTCCGGGAACGGACTGAGCATCGAGAACGCCGGCCACATCGACAGCTGGGGCACGGCGACTATCACCGGCGACATCACCAATACCGATACCGGCTCGCTCGAGGTTCATACCGGGACGCTGACGCTGTTCGGCTCGCTGTCGGGCTCGGCCACGGGCTCCGTCATCGTCGATGCCGACGCAACGCTCGAGGTCAAGGGCGCGGTGTCGCAGACGATCACGCTCGCCGGTGCCGGCGCCGAGCTTGAGATCGATACGACGGATTTTGGCGGCTCGATCGCGGAGCTGTCCGCGAACGATAAGATCGACCTGACCATGATCAAGTGGGGGCTTGGCACCAGCGCGGTCTATGTCCCCAATGCCGACGCTCCCGCGAGCGGTGGCGTGCTGACCGTCACCGGCGACGATGGCCACACCATCAGCCTGACCCTCGTCGGAGATTATCGCGACACCCACTTTGCGGGCAGCGACGAGAATGGTCATACGCTGATCACGATCCATGCGGTCGACGATGCGCCGGCCTTTACCGCGACCGGAGCGACGCTGGCGGCGAGCTTCTCCGAGCTTGAAAACACCACCGGCTCCGGCGCGTCAGATCCGACGCCTGCGGCGACCGGCTCGGTGGCTTTCACCGATATCGATTTGACCGATCGTCCGACGGCGACGATCACGAGCCAGTCCGTGACGTGGCTCGACGCCGATGGCACGACACACCTGACGTTGACGGGCCAGGAAACCGCACTCGAACAGGCGCTGGCGATTCAGCAGACCGGCAAGAACAACGGCACGGTCAGCTGGAGCTACTCGGTCGCCGACAGCGCGCTGGATTTCCTAGGCCAGAACCAGACCGCGAAGGTCGTGTCCACCATCACGCTGGACGACGGCCAGGGCCAGAAGACGATGGCCGATGTCGAGATCACCATCAGCGGCAAGAACGACGCGCCGACGCTGGCGGCGGTGAGCACGGATCCACTCGTGGACACTGCCGCGCCCGACAGTTTCTCCGATATCATGGGGACGCTGGCTGGAAACGATGTCGATCACGGCGAAACCGCGACGCTGCATTATGCCGTTCTCGATGGGACAACCGCGGTGACGACGCTCGCCGGCCATTACGGCGCGCTGACGGTCAACGACAGCGGCACCTACAGCTACGTCCCCGATGCGGCCGCGATCAACGCGCTGTCGGCAGGCGACTTCATCGATACTTTCACCGTCCAGACCACGGACGCCCATGGCGCCATCGGCACCGCGACATTCACGGTGAACGTGACAGGCGCGAACGATGCGCCGGTCTTGTCGGCCGGCAGCCTCGGGGCGCTCTCCGATACGGCATCCCCGGATAGTTTCTCCGATCTCACGGGACATGTCGTCGCGACCGATGTCGACACTGGCGACACGCTGGCCTACGCCCTGTTGAATGCCGATCACCTCGCGGTGGCTTCGGTCACGAGCCAATACGGCACGCTGACGCTCAACGCCAACGGCAGCTACACGTACGTGCCCGACGCTGCGTCGATCAATGCACTGCCGGACGGCTCCCATTATTCGGATAGTTTTACGGTCCAGGTCTCGGACGCGCACGGTGGAGTCACCACGGCGGCCTACACCGTGGACCTGACCGGCGCCAACGACACGCCGACCTTCGCCGATGTCAATATCGGCAAGTTCACGGACACGGCCGCCCCAGATACCTTCGTGAATCTCATGGGGCACCTGGCCGGGGTCGATGTCGACACGGGCGACACGCTGACCTATGCCGTCCTGAACGCGGACAGTAATGGCACGGCCGCAGGCCTCTATGGGGCGCTGACGGTCAATGCCGACGGCAGCTATAGCTACGCCCCGAATGCCGCCGCGATCAACGCGCTGTCGGCAGGCGGCCACACGGATACGTTCACGGTCCAGACCACGGACTCGCATGGCGCCGCCGCCACGGCGGAGATCACGGTGGATGTAACTGGTGCGAACGATGCGCCTGTCATCAACACCGATCAGGTCAGCGTCAGGCAAGTCGAGAATCAGGTAACGGTCAGCGGCCTGTCTGTTACGGATGCCGATGCCAATGAGACGTTCACCGTCGGGGCTGTGGCCCAATCTGACAGCGATGCAAGCGCTTCGTTGAATTCCGGTGCTCTGACTGTGAATTATTCCGAGCCGGGCGAGGGCCCTGCCACCGATATGGTCGCGGTCACCGTAACCGACAGCCATGGTGCGACCGACAAGATCAATCTGATCTTCAACCTGAGCGAACAGGGTCCGGTGACTCTCACCAGCACGACAGGCAAGGACGTGCTGTTCGGGACCAACTATCAGGATCAGTTCGTATTCGCGGCGCACTCCAACCACGATACGATCCTGAATTTCACCCAGGATCAGGACCACATCGATCTGACGAGCGTGGTGACGACCGATATCGACGCCGCATGGATCGCGCAGCACGCCTCGTCGACAAACTCCGGCGACACCCTGATCGCCATCAATACCACGGACACCATTCTCCTGAAGGGTGTCGCTCACGTCCAGGCGAGTGACTTCATCGTCCATGCCTGATGGGTGACGCGATCGCCCGCTCATCCGATCCGCGCTGCCGTTCGCCGCAAAAGCGTGATATCCAACCCCCATGAAACGTCTCAAGATCTGGCGGCGATGGTTTGCGATGAAGTTCGGCTTTGCGCGGCTGATGTGCCTTGCGCTGCTGATCGTTTTTGCCGGCATCCGTCTCTGGGATCCGCCGCCGGTGCAGGAATTGCGGCTGCGCACCTTCGACATGTTTCAGCTGATCGACCCGCGCCACAAGGCTGCGCGGCCGGTCGTCATCGTCGACATCGACGACAAGAGCCTTGCGAAGCTCGGGCAGTGGCCGTGGCCGCGGACGCGGATCGCAGATTTGATCGAGAGCCTCACCAAAAACGGCGCGGTGGTGATCGGTTTCGACGTCGTGTTTTCGGAGGCCGACCGTCTCAATCCCGATCAGGTCGCGGACCAGATGCGCTCTCTGGATGAGGCCACCCGCACCAGGCTTCGCGAGTTGCCGAGCAACGACCAGATTCTCTCGGAGGCGATCAAGCGCTCGCGCGTCGTGCTGGGCGAAACCGGGCAGCGGGCGATCTCGTCCGAGATCGACAAGTCGCTGCCCTTCACCGGCGTCGCGACGGTCGGCGAGGACGGCGCCGAACGCTTCCTGTTCGAATTCCCCGGCCTGCTGCGCAACGTGCCGGTCATCGAGAAGGTCGCCATGGGCCGCGGCCTGTTCACGATCAGGCCCGAACGCGACGGACTGATCCGCCGCGTGCCGATGATCCTGCTAGCCCAGGGCAACATCATGCCCTCGCTCAGCCTCGAGATCCTCCGCGTCGCCACGGGAACGCCGACGCTGCTGGTGCGGACCGACAAGACCGGCATCAGGGCCGTGCGCCTCAAGGGCATGGAGATTCCGACCGACAGGAACGGCCAGCTCTGGGTGCATTATGCCCGCCAGGACCCGTCGATCTACGTTTCGGCCGCCGACGTGCTCGACAACACCGCGCCGCAGAACAAGATCGCCGGCAAGCTGGTGCTGATCGGCACCTCCGCGGTCGGGCTCAACGACATCAAGACCACGCCGGTGTCCCGGGCCATGCCCGGGGTCGAGATCCACGCCCAGGTGCTGGAAAGCGTGCTGAGCGGCGCGGTGATCTCCCAGCCGAACTACGGGCTCGGCGTCGAGCTGATCGCCGCGCTCGTCATCGGCCTGCTCGTCATCATCTTCACGCCGAACCTCGGCCCCGTGCGCCTCGTGCTCGCGGGCGCGACGTTCGCCGCCATCCTGGTCGGCGTGTCCTGGTTCTTCTACGCGCAGTACCGCTACCTTATCGACTTCACCTATCCGCTGCTCTCGACCACCGCGGTCTATCTGACGCTGATCTTCGCGAGCTTCGTGCGCGAGCAGCGGCAGCGGAAGGAAATCCGCGGCATGTTTGCGCAATATCTGTCGCCGGCGCTGGTCGAGCAGCTCACGCCGGAGAAGCTCGTCCTGGGCGGCGAGGAGCGTGACGTGACGATCATGTTCTCCGACGTGCGCGGCTTCACGTCCATTTCGGAGAGCTACAAGCGCGACCCGCAAGGCCTGACCGCCCTGATGAACCGCTTCCTGACCCCGCTGACCAACGTGATCCTCGAGCGGAAGGGCTACGTCGACAAATACATGGGCGACGCCATCATGGCGTTCTGGAATGCGCCGGTGGACGACAAGGAACACGAGATCAATGCATGCGAGGCCGCGGTCGGCATGCTGGAGAAGATCGACGAGGTGAACAAGGAGCGCGAAGAGGAGGCTGCCGACGGCGGTCACGTCTACATCCCGCTCAATGTCGGCATCGGGCTCAACACCGGCATCGGCGTGGTCGGCAACATGGGCTCCGATCTGCGCAAGAACTACACGGCGCTCGGCGACTGCGTGAATCTGGCGTCGCGCCTGGAAGGGCAGACCAAGGAATACGGTTTCCCGATCATCGTCGGATCCAGCACCGCGCTTGCGGCCAAGGACAAGTTCGCGATCCTCGAGCTCGATTTCATCATGGTCAAGGGCAAGAGCGAGCCGGAGGTGATCTACGCCATCGCCGGCCGCGAGGACGTGATGCATTCGGGCGCCTTCCAGCGCCTGCGCAACATCACCATCGAGATGCTCGGCTGCTATCGTGGCCGCGACTGGCTGGGCGCGCTGGATGCGATCGAGCGCGGCCGCAAGAGCGAAGACGCCGACACGCTGGAAAAGCTGTTCAACCTCTACGAAGCGCGCATCAGGGATTTCCAGCTCAATCCGCCGGCGGAAGGCTGGAACGGGGCGTATGCGCTGCTGACGAAGTAGATGTGAGGCGCTGCGCTGCTGCTACACCAAAGGTGTCGTCCCTGCGAACGCAGGGACCCATAACCACAGGGAGAAGTGCGGCGCGAGTTGGTAACTCCGAGCCGTCGCCAAACGACGTCCTGTGGTTATGGGTCCCGGGTCTGCGCTTCGCTTGCCCGGGACGACGGTTGAGTTTGACGCGCGAGCTTCAAATATAGCTCCCGTAGGGTGGGCAAAGGCGCGCAAAGCGCCGTGCCCACGATCTCGCGCCGTATGGAGAGGTGGTGGGCACGCTACGCTTTGCCCACCCTACGACACCGGTATCCGCCTCACTCCGTCCCGATCGTCGTCAGGTCCTGGAACCAGTGCTGCGCCTGCACGAACTGCTTGACCTTCGGCGACAGCGCATGCGGGTTGGTGTCGTGGACGACCCAGACCAGCACGGCGTCGTCGACGATCAGGGCGTGCGCCTGCGCGATCAGATCGTCCTGCTTGGCGGTGTCGAAGGTCTGCTTGGCTTCGTTGATCAGCGCATCCACCTTCGGGTTCTTGTAGCCGCCCCAGTTGACGCCGACGGGCGCGATCTGGTCGGAGGCGAAGAAGCGGACGATGGCGTAGAGCGGGTCCGAAGTGACATAGGCGATGTTGTTGGCGGTGATGCCGGCGTTCATCTCGTCCGCCGCGCCCTTGCGCCAATGCGTGTAGAGTGTCTCGAGCTCGACCACCTTGAACTCGATGTCGATGCCGATCTCCTTGAAGCTCTGCTGCAAAAATTCGTTCATCGGCAGCGACAGCATCTGGCCGGTGCCGCCTTGCGCGATGATGAAAGTGGCCTTCAGCGGTTTTGCCTTGGAGTAGCCGGCCTCCTCGACCAGCTTCTTCGCGGCAGCCAGATCATATTTCAGCTCGAAGGCCGGCTTGCCGAACCACGGGCTCGACGGGTCGACCTGGCCCTTGGCGGGTTTTGCGAGGCCATTCATCAGGCCGACGACCTCGTCGCGGTTGATGGCGAGATTGAGCGCCTTGCGCAGGCGGATGTCGGTCCAGGGCGAACCCGGCAGCACGCTGAGGTGATAATTCCACACATGCGGCGTGACGTTGTCGACGATCTTCATGCCCGCCGCCTTCAACTGCGGCACGGCATCCGGCGCGGGCGTCTCGATCAGATCGACCTGCCCGGCAAGCAGCGCATTGGTGCGCGTCAGCGCCTCCGGCATCGGCACCAGAACGATCTTGTCGACCTTCGGGATGCGCTTCTTGTTCCAATAGTCGGGGTTCTTGCTGAGCTCCGCGAGCTCGCGCGGCACCAGTTTGGTCAGCTTGAACGGGCCGGTGCCGGAGGGCTGGCTCGCGAACTTGTCCCAATCCTTGCCGAGCTTGTCGTATTGCGCCGGGCTCGACACCAGGAACCACAGCATCTGATAGGGGAAGAAGGAATCGACCGCCTTGGTGGTGATCTCCACTGTGGAATCGTCGATCTTGGCGTAGCTGGCGACCGAGGGCAGGCGGGTCTTCACCTGCGCGCTCTGCCGCTTGTCGAACTGCGGCGCCTTGTCGTTGAGCACCTTGTCCAAATTCCAGATCACGGCGTCGGCGTTGAACTCGCTGCCGTCGTGAAACTTGACGTCCTTGCGCAAGCTGAAGCGCCACTTCTTCTTGTCGGTGTCATCGACCTTCCATTCGGTCGCGAGGCCCGGCACCAGCTTGCCGGGCCGGTCGGCGACGTCCATCTCCCAAGCCACCAGCGGATCGTAGATCGTGTAGGCCGTGAACTGATAGGCGCCCGCGCCGCGATCGGGCTGGCCGGTCGTCAGCGGGATATCCGCCATCGAGATGCCATAGCGCACCACCGTTTCGGCGCGCGCCGGGATTGCAGAAGCCGCCAGCGCAAGCACGGCGAGACAGGTCGATAGACGGATACGCATTGGCCCAAAGCTCCAGGGAGAACATTCGGAGCTAAACTTGCAAGCTTGATGCCAGAATAGGCAGAACAGGGCGCTTGCACCCGCCCCGTCACAAGGACTTGTCGCCGCAGGGGCAATTTGCAGAATAAGTTTCTCCTTGGCATAGCCATTGCATACGATTGCATCAAAATTAGTCATCGAAAGCCGAAAAGGATTGAGGCGATGCTTATGAAGACGACGACGCGCGCGGCACTGATTGCGGCGCTGGCCCTGACGACGGTGGCCGCCTGGCCGCGCGTCGCGAGCGCCGACACCGTGCTGCGCATCGGCATGACTGCTGCCGATATTCCGCGCACGCTGGGCCAGCCCGATCAGGGCTTTGAAGGCAACCGCTTCACCGGCCTCACCATGTATGACGCGCTGACCGGCTGGGACCTGTCCTCTGCCGACAAGGCGAGCGTTGTCATCCCCGGCCTTGCCACCGAATGGAAGGTGGACGATGCCGACAAGACCAAATGGACTTTCAAGCTGCGTCCCGGCGTGACCTTCCATGACGGCTCGCCGTTCAACGCCGACGCCGTGGTGTGGAACGTCGAGAAGGTGCTGAAGCAGGACGCGCCGCAGTTCGACGCCAGCCAGGTCGGCGTCACCGCGTCGCGCATGCCGACGCTGGCCTCCGCCAAGAAGATCGACGACATGACGGTCGAGCTCACCACCAAGGAGCCCGACAGCTTCCTGCCGATCAACCTCACCAATCTGTTCATGGCGAGCCCGGCGAAGTGGCAGGCCTTCTACGACAAGGCCGAAGGCGCCGACGCCAAGGCGAAGTCGCAAGCCGCATGGACCGCGTTCGCCAAGGACGCCTCGGGCACCGGCCCGTGGAAGATGGCGGGCTTTACCCCGCGTGAGCGGCTCGAGCTGGTCAAGAACGCGACCTATTGGGACAAGGCGCGCGTGCCCAAGGTCGACAAGATGATCCTCCTGCCGATGCCGGAAGCGAATGCGCGCACTGCGGCGCTGCTCTCCGGACAGGTCGATTGGGTCGAGGCGCCCGCGCCGGACGCTCTGCCCGAATTGAAGCAGCGCGGCTTCAAGCTCTACGCCAACGAGCAGCCGCATGTCTGGCCCTGGCAGTTCTCGCGCATCGAGGGCTCGCCCTGGAACGACATCCGCGTGCGCAAGGCCGCCAATCTCTGCATCGATCGCGAGGGCCTCAAGGACGGCTTGCTCGCCGGCCTGATGGTGCCCGCGACCGGCACCTTCGAGCCCGGCCATCCCTGGCGCGGCAAGCCGACCTTCGAGATCAAGTATGACAAGGCGGCTGCGCAGAAGCTGATGCAGGAGGCCGGCTACGGTCCGAACAAGAAGCTCGAGGTGAAGACCCAGACCTCGGCCTCCGGCTCGGGCCAGATGCAGCCGCTGCCGATGAACGAATATCTTCAGCAAGCGCTCGCCGAATGCTATTTCGACGTGAAGCTCGACGTCATCGAGTGGAATACGCTGTTCACCAACTGGCGCCGCGGCGCCAAGGATCCCTCTGCCAACGGTGCGAATGCGACCAACGTCACCTATGCGGCGATGGATCCGTTCTTCGCGCTGGTGCGCTTCCTGCAATCGAGCATGGCGCCGCCGGTCTCGAACAATTGGGGTTTCAACAACAATCCCAAGTTCGACGAGCTGGTGAAGAAGGCCCGCCAGACCTTCGATCCCGCCGCGCGCGACGCTGCGCTCGCCGAGCTGCACGCGGCCTCGGTGGACGACGCCGCCTTCCTCTACGTCGCCCACGACGTCGGCCCCCGCGCCATCAGCCCGAAGGTGACGGGCGTCGTGCAGCCGAAGAGCTGGTTCATCGACTTCTCGCTGGTGTCGATGAAGTAGTGTGGCGCTAGCCACGAACTCGATGCACCCTCTCCCCTCGTGGGAGAGGGTGGCTTCGCTTCAGCGTCGATTTTAAGAACGGCCGCCGAAGGCGGCCTACGCCACCTTCTCCCACAAGGGGAGAAGGAAGAAAGAACCAAGTGCTCGCCTATATCGCCAGACGCATCGTCTATGTCATCCCCATCGTCATCAGCGTGGCGCTGGTGTGCTTTCTGCTCGTGCACATCACGCCGGGCGATCCACTCGTCGCGGTGCTCCCGGCGGATGCCTCGCAGGAGCTTGCCGCGCAATTGCGCGCGGCCTACGGTTTCGACCGCCCGCTACCGGTGCAGTTCGGCCTCTGGCTGATGCGCGCGTTGCATGGCGATCTCGGCAACTCCATCGCGACGGGCCGCCCCGTGCTCGCGGAGGTCATGCGCGCGGTCGGCAACACCGTCACGCTGGCGATTGCCGCCGCCATCATCGGCTTCACCATGGGCATCCTGCTCGGCCTGATCGCCGGCTATTTCCGCGAGACCTGGATCGACAAGGTCGCAACCTCCTTTGCCATCGCCGGCGTCTCCGTGCCGCATTACTGGCTCGGCATGGTGCTGGTCATCATCTTCTCGGTGCAGCTGAACTGGCTGCCCGCGGTCGGTGCCGGACCCGGCGGGTCCGCGGCCTGGGCGTGGGACTGGGCGCATCTGCAATATCTCGTGCTGCCGGCGATCACGACCTCGGTGATCCCGATGGGCATCGTCACGCGCACCGTGCGCGCGCTGACCGGCGACATCCTCAGCCAGGATTTCGTCGAGGCTCTCCGCGCAAAAGGCCTGCACGAAACCGGCGTGTTCCGCCACGTCATCAAGAATGCCGCGCCCACCGCGCTCGCGGTGATGGGGCTTCAGCTCGGCTACATGCTCGGCGGCTCGATCCTGATCGAGACCGTGTTCTCCTGGCCGGGCTCGGGCTTCCTTTTGAATTCGGCGATCTTCCAGCGCGACTTGCCGCTGCTGCAGGGCACGATCCTGATCCTGGCGCTGTTCTTCGTCTTCCTCAATCTCCTGGTCGACATCGCGCAAGCCGCGATCGACCCGCGCATCAAGCGGGGCTGATGAAATGAGCCCAGCTGTAGCCAAGCAAAAGGTGCGCTCCCTCCCCCGCTTGCGGGGGAGGGTTGGGGAGAGGGTGTCTCCGCTCGCGAGACCCCCCCAGAGGAGAAAACCCTCACCCGTCGCTTCGCGCCGACCTCTCCCGCAAGCGGGCGAGGTGCACCGCGTCCTTGGCTTGCACCGATTGCATCAATATCGACCGGGAGCCAGCCGATGAGCGAGCTTCCGTTGTCAGCCACCGCCGATGCCGCGCTGCAGGCCGCGCCTGCCACCAAGGCGCGGGGCTATTGGGCGACCGTCGGCCGCCGCATCCGGCGCGACAAGGTCAGCATGGCCTGCGCGCTGGTGCTGCTCTTGATCTTCCTCTCCGCGGTGCTCGCGCCATGGCTCGGTCTCGAAGATCCCTACAAGGGTTCGATGATCCGTCGCCTCCGCCACATCGGCACGGTGGGTTACCCGCTCGGCACCGACGAGCTCGGCCGCGACATGCTGGCGCGGCTGATCTATGGCGGCCGGCTGTCGCTGGTGATCGGCATTCTGCCTGTCATCCTCGCGTTCTGCATCGGTACTTCGCTCGGCCTCGTCGCCGGCTATGTCGGCGGCAAGCTCAACACCGCGATCATGCGCACGATCGACGTGTTCTATGCCTTCCCCTCCGTGCTGCTGGCGATCGCGATCTCCGGCGCGCTCGGCGCCGGCATTCTCAATTCCATCGTGTCGTTGACGGTCGTGTTCGTGCCGCAGATCACCCGCGTCGCCGAAAGCGTCACCACCGGCGTGCGCAACATGGATTTCGTCGAGGCCGCGCGTGCGTCAGGTGCCGGTCCCTTCACCATCATGCGCGTCCACATTCTCGGCAACGTGCTGGGTTCGATCTTCGTCTACGCCACCAGCCTGATTTCGGTCTCGATGATCCTGGCCGCCGGCCTCTCCTTCCTCGGGCTCGGCACCAAGCCGCCGGAGCCGGAATGGGGGCTGATGCTGAACACCTTGCGCACCGCGATCTATGTCAATCCCTGGGTCGCAGCATTGCCGGGCGCGATGATCTTCGCGGTCTCGATCTGCTTCAATCTGCTCTCGGACGGCCTGCGCAGCGCCATGGACATCAGGAATTAGCCATGAGCGAGAGCAACAAATTCGTTGAAATGCTGGAGCCGGTCGAGGACGTCGGCGGCGTCGCGCAGCCGCTGCTGCAGGTCAGTGGCCTGACAAAACACTTCCCCGTGCGCGGCGGCCTGTTCGCGGCGAAGCGCACCGTGCGCGCCGTTGACAACGTCTCCTTTTCCGTCGCGAAGGGTGAGACCGTCGGCATCGTCGGCGAGTCCGGCTGCGGCAAGTCCACCACCGCGCGCCTCTTGATGCATTTGATGCCGCGCGATACCGGCGACATCATCTATGACGGCATGACCGTCGGCCAGTCCTTGTCGCTGCGCGAGTTGCGCCGCGGCATGCAGATGGTTTTCCAAGACTCCTACGCCTCGCTCAATCCGCGTCTGACCATCGAGGAATCGATTGCGTTCGGCCCCAAGGTCCACGGCATGGCGGACGGCGCGGCGCGTGCGCTGGCGCGGGAGCTGCTCGGCAAGGTCGGCCTGGTTCCTGCAAACTTCGCCAACCGCTATCCGCACGAGATCTCCGGCGGCCAGCGTCAGCGCGTCAACATCGCGCGTGCGCTGGCGCTGTCGCCGCGCCTGGTGATCCTCGACGAAGCCGTCTCCGCGCTCGACAAATCCGTCGAGGCGCAGGTGCTCAATCTGCTCGCCGATCTCAAGCGCGAGTTCGGCCTGACCTATCTCTTCATCAGCCATGACCTCAATGTCGTCCGCTACATCTCGGACCGCGTGCTGGTGATGTATCTCGGCGAGGTCGTGGAACTCGGCCCGGTCGACCGGGTCTGGGATAGCCCCGCGCATCCCTACACGCGCGCGCTGCTCGCTGCGATGCCGTCCTCCGATCCCGATCGCCGCACCGAGAAGCCGCCGATCACGGGCGATCCGCCCAATCCGATCGATCCGCCCCCGGGCTGCCGCTTCCGCACCCGTTGCGCGTTTGCGGAGCCGCTCTGCGCAAATGCAGCACCAAAGCTCACGGCCGTCGATAGAATGGGCCACGAGGCCGCGTGCTACATGGCAATTCCGGGTTCAGGCCATAGCCGCGCGCCCGCAGAGGAAACCGCATGACGAGACCGACACCGAAGGAGATCAAGCCGATCGCGCAGGTCGCGGGCGTCCCCGTGGACGACGAGATCGCGACCCGCATCTCCAGCTCCATCGGACCTGCCTTCGAAGGCTTTGAGGCCATCGCCGGCACGCTGCCGTTCGACCTCGAGCCTGCGCTCTATCCGATCGCGCAGACGCAGAAGGTGTCGAAATGAGCCGTGAGCCTGCCTTGATGACGCTCACCGAGGTCGCGCGTGCGATCGCGATGAAGCAGCTGTCCTCGCATGAGGTGACGCGCGCGCTGCTGCATCGCATCGCGCAATGGCAACCGCATCTCAACGCCTTCATGTCGATCGAGGCTGAGGCGGCGCTGAAGGCGGCCGAGACCGCCGATTCCGAGCTGGCCAAGGGCAATAGCCGCGGTCCGCTGCATGGCGTGCCGCTCGCGCACAAGGACATGTATTACGATGCCGGCCACGTCTCGACCTGCGGTTCGCTGATCCGGCGCGACTTCGTTCCGACGGTGACCTCCACCGCCTTGCAGCGCCTGAAGGATGCCGGCCAGGTCCGCCTCGGCACGCTGCACCTTGCAGAGTTCGCCTACGGTCCGACCGGGCACAACGCCCATTACGGGCCGGTGCGCAATCCCTGGAACGTCGCGCATATCACCGGCGGCTCGTCCTCGGGCTCCGGCTCCTCGGTCGCAGCGCGCCTGACCTATGCGGCGCTCGGCTCCGACACCGGCGGCTCGATCCGCATGCCCGCGCATTTCTGCGGCGTCACGGGTCTCAAGACCACCGTCGGCCGTGTCAGCCGCGCCGGCGCGATGCCGCTGTCGCAATCGCTCGACACCGTCGGCCCGCTCGCCCGCACCGCTGAAGACTGCGCGTTGCTGTTGGCGCTGATGGCAGGCGCCGATCCTGCGGATTCGACCTGTAGCCATGAGCCGGTGTCGGACTATGTTGCGGCAACCAGGGGCTCGCTGAAGGGCCTCAAGGTCGGCGTGCCCTCGTCGTTCTATGTCGACGATCTCGACAGCGAGGTCGCGCGCGTGCTGGACGAGACCATCGCGGTGCTCAAGCGCGAGGGCGCCGACATCGTCACGGTCGAGCTGCCGGACCAGCGGCAATTGTCCTCGGCGAGCCAGCTCGTGCTCGCGGCGGAAGCTGCCGCCTTCCACAAGCGCTGGATGATCGAGCGTCCGCAGGATTACGGCCCGCAGGTGCTGATGCGGCTGCAGAACGGTCTTGCCGTTCCCGCCATTACCTATCTCGAGGCGATGCGCTGGCGCGGTCCCGCGCTTGCCGCGCACAATGCGGCCACGGCCGGCGTCGACACGATCCTTGCGCCGGCTTCGCCCGTGCCGGCGCCGACGATCGAGGAGAGCGATGTCGGCGGCGGACCGAACGCGCCGGCCATGGTGCAGCGGCTGACGTTGTTCACCCGTCCGGTGAATTATCTCGGCCTGCCGTCGCTGACGATTCCATCAGGCTTCACCAAAAGCGGCCTGCCGGTCGGCATGCAGCTGATCGGCCGCTCCTTCGATGAAGCGACCCTGCTTACCATCGGCGCCGCATTCCAGCGCGTCACAGACTATCACGACCGGGTACCCAAACTGCCGTCATGACAAAGCTCGTCGACATCTCAGGCCTCAACATCCGTTTCACCGGAGAGCGCACGGTCTATGCCGTGAACGATCTCAATCTCTCGCTCGGGGATGGCGAGGTGCTGGGCCTGCTCGGCGAGTCCGGTTCGGGCAAGAGCGTGACCCTGCGTGCGCTGATGCGGCTGCTGCCGCGCAAGCGCACGCAGATTACGGGCAGGGTCAACGTGATGGGCCGCGACGTGCTCGCCATGAATGACGAGCAGCTGTCGTCGTTCCGCGGCCAGACCGTCTCGATGATCTTCCAGGAACCCGCGCTCGCGCTCGACCCGGTCTACACCATTGGCGCGCAGATTGCCGAAAGCGTCGTCCGCCACGAAGGCAAGTCTTATGCGGAGGGGCGGGCGCGCGCGCTCGAAATGCTCGAGGTCGTGCGCATTCCCTCGGCCAAGCGCCGCCTCGATGCCTATCCGCACGAGATGTCCGGCGGCATGCGCCAGCGCGCGATGATCGCGCTCGCGCTCGCCTGTCGTCCAAAAATCCTGCTCGCGGACGAGCCGACCACCGCGCTCGATGCCACCGTGCAGATCCAGATATTGTTGCTCTTGCGCGAACTCCAACGCGAGTTCGGCATGTCCGTGATCTTCGTCACCCACGACATCGGTGTCGCCATCGAAATCTGCGACCGCGTGGCGGTGATGTATGCCGGCCAGATCGTGGAGCAGGGGACCTTGCGCGACATCGTCCGTAGTCCGGTGCATCCCTACGCCAAGGGCCTGCTCGCCTCGACGGTCCACGGCGCCAAGCGAGGCGCCCGCCTCGAAACCATCCCCGGCACCCCGCCGTCGCTGGCCGAAAAACCCCACAATTGCTCCTTCGCCCCCCGTTGCAAGCTCGCCGAGCCGCGCTGCGTCGAGCAACTGCCGCCGAATGTCGACGTGGGACCGGGCCGGGCGGCAAGGTGTGTGCTGGCGGAGCCGGTGACGGCGGCGTCGTAGCCGGGGCGCTCCTCCCTTTAAAATTCCTCCACGACAACACCGGCTTGTCACAGTTCACCCCGCGCACACGGCCGGGCGCGTTTCTACTGTGCATGGGGTTGTTTTCGACATTTTTTGTTTCCGCAGGCGCAACCCGGCCGGCGGGAACAGCATTCACACCCCATTCATCCCGGTTCCAGTTCCATGGGGCCGTTCATGGAGAGGGACTTCACCTTATGTACATTTCTGGCCAAAGCCTCATCGTCATCCTGTTCGTCGGTCTCGTCGCCGGCTGGCTCGCCGGCAAGGTGGTGCGCGGCAGCGGGTTCGGCATCATCGGTGACATCGTGGTCGGCATCGCCGGCGCATTCGTCGCGAGCTTCCTGTTCCCGAAGCTCGGCATTCATATCGGCGGCGGTCTGGTCTCGGAGATCATCTATTCCGCGATCGGCGCCGTCATCCTGCTGCTGGTGGTGCGGCTGGTGCGCGGTGGCGGCCGGCTCTGACGTCACATTGGCTCGTCGAGACGGAATATTTCGCCTCTCCCCTGCTGGGGAGAGGCCGCGATCTCTGCTATAAAAAGCCGCAAAGACTGTGAAATACCGGACTTGCGTGCGGGGCCGTCAGGGGGTGATGTGGCGCCTCGGGGTTCTGGATGAATTCGGCAGCGTCGGCCGCTGGGGAGACGCGTTGTTAATCCGGGGCGAGTACCCCTGAACCGCCTGTGAAATCAGGGGCCTTGGCCCCTCATCTGAAAGAGATCAGACTGATGGCAGCCCTCCATGGCGTCCGCCGTTCAGAGCTCGGTGACGCCTTGCGCGCCTGTCGCACGGCGTTCGTCGGCGTCGGCTTGATGAGCTGCATGATCAACCTGCTCTATCTGACCGGGTCGATCTTCATGCTGGAGGTCTACGACCGGGTGCTGCCGAGCCGCAGCGTTCCGACCCTGGTCGGCCTGATCATCCTCGCCAGCTTCCTCTACATGGCGCAGGGCGTGCTCGACATGATCCGAAACCGGATCCTGGGGCGGATCGGCACCGCGCTGGATGAAGCCCTCAACAAGCGTGTGTTCGACACCGTCGTGCGCCTGCCGCTGCTGGTCGGCAACCGCAACGAGGGCCTGCAGCCGCTGCGCGACCTCGACAATGTCCGCTCCTTCCTCGGCAGCATGGGCCCGAGCGCGTTCTTCGATCTGCCCTGGCTGCCGCTCTATCTCGCCATCTGCTTCGCCTTCCACGTCATGATCGGCGTCACCGCCCTGATCGGCGCCATCATCCTGGTCGGACTGACGGTGGTTACCGAGTTCATGTCCCGCCAGCCGGCGAAAGAGGCGATGGGCCTTGCCGCCCAGCGCAACGATCTCGCCGCCTCCAGCCGCCGCAACGCCGAAGTCATGGTGTCGATGGGCATGACCGGCCGCATGAACGCACGCTGGAGCGAGGCCAACGAAAAATATCTCGACGGCAACCAGCGTGCCAGCGACGTCGCCGGCGGCCTCGGCGCGGTCGCAAAAGTGCTGCGCATGATGCTGCAATCGGCCGTGCTCGCGGTCGGCGCCTATCTCGTCATCCACCAGGAGGCGACCGCCGGCATCATCATCGCCGGCTCGATCCTGTCCGCCCGCGCGCTGGCGCCGGTCGATCTCGCCATCGCGCACTGGAAATCATTCGTCGCGGCCCGCCAGAGCTGGCAGCGCCTCACCCGCCTGCTGGAGCAGATGCCGGCGCAGACGATGCCGACCCAATTGCAGGCGCCCACCAGCCGCCTCTCGGTCGAAGGCATCGCCATGGTGCCGCCGGGCGATCAGCGCCTGATCGTGCAGGACGTCACCTTCGCGCTCGCCGCCGGCAACGGCCTCGGCGTGATCGGACCGAGCGGCTCCGGCAAATCCTCGCTGATCCGTGCGCTGGTCGGTGTCTGGCACCCGGTCCGTGGTAAGGTGCGGCTCGACGGCGCGGCGCTCGACCAATGGTCGTCCGACATCCTCGGCCGCCACATCGGCTATCTGCCGCAGGACGTCGAACTGTTCGGCGGCACCATCGCGCAGAATATCGGCCGCTTCGATCCCGAGGCGACCTCGGACGGCATCATCGCGGCGGCCAAGGAAGCCGGCGTGCACGAGATGATCATCAAGATGCGCGAGGGCTACAACACGCAGGTCGGCGAGCAGGGCACCGCGCTCTCCGCAGGCCAGGCGCAGCGCGTGGCGCTGGCGCGCGCGCTCTACGGCAATCCGTTCCTGATCGTGCTCGACGAGCCTAACTCCAATCTCGACACCGAAGGCGACGAGGCGCTGACCCGCGCGATCCGCTCGGCGCGCGACCGCGGCGCCATCGTCATCGTGGTGGCGCATCGCCCGATCGGCGTCGAGGCGGTCGACCAGATCCTGGTGCTGCGTGACGGCCGCATGCAGGCCTTCGGGCCGAAGGAGCAGGTGCTCGCCCAGGTGCTCCAGCCGCGCGTGACGCCGCCGGCGCCGATCAAGATCGTCAGTGAAGGCGGAGCCAAGGCATGAGCACGATGGCGATCGGTGGCAAGCCTGCCGCAAAGCGGACCGTGCGGGACTCGATCCGGTTTCATCTGCTTCTCGGTCTCGCGATCATCTTCGTCCTCGTCGTCGGCCTCGGCGGCTGGGCGTCCACGGTGCTGATCTCGGGCGCGCTGATCGCGCCGGGCCAGATCGTGGTCGAATCCAACGTCAAGAAGGTGCAGCACCCGACAGGCGGCGTGATCGGCGAGCTTCGCGCCCGCGACGGCGACCTGGTCAAGGCCGGCGACATCCTGGTGCGGCTCGACGACACCGTCACCAAGGCGAACCTCGCCATCGTCACCAAGAATCTCGATGCAGCGCAGGCGCGCACGGCGCGACTGCAAGCCGAGCAGCGTGGCCTCGACAAGATCGAGTTCCCGCAAACCCTGCTCGATCGGGGCAAGGACCCTGATGTCAACGCGCTGCTCTCTGCGGAGACCAAGCTGTTCGACGTTCGTGTCAACGGCCGCGCCGGCCAGAAGGCGCAGCTCCGCGAACGCGTCCTTCAGCTCAACGAGGAGATCGAGGGCCTGTCCGCGCAGGAGAAGGCCAAGGACAAGGAGATCTCGCTGATCCAGAACGAACTCACCGGTGTCCGCGAACTCTACGACAAGCGTCTGGTCCAGATCTCGCGTCTGACCCAGCTGGAGCGCGACAGCGCCCGGCTCAACGGCGAGCGCGCGCAATACATCGCCTCGCGCGCACAGGCCAAGGGCAAGATCACCGAGACCGAGCTCCAGATCATCCAGGTCGACAAGGATATGGTCAGCGAGGTCTCCAAGGACTTGCGCGAGACCAATGACAAGGTCGGCGAAATGATCGAGCGCAAGGTCGCCGCCGAGGACCAGCTCCGCCGCGTCGACATCCGCGCGCCGCAGGACGGCATGGTGCTGCAATCGACGGTGCATACCGTCGGCGGCGTCGTCACCGCCGGCGACGCCCTGATGCTGATCGTGCCGCAAGCGGACGACCTCCAGGTCGAGGCCAAGGTCAATCCGGTCGACATCGACAAGCTCCAGATCGGCCAGAAGACGCTGCTGCGCCTGTCCGCCTTCAACCAGCGCACCACGCCCGAGCTCAACGGCTTCGTCACCCGCGTCTCGCCCGATGTCACCACCGAACAGCGCACCGGCCAGAGCTACTACACGATCCGTGTGTCAATGCCCGCGGAAGAGGTCGCCAAGCTCGGCGATTCAAAGCTCATCCCCGGCATGCCGGCGGAAGCCTTCGTCCAGACCGGCGACCGCACCATGCTGTCCTATCTGCTGAAGCCGTTGCACGACCAGTTGATGCGGGCGTTCCGGGAGAAGTGACGCGCGAAAAGCGCGTCGTTCCGGCGCGCGCCTCATACTTGCTGTCATCGCCCGGCTTGACCGGGCGATCCAGTATTCCAGAGACGTCAGAGATCGAATCGAGGGGCCGCGGCGTACTGGATGCCCCGGTCAAGCCGGGGCATGACGGCTGTGTGCGTGATGCTCGCTCCGGGTGGGCACGCTTTCGCTTTGCCCACCCTACGGCACCGCCTTCTTTGCTATAGTTCGACTCAAGCCCTGCAACCCGGCGGTCGACCCATGCAATCCCCACCCACCATCGCCACCGAATCCTTCTCCGATGCCGCCGCGGCCGTCGCCCGCCTCGAAGACATCTACGAGCGCAACACGAAGTTCCTGCGCGACCGCTTCGAGGCCTATGTCGGCGGCGAAGCGATCACGACGCGGGTGCGAGCCTACTACCCCTTCGTCCGCCTCACCACCGCGACGCATGCGCGGCTGGATTCGCGGCTTGCTTACGGGTTCGTCGCCCGGCCCGGCGTGCATGAGACCAGCGTGACGCGGCCGGATCTGTTTCGTGCCTATCTCACCGAGCAGATCGGATTGTTGATCCAGAACCACGGCATTCCCGTCGAGATCGGCGAATCCGTCGAACCGATTCCGGTTCACTTCGCCTATCGCCGCGACATCAACATCGAGGCCGCGATCACCACCAGCGAGAATTCGCCCGTCGCGCGCTCGCTGCGCGACGCATTCGACGTGCCCGACCTCGCCACCATGGACGATGCCATCGCCGACGGCACCTTCGAGCTTCAGCCCGGCGCGCCCGAACCGCTGTCGCTGTTCCGCGCCGCCCGCGTCGATTACTCGCTGCGCCGGCTCTACCACTACACCGGCACCGACCCCGAGCACTTCCAGAACTTCGTCATTTTCACCAACTACCAATTCTATGTCGATGCCTTCGCGCAAGCCTGCCAGCAGCGGCTTCAATCCGGCGAGGCGGGCCTCGACGCCTTCGTCGCGCCCGGCAATGTGATCACGCGCAGTGGCGGTGCCACCAGCGGGGATGCACCGGTGCGGGCGCCGCAGATGCCAGCCTTTCATCTGGTCATGCCGGGCTATCGCGGCATCACGCTGATCAACATCGGCACCGGCCCGTCGAATGCGCGCAACGTCACCGATCACGTCGCGGTGCTGCGCCCGCATGCCTGGCTGATGCTCGGCCATTGCGCGGGCTTGCGCAACACGCAGCGGCTCGGCGACTACGTGCTCGCTCATGGCTATGTGCGCGAGGACCACGTGCTCGATCACGAGCTGCCGCTGTGGGTGCCGATCCCGGCGCTGGCCGAGATGCAGGTCGCGCTCGAACAGGCCGTCGAGGACGTCACGGGGCTGGAAGGGTTCGAACTGAAGCGCCTGATGCGCACCGGCACCGTCGCCAGCGTGGACAACCGCAACTGGGAGATATCAGGGCCTGAGGTGATCCGCCGCATGTCGCAATCGCGCGCGGTCGCGCTCGACATGGAATCGGCCGCGATCGCCGCCAACGGCTATCGCTTCCGCGTTCCCTACGGCACGCTGCTCTGCGTCTCCGACAAGCCGCTGCATGGTGAGATCAAGCTGGCGGGCATGGCCAGCGAATTCTATCGCCGTCGCGTCGGCCAGCATCTCGAGATCGGCCTGAAGGCGCTGGAGCGGCTGAAGCAGCAGGAGTCCGAACGGCTGCACTCGCGAAAACTCCGCAGTTTTGCCGAAGTCGCGTTCCAGTAGAGCGGCATCCCGTCTCTTTGCGGCTGACAAGCCGGGCAATTTTCAGCATTGTCGGCGCGGGGCCGACCGGACTGTTTCAATGCCGCTCTTGCGCGACAAGATCATCGGCCATGACCTTGAACGGCTGGCCTTTCGCTTCACCATGATGAGCGACAGCGAGGCGGTGCAGTGCCAGATCAGCGACGCCGCGATGGACGCGCTCGCGGGCATGCAGGGCACCGAAAGCAGCGCGCGCCAGGCGCAGTTTTTGTCCCTGCGCGAGACCATCGAGCGGATCGCATCGGATATCTATGACGAGGCACCGCGGGTGCACGGCTATGTGGTGCGGATTTTCATGCGGCATTTGGGGCGGTAGCTGCTGCTCGGGCTTCCGCTGTCGCGCCTCATTCTCTGCTGTCATGCTCCGGCTTGACCGGGGCATCCAGTACGCCGCGGGCTATCGAATCAATCACAACGGCCTCGGAGTACTGGATCGCCCGGTCGAGCCGGGCGATGACAGCTGTGTTGAGGCTGCCTCCGGCTCGCTCACACGCGGCAGCTTACCCCTCCAGCTTCCTCAGCAACAATCTCAACGCCGTCGCCGCAAACACCTGCATATTGCCGAAGCGGTCATTGCCACCCGTCTCCAGCGTGATCACTTCCGTCGCAGGTCCCGCCACTGCCATGCAGCTGTGCCCGGCGGCATCTCCATAGCGGTTGCCGGTGGGGCCGGCGGCGCCGGTCTCGGAGAGGCCCCAGTCGGAGCTGAACCGGCCGCGCATCTGCTCCGCCAGGAGTTTTGCGTAGGGCTCCGACGAGGAACGAAAGCCCTTCATTCCTTCATCCGAAATATCCATCAGCACGCGCCGGGCATCGCGGGTGTAGACCACGGCGCCGCCGAGGAAATAGGCCGACGCGCCGGGCACCGCGAGCAGGCTTGCCGCGATCAGGCCGCCGGTGGAGGATTCCGCGACCGCAATGGTCTGTTTGCGCGCGATCAGTTTGGCCGCGACCTGTTCCGCAATGCCGACGAGCTCTTTCATCCCCAAAACCCCTTGTTCATCCGCAACCGAGCTACGCCTTCCTAGCATATGACAGAAGCCTTGGCCGAGTTGCGGGCGGCGGGCAGGCCTGCTTGAATGGCGGGACACAAGACGGTCGCCGCGAAGTGCCGCCGACAAAACGAGGAAACGTGAGAAGGGAGACGTCATGGCGTCCCTGATCGCCGGCGCGGTGGATTGCGATGTGCATCCGGCCGTGCCGCATCTGACCAGCCTGCTGCCGTACCTGAG
This sequence comes from Bradyrhizobium sp. 930_D9_N1_4, assembly GCF_052076015.1. Taxonomy (NCBI): domain Bacteria; kingdom Pseudomonadati; phylum Pseudomonadota; class Alphaproteobacteria; order Hyphomicrobiales; family Nitrobacteraceae; genus Bradyrhizobium; species Bradyrhizobium sp. 930_D9_N1_4. The sequence continues at coordinate 855,154 of NZ_CP197236.1, forward strand.
CGATTATTGGCGCGATCAGGTGACGACGCGCGGCATGGTCGATCTCGTCTCGCAATCCTATCCGCAGAATTCGCCGATCGTGGCACGGCCCGACTGGCGCCCCGAGACCGGCAAGCCGGGCGAGAGCCTGGAGGACATGCAGCGCCATGTGCTCGATCCCTTCCAGCTCAGCTACGCCATCTGCAATCCGCTTTACGGCGTGCAGATGGTGTTTTCGGAGGACATGCAGGCCGCCTTCTGCAGCGCGCTGAACGCGTGGCTGGCGAAGGAATGGCTCGACCGTGATCCACGCCTGCGTGGCTCGATCGTGATCCCGACGCAGAGCATCGAGAAGGCCGTCGCCGAAATCGAACGCTGCACGCAGGACAGGCGCTTCGTGCAGGTGCTGATGCTGGTGATGGGCGACACGCCGCTCGGCAAGCGCGCATTGTGGCCGATCTACGAGGCCGCGGAACGGCTCGATCTGCCGGTCGGTATCCACGCGGGTTCCGCCTATCACAATCCGCCGACCGCCGTGGGATGGGGTTCCTACCACATCGAGGATTATGTCGGTCAGGCCCAGGCGTTCCAGACCCAGCTCACCAGCCTGATCGTCGAAGGCGTGTTCGCCAAATATCCGCGGCTCAAAATGGTGATGCTGGAATCCGGCGTCTCCTGGATCTCGCCCTATCTCTGGCGCTTGCACAAATTCTGGCGCGGGGTGCGGATGGAGACGCCCTGGGTCGATCGCGCCCCTCTCGAAATTGTGCGCAGCAACATCCGCTTCTCGTTACAGCCATTTGATGCGCCGCCGGATGAGGCGACATTAAATCGCCTGTTTGATCATATGCAGTGCGACGAATTGGTCCTATTCTCCACGGACTATCCGCACTGGCAGTTCGACGGCCAGGACGCGCTGCCCGAGGGGCTCACCCCCGATCTCGTGCGCAAGATCATGATCGACAATCCGCATGCAACCTATCCCCGCCTGACGTGAGCCCGCTGCCAAAGGAGGCAAGGCGATGAATATCCAGTTTCGCGAGAGCCAAGACGCCGCTTCCCCACTGACTGCGAAGACCGCGATTGCGGACTGCGACATCCATCCGGCACGCGCCACGCGCACCGAGCTCTACCCGTATCTCGCCAAACGCTGGCAGCATCATCTCGAAGTCTACGGCGTCCATGCCTATCAGGGCATGACGGAAGGCCCGCCCTATCCGAAGGCTCAGCCCAACGCTTCACGCCGCGATGCCTATCCGCCGGAGGGTGGCCCGCAGGGCTCCTCGCTCTCCTTCATGCAGAAGCAGTTGCTCGATCCCAACAATATCCAGCTGGGCGTGCTCAACCCGCTCAACACCGGGCAGGGCATCCGCAATCACGAGCTCTCGGCGGCGCTGTGTTCCGCGATCAACGACTGGCAGATCGACAAATGGACCTCCAAGGACAAGCGCCTCAAGGCCTCGATCGTCGTCGGCAATGAGGATGGATTGTCCGCCGCTGCGGAAATCCGCGAGCGCGCCGGCGACAAGAATTTTGTCCAGGTGCTGCTGCTCAGCCGCAATGTCGAGCCGCTCGGCCAGCGCCGCTACTGGCCGATCTATCAGGCCGCGGAAGAGGCGGGCCTGCCGGTCGGCGTGCACGCCTTCGGCTTCGGCGGCAACCCGATCACGCCGTCGGGCTGGCCGAGCTTCTACATCGAGGAGATGGTGGGACACTCGCAATGCCAGCAATCGGCGCTGGCGAGCCTCGTGCTCGAAGGCGTGTTCGAGCGCTTCCCGAAATTGAAGATGGTGATGATCGAGGCCGGCTTCGGCTGGGCGCCGTCGCTGGCGTGGCGGCTCGACAAGGTCTGGCAGCGCCTCAGGAGCGAGGTACCGCATGTAAAGCGGCCGCCGTCGGAATATATCCGCGAGCAGGTGTGGTGGACCACACAGCCGATGGAGGATCCGGAACAGCGCGAGGATCTGTTCGATGTCATCAAGTGGATCGGCTGGGACCGCTTGCTGTTCGCGACCGACTATCCGCATTGGGATTATGACGAGCCGTCGCGTGTGTTGCCGGCGGGCGTCAGCGAGGACAATCGCGAGGCGTTCTATCTGGGCAACGCGAAGAAGCTGTACGGCATTTCCTGATGGCAAGAATTTCCTGATGGCAAGACATGTGATTGCCGCGGTCGATGAGCTTCCGCCGGGCACACGAAAATTTCTGGAGATCGACGGTCGGCCGATCGCGGTCTTCAACATCAAGGGCGAATATTTCGGCCTGATGAACCGCTGCCCGCATCAGGGTGCGGCCTTGTGCGAGGGCCCGCTGATCGGCCTCGCGCAATCGAGTGACCCCGGCGAGATCGAATACACCAAGCTCGGCGAGATCATCCGCTGTCCCTGGCACGGCTGGGAGTTCGACATCCGCACCGGCCAGTCCTATTGCGACCCCCGCCGGTTTCGCGTGAAGGCGTATGCGGCCCATGTGGAGCCGGGTGCCAGCGTGGTGAAGGGGCCCTATGTCGCCGAGACGATTCCGGTGAAGGTCGAGAGCGACTACGTGGTGGTGGAGCTCTAACCCCGCGGTCAGTGCGCTCCCTCGCCTCGTTCTTACGGGGAGAGGGTTGGGGTGAGGGGCCTCTCTCCGCAGATGAGATAACCGTGAGACCTGTCCCCCCTCACCCGGATCGCAAGCGCGATCCGACCTCTCCCCGCAAGCGGGGAGAGGTGAAGAAGAGCGCGCGCCGGGACGACGGCTAATGCCCCGCGACCGGCTCCGGTACCGCGTCATAGGTCGGCACGGCCTTGCCGCCACCGCGATACACCACAGACGCCGCGATGATGCCGAGCACGGCCGCGAGCATCAGCCAGTAGCCGGGGGAGGCCTTGTCGCCGGTATGCTCGATCAGCAAGGTCGATGCGAACGGTGTGAAGGTGCCGAACAACGCGGCTGCGAGCGCAAACGCCAGCGAGAAGCAGGTGGTGCGGACATGCGCCGGCACGATCTCGACGAGCGCGCCGAGCATGGTGCCGCTGTAGACGCCGAAATAGAACGAGAACATCATCTCGACCGCGAGCAGCTTGCCGAAGGTCGGCGCCGCCACCAGCCAGTGCAGCGCCGGGTAGGCGGTAATGAGCGCCAGGCAGGCGATGGTCAGCAGCACCGGCTTGCGGCCGATGCGATCGGACAGCGCGCCGCCGACCGGATTCCAGAAGAAGTTGGTCACGGCAACGAGCAGCGTCACCAGCAGCGCATCCTGCGTCGACAGCTTCAGCACGGTCTTGCCGAAAGTCGGCGTGTACACGGTGACGAAGTAGAACGTCGTCGTGGTCAGGACCGCGATCATCATGCCCAAGATGACGATGCGCCAGTTGGCGAGCGCGGAAGCGAACACCTCGTTCGCGGTCGGATGCTTCTTCATGGCGAGGAAGGCCGGCGTCTCCTCCAGCGTCCGCCGCAGGAAGAAGATCAGCGGAATGATCATGCAGCCGACGAAGAAGGGAATGCGCCAACCCCAGGCGGCGACCGTGTCGGCCGGCATCACCTCCGAGAGGATGAAGCCGAGGATCGAGGCCACGAAGATCGCGACCTGCTGGCTCGACGACTGGAACGAGGTGTAGAAGCCGCGATTGCCGGGCGTGGAGATTTCCGCGAGATACACCGAGACGCCGCCGAGCTCGACACCGGCGGAAAAGCCCTGCAACAGCCGGCCGACCAGCACGATGATGGGCGCCGCAATGCCGATGGTCGCATAGCTTGGGCAGAACGCGATGACGACGGTGCCGATCGCCATGATGGCCAGCGTGACGATCAGGCCCTGACGGCGGCCGATGCGGTCGATATAGGCGCCGAGCACGATCGCGCCGACGGGCCGCATCAAGGCGCCGAGCCAGAACACGCCGAAGGTGTTGAGCAGCGACGCGGTCTCGTTGGTGGAGGGGAAGAACGCCTTGCCGATGGCGGCGGCATAGAAGCCGAACAGGAAGAAGTCGAACTGCTCGAGGAAATTGCCCGAGGTGGCGCGCAGGATCGCGCCGATGCGCGACTTGATCTCGGGCGGATTGGTTGCTGGTCCAGCCATGACGTTGCTCCCCTTGGAAAGGCGTGGCCGAACCGGAACTCGTTTCACGGCAAGCCGACAGATTGATGCTGCGACAATCTGTCCTACCCCTCCCGCGCGGGGCGCGGCGAGTCAACCGATTTCAGTGCGGAAGCCGATGATTTTTCAGGCTTTATTTTGCGTTGCAGCGATCATCCAGTCGCGGAACGCGACCAGCTTCGGCGCCTCCCGGCGGCCCTCGGGCGCAACTAGGTAGAAGCCGGCGTCGGCAGGCAGCGCGATCTTGAAGGGCACCACGAGCCGGCCTTTGGCGATGTCGTCCTGCACGTAGGACGTCCGCCCCATCGCCACGCCGATGCCGTCGATCGCGGCCTGGATGGTCATGAAGATCATGTCGAAGGTGATGCCGGGTTGCCGCGCGATATCGGCCGGCAGGCCCGCCGCCGTCAGCCACAGCCGCCAGTCATCGCTGTTGGCGTTGGACGTGTGCAGCAGCGGATAGCCCTTCAGATCCTCCGGCTGACGCAGCGGCCTGTCGCCGCGCAGCAGCGACGGACTGCACACCGGAAACAGCTCGTCCGCCATCAGCCAGTCGGCGCGCAGGCCCGGCCATTGCCCGCGGCCATAGCGGATCGCGGCATCGACATTGTCGCGCTGGAAGTCGACGAGGCTCGTCGATGTCGTGATGCGGACGTCGATGCCGGGGTGCTGCTCCTGGAAATCGGTCAACCGCGGCAGCAGCCATTTGGCGGCGAGCGAGGCCAGCGTCGAGACCGTCAGCACCTTGTCGTCGTCCTTGCGCAGAAGCCGGTCGGTGGCCAGGCGCAGGTCGTTGAAGGCGGCGCGGACGCCCGGGAGGTAGTCGCGCGCCTCCGGCGTTAACGCCAGCGCGCGGTTCTGCCGGATGAACAGGCGGATGCCGAGCTCCTCCTCGAGCCTGCGGATCTGATGGCTGATCGCGGTCTGGGTCACGTTCAGTTCGGACGCCGCCAGCGTGAAGCTGAGATGGCGTGCGGCGGCCTCAAAGGCCCGCAATCCGTTCAGGGAGGGCAATCTGGCAGTCATCTGGCAACAGGATGCATGACGTTATTTCATGCGAAGAGGTACAAATTGTCGTTTGTCGCAGCGCGGTAGGAAGCAGATATTAGCGGTCAAGTTAGCTCAAGGAGCTGAAAATGTCTACTTTGACCCACAATTCGATGACAAATCATCATGCGCCTGGCCTGCTCCAGCAGATCGGCGAGACCCTTCACGTCTGGCACGAGCGCTACCGGACCCGGCGCGAACTCGCCCACTGGACGGCCCGTGATCTCCACGACGTCGGCCTGTCCTGGACTGACATTGCCTACGAGGCTGACAAACCCTTCTGGCGGGCCTGATTGGCCGCCAGGCCGGCGCCGCCTGTTCACAGGGGCGCCGGCGGTCCCTCTCTCCAGGGCACATGTCATGAGCATTCTTCGTCTGGAAGATCTGAAGCAGTATTCGGATGTGCTGCTCACCCGGCAGGGCGAGGCGATCAACGTTCGCTTCATCGAGCCGCGGGACACTGAAGAGCTTCAGCACTATTTCCGTTCGCTTTCGACCCGCTCCCGCTACAACCGCTTCTTCGGCGCGATCAGCGAATTGCCGAAGGGCCTGCTGAATGATTTCCTTCAGGTCGGTGAACGTGAGCGTTTCACAGTTGTCGCGACCAAGCAGGTCGACGGCTTCGAGACGATCGTTGCTGAAGCGCGCTACGCGCTGCATGCCGAGACCTCGATGCTCGAGTTCGGTCTCTCGGTTGACGACCGCTGGCAGGGTCACGGCATCGCGACCGCGCTCATGAAAAATCTCGAATGCCGTGCCGCCGCGCTCGGCGCCGAGCACATGTTCGGCGACACGCTGCGTTCCAACGAGGCCATGATCGCGCTGGCCCGCAGATACGGCTTCGCCTTCGTCAATCATCCCGACGACTGGAAGCTGGTGCGCTTCGACAAGGACATCTCGGTCGCCCCGAAAGACATTCCCTGCGCGAGCTGGCGTCTCGCCGCCCTTTCCCGTCAGGCCGAAAGCCCCTCAGCCTCGGTCTGACACCACTCCAAGCCCGGCTCTGGTCAATCAGAGCCGGGCTTTTTTTTGCCCTCACTCAGCGCGCCGCGTAGCCCGGATGGAGCGATTTGCATCCCGTCATCCTGAGGTACGAGACGCGGGGCGTAGAGCGCCGCGCGGGGAGCCTCGAAGGATGAGCGGCCCGGCTGCTCATGACACGTGACTCGCAGCAACAGTCGGGCCGTCGCCCTTCGAGGGCCGCTGAAGAAGCGGCCGCCTCAGGGTGACGGTCAAAGAGTCTCGAGTGCCGCTACTACTTCCCCGTGAACACCGCCTTGCGTTTCTCGATGAACGCCTGCACCGCCTCCTTGTGATCGGCGGTGGTGGTCAGGCGGATCAGGCGCTCGGCCTCGTGGTCGCGGGCGGTCTCGAAATCGAACAGCAGGGCCTCGTCGAGATTGTCCTTCATGTAACGCAGCGCAAGGCGGGGACCTTCTGCGAGCGATTTTGCCAGAGTGAAAGCTTCGGTCTGCAATTTGTCGTCGGGCACGACGCGGTTGACGAGGCCGATAGCTTCGGCCCTGATGGCATCGACGCGATCGCCGGTGAACAGCAGCTCGCGTGCCCGGGCGGTGCCAACCAACCGCGTCAGCAGCCAGGCGATGCCGTAATCGCCTGATAGCGCGATGCGGGCATAGCCGGTGGCGACGAAGGCCGATTGCGCGGCGATGCGGATGTCGCAGGCCATGGCGATGGCGAGACCCGCGCCGACTGCGGGGCCGGGCAGGGCTGCGAGGGTCGGCTTGCGGATCGACACCAGAGCGCCAGTGAGCAAACGCTGACGCTCCTGGAGATCGGCGACCTTGTCGTCGAAGGACATCTCGAGCTTGGCCTTGTCGCGATGCGCGCCCATGCCCTTGACGTTGCCGCCGGCGCAGAACGCTTCGCCCGCGCCGGTGAGCAGCAGCGCGCCGACACCCGGATTCTCGCCGCAGGCGCGGATCATCGTGCGCAGCGCCGGCGTGAGCGTGTCCGACAGCGAATTGCGCGCCTCCGGCCGGTTCAGCGTGATGATTGCGACGCGGTCGCGGATGACGCAGAGGAGTTCGTTGGTGCCGGTGTCGATGGTGGTGTCCGTGGTCATGTCGCCTCCCTTTTCTTTCGTCATTGCGAGCGAAGCGAAGCAATCCAGGCTGCCTCCGCGGAAATAGTCTGGATTGCTTCGTCGCTTCGCTCCTCGCAATGACGGTTGTTGTCGTATGATCGCCTCAAAATTTCTCCACCCAGGGCCGCAGCTCGAGCTCCCAGCTCCAGGCGCTGCGCGGCTGCTGCAACACGTTCCAATAGCTCTCCGCGATCGCATCGGGGTCGAGCATCGAATCCGGCTTGTCGTCGGGCTCGGTCCGCCCTGCGCTCTTGATGCCGCCGTCGATCACGAAATGCGCGATGTGAATGCCTTGCGGCGAGAGCTCGCGCGCCAGGCTCTGCGCCAGCCCGCGCAGCGCGAACTTGCCCATCGCGAACGAGGCCGACTGCGCATAGCCCTTGACGCTGGCCGACGCCCCGGTGAACAGGATCGCGCCGTGCTTGTTCGGCAGCATGCGCCTGGCCGCCTGCTGCGCCACCAGAAAGCCGCCATAGGCGCTGATCGCGATTGCCTGCGCGACATCGGCCGGAACGAGATCGACGAACGGCCCACGCGTGCGGCCGCTGGCGTTGTAGACGACGAGGTCGGGCGTGCCGATCTCGCGCTCGACGAGGCCGAACAGCCGTTCGACCTCCTCGGGCTCGGTGGCGTTGCAGGCATAGGCCTTCGCCCCTGTCTCGCTGCAGAGCGCACCCAGCTTCTCGATTTTTCGCGCAGCCAGCGCGACGCGAATGCCTTGCGCGGCCAGCAATCGCGCCAGCGAGGCGCTCAGACCTTCGCCGGCACCGACGATGAGGGCGATCTTGTATTTCGGGTGTTCCATGGCGTGATCTCTCGGAAACAGGGAGTCGCTGATCTATGCATCCGCTGTGCGGACAACCAGCGGGATCGAGCACAATTCCGCAGAGCGAATTGCTCCTTCACGGCGATCATGCCTCCCTGACAATTTGCGGCTTTATCGCACTCCGCGACTGGAGCATGATCGACATCATTCAACGCGGCAAGCTCTAAGAATTGCCGTCGGGCGGGAACGAAGAGGACGATCATGCACAAGCCGGTCACAGCGCAGCCACAAAATGCCGCGGCCGCACCATCCGGCCTGCTGGCGCCCGATACATCCGGCATGAATTTCTACCGCGCCGATCAGGCGTTGACGGATCTGCTGCGCATCCATCTGCCGGACACGCTGTTCCGCCACATCGAGCCGCATCTCGATCGCCTCGGCGAGCTCGCTGGCGGGCCACTCGACGAATGCGCACGCCTCGCCGACCGGCACACCCCGGTGCTGCACCAGCGCGACAAGTTCGGCCGTGACGTGCAGTGGATCGAATACCATCCGGCCTACCGTGAGCTGGAGAACGCCGCGTTCGGCGAATTCGGCATTCACGCGCTCTCGCTCGCCAAGGGCATCATGGGCTGGCCGGACAAGTACCCCGTGGTGGCCAAGCACGCCTTCACGTTTCTTTTCAACCAGACCGAATTCGGGATGGGCTGCCCGATCAACGTCACCGACGGCTGCGCAAAATTGCTTTCGAATTTCGGCAGCGAGGCGCTGAAGGCGAAATATCTCGATGGCTTGACCCAGACCGACATGAGCAAGCTGACCCAGGGCGGCCAGTTCATGACCGAGAAAGAGGGTGGCTCCGACGTCGGCACGCTGACGACCACGGCCGTGCAGGAGGGCGACCATTGGCGCCTCCACGGCGAGAAATGGTTCTGCTCGAACGCCGACGCCAAGGTCGTGATGCTGCTGGCGCGCCCCGAAGGCGCCGGCCCCGGCACGCGCGGCGTCGGCCTGTTCCTGATGCCGCGCTTCCTCGACGACGGCTCGCAGAACCACTATCGGATCGTGCGTTTGAAGGACAAGCTGGGTACCCGCTCGATGGCGTCGGGGGAGATCAAGCTCGAAGGCGCGATCGCCTATGCCGTCGGCAAGCTCGATCGCGGTTTCGTGCAGATGGCCGAAATGGTGAACTCGTCGCGGCTCTCCAACGGCGTGAAATCAACTGCGCTGATGCGCCGCGCCTATCATGATGCGATGACCGTGGCGAAGAACCGCGTGGTGTTCGGCAGCCGCATCATCGACCTTCCGCTCGGCCGCCGCCAGATGCTGAAGATCATGCTGCCGGTGGAGCAGGCGCTGTCGATGAGCTTCCTCACCGCGGATGCGCTCGATCGCGCGGAAGCCGGCAGCCAGGATGCAGCGGCTTTGCTGCGCATTCTGACGCCGACGCTGAAATTCCGCGCCACGCGCGATGCGCGCAAGGTCTGCGGCGATGCGCTCGAGATGCGCGGCGGCATCGGCTATATCGAGGAGTTCGCCACGCCCCGCCTGCTGCGCGATGCGCATCTCGGCTCGGTCTGGGAAGGCACCGGCAATATCGTCGCGATCGACGCGCTCCGGCGCGCAGTCGGAAGGCATGGCGCGGAATCTGCGCTCGCCGCCGATCTGCATGCGCGGCTTGATGACAGCGCGTCCGTGCCGCAGGCCTGGCGCGACAAATTGCGCGGTCTCGTCGATCGCGCCGTGGGTTTTGCGCGTGAGGTCGCGGGCAAGGCTGACAACGAGGCCGATGCGCGCCGCGCCACCAGCCTGCTCTATCATGTCGCAAGCGCGGTCGCGCTCGCCTGGGAGGCGCACCGCATCCATGAGATGCGTGGCGATGCGCGCCGGCTGCTGCTGTCGCGGCTGGTGATCGACCATCGCGTGACGCCGGGCGATCCGTTCCGGCTGACGGAAAATGCCGGGCAAGCGAAGATCGCGGCGCTGCTGCTTGGTGATCGCGTGGCCGCCATGAGTGAGGTTGGCGAACTGGTTCTGGCGGCGTAGGCTGCACGCCACGATCAAACAAAAAACGCGATAGGGAGTGCTCGATGAAGGCCGCTGTCCTCTATGAAGTCAACAAGCCCCTGGTCATCGAGGATGTCAGCCTGCCGAAGCCCGGCCCGCGCGAAGTCCTGATCCGCACGACCGTCGCCGGACTCTGCCACTCCGACCTGCATTTCATGGAAGGCCTCTATCCGCATCCGCTGCCCGCAGTGCTCGGGCACGAATCGGCCGGCGTGGTCGAGCAGGTCGGCTCCGACGTGACCTACGTGAAGCCGGGCGATCACGTCGTCACCTGTCTGTCGGTGTTCTGCGGCACCTGCGACAATTGCACCACTGGCCGCACCGTGCTCTGCACCGACACCACCGTAAAGCTGCTGCCGGGCGCCTCCAACCGGATGCAGTGGAACAGGTCGGAGAAACTGCATCAGTTCCTCAATCTCTCATCCTTCGCCGAGCAGATGCTCGTGCACGAGAACGCCATCGTCAAAATCAGGAAGGAGATGCCGCTCGATCTCGCCGCCCTGATCGGCTGCGGTGTCATCACCGGTTACGGCGCGGTGGTGAACACCGCAAAGGTGACGGCAGGCGAGACCGTGGCGGTGATCGGCTGCGGCGGCGTCGGCATGGCCGCGATCAACGGGGCGCAGATCGCCGGCGCCGGCCGCATCATCGCCATCGACACCAATCCGGCAAAGCTCCAGCTCGCGACCAAGCTGGGCGCCACCGACATCATCAATCCCGCCGACGGCGACGTCGTGAAGCAAGTCCGCGACCTCACCAATGGCGGCGTGCATCATTCCTTCGAGGTGCTCGGCCGCAAGGAAACCGCCGAGCAGGCCTTCGGCATGCTCGCCTCCGGCGGCACCGCCACCATCGTCGGCATGATCCCGTTCGGCCAGAAGATCGAGCTGCACGGTTTCGATTTCCTGAGGGAGCGGCGGATCCAGGGCTCTTCGATGGGCTCCAACCACTTTCGCGTCGACATGCCGCGGCTGGTCGATTTCTACTTGCGGGGACGTCTGCATCTCGAGGACTGGATCTCGGCCAAGCTGAAATTGTCGGAGATCAACTACGGCTTTGCCGCCATGAAGGCGGGCAAGACGCTGCGCAGCGTGATCATGTTCGATAGCTGAGCCTGATCGCCGGATACCAATTGTCGGAAGTCGCCGATCTGTGTCGGCGACGCCCCGCTTGGCGAGCCCTGTCAGCTCTTGCGCCGCATCTGATACAGCGCCGAGGCGACGATCGAGGCGAGCACCAGCACGAGGCCGAGCCCGGTCATGGCGTCCTTTGCGATCACGGCCGCGAGCGCGACCCCCAGCGCCGCCGCCAACATCTGCCAAAACCCCAGCAGCGCCGATGCCGCGCCGGCGCGATCGCCGAACGGCGAGAGGGTCTGCGCGCTGCAGAGTGGATTGACCATGCCCATTCCCAGGAGGAATACGCATGCGCCGGCAAGAAACGGCAGGAAGCTTCCATCGATCAGCGTGAAGATCAACACCATGCAGCCGCCGACCGAGGCGAACGCGAGGCCAAGGCAAATCGACAGGTCGAGTCCGAGACGCGGCACGATCTTCGTCGCAATAATGCCCGCGCTGAACACGATCATGACCGTGCCCGCGAAGAACAACCCGAGTTGCAAGGGCGTGAATCCGAGGCCTTCGATCAGTACGCGGGGCAATGCCGAGAACATCGCGAAGAGCGCGCCGAGGATGAGGCTGACGGTTGCGGCGGGAATGACGAAGCGCCTGTCGGTCGAGAGTGACCAGTAGTTTTGGGCGATTGCCAGCGGATCTAACGCGACGCGCGAGGCGTGGTGGGTCTCCCCGAATACGGAAAAATATCCGATCGAAGCCATTGCGGCGAAGATGGCGACGAAGACAAACGCCGCGCGCCAGCCGAAAAAATGATCGAGCGCGCCGCCCACGAGCGGCGAAAATCCAGGCGCCGCGGCCATCGCAATCATGACGAACGTGAGCACGCGGGCGAGCTTCTCGCCCTCAAAGAGATCTCGTGCGATGGCGCGCGAGAGAACGGACGTCGCGCATGCGCCGACGGCTTGCACTACGCGACCGGTCAGCAGCATCGGCAAATCATCTGCCAACGCACACCAGATGCTGCCTGCGACAAAAACCGCGAACCCGGTCATGACGGGCGCGCGCCTGCCGTAGCGATCCGACAGCGGTCCGACCACGAGCTGTCCGAGTGCGAACATTGCAAGGAAGATGGTGATCGTTGACGTCACCTGCGCGCTGGAGACGCCCAACGCGCCGGCGATCCCCGGCAGCGAAGGCAGCAGGATATTCGTGGCTAATGTGCCGCTCGCCGAAAGCGCCGCAAGAACGGCGACTTGAAGACCGAGCGGCCTGCCCGGCGCGAGCGAATGATTTGCAATGCGGTCAGTCATGTATCCGTTCCGGCTTTATTAGATGATGTATATCATATTATATTGGCGACGGCCACAAATCTGGCATCGTCCGCCCGGGATACGATAAACCTGCGGCCTCCAAAGTCAGGGTCATCGCCTCGCGTGACCGGGCGGTCCAGTAGACGGTCGGAGTCAAATCGGGGGGGTGGGGCGACCCGTTGCGCGGTCAATCCGGGTCATGACAGCGGAGGGGGCGAGCAATGTGCCGCTTTACCGCGACACGTGCGCCGATACCGCGAGCCATTTGCCGTTCTGCTTCGCCCAGCAATCGGTATAGCGGCCCGTTGCCTGCTGCCCATCCGCGGTGGTGTAGCTCGTTGCTGCGTGGATGATCGCGAAGTCACCCATGATGCGGATGAGGACGTCGTGCGCGTGCAGATTGCGGATCGCGATCGGCCGCGCGGTCTGCTCCAGGAAGGCGGCGCGGTCGACCAGCGTCTTGTCGGGATTGGAGCAGTAGAACTCGGGTGCGAGGATCTCGTCGAAGCGCTTGACGTCGCAGGTCTGCACGGAGGCGACGTAGTCGCGGTTGAGCGTGGCGAGCTGTTCGAGGTCCTGGCTCATGGCGTTTCCACCTTTTATGTGGCTTTACTCCGTCATTGCGAGCGTAGCGAGGCAATCCAGAATGTTCCGTGGATGCAGTCTGGACGGCTCCGTCGCAAGAGCTCCTCACAATGACGAGGCGGCACTAATCATCAAACATCTTCGGCGGCACGAACCCGCCGAACTCACGCTCGATCAGCTCGGCGAGCCTCAGCGGCGTCCTGTCCTCCAGCCACGGGCCGACGATCTGGACGCCGATCGGCAGTCCATCCGGCGCAAATCCCGTCGGAATCGCGGTCGAGGGCAGGCCGGGGAGGGTGGCGATGCCGGGCCAGGCGAGCTGGTCGGGATAGACGTGCTCCTTGCCGTCGATTTTGATCCGGCGCTTTTCCTGCTCCGGCGAATGGTCGTGCGGATAGGCTGCCGTCGGCATCACCGGGCAGATCACCGCGTCGAATGTTTTGAACAGCTCGCGCCATTGCGCGCGCAGCCGCGTGCGGCCGCCATTCGCCATTTGCCAGTCGCGATGGCTGAGCGCGATGCCGCGGAGCCGCTCCGCGGCGAGGCTGTTGTCGCCTTCGGGGAGCGCGGCTGCGGCCGCCTTGGCGCCGGCATAGACGTCGGGGGAGAAGCTAGCGGCGAGAAACGACATCAGCATGCGCATATAGAGCCGCGAGGACGCGGCGAAATCCGGCAGCAACGGGCTGCCGCGCTCGATCTTCACGCCTGATTTGGCGAGATTGTCGGCCAACGTGTTGATGGTGCCGCGCACCGCCATGTCGGTCGGCATCACCGGATCGGTGTCGATCACCAGCACGCGGAAATCCTTGAAGGCCGTGTGCCGTGCCGCTGGTAGCTCGAGCCGATAGGCCAGACCCGCATCGATCGGATCAGGCCCCGCCATCACATCCAGCACCAGCGACAGATCGGCGGCGCTGCGTGCCATCGGGCCGATCACGGAGAGGTCGCGCTCGAACGGCAGTGCCGGCAGCGGTGGCGGCGTGTGGCCGCGCATGGCGACGAGGTTGAAGGTCGGCTTGTGCGCATAGACGCCGCAATGGAACGCCGGCACGCGCAACGAGCCGCCGATGTCGGAGCCGATCGACAGCGGGCCATAGCCCGCGGCGAGCGCCGCCGAGGAGCCACCGGACGAGCCGCCCGGCGTGCGGCCGAGATCGTAGGGATTGTTGGTGGTGCCGTAGATGTCGTTGTAGCTCTGCCAGTCGCCGAGGCCGAGCGGCACGTTGGTCTTGCCGACGACGATGGTGCCGGCCTCCTTCACGCGTGTGACCGGCAGCGCGTCGTCCTTGGCAATAAAGTCTTTTTGTGCGGGAATGCCCCAGGTCGTCGGCAGGCCGGCGACGTTGTAGGATTCCTTCACCGTCATCGGCAGGCCAAGCAGCGGCCTGCGCTCGCCACGCGCCAAGGCAGCGTCCGCCTCGCGCGCAGCGCCCAGGGCCCGGTCGAAATCCCTGACGCAGATCGCGTTGACCTTGCCATCGTGCCGCTCGATGCGGTCGATCGCATCCTGGGTGAGCTCGACCGCGGAGACCTTCCTTGCGGTCAATGCGGCCGACAGCTCAACCGCACTCTTGTAGCTCCATTCCGATTTCGCCACGACATGCTCCTGCGCTTCACCGGGGAATGATGCGCAGTTTGGCGGAGGCCTGCAACGGCTGTTTGATGGCACCCCGTATGAGGCGCCGTCGTGGCGTTTCCTACCGATCCGAGCCGAACTTGAACTTGCCGTCGCCTTCCAGATATTGGCCGCTGCGCATGTAGAGCTGGCCGTTCTGGCCGATGAAGAACAGCGTGCCCTTCGGCACCTTCTTGGCGCCCTTCAACAGCTCGCCGGCATTGTTGGTGCCCATTTTGTAGGAGAAGGTCTTGCCTTCCTTGTCATAGGCATAGCCGGTGTCGGGCTTGAGCTCCCACGGCGTTGCCGCGGTCTGCGCCAACGCGGGCACGCTGTACGCGGTTACGATTGCAGCCGAAACAAGTGCAAATGTCGTTTTTGAAAATGCCGTCTTTGAAAATGTCATTCACCCATCCTCCCCTTCATTGGGGTTGTCCGGCCTTGAACAAATCACGAACGGCATTGACAGGTCAATTTGCGAAAGCGCCGCAGCGCATCAAATTCTGCCCAGCAGTTTGTGATTTTCCGTTCGTCCCCGTGCGACTATGTTCCGCTTTCAGTCTAGAACGCAACTCGACAAAATTATTGATGGGGATGATTCGGATGCGCCATGTGATGAAACTTTGCTGGGCTGCTGCATTGTCGCTGACGGCGCTGGCACCGACCGCCCGGGCCGATGATTACCAGCTCAGCCACAACCAGCGGATTTCATGCAGCCGCGGCCTGGCTCCCGGCAAGCTGAACACGGCGACCTGCAAGTCGTACACTTATCTCTTCAATACCAAGACCTCGGAATATTTCCGCTGCCAGGTCTCGCTGGCGCTGACCCGGGACAACAAGGAAGTCATCAACGTCCAGACTGACGGCGGCTGCACCAAGAAGCCGCGCATCTTCGAGACCGACGGCAAATACGATTTCGACGCGACCGAGACCGAGCCGCCGAACACCAACTCGTTCTTTGGCCCCGGCGGTTACGCGATCTGGGCCGCCGACGTGACCGCGCAGAAGATCCGCGGCTGCATCACCATCTCCTCCGGCCTCGGCTCCGACATCTCCAAGTGCCTGGACATGGCGTTCCAGTGAGGCTTGCGCGGCAGCGGTGAGGCCCACTCCGGACCCCGACTGCGCCACCTCGCCGCACTCCTCGGGTTTCCAAATGTCGAGCCGGGCCAGCCTTTTACCGCAGTCCTGTTTTGACTTATGGACGGGTTGACCTGCTCCCCTCGTCCGTCCAATTTCCCGGCCGGTTTGGGGAGTACAACAACCATGAAACGGACGATTCTCGGCGTGGCCGCAGCTCTTGCTCTGGCGGCGTCGGCACCTTGCGCGCAGGCGCAATCCTTCATCAACGTGCTGACCGGGGGCACCTCCGGCGTCTACTATCCGCTCGGCGTCGCGATCGGTAAGATCTACGGCGACAAGATTCCGAACGTGAAGACGCAGGTGCAGGCCACCAAGGCGTCGGTCGAGAACCTGATCCTGCTCCAGCAGGGCCGCGGCGAAATCGCGTTCACGCTGGGTGACTCGCTCAAGGCCGCCTGGGACGGCGACGAGGAAGCCGGCTTCAAGACCAAGCTCGACAAGCTCAGGACCATCGGCGCGATCTATCCGAACTACATCCAGATCGTTGCGACCGCCGAAAGCGGCATCAAGACGCTGGCGGACCTCAAGGGCAAGAGCCTGTCGGTCGGTGCGCCCAAGTCGGGCACCGAGCTCAATTCCCGCGCGATTCTCGGCGCCGCCGGGATGACCTACAAGGACCTCGGCAAGGTCGAATATCTGCCGTTCGCCGAATCCGTCGATCTCATGAAGAACCGCCAGCTCGGCGCGACGCTGCAGTCGGCCGGCCTCGGCGTGGCCTCGCTGAAGGACCTCTCGACCTCGGCCCAGATCACGGTGGTGTCGGTGCCGAAGGAGACCGTCGACAAGATCGGGCCCCCCTTCATCTCCGCGACCATCCCGGCCAACACCTATACCGGCCAGGACAAGGACGTGCCGACCGCGGCCGTGGTCAATTATCTCGTGACCAGCTCGGCGGTCTCCGACGACCTCGCCTACCAGATGACCAAGCTGGTGTTCGAGTCGCTGCCCGAGCTCGCCAACGCGCACGCCGCCGGCAAGGAGATCAAGCTCGAGGCGGCCGCCAATGGCAGCCCGGTTCCGCTGCACCCCGGCGCGATCCGCTATTACAAGGAAAAAGGGCTGATCAAGTAAGATCGGCTCTCTTCATTGAACGTCATGGCCGGGCATCAGCGCGAAGCGCGTCTTCGCACAGATGTCCCGGCCATCCACGTTCTATGGGCAGGCGAGAAAAGATCGTGGATGCCCGGGACAAGCCCGGGCATGACGGCGCGGATGGACCGTGCCAAGCTACAAACGCTGGACGGCTGAGGACGAATTAAATGCTGCAAGAGGCAGAGGGCACGGCGACGGCGCCCGACAAGGTCAAGGTTGAATTCGACAATTTCGAGCACGGTTTTCCGGAGGGCTTTGGCCCGGGCTGGTGGGGCACGCTCGCCTACTGGATCGGCATCGCGTTCGCGACCTTCCAGCTCTATGTCGCGGCCTTCAACTATCTGCCGAGCCAGGTGGTGCGTGGCGTCCATGTCGGCTTTCTCGTCCTGCTCACCTTCGGCCTGATCGCCAACTTTACCGCGAAGAGCGCCTTCGGCCGCGCGCTGGGCTGGGTGATCGGCGGTGCCGGTTTCTTCTGCGGTCTCTATCAGTGGATCTTCTATGCCGACCTGATCGCGCGCGACGGTGATCCGACCCGGCTCGACCTCGCGGTCGGAACGCTGCTTGCCGTGCTGATCTTCGAGGGCACGCGGCGCCTGATGGGCGCGGCGCTGCCGCTGATGTGCGGCGCGTGTCTCGTCTACTGGTTCTTCGGGCAATATCTGCCGTCGCCGCTCAATCATCGCGGTTACGATTTCGACCAGATCGTCACGCATCTGTCGTTCGGCACCGAAGGCTTTTACGGCGTGCCGATCTACGTCTCGGCGACCTACATCTTCCTGTTCATCCTGTTCGGCTCGTTCCTGGAACGCGCCGGCATGATCCAGTTGTTCACTGACGTTTCTCTTGGGCTATTTGGCAGGACCCGCGGCGGACCTGCCAAGGTCGCGGTGTTCGCCTCGGGCATGATGGGCACGATCTCCGGTTCCGGCGTCGCCAACGTCGTCACCGTCGGCCAGTTCACCATTCCCCTGATGATCAGGTTCGGCTACCGCCGCGCCTTCGCGGCCGGCGTCGAAGCCACGGCCTCGATGGGCGGACAGATCATGCCGCCGGTGATGGGCGCGGTCGCCTTCATCATGGCGGAGACGCTTGGCGTCCAGTACTCGGAGATCGTCAGAGCCGCCGCCATTCCTGCGATCCTCTATTTCGCGTCCGCCTTCTGGATGGTGCATCTCGAAGCCGGCAAGCACGGCCTCGTCGGCATGAAGCGCTCGGAGATCCCGAGCGCCTGGAAGGCGCTGGTGACGCGCTGGTATCTCGTGCTGCCGCTCGCGGCGCTGGTCTACATGCTTTTCGAAGGTTTTACCCCGCTCTATGCCGGCAGCATGGGCCTTGCGCTGACGGTGACGCTGATCCTCGGCGCCGCCATCACGGCCGGCGCGTCGTCGATGGTGATCCGCTACATCTTCTGGATCGGGCTTGCGCTGGTCGTTGCCGCGCTGTCGCGGGATGGTCTCCAGATCGTGCCGGTCGCGAGCGTCGTCGTCGGTCTCATCGTGATCACCGCTTTCGTTCGCGGTGGCTTCAAGGCCTTGGTCGAGTGCCGTGATGCGCTGGCCGAGAGCGCCAAGTCGGCGATCACCGTCGGCATGGCCTGTGCCATCGTCGGCGTCATCATCGGCATGATGTCGCAGACCGGCGTCGGTACCATCTTCGGCGGCTGGGTGATCGGGCTCGGCGAGAAGAGCCTGTTCCTGGCGCTGATCATGACCATGCTGCTGTCGATCCTGCTCGGTACCGGCATTCCGACCATCCCGACCTACATCATCACCGCCGCGCTTGCCGCGCCGGCACTGGCGAAACTCGGTGTGCCCCTGATCGCGAGCCACATGTTCGCGTTCTATTACGGCATCATGGCCGACCTCTCGCCGCCGGTGGCACTCGCCGCGCTCGCGGCCGCGCCGATCGCGAAGGAGAATCCGGACAAGATCGGCTGGGAGGCGATGCGCATCGCGCTCGCCGGCTATGTCATTCCGTTCATCTTCGTCTATTCGCCGGCGCTGATGCTGCAAGCCGGCGATCCCATGGCGGCGAAGCTTGGTTTCTACGGCGCAGTGGCGCTTGCGACCTTGAAGGCGCTGGTGGCGATCGCGCTGTTCGGCATGGTCGCGATCGGCTTCCTGTTCACGCGCATGACGTTGCTCGAGCGCGTCGTTTCGCTCGGTGCCGCGCTCTGTCTGCTCGGCGACTTCCCGTTCAGCGATACCGTGGGCTTCACGCTTTCCGCCGCGATCCTGCTGTGGCAATGGCGGCAGCGGCCGCCGGCTATCGTCGAAGCCGCGTGAGCCTCTGCTTCGCAACAGCGGCAGGCGTGAAGGCGCTCGCGCTGTCCGCCTTCACGCTGGTGTGGACGCATTCCATCGCGAAGGTCGACTGGCAGGAAGACTGGCGCGTCACGCCTGCCGGTCTTGAACTGGTGCAGGCGCGGGTCAAAGGCACTGGGCCGGGAATGGAGCCGCCGCCCGAGGCGCGGCTGGTCGACGGCTGGTTTCAGTGGCGGCTTGCGCGCGCGCCGATGCAGGAGGTCGTGCTCGGCAATTCCGGCGCGGCCGGAGAATGGCGGCTATGCCATGACGGACAATGCCGGACGCTGTCGGAGGTTGTCGGCCATCCCATCGGTGCTAACGTCACCAAGATGAGCGTCTGCAAAGATCCGTAGCCCCGATGTCGCTGCGCTTATCCGGGCTACAAGAACAACAACACGGGAGACACGCGATGGATCGGCTCAAGGGCAAGGTTGCAATGGTGGTGGGCGCCGGCTCGATCGGGCCCGGCTGGGGCAACGGCAAGGCCACCGCGGTGACCTTTGCGCGCGAGGGCGCGCAGGTGTTTTGCGTGGATCGCAACGGCGCGGCGGCCGAGGAGACCGCGAAGATCATCACCGGTGAAGGCGGCAAGGCGACGGCGTTCACGGCCGATGTCGCGCGGCATGCCGAGATCGAAGCGATGGTGGCGGCATGCCTGAAGGCCTACGGCCGCATCGACGTGCTCGACAACAATGTCGGCATCGCCGAGATGGGCAGCGTGGTCGAGGTCGCCGAGGAAAGCTGGGACCGCGTCTTCACCGTCAACCTCAAGAGCGCCTATCTCGCCATGAAGCACGTCGTCCCCGTGATGGTGAAGCAGGGCGGCGGCTCGATCATCAACATCTCCTCGATCGCCTCGATCCGCCATGTCGGGATTTCCTATGTCAGCTACAACGCCAGCAAGGCGGCGATGAACCAGTTGACGCGTTCCACCGCGATCGAGTTCGCGAAGAACCATGTGCGGGTGAACGCGATCCTGCCCGGCCTGATGAAGACGCCGATGGTGGAGCATTCCGCAGGCCTCGCCAACAGCTACGCCAAGGGCGACGTCGAGGCGATGTGGCGCGCCAGGGATGCGCAGGTGCCGATGGGCCATATGGGTGAGGCCTGGGACGTGGCGAATGCCGCGCTGTTCCTGGCGTCGGACGAGTCGAGATATGTGACGGGGATCGAACTGGTGGTGGATGGCGGCATCACGTGCAAGGCAGGGGCCTGAGAGTAGCCTCACACTCTACTGTCGTCCCGGGGCGCGCGCAGCGCGAACCCGGGACCCATAACCACAGGACAGAGTTGTTTTGCTAACCCTGTAACTCCGAGTCTTCGTAACCACGATGGCCTGTGGTTATGGGTCCCGGATCTGCGCTTCGCTTGTCCGGGACGACAGTGGAGTGCTGGGCCCGCTCACTGCGCCAGCGCCAGAATCCCGCCGGCAAACGAATGCCATGCCGCGGTCTCGCTGATCGGCCAGTTCAGCACCTTCACCGCCAACAACGCGAGTGTGCCGAAGATGTAGACCGGATGGACGCGGCCTTCGGTGCGCCAGTCGCGCACCATGGCGACCACCAGGAGGAGCGAGGCGACAACGGCCGGCGCGATCGTGACAGGCACAGGCGGCGGGCCGGGTGGTCCCGGAGGCGCGAGAAACGTCAGGAACCAGCGCGCAATCGCGGCGTCGAGGATCGAGACCGCGGCGAGCAGCATCAGGCGCTTGTGGGTCTCGGGCTTTCGCGTGTTCATGATCGCCAGCACGAACACCACCGCGAAGAATGCGATGCCGCTCATCGGTACGATCGAGAAGGCGATGCCTGCATCTTTCTGCCCAAGTGCGGCGGCGTGCTGCATCACGTGCACCGAGGCGAGAAAGCCGAAGATCGTCATCGCGGTCGCGAGCGAGACGCCGGCAATCCCGAGCGCACGGTGATTGACCACGCGCCCGGACGCCGCGAGCCAGGTCTGGATCACGAAATACAGAGACCAGGTGAAGAACAACAGTCCGTGAACATGGATCACCGGGCTCGCGGACAGCGTCCTATTGGCGAGCGGCACAAAATAGGTCGGTGCGAAACCGAGAAACGCGGTGGCCGCGCAGGCCAGGGCCATGTTGAGATAAAAATATCGTGCAGGCGACGCATCACGCGCGCGTACACGACGGTCGTCGATCAGGGTCGTCATCTGGAATGAGTCTGGAGGGAAGGGGTTTGGTTCAAACCCTCCCGTCGGCCCGGCCTTCGCCGGGACTATCCCCCCGCGCTCAATTCTGCGCGATCGAGCTCTTCCTCGACTCTGTGAAATGCATCGTCGCCGATCACTTCGGTATCCCGCAAGCCGAGGATCGACTTGCGCGCGGCTTCGATGGCGCGGAGGCGCAGCGCGTCGGCGGGCAAGCGGCCGTGGGCGATGCCGCCGTTCGGGTCGTCGTCCGCCTGCATCAGGACGGCGCGATATTCGAGCCGCAGGATTTCCGCTTCTTCCGACGGATCATCCTCGATCGCATCGAGCGCGGCGCGATAAGCGACTGCGCGGGCGCGCGCGACCTCGATGCCGACGGGATCGTCGTCCTTGAGGTTGAAGGCGAGGATCAGCGGCCGCAGCGTCAGGCCTTGAATGACAAGCGTTCCAAGCACCACCGCAAAGGCGATGAAGACGATGAAGTCGCGATAGGGAAAGTTTTCCGGAAGGGCAAAGGCGGTGGCGAGCGTGACGAGGCCGCGCATGCCGCACCAGGAGATGATGAGGCCGCCCTTCGGCGAGGCCACCTGCTTGGGATCCTTCGGATGATAGATGCCGTGTGCGATGAGCACGCGCAGCGTGGTGCGGTAGAATGTGATCCAGGCAAGACGCACCAGGACCACCGTGAGCAGGATCCAGGCCGCGGCCACGCAATATTCCCAGCGCACTTCCGCGTCCAGCCGCGTCCAGATCGGGCGCATCTGCATGCCGATCAGCATGAAAGCGAGCACGTTGAGGACGAACACCATCGTCTCCCACACCGCATAGGACGGCACCCGCAGCCGCGCCGGCATGCGTGCCCCTGCCGTACGTGCGATGGTGATGGCGTAGACGACGATGGTGAGGATACCGGACAGGCCGAGATGCTCGGCCGCGATCCAGACCATGAAGGTGGTGGCGAACTGCACGATGATCGCGCTCGGCGCCTCTTTCACGCGCTCCATGAACAGCGGGATGATGCGTCCCGCCAGTAGACCGGCGAGGACGCTGCCGACCAGCCCGAGCGCAATCGTCGGCGCGACCTCGCTCCACTTCAGGTGCTCCATGACGACCGCGCCGACCGCAATGCGATAGATCAGCAGCGCGCTGGCGTCGTTGAGCAGGCTCTCGCCCTCCAGCACCTTCACCATGCGGTAAGGCAGCTTGACCTGGCTCAGGATCGCGACCGCGGCTGCGGCATCCGGCGGCGCCACGATGGCGCCGAGCGCGATGGCGGCGGCCCAGGGCATGTCGGGCATCAGCCGGTGCGCGACATAGGCGACGCCGACGGTGGTCAGGCCGACCGCGGCCACCACCAGCGTCGAGACCGGAACCCAGTTCTTGCGCAAGTCGCGCAGCGAGGTGTCGAAGGCGGCATCCAGCAGGACAGGTGCGACAAAAAGGGCCAGCGCCAGGTCCGGTTCGAGGGTCCAGGACGGGCTGTTCGGCACGAAAGCAATCAGGGCGCCACCGATGGCGAGAAAGGTCGGGTAGGGGACCTTGATCCGCCGCGCCAGCGCCGATAATGCAACGGCGCCGAGCAGCAACGCGATGATCCATTCGAATGTCGACACGATTGTCCCCGAAACCGATTTGGGCGGCGCCATAAGCTAGCACCAATCCGGCCGTATGATGGATAGTGCGTCCTCAAGGCAAGCCCATAAGACAAGACTTTCCGACTGCAACAAGCATGCGATTTCGAAATCTCGTTCAATTGTCAGGGGCCGTGATGGTCTCGGTGCTTTCGCTCAGCGCGGTCCATGCCGCGACCGGCGGCGAGCCGGCGGCCGTCGTCCAGGTCGATATCGCGCCGTGCCTCGCTGCCAGCGCGGCCGACGACATGAACAAGGCCAATGCCGCCTGCGCTTCCGTTATCGACAACGAGAAGACGGCGAAGGCGGACCTGGTCAAGGCGCTGATCGCGCGCGGGGCGCTTCTGGCGCGGCATGATCAGGTCGATCGCGCGATCGCGGACGACAGCCGTGCTCTTCTGCTCGATCCCACCTTGGCGGATGTCTTCAATGCGCGCGGCGAACTCTGGCTGAAGAAGGGCGACAAGCCGAAGGCTGTGCAGGATTTCGGCGCCGCGCTGCGAATCGATCCGAACCACGAGAAGGCCAAGGCCAATCACAAGTCGATGGCGCGCGAGCTCGAGCGGATCGGCGCGCAGATGGCGGTCGCCGGCAAGCCGAGCTTCAATTGCCGGAGCGCGGCCCGGGCCGTGGAAAAGGCGATCTGCGGAAGTCGCGAACTCGCCGATCTCGACCGCGATATCTTTGGGTCGAATGCCCGCGCGGTCCGGGAGGCGCGCAATCCCGCAGAAGCCAGGGCGCTCCAGCGCGAGCAGGACGAGTTCATCGCCCGCCGCAATGCCGGGTTCGGCCGGCCGGGATATGATCTGAAGAAGGCGATGCAGGAGCGCTTGCGGCGGATCAACGGGGTGGACGGGTATTGAGGTTTTTCGCCTCTCCCCATGTGCGGGGAGAGGGCTTTGGTGCGCCCCTGACAGCCCCGAATTGAACCCATCCCATCCCCGCCGCGACAATGGTGAGAACCCGATGTCACGGAGCCCCAAGCCATGTGCGGCACGCACCCCGCGCAAATGTTCCCGTTTGCCAAAGCCTCTCTTCGCAGTCTCCTGTTCGGGGCTGCCATGAGCCTTGTCGTTGCAGCTCCGGCCTCGGCCGCCGCCGATTGCGTGATGGGCAGCAAGGTCGCTCCTGCCGAACTGATCCCGGCATGCAGCGCCATCATCGATCAGGCCTCAAATCCATCCTCCGACCGCGCCGCCGCACTGCTGGTTCGCGCCGACGCCAATGCGCGGACTTCAGGCGGCCTCACGCAGGCGCTGCGGGACATCGACCGTGCCATCGCGCTCGACGGCAAGAATGCGAAGGCCTGGCGCCTGCGCGGCGACCTGCTGCGCGAGGCCGGCGGCGACCTCAACCGTGCCGCTTCCGATCTCAGCAAGGCGATCGAGCTCGATCCGCAGGATGCGGAGGCTTATGAGCTGCGCGGCGTCGTCTACACCAACCAGCGCCGGCTCGACCGCGCGCTCGCCGACTACGACCAGGCGATCAAGCTCAAGCCTGACGATGCTCAGGCCTGGTCCGACCGCGGCGTGAACTATTATCTCGGCGGCGACAACGAGAAGGCGATCCGCGATCTCAGCGAAGCGCTGCGGCTCGATCCGAACCGGCCGCGCAGCTATACCAATCGCGGCGCGGCCTACAAGAAGCTCGGCCAGCTCGACAAGGCGGTGGCCGACGACGGCGAGGCGATCAGGCTCGATCCGAAGGTGCCGGAATATTTCGACAACCGCGGGCTCACCTATGCCGCGATGAAGGAGTACGACAAGGCGATCGCCGATTACGATCAGGCGCTGCGGCTGGCGCCGCGCCCGAACTTCTTCACCAATCGCGGCGATTCCTACCAGCTCAAGGGCGAGCTTGGTGCGGCGCTCGGCGACTACGAATCCGCGCTGAAGATCGATCCGAATTTCGCGCAGACCTATAACAACCGCGCCGTGCTCTACAAGAAAATGGGCGAGCGCAAGAAGGCGCTGGCCGATTACGAGACCGCGCTGAAGCTCGATCCCGGCAACGAGAACGCCGCCGCCGGCCGCCGCACGATGATCGCGGAGATCGCGAAATTCGGTGCCGAGCCGCTGCGGCCGCTTGCGGCGAATTCCGGCAACGGCCCGTCGTTCGATTGCGCCACCGCCAGGCGCGAGGTCGAGAAGGTGATCTGCGCGGATCCGCAACTGGGCGTGCTCGACCGTCAGATCGCGGAGACCTACGAGCGCGTACTGAAGGTTTCGAAAGGGCGCTCGGCCGGCGACCTGCGCAAAACCCAGCGCGATTTCCTCTCGGCGCGGAATGCCAGCTTTGGTCGTCCCGGCTATGATCTGAGGAAGGTCATGCAGGATCGCTTGCAGCGGCTGAATGCGATGGAGAGCTGAGGCGCCCCTTCGCCTCTCCCGCCTGCGCGAGCGAGGCGCGTCGCGACCCCGTAAGAACGGGGCGAGGGAGCGCACCGCCCGTGCCGGGTGCGCAGCCTCCCCCGAAAGGCCCATCCTTTTCAGCTTGAACCGCAGCCCGTTCCCGGGACAATAGCCCTCAAACAACGCCGGTACTTGATCCCTGTCATGGCGGGACCTCCGTCCTGCCGCAAGGTCAAGGCCAGGCGAATAAAGGGAACGGGAGCGCGGGAATGAACATCCAGGGGAAGAGCAGATATCACGAGATCCATGCGCGCTCGCTGGCCGATCCCCAGGGCTTTTGGGCCGAGGCCGCCACGGAGATCGACTGGATCGAGCCGCCGAAGACGATCTTCGATGCCTCGCAGGGCGTCTACGGCCGCTGGTTCACGGGCGGTATCGTCAACACCTGCTACAACGCGCTCGATCGTCATGTCGAACGCGGCCGCGCCGACCAGGTCGCGCTGATCCATGATTCGCCGCTGACCAATAGCGTCACCAAATTCACCTATGCCGAGCTGCTGTCCGAGGTGCAGGCGCTTGCCGCCATCATGCAGGATTTCGACGTCGCCAAGGGCGACCGGGTCATCCTCTATATGCCGATGGTGCCGGAGGCCGTGGTCGCGATGCTCGCCTGCGCGCGCATCGGCGCGGTGCACTCCGTGGTGTTCGGCGGTTTTGCCGCCAAGGAGCTCGCGACCCGCATCGACGATGCGCAACCAAAGCTCATTCTCTCCGCCAGCTGCGGCATCGAGCCCGGCCGCATCGTGCAGTACAAGCCGCTGCTCGACGAGGCAATCAGGCTCGCGAGCGAGAAGCCGAAGGCCTGCATCGTGCTGCAACGTCCACAGCTCGTCTGCAACCTCACGCCCGGCCGCGACTACGATTGGGCGGGCTTGCGCCGCAAGGCCATGAACGACGGCAAGAAGGCGCCTTGCGTGCCTGTCGCGGCCACCGATCCGCTCTACATCCTCTACACCTCCGGCACGACCGGCATCCCGAAGGGTGTCGTGCGCGACAATGGTGGCCATCTGGTCGCGGTGAAATGGTCGATGTTCAACCTCTATGGCGTCAAGCCGGGCGAGGTCTGGTGGTGCGGCTCCGACATCGGCTGGGTGGTCGGCCACAGCTACATCATCTACGGCCCGCTGCTGCATGGCGCGACCTCGATCATGTATGAGGGCAAGCCGATCGGCACGCCGGATGCCGGCGCGTTCTGGCGCGTCATCAGCGCGCACAAGGCGGTTGCCTTCTTCACCGCGCCGACCGCATTCCGCGCGATCCGCAAGGAAGATCCGGAAGGCAAGTTCATCCGGCAATACGATCTATCGCAATTTCGCACGCTGTTCCTCGCCGGCGAGCGCGCCGATCCGCCGACGGTGGAATGGGCGGAGCAACAACTGAAGGTGCCGGTGATCGATCATTGGTGGCAGACCGAGACCGGCTGGTGCATCGCCGGCAATCCGGTCGGTCTCGGCATGCTGCCGGTAAAGCACGGCTCGCCGACGGTGCCGATGCCGGGCTACCAGGTCGACGTCGTGGACGAAGCGGCAAAGCCCGTCGGTCCCAACACCATGGGCTCGATCGTCATCAAGCTGCCGATGCCGCCCGCTTGCCTGCCGACGCTGTGGAATCAGGACGAGCGGTTTAGGGAAGCCTATCTCACCGAATTCCCCGGCTACTACAAAACATCCGACGCCGGTTACAAGGACGAGGACGGCTATGTCTTCGTCATGGGGCGCACCGACGACATCATCAACGTCGCTGGTCACCGCCTCTCCACTGGCGGCATGGAGGAGATTCTTGCTTCGCATCCCGATGTCGCCGAATGCGCCGTGCTCGGCGTCAAGGATGCGATTAAGGGCGAGGTACCCTGTGGCTTCCTCGTGCTCAAAGCTGGTGTGAAGCGCGCACCCGCCGAGATCGAAAAGGAGATCGTCGCATTGGTGCGTGACAAGCTCGGCCCTGTTGCCGCCTTCAAGCTCGCCATCACCGTCGGCCGCCTGCCCAAGACGCGCTCCGGCAAGATCCTGCGCGGCACCATCAAGAAGATCGCAGATGGTGAGTCCTGGACCATGCCAGCGACGATCGAGGACCCCAAGGTGCTGGACGAGATCGGCGAGGCGCTGAAGGGGCGGGTGTGAGGTGATCTACCGTCGTCGTGCTGATGAGGCGCGACGCCGCTGCCCCAACCTCCACTGTCATCACCCGCGAAGCGGGTGATCCAGTACCCCGCGCCCGGAGTTGTGTGACCCAATGACCGCCTCGGCGTACTGGATTCCCCGCCTTCGCGGGGAATGACAGCGAGCGAGGAACAGTCCTCGGGGACTTACAATCTCCTCATTCCGCGCTAAACAGGGCCCACCAACCGGGGACCTCGTATGCCTCTCGCCACCGCGCCGCGCCTGCTTGCAGCCATCGCTCTCGCCATCGCTCTCTCCGCCTGCTCCGCGCGCTACCAGACGCCGGTGGCGGTGGGCGGCGACGATGACGATGCGGTGTGTCTGAGCCGCGGCAATGCGCAGGGCTCGCCGGAATATGTGGCCTGCCGCAAGGACCGCGACGTCCAGCGCAGCGCCGCGATCACCCGCGCCGACCGCCGCCAGCGCGATCTCGGCGAATACATGCTGAACAATCCCCAGCGGCCCTGAGGCTCACTCCATCCGGGTTACGCAAGCGTCCGGCCCTCAAAACAAAAACGCGGCGGGTGATCCCGCCGCGTTTCGCATTCGGTAACGAGCGAAGAGCGGAGGCTTACTCCTCCTCTTCGTCCTGCTTCTTGCCGCCGAGCGTCTTTAGCTTGGCGAACACGGCGTCGACGTTGAGGTCGTCGCTGGAGCGCTCGGCCGGCTCGTATTCGTCCTTCTTGGTGGTCTCGGACGCCGGCAGCAGGGTGGCGCCGCCATAGGCTGCGTCGATCGGCTTTTCCTTCGCCGCGCGCGCCACTTCGAAATCGAGCTCGATCTGGGAGCAGAGGCCGAGTGTGACCGGGTCGATCGGGGTCAGCTGGGAGGTGTTCCAGTGGGTGCGGTCGCGGACGCTGGCGATGGTGCTCTTGGTGGTGCCGACCAGACGCATGACCTGGGCGTCCTTCAGCTCCGGATGGCTGCGCAGCAGCCAGAGGATGGCGCTCGGACGCTCGTGGCGGCGGGAGACCGGGGTGTAGCGCGGGCCCTTGCGCTTGGGCTGCGGCGGCAGGATCACCTTGCTCTCCTGGAGACGGAGCCGGTAGTCCGGGTTCTTTTCGCCCTTCTCGATCTCCTCACGGGTCAGCTGGCCGTTGGAGAGGGGGTCCATGCCCTTGATGCCCTGGGCGGCGTCGCCGTCGGCGATCGCGCGCACCTCGAGGGGATGCATCTTGGTGAAATCGGCGACCTGGTCGAAGGTCAGCGCGGTGTTGTCGAGCAGCCAGACGGCGGTCGCCTTGGGCATCAGCGGTGCGTTGCTCATGGCAAATCTCCTTTGTGCTTCGCCCACCCCTTTGGAGGCGAAACCGGTGGTCATCAGCGATGACAGGGAATTTGGCTATATAAGCCGGGAGGGGGTAGCCACGCAATGGTTCTGCTATAG
Organism: Bradyrhizobium sp. 930_D9_N1_4; assembly: GCF_052076015.1. Lineage (NCBI taxonomy): Bacteria > Pseudomonadati > Pseudomonadota > Alphaproteobacteria > Hyphomicrobiales > Nitrobacteraceae > Bradyrhizobium > Bradyrhizobium sp. 930_D9_N1_4. The sequence goes on from NZ_CP197236.1 coordinate 884,091, forward strand.
ATAGTGCCTTGACAGAGCCCGAAAGGGGGCCCAATTCCCTCTAAAGTCCCTGTAAGCTCGTACCTTAGCCCTTTCCATTCATCGACCGCCCCCGCCAGAAGGCGAAATGGGTGATTCGGTCCCGAGATCGCTCAATGTCAGCCAAACCAGACCTCAAGATCGTGCTTTGTTCTCCCCGCGGCTTCTGTGCCGGGGTGGTCCGGGCGATCGATACCGTGGAACGGGCGCTCGATAAGTATGGCGCCCCCGTCTATGTTCGCCATGAGATTGTGCACAACAAATACGTCGTCGACGGGTTGAAGAAGAAGGGCGCGATCTTCGTCGAGGAGCTCGCCGAAATCCCGGAAAACACCACTGCGCCCGTGGTGTTCTCGGCGCATGGCGTGCCGAAATCGGTTCCGGCCGACGCCTCGTCCCGCAACCTGTTTTCGCTGGATGCGACCTGCCCGCTGGTGACCAAGGTGCACCGCGAGGCGGCGATCCATTTCAAGCGCGGCCGCGAGATCTTCCTGATCGGTCACTCCCATCACCCCGAGGTGGTGGGCACGCTCGGCCAGCTTCCGGTCGGGGCCGTGACCCTGATCGAGACCGCCGAGGACGCCAAGACGATCGTCCCGAAGAACCCCGACAACATCGCCTTCGTGACCCAGACCACGCTGTCGATCGACGACACCGCCGAGATCGTGGCGCTGCTCAAGGAGCGCTTCCCGAACATCAACGGTCCGCACAAGGAAGACATCTGCTACGCCACCACCAACCGCCAGCTTGCGGTGAAGAAGGTGGCGCCGGTGGTGGATGCGCTCATCGTTGTCGGTGCCCCCAATTCGTCGAACTCACAGCGCCTGCGCGAGGTCGCCGAGCGCGAGGGTTGTGGAATCGCAGTGCTGGCGCAGCGCGCGACCGACATCGACTGGAACAAGTTCGGCAACATCAAGAGCCTCGGCATCACCGCAGGCGCATCCGCGCCGGAAGTGATCGTCGAGGAAATCATGGACGCGTTCGCCGAGCGCTACACGTTGCATGTGGAGACGGTCTCGGCCGCGGAAGAGAACGAGTTCTTCCCGCTGCCGCGTCAGGTGCGCCCCGAAGCCGCCGCCGAGTAGACTTTTATGGCGGTCTACACCGATGTTGCCGCCGATGAGCTTGCGGATTTTCTGAAGCAATACGATCTCGGCGAATTGCTCTCCTACAAGGGCATCGCCGAGGGCGTCGAAAACACCAACTTCCTGCTGCACACCAGCCAGGGGTCGTTCATCCTCACGCTCTACGAGAAGCGTGTGGCGAAGAACGATTTGCCGTTCTTTCTCGCGCTGATGACGCATCTGGCCGAGCACGGCGTCAACTGTCCGCTGCCGGTGAAGGCCAGGGACGGCGAGGCGTTGCGCGAGCTGTCGGGCCGGCCCGCGGCGATCATCACCTTTCTCGAAGGCATGTGGCCGCGCAAGCCGAACGTGGCCCATTGCGCCGGCGTCGGCGAGGGCCTCGCCAGGATGCATCTGGCCGGCGCCAACTTTGCCATCAAGCGCGCCAATGCCCTGTCGGTCGCGGGCTGGCGGCCGCTGTTCGATGCGGCGGCAAACCGTGCCGACGAGGTGCAGCCAGGCCTGCGCGCATTCCTGGCCGCCGAGCTCGATCATCTCTCGAGCGGGGTCTGGCCGAGCCATCTGCCCGAGGGCGTGATCCACGCCGATCTCTTCAACGACAATGTCTTCTTCCTGGGGGACAAGCTTTCGGGGATCATCGACTTCACCTTCGCCTGCAACGACATGCTCGCCTATGACGTCGCGATCTGCCTCAACGCCTGGTGTTTCGAGCCGGATCATTCCTTCAACGTCACCAAGGCGCGCGCCTTCCTCAACGCCTACGGCCGGGTGCGCAAGCTCAGCGAGGCGGAGGAGGCCGCGCTGCCTCTGCTCGCGCGCGGCGCTGCGATCCGCTTCCTGCTGACCCGGCTGGTGGACTGGCTCAACGTGCCCGAGGGTGCGCTGGTGAAGCCGAAGGACCCGCTGGAATATTTTCGCAAGCTGCGCTTCCACCAGAGCGTCGCCAGTGTGCGCGATTACGGGCTGATGCCGTCAGGACTGGTCGCGTGAGCGAGCTTCCCATCGTGACGATCTATACCGACGGCGCCTGCTCGGGAAATCCCGGGCCCGGCGGCTGGGGTGCGATCCTGAAGTTCGGCGACAAGGAAAAAGAGCTGAACGGCGGCGAGCGCCACACCACCAACAACCAGATGGAATTGATGGCGGCGATCTCCGCGCTCGAAGCGCTGAAGAAGCCGTGCACCGTCGATCTCTACACCGACAGCCAATATGTCCGGCAGGGCATCACCGGCTGGATCCACGGCTGGAAGCGCAACGGCTGGCGCACCGCCGACAAGAAGCCGGTGAAGAATGTCGAGCTATGGCAGCGCCTCGACGCGGCGCTGAAGGCGCATGAGGTCCGCTGGCACTGGGTCAAGGGCCACGCCGGGCACCCAGAGAACGAGCGGGCGGATCAGCTGGCGCGGGATGGCGTCGCGATGGCACGGGCGAAGTAGCGGGTGGGAGAGTAGGCGACGCGCCGTCGGCGTCGCACGGTTTCGTAGGGTGGGCAAAGCGAAGCGTGCCCACGGCTTCTTCTCAATCAAGAAAAGATGGTGGGCACGGCGCTGACGCGCCTTTGCCCACCCTACGACACTTTCGCTGAGGCTAAAGCTCAGAGCTGCCCGAGCAGCGTATCGCCGCCGGAGACTTCGACTTTGCCGGGCATCGCTTCGAGGTTCAGTTTCTTGACCACGCCGTCTTCGACCAGCATCGAATAGCGCTTGGAGCGGATGCCGAGGCCGTTGCCGGAGGCGTCGAGCTCCATGCCGATCGCCTTGGCGAAGTCGGCATTGCCGTCGGCGAGGAAGATCGCCTCGTCGCGCTGGTCAGTGTCGCGCTTCCAGGCGTTCATGACGAAGGCGTCGTTGACGGAGACGATCGCGATGGTGTCGACGCCCTTGTCCTTCAGGGCGTAGGCGTTGAGGAAGATGCTCGGCAGATGCATTTTGTGGCAGGTGCCGGTGTAGGCACCGGGCACCGCGAACAGCGCCACCTTTTTGCCCTTGAAGATATCGTCGGTGGTCTTCACTTGCGGGCCTTCCGCCGTCATCACGCGGAATTTCGTCTCGGGCAGCTTGTCGCCAGTCTGGATCGCCATCGTCAGTCTCCCTGAAAATCGGTCCCGCTTTTTAGACTGTGGCGCGGGCGCGCACAATATTGCCGGCGGGGAAACGGCGGGGCCCATGGACCTTCACCGATATGTCATCAACCCGCAAAACCGCCGCTGTCGAGGAATGCCTGCTCCTCCTCCGTGGTGTCGCGGCCGAGCAGGCCGTTGCGGTGGGGAAAGCGCCCAAACCGCTGGATGATGTCGGCATGCTCCCGGGCGTATTTCTGGTTCTCGGTATTGTCGGTGTTCTGAAACAGTGCAACGCAATGGAGCTGGTCGGGCAGGTGCTCGGAATGCATGAACGGCATGTAGAGGAATTCAAGCAGGACGGGATCGATCCTCTTATTCACGCCCCGATCGATGGCACGGCGGGCGACATCCCGCGCCAGCGCGTCGCTCGCGAAGGCTTGCCGTGTGCCCCGAAACATGTTGCGGGGAAACTGGTCCAGCACGATGACGAGCGCGAGCGCGCCATCGTCGGTCGCCTCCCATGAGGCCAGCTCGCTGGCGACGGCCTTTTGCCAAAGCGGAAGAAAGCGGCGCTTGATCTCCGCGTCGAAAGCGTCGTCGCGCTTGTACCAGCGCGCGCGGCCGACTTCGCGCCAGAACGCGAGAATGCCGGCCGGGCTGATATTGACGCCGTCAGTCATGAAGCAAAGGCGAGCTTACGCCGCCTGGGCCTTCTTCTCGTCGCGCAGCTCGCGGCGCAGGATCTTGCCGACATTGGTCTTGGGCAGATCGGTGCGGAATTCGATCTGCTTGGGCACCTTGTAGCCGGTGAGCTGCTCGCGGCAGAACTTGATGACGTCCTCCGGCGTGAGGTTCGGGTCCTTCTTCACGACGAAGGCCTTGACCGCCTCGCCGGACCCGCTGTCGGGAACGCCGATCACGGCGCATTCGAGCACGCCCGCGTGGCTCGCGATCACTTCCTCGATCTCGTTCGGATAGACGTTGAAGCCCGAGACCAGGATCATGTCCTTCTTGCGATCGACGATCTTGGTGTAGCCCGTCTCGTCCATGATGCCGATGTCGCCGGTGCGGAAATAGCCGTCGGCGGTCATTACCTTGGCGGTCTCCTCCGGCCTGTTCCAGTAACCCGACATCACCTGCGGGCCCTTGGCGCAGATCTCGCCTGCCTGGCCGAGCGGGAGCTCGTTGCCGTCGTCGTCGCGGATCGAGATCCAGGTCGAAGGCACAGGGATGCCGATCGATCCCGAGAACTCGGTCGTGGTCGCGGGGTTGCAGGTCAGCGTCGGCGAGGTTTCCGACAGGCCATAGCCTTCGGCGATGAAGCAACCGGTCACCGCTTTCCACTGCTCGGCCACCGGGCGCTGCACGGCCATGCCGCCGCCGTTCGAGATCTTCAGCTTGGTGAAGTCGAGCTTCTTGAAATCAGGATGATTCATCAGGCCGTTGTAGAGCGTGTTGACGGCCGGGAAGCTGTTGACCTGGTACTTTGCCAGCTCCTTGACGAAGCCCGCGATGTCGCGCGGATTGGGGATCAGCAGATTGCAGCCGCCCGCGCGCACCGCGAGCAGGTAACAGGCCGTCAGCGCGAAGATGTGATAGAGCGGCAGCGCGCAGACAATCATGAGCTGATCGACGTGCGGCGGTGCTGCCATCGCCGGCTGAAGCCATGCGTCGTTCTGCAATACGTTGGCGACGATGTTGCGATGAAGCAGTGTGGCGCCCTTGGAGACGCCGGTGGTGCCGCCGGTATATTGCAGGAAGGCGACGTCGCCGGGCGAGAGCTTCGGTTTGTTGAAGGCTAGAGAGCGGCCGGCCGAGATTGCGTCGTTGAAGGACACCGCGCCCGGCAGCGACCACGCAGGCACCATCTTCTTCACGCGGCGGACGACGAGGTTGACGATCACGCCCTTGAAGCCGAGCAGGTCGCCCATGCTGCCGACGATGACGTGCTTGACCTGCGTCTTCGCGATCACCTGCTCGACCGTGTGGGCAAAGTTCTCCAGCACGATGATGGCTTCGGCGCCGGAATCCTTGAGCTGATGCTCGAGTTCGCGCGGGGTATAGAGCGGGTTGACGTTGACCACGGCAAAGCCGGCGCGCAGCACTGCGGCGGTGGCGACCGGATATTGCAGCACGTTCGGCATCATGATCGCGACGCGCGCGCCGCGCTGGAGCCCGCGACCTTGCAGGTAGGCGGCCATCGCGAGCGACATCTGGTCGAGGTCGCGATAGCTGATCGACTTGTCCATGCAGATGAACGCCTTGCGGTCGGCGAACTTCGCAAAGCTCTCCTCCAGCAGGTCGACCAGCGATGCGTATTGGGTCGGCTCGATATCAGCAGGCACGCCGGGCGGATATTGCTTGAGCCAGATGCGCTCCATGGAAAACTCCCCTCATTTACCAGAGCCCGTTGTGTCTCGGGCTTGCCTCATTGCGGCCAGTATCGAGCCTGTCGGAACAGCTGGCAAGTCGTTGAGGCTTAGGACAAAGGTCAGGGAGTGGCTACTGGAATCGTCGCAAACGGCGGCTTGCCGCAGGTGCGAAGCCACGAGCGGTGTTGCGGCGGGAGGTCGTTAACTGTTGTTCGCGGGCTTGGCGGCGGGCTTGGTCGCGGCCTTGGGTTTGGCGGGCTTGGCCGCCTGCTCGCCGCTCGCTGCGGGCTTCGCCGCCGAATCCGGCTTGGCCGTCGCATGCCTGGCTCCGGCCGGCTTTGCAGCGGTCTTGGCATCGCTCTTGGTATCGTTCTTGGCGTCGGGCTTCGCGGCAGCCGGCTTCGCTGCCGCTGTCTTCGCTGCCGCCGTCTTGGGGGCCGCGTCCTTGGGCTTGTCGGCCGCGTCCGGCTTCTTGGCGACGCGCGACTTCTTGCCACGCGGCTTCGCAACCGTCTGCTGGTCGGCATCGGCCGCGACCGCCGCGATGAGGGCGGTGCCGGTGCGGGTCGGGCCGGTATAGACCAGCACGGGCTCGGCCGCCGCCGGTGCCGACGCCATCAGCTCGGAGGCCTTCATCAGCGGCGGCTGTAGGCCCGCGGTGAAGAACGTGACCTGGGCTTCGCCTCCGGTGGCGGAGGCCGATCCGTTGGTGCCGCCATTGGTGGCGATCAGCGCATCGTCGTCGTCGCTGGCCGGCCGCTTGCGATGACCGCCGCACATGTCCTCGCGCAGGTTCGGTGGCGAGGCGTCGACCGGCACCAGCTTGTCGACGGTGCCGAGCGAGGGGCGAAGCCAGGTGAGATTGTCCTGGCTGAAGCCGCGCTCGAGCAGCTGCGCCGCCTTGACCGCGCGCGCGGTGCCGGAATTGGCGCCGAGCACGACGGCGATCAGCCGGCGACCGTTGCGCGTGGCCGATGCCACGAGATTGTAGCCGGAGGCGCAGATGAAGCCGGTCTTGAAACCGTCGGCGCCGGGATAGCGGCCGATCAGCTTGTTGAAATTGCCGGTCACGCGCTTGCCGAAGCGGATCGCCGGAATGTGCACGAAGTATTCGTATTCCGGCAGGTCGCGCAGGAACGAGCGCGCGAGAATGCCGAGATCGCGCGCCGATGTGATCTGGCCGTCGGCGGGCAGGCCGTTGGGATTGACGTAGCTCGTCTGCGTCATGCCGAGCTTCTGCGCGGTGTCGTTCATCATTGCGGAGAAACCGTCGATCGAACCGCCAACGCCTTCGGCGAGCACGACGGCCATGTCGTTCGCCGACTTGACCATCATCATCTTCAACGCGTTGTCGACGGTGAGCTGTGTTCCCGGACGGAACCCCATCTTCGACGGCGATTGCGAGGCGGCCGTCGGCGATACCGTGATCAGCGTGTCGAGTGTGAGCTTGCCGTCCTTGACGGCCTTCAACGTCACATAGGCGGTCATGATCTTGGTGACGGAGGCGGGGTACCAGGGGATGGTCGCGTTCTCCGCCTGCAACACCTTGCCGCTGTCGGCTTCGATCAGCAGCAGCGCTTCGGCACTCGCCGCGCGCGGCGCGAGCAAGGCGGCGCATGCGAGGATCGCAGCGGACAGGTTGAACAGCGATTTGCGAAGCAGCGGGCGAAGGGCGTGCACTATCCGATTCCGGTCCTTGGAGACCCGCCTGATACGGTCGGCTCTCGTGATCTGATGTTCGGTTCTGAAATCCAGCGCCGCCGCTTGCGGCGTCGCAAACCTATACCGGCTGGTGCGTCGAGAACAGGGCATCGGCCGGGTATTCCGCAATGAAATAGGCCGAATTTCGACGGTCCCGTGGGGACTTGCTAGGGGGACTTGACTGCTGTCGCGGCAGCCTCGGCGGCCGTCACGCTGGCCCGTGTGGTTTCCTGAACCATGAACTGGGCCTTGGCGAGTTCGGCAAAATGGCCGCCTTTGGCCACCAGTTCATCGAAAGTTCCGCTTTCGATCACGCGGCCATTCTCGAACACCAGGATTCGCGTGGCATTGCGGATGGTCGAAAGGCGATGGGCGATCACGAAGGTGGTGCGGCCCTTCATCACTTCATCGAGAGCGGCGTTCACCTTGGCCTCGGTGACCGCGTCGAGCGCGCTGGTCGCCTCGTCCAGGATCAGGATCGGCGGGTCCTTCAGCAGCGCGCGGGCGATCGAGAGGCGCTGGCGCTCGCCGCCGGAGAGCATGCGGCCGCGCTCGCCGGCATTGGTGTCGAAGCCGCCGCTGCGCTCGATGAAGTCGAGCGCCTGCGCACGCTCGGCCGCCTTGCGCATCTCCGCCACGGTCGCATCCGGTTTGCCGACGCGCAGATTCTCTTCGATCGAGCGGTTGAACAGCAGCGCTTCCTGGAACACCACGCCGATGTTTCGTCGCAGCGAGGTCAGCGTGACGCCGCGCACGTCCATGCCGTCGATCTTGATGAAGCCGGATTGCGGGTCGAAGGCGCGATGCAGCAGTGCGATCGCGGTGGACTTGCCGGCGCCGGTCGGGCCGACCAGCGCGATGGTCTGGCCGGGCAGCGCGGTGAAGGAGAGGTCCTCGATCGCCGGGCGCTTGCCGTCATAGGAGAAGGTGACGTCGTTGAACTCGACGAGGCCGGACAATCGCCCCGCATCGATCGCGTCGGGCCGGTCGTGGACCGCCGGCACGGCGTCGAGCACGTTGAAGAACTCGCGCAGCCGCGGCGCTTCCATGAATACGTTGTTGATGAAGCTCACGACCTGCTCGAGCTTCTGGATCAGCATGGTCGCGAAGCTCACGAACATCACGATCTCGCCGACCGAAGTGAGCCCCTGGTCGTGCAGCGCGATGCCGAGCGAGAAGATCGCGAGCACCGTGATGGTGGTCGAGGCGCGCGTGATGACGGTGACGAGCGCCCACCAGGACAGCACCGGCATCTGCGCAGCCAGCAGCTCGTCGGCGACGGAGCGCAGTCCCTTCACCTCGGATTCGACGCGGACAAAGCTCTGCACCAGCGCGACATTGCCGAGCGCGTCCGAGGCGCGCGCGGAGAGCTCGCTGTAATGCTCCTCGACCTCCATCTGCATGCCGAAGGTCTTGCGCACCACGAAGGTCGTCAGCGCCGTGAAGACGACGCAGAGCACGAACAGCAGGATCGCGAGCCGCCAGTTCAGATAGAGCGACAGCGGCAGCAGCACGATGACCGAGAGGATCGCGGCAAAGTGCTCGCGGAAGAAACCCAGCCACAGTCGCCACAGCGCGTCGGTGCCGTTGAGCATCACCTTCATCAGACGACCCGAATGGGTGCCGGAGTGGAAGGTCAGCGGCAGCTGCAGGATGTGCTCGAAATAGCCCGTCAGCACCGCCTGGCGCTGGCGGTGGGAGAGGCGGTCGGCCTGCAAGGCCACGATCGCGCTGCAGGCGATGGTGAACAGCCCGAACGCCACCCAGGCGATCAGGAAGGGCCAGGCCGAGCTCGATCCGGCTACCGTCTTGCCCGAGAGTACGTCGACGATCCGGCCGAACAGCACGGGTTCCGCGAACTGCGAGGCCGCCAGCAGCAGATTGGCGACCGCCAGCAGCCAGCCCAGCCGCGCCTCCTTGCCGAGCAGCTCGAGAACGCGGGTGTAGAGACGGAGGATGGGCATGCGGGCGACGAACTCAGGCTCTGATGTCGACAGGTGGGCCCATATTCTAAGCAGGGATTGCCCGTGAGATACAGCGGAAGCTTTCGGTTTTGCTCAGTTGATCAACCGGCTTTCGACCGGCGGCAGGAATTGGCCGTCGAAAATGTCGACCGCCGCCGGCCGCTTGCGAAATTTGAAGTCCTGCGCGATCTGGTCGATCGAGCGGTCCAGGCGTGCCGGGTCGATGCCGCCAAGGCCGTTGCGCCTGACCTCATCGGTCAGGATGTTGTCGACGAGCACGGTACGCAGGCGCTCCCGCTCGAGGTCGGGGTCGCCGTCGTCGATGCGGCTTGCGGTCTCGTTCGCCGCGCGCGCGGGCTCTTTGACGGTTGCGCTGATGCCGGCGATCAGGGCGCGCACGAAGCCCTTCACGGCGTCCGGTTTCGCCGCGGCGAAAGCAGGATTTGCCACCACGGCAAAACCGTAGGCCTCGCAGCCATAGTCGGCATAGCGCAGAACGACGAGATCGGCGCCGGGGACACCGCGGTCGCGCAGGTTCACCGCGGAGAGATAGCTGAAGCCGGCAACCGCATCGACCTGTCCCGCGGACAGGATCGGCTCGCGCACGGCCGCGCTGATCTTGTGGAATTTCACGCGCGAGACGTTGATGCCGTTCTGCTGCGCCAGCGCCGGCCACAGCCGCATCGACAGATCGCCGTCGGCGACGCCGACGGTCTTGCCGTCGAGATCGGGCAGCAGATGGATGCCGCGGCTCCTTCGTGCGACGATCGCATAGGGCGCGCGATTGAACAGCACGAACACCGCCTTGATGGGCGCCGCGTCGTCCTTGTCGCGGAAACGGATCAACTCGTTGATGTCGACGAGTGCGAGTTCGCTGTCGCCTTTGGCGACGCGCGCAAGCGCTTCCGGCGAGCCGGCCGCGGTATTGAAGGAGACGTTGAGGCGCTCGGCGCTGAAACTGCCATCCTTCGCGGCAAGGAAGAACGGCGCCATGCCTGCATCGATCGGACGATCGAAGGTGAAGTGGATCGCTGTCGAGGGCGCGGCGGTCTCGGCCGCTGCGGCATCGCGTGCGGTCAGCCCGGCAAGCGCGATTGCAGCGGCCAGCAGGCCGCGAAGGACGGTCGTCGTAAATGCAAACATCAGTCGCGCCGGTCCCGCATTGTTATGGCTTGGTGACGCTCGGAGCGCCGGCTGGCGGTAACTCTGTCCGCTCCAACATGAACGGTGGATGAGCGGCGGTTGCGTCATGATTACGCAACCCCGTTCAGCTTGTGTTGGGGTTGGGGAACCCAACATGGGATGCGGTGTTTGAAAGACATGAGCCTGTCGTCAGGCACCACATTCGAGGTCCCAAGGAGGGTCCAGGACATGTTTGACCAATTTTCGAAATTTGCCGGCCGCAAGACCGTTCTCGCCACTGTGGCGGCGTTGGCCCTGACCGCGGTCGCCCCGACTGCATCCTACGCAGGCGGCCGTCACTGGCATGGCGGTGGCGGCGGTGCGGCGTTTGCCGGCGCGGCCATTGCCGGCGCCATCGGCACCGGCCTTGCGATCGCGGCGACCCGTGACGCCTACGCCTATGATGCGCCGGCATATTACGGCGGCGGTCCGGTCTATTACGATAACGGCCCGACCTACTACGGCGGCGACTCGTATATTGGACCGCGCCCCTTCCACCGTTGCGGCGGTCCCTATCAGTCCGCGCAGGGTGGCCAGGGCAACATTGGTAACTGCTACTAAGCCGGTTACCAAGAATGACCAAACCAGGCTGTCGCGCTTGCCGTGACAGCCTGGTTTCGCTTTTATTGTCGCGCGTTAACGCGTCCACCATTGGCTTAGAGTAGTTTTGAGTACCATGAGTGATTCGCTTGAGCGGCTATATCTGGCTGTGCTCGCGGCCAAGGACCTCGATCCGCAGACGTCGCGCACCGCGCGCCTGTTTCAGCGCGGCCCTTCCAAAATGGCGAAGAAGCTGGCTGAAGAGGCCATCGAGGTCGTCATCGATGCGGTCAATGGCGACACCCAGGCCGTGGTCCGGGAAAGCGCCGACCTGCTCTACAATCTCACCGTGCTCTGGGCCTCGGCCGGCGTGCGCCCCGAAGACGTCTGGCGCGAGATGGCGCGACGGGAAGAGATGCTCGGTATTGCCGAGAAACTGCCGAAGTCGCGGATGACGCTGCCCAAAGTCGCGTCACCGCGCGTGGCCGCCAGGCGGCCAATTGTCGCGCTCGAGGGCCGTGTGGCGCGCAAGCGCCACTAAACGCCATGAAGTTGGAGCGAAACGTCATCGCGCTTTAGGTTATTGTTTGAGCGTGATCTTTTCGGGAAACCGCATACACTTTTCCGGATCCCGCTAATCGTCACAAAAGTCACGATGGACAAATCCGTCCCATGGTGCTTCATCGCGGCGCCATGCTGAAACGTATCTACGACTGGTGCATCGACGCCGCCCACAAGCCCTACGCGCTCTGGATCATGGGAGCCGTGTCTTTCGCGGAAAGCTCGTTCTTTCCGGTCCCGCCCGATGTGATGCTGATCCCGATGTCGCTGGCGCGCCCGCAGCGCGCCTGGCTTTATGCCATGGTCTGTACCATCACCTCGGTGCTCGGTGGTGTTGTGGGCTATGCCATCGGCGCGCTGCTGTTCGACTCGGTCGGTCAGTGGCTGATCCAGGTCTACGGCCTCGGCGGCAAGGTCGATGCCTTCCGTGCCTCCTACGCCGAGTGGGGCGCTGTGATCATCCTGCTCAAGGGGCTGACGCCGATCCCCTACAAGCTCGTGACCATCACGTCGGGCTTTGCCGGCTACAATCTCATCCTGTTCATCCTGTGCTCGATCGTCGCGCGCGGCGGACGTTTCTTCATCGTCGCGATCCTGCTCAACCGCTACGGCGACTGGATCCGCGTCAAGATCGAGAAGCATCTCGGCCTCGTGGTGGCGGTCGGTGCTGCCGTACTGGTGCTCGGTTTCGTGGTCGCGATCAAGCTGATCTAAACCTCCGCGCTTTGCCGTTGCGCCGGCTTCGGCTACGGTTGCCGTCATGATGGTTCGATCCGGCAATCCGGCGATGCGGCTGGGGACGCTGATTTTCGCGGCGCTCTCGCTCTTGCTCGCCACCGGTGGGACTGGATGGCCGCAATCAGCGCCTCCGACGCTTGGCTTGCAGGAGCAGGGACCGCAGGCTGCACCGCCGCCCTCGACGCCCGCACCTGCGCGCGAGGACAATCCCGGGCTGATCAACGAAATGGGCAAGCTGTTCGACAAGCTGCCCTCGATCCTGCCGCCGATCAAAAGCCCAAGCGAGACCATGAACGATCTGTCGCGGCTGGCGAAGCCGTCGACCATGGTGTCGGGGCGGATGGCCTGCCCCGCCTCGTCGAACGGCGCGCCCGACTGCAAGCTCGCCGCCGACCAGCTCTGCCAGAGCAAGGGTTATAAGGAAGGCAAGAGCCTGAACGCCGACTCCGCCGAAAAATGCTCGGCGAAAGTTCTGATTCCGGGCCGGCAACGCAAACCGGATGACTGCCGCACCGATACCGTCGTCACCAGCGCGCTGTGCCAGAACTGAGGACGTCGCGCCAGCATAAGGAGCGCCCATGAGCCGCACGGAGCAGGACTTCCTCGGACAGCGTGAAATCGCCGACGACATCTACTACGGCGTCCAGACCATCCGCGGGAAGGAGAACTTCCACATCACCGGCATTCCGATGAACCAGGAGCCTTACTTCGTGAAGGCGCTCGGTTACGTGAAGAAGGCCGCAGCCATGGCCAACCGGGATCTCGGTGCGGTCGACGCCAAGGTTGCGGACGCCATCATCCTCGGCTGCGACCGCGTCATCGCCGGCGACATGATGGATCAGTTCGTCACCGACTTCATCCAGGGTGGCGCCGGCACCTCCACCAACATGAACGCCAACGAGGTGATCGCCAACCTCGCGTTGGAATCGCTCGGCTTCGGCAAGGGCGACTATCAGCACGTCAGCCCCAACGACCACGTCAATTACGGCCAGTCGACCAACGACACCTATCCGACCGCCTTCCGGCTCGCGCTGATCCTGCGGCTCGAGAGCTACATGACGGCGCTGCGCCAGCTTCAGGAAGCGTTCTTCACCAAGGGCCGCGAATTCGAGCGCGTGCTGAAGATGGGCCGCACGCATCTCCAGGACGCGGTGCCGATGTCGCTCGGGGCCGAATTCCGTGGATGGGGCACCACGATTGGCGAGGAGGTCGACCGCATCTCGGAAGCCCGCGCGCTGTTGCGCGAGGTCAACCTCGGCGCCACTGCGATCGGCACCTCCGTCACTGCGGCGGTCGGCTATCCCAAGCTCGCAGTCCGGCATTTGAGCGCGCTGACCGGTGTCGATTTCATTCTTGCCGGCGATCTCGTCGAGGCGACGTCTGATACCGGCGCCTATGTGCAGCTCTCCGGCGTGCTCAAGCGCACCGCGAGCAAGCTGACGAAAATCTGCAACGACATCCGTCTGCTCGCCTCGGGCCCGCGCGCCGGTTTCAACGAGATCAATTTGCCGCAACTCCAGCCGGGCTCGTCGATCATGCCGGGCAAGGTCAATCCCGTCATTCCCGAGGTCGTCAACCAGACCAGCTTCCTCGTCATCGGCCTCGATACCACCGTGACGCTGGCGGCGAGTGCCGGCCAGCTCCAGCTCAACGTGATGGAGCCGGTGATCTCGTTCGCGCTGTTCTTCTCGATCCGCACCATGGAGCGCGCGGTCAACAGCCTGCGTGAGAACTGCGTGCTCGGCATCACCGCCAACGAGGAGCACACCCGCAACATGGTGCTGAACTCGCTCGGCATCGTGACGGTGCTGAAGCCGCTGCTCGGCTACAAGCAATGCGCCGAGATCGCACGCGAGGGCTACAAGAGCGGCAAGTCGCTGCACCAGATCGTGGTGGCCGAACGCAAGCTGCTGACGCAGGAGAAATGGGACGAGATGTTCTCGTTCGAGCGGCTGATCAATCCGGATCTGATTGGGTAGGTGTTGCTAGTCCGCCGCTCTCACCTCGTCATTGCGAGGAGCTCTTGCGACGAAGCAATCCAGAATCTTTCCGCGGAGACAGTCTGGATTGCTTCGCTTCGCTCGCAATGACGGATAGGGCAGTCAGCGGGGGACGAATTCCGCTGCTTGGAATTGCGGTAACGGCATCCGCCACGGCGTCACAACGCAATACTTGACAGTGGAAAGATTGCCTTGTTGGTATGGCTCCCAACTTCAGTTTGACCGCGAATAGAGGATCGCTCCGCAATGTCCATGCCTGCCTTGTTCAAGGGACGCCTGTCGATCCCCGTGATCGGTTCGCCGCTCTTCATCATCTCGGTGCCCGATCTCGTGATCGCGCAGTGCAAGGCGGGCGTGGTCGGCTCGTTTCCGTCGCTGAACGCCCGGCCGCCGGAGCTGCTTGACGAATGGCTAGCGCGGATCACCGAAGAGCTCGCGGCCTATGACCGCGCCCATCCCGACAGGCCGTCGGCGCCGTTTGCCGTCAACCAGATCGTGCACAAGTCAAACAACCGGCTCGATCACGACATGCAGCTTTGCGCCAAGTACAAGGTGCCGATGGTCATCTCCTCGCTCGGCGCGCGCGAGGAGCTCAATCAGGCGGTGCACGGCTGGGGCGGCATCGTCTTCCACGACGTGATCAACCAGAAATTCGCGCACAAGGCGATCGAGAAGGGCGCCGATGGCCTGATTTTGGTCGCGGCCGGCGCCGGCGGCCATGCCGGCACCATCTCGCCGCTGGCGTTCGTTGCCGAGACCCGCAAGTGGTTCGACGGTCCGATCGCGCTGTCGGGCGCCATCGGCAACGGCAAGGCGATCCGCGCTGCGCGCATTCTCGGCGCCGATTTCGCCTATATCGGCTCGGCCTTCATCGCGACCAAGGAAGCCAACGCGGTCGAGACCTACAAGCAGATGATCGCAGGCTCGACGGCCGACGACATCGTCTACTCCAACCTCTTCACCGGTGTGCACGGCAATTATCTCAAGCCGTCCATCCTCGCCGCCGGCATGGACCCCGAGAATCTGCCGACGTCCGATCCTTCCAAGATGAATTTCGGCACCGACGCCTCCGGCGAGCGCGCCAAGCCGAAGGCCTGGAAGGAAATCTGGGGCTCCGGCCAGGGCATCGGCAGCATCGACGGTGTCATCCCCGCCGCCGAGATGATCGCGCGCTTCAAGAAGGAATATGACGAGGCGATTGATCCGCCGCTGTGATGGCTCTCGCAATGACCGCGATCTACCGCGTCGACGGTAACAACGTCGTCACCAGCCCAAATGCCGCCGGTCCGTGGGACCGGCGCATGCAGCACGGATCGGCGCCATCAGCGCTGGTCACGTGGGCAGCGGAGCGCATTCCGACGCCCGTGCCGATGAACATTGCCCGCGTCACCATCGATCTGATGCGCCCGGTTCCGGTGGCGCCGCTCACCATCGAGACCGAGGTTCTGCGCGAGGGTCGCAAGATCCAGCTCTGCGAGATCAAGCTGCTGGCCGACGGCGTGCAGGTCGTCGGCGCCACCGTGCTCAAGATCAAGCAGCAGGCGCAGCCATTGCCCGACGACGTCAAGGATTTGCCGGTGACCTTGCCGTTGCCGGAGGATTCGCTGGTCGAGGACGGCCACGGCGCGACCAGTCCATTCGCGGGCATGGTCTCGATGCGCGCCGCGCGGGGCCGCTTCGGGCAGGCCGGTGCCGGCGCGATCTGGTTTCGCCTCGACCATCCGCTGGTCGCGGGCGAAGCGGTCTCGCAGGCGATGCGGGCCGTGGTTGCCGCCGATTTCTCCAACGGCACTGCCTCGACGCTCGACTTCCGTACCTGGACCTATATCAACGCCGACCTCACCGTGAATCTCTCACGCCAGCCGGTGGGCGAGTGGATTTTGCTCGACGGCGAATCCTGGATCGGCCCTGATGGCGCCGGACTCGCGATGTCGCGGCTGGCCGACAGGCACGGCTATTTCGGCCGTGCGGTGCAGAGCCTGGTGATCGAGAAGCGGTAGCCCAATCTCTCTGTCATGCCCCGCGAAGGCGGGGCATCCAGTACGCCGCAGCCTATCGATTCAATTACAGCCGTCTCGGCGTACTGGATCGCCCGGTCAAGCCGGGCGATGACACCTTTGGTGCGGTAGAATCCGGTGATCGAGAAGCGTTGAGCTTGGCGGCAGGCGACGTTTATCGCGCCTTGAAGCGATTGAACGGCAGGCTTCCGCCGCCGCGGAAGGGATGCTTGGTTGCATCCTGCCTGTTCACAGGCCGTAGAAGATCTTGATCTCCCACAGCACGACGATGATGGCCGTAATCAAGGTGACCGCGGCAACTGCACTTTCCAGGGAAGCGACTCTCATTTCTTACTCCGCTTCCCAGCCCCATCAGCGGTCTAGTTGATTCCCTGATTCGCCGGCAATTGCATGGGCGCCGGTGGCGTGCACTCCGTCGCGGGTTGTGGTGTCGGGGCCACAACGGGACCGTAGAATTCCGGGGTCCTTACCCCACCATCCGGTCCCGGCCGCTCCAGAAACCCGCCCGCAGCACCTTCTTGTCGACCTTGCCGACGCCGGTCATCGGCAGTTGCTTGACGAACTGGATCTGCTTCGGCGCATGCGCCGAGCCCTTTCGCGATCTCACCAGGTTGATCAGCTCGTCCGGATCGGGCTTGGCGCCTTCGCGGGGAACGACGATTGCGGTGACGGCCTCGCCCCATTTCTCGTCGGGGATGCCGACGACCGCGACCATCGCCACGTCTGCATGTTGCGACAGTACGTCCTCGACCTCGCGCGGAAAAATGTTGAAGCCGCCGGTGACGATCATGTCCTTCTTGCGGTCGAGGATGAACATGTAGCCACGCTCGTCGCTGCGCGCGATGTCGCCGGTGTGGACCCAGCCGTTCTTCAGCGTCTCGGCGGTGATGTCGGGCCGCTTCCAGTATTCCGCCATCACATGCGGCGCGCGTACGCAGATCTCTCCGGCCTCGCCCGTCTTCACCTCCTGGTCGTTGTCGTCGAGAATCCTGACCTCGCAGGCCGCGATCGGGAAGCCGCAGGACAGGAACAGCTCCGGCGTTTTGGGATCGTGATCCGCCTTGCGCAGCACCGAGACCGGATAGCATTCGGTCTGGCCGTAGAGCTGTGAGAACACCGGGCCGATGCGCTCGATGCCCTCGATCAGCCGGCTCGGCGACATCGCCGATGCCCCGTAGAGCACGAGCTCCAGCGAGGAGAGATCGGTCCTGCTCAATGCGGGATGATCGAGCAGCACGTAGATCATCGTCGGCACGAACAGCGTGAAGTTGATGCGCTCGCGTGCGATCGTCGCCAGCACGGCTTCGGGGTCAAAGCCCTTCAGCATGTGCACGGTGCCGCCGCGCATCAGCGTCGGCAGCACCTTCGTGCCGGCGACATGGCTGATCGGGGCGACCGCGAGATAGCGCGCGGCGTCAGGGATTTCGAAGTCGGCGAGGATCGCGGCTGCGGCTCCGGCATTTTCGCGGTGATAGCGCAGCGCGCCCTTGGATTTGCCAGTCGTGCCGCCGGTGTAGTTCAGCGTGGAGAGGTCGTCGGAGCCGGCAAGGCAAAGCGGGCTGGCGTGGCCTTCGATCTCGATCGCCTGCAGGAGATCGACGCCATAGTCGGCCGGTCCCATGGTGAAGACCGCTTTCAGCATGCCCGACTTGGCGGCGAGCTCGCCGCCGCGATCGCGGAAGGCGGCAGCATCGACCACCAGCATCTCGGCTTCGGAATCCTCGAGCTGGAAGAGTTGGTCTGCCTGCGATCCCAGCGGATGCAGCCACGTGATGCAGAACCTCGATAATTGCGCGGCGACACCGGCGCACCAGGTGTCGGCGCGGTTCGCGGTGAGGAAGGCGACGCGCGCGCCGGGCTGCAATCCAAGCCGCATGAAGACGCCCTGGATGCGTCCGATCAGGTCGATGGTGCCCTGATAGCTCAGCGATCCGCCGGGCCATGCGAACGCGGTGCGGCCGGGATAGCGCGCCAACGCCCGCAGCGTCTGCGCACAAGTCGGGGACGATGCGTGAAGCGGATCGGACATATGTTTCCTCGTTGCTTTGTCATCGGCTTCTCGCGTGCCAATGTTGCCGACGACGCTAGCACAGGGAATGCGGGATGGAACGACAAAGCCCGCGCAGGGAGGCATGGTTGGCATCCGATCGACTGCAACATTTTCAAGATCGTCTCAGCCTGCCATTGATTGCGGCGCCGATGTTTCTGGTGTCGGGCGTCGAGCTCATGGTCGCGGCCTGCCGCAACGGTGTGATCGGCAGCTTCCCCACCGTGAATTGTCGCAGCACGGAACAGCTCGATGAATGGCTCACCGGCATCGCAACCCGGTTGCGTCAGCACGAAGATCAGACTGGCCGCGAGGCCGCGCCGCTCTGTCCGAACCTGATCGTGCATCGCTCCAATGTGCGGCTGGAGCAGGACCTCGCCGTGCTGCTCCGGCACAAGCCCGAGATCGTCATCACGTCGGTCGGTTCGCCCGCGTCCGTGTTGAAGCCGCTCCATGATGCCGGTGCGCTGGTGCTGGCGGACGTCGCCTCGATCCGCCATGCCGAGCGCGCGGCCGAAGCCGGCGCCGACGGGCTCGTGCTGCTCACCGCGGGAGCGGGCGGGCAGACCGGCTGGCTCAATCCGTTCGCCTTCGTCCGCGCGGTACGCGCGTTCTACGACGGCATCATCGTGCTCGCGGGCGGCATCAGCGACGGCCGCGCGCTGTATGCCGCCGAAGTGCTCGGCTGCGATCTCGGTTACATGGGCACGAAATTCATCGCGACGCGCGAAAGCATGGCGGACGAGCGCCACAAGCACATGCTGGTCGAGAGCAGCGCCGACGACATCTTGCTGACCACCGCCTTCACCGGCTTGCAGACCAGCATGCTGAAGCCGTCAATCGTCGCGGCCGGGCTTGATCCCGATGATCTGCCCGCGCGCGGCGCGATCGACATCGGCAAGGACATTGACGTCGGCGCGCGCGAGAGCCGACCGAAACGCTGGCGCGACATCTGGAGCGGAGGGCACTCGACGTCGGGCGTGACCGACGTGATGGCGGTCGACGATCTCGTTGCCCGGACGCTCGCCGAATACCGCGAGGCGGGTGGGCGCGTGTCCCCGTAAAAATGCGGAGAAGAAGCCGCGCCGGCCGATCACAGTTAATCGAGCGCTCCTCCATTTAACGGCAGATTAACCAACGCCCGCCAAGAATCCCCTCACGGCCGCCAATCAGGACGAGAGGGACAGGCGATGGATTTCGATTTTCTCAACAGCAAGACAGCCGCAACGCTGGACGAGATTCGCGTCCGTGTTGCCCACGCGCTGGCCCGTCACCCGCTATGCCGCAACGTCCGCTTCGACATCCTCAGCGTTCCCCGCACTCGCAGGGGCGGCAACTGGACGGTGACGCTGCAGTCGGTCGAGCCGCGCGCGGTCTGGGAGGCTTCGGAAATCGTCGCCGACATCCAGGATGCCTACGATCTCGCGCTAGCTGCCTGATTTCCTTTGCTTTTTCGGGGTGCGTCGCCGCAGGCACAGTGATTGTCGCAACGAAGGCACACTCAAGCCTTAATTCGTGCCTTTTTTCCCGGCAACGTTAACAAACTCGTGAAGCGGTCCTCCCGGAGAGACGTTTGTCCAGAGCCATCACCATCGTCGTCCTGACCTGCTTTCTCGTCCTTGGCGCCGCCACCACCGCCATTCTTGGGCGCGACAGCGTACCCAGCGTCACCGCCGAGATGATCACGCAGGCCCCGCCGAAGCAGCTTTCGACCAACCGCGCCGCCAAGGCCGACCGGCTGGTCCCGACATTGGCGCTGGCTTCAGCCGCATTCGAGCCGGTGCAGGTGCCCGCCGACAGGCTTTCGCAGGCCCCCGTGCTGACCGAGCCGCTGCGCCAGGCTTTCGCTGCCGCCACGCCCTCCGATTTCCCGATGCCCAAGGCTTCTGATTCTAAGGCGGGCGAAGCCAAGATTGCCTCGTTGGAGCAGCCTGCCGCTGTGGACGCCCCGACCGGCGCGCTGCACGAAGCCCCGGCCAGGCCGAAGGCCGCCGCCAAGCCGCAACCGCAGAAAAACTATTCCCTGCTCTCCGACGCGCAGATCGCCGGCATCAAGGATCGCCTGAAGCTGTCGTCCTCGCAGGAATATTACTGGCCGTCGGTCGAGACCGCGCTGCGCAACGTCGTCCGCAAGATCTCGGCCAACAAGCTCTCCAATCCGAACGCAGCTCCCGGCACGCAGATCGATCCGAACTGCGATGAGGTTCAGCAACTGAAGTCTGCCGCGATGCCGCTGCTGTTCCAGCTCCGCGACGACCAGAAGGAAGAAGTGCGCAAGCTTGCCCGCATCATCGGGCTGGAAAAGGTCGCGCAGCAGATCTGACGCAAGTTCCTCAGGGAACTGCACTCCAATCAGGAACATCCGGCAATCGACAAGCGTTGCCCGCCCCAAACAGGGAGTGGACCAATGCGCGCCTCGACAGCCTATTTCGTAGGTGCCGGAACGATCGTCACTGCCATCGCCATTGGTCTCGGCGGCGGCATTGTCGCCGGCAACATCATGAACCCGGTCGCGTCCAAGCAGGGCCCGGACACCAGCAAGATGGCACAGCGCGCGGAAGCCGCCGCGGCGCCGGCCAACACACTTGTTCCAACGAATGCGTCGTCCGAGCGCGTTCAATATCTCACCGGTTCGCAAACCTTCGGCGCGATCGTTGCCGCCCCGGACCAGGCGCGGGACGAAGCAAAGCTTGAGGCCAAGCCCGACACCAAGCCCGACACGCAGGCCACTCAGGCAAGTGTCGAACCGCAGGCGCCGCAGGCTGCCGTAGTCGAGCCGCCCAAGGATCAGATCAAGCCCACAGCGTCGGCATCGCCTTTGCCGACCGCAAAACCTGCCGAGCAGCAGGCTTCGACGGAGCCGCCTCCTTCACCTGACAACGCCTATGCCAAGGCCAGGGATTCCGACGTGAAGCGTGCCGCGTCCGAACGGCGCCGGATGGATCGCCGCGAGCGCTGGGCCGAGCGTCACCGCTACGACTCCCGCCCGCCGCAGAGCACGCGCGACCGGACTGACTGGGACGACATCGCCCGCAACGTCCGCGAAGATTCCGATGCGCGCAACGTCGCCAGTCGCCCGCGCGGCCGGATCATGCTGTTCGGTGCCGATGACGACTAGCGTCTGATCAATCCGACCAGGATCTTCATCCCAGGATCGCAGCCGCCGCGCATTCGGCGATCAGGATCGTCGGCGTCTGGATGTTGCCCGAGATCATGATCGGGATCACGGAAGCATCGGCGACGTGCAGGCCATCGACGCCGCGGACCTGCAAACGTTGCGGATCGACGACGGCCAGATTGTCCGTGCCCATGCGGCATGTCGAGGCGGCATGATAGAGCGTGGTGCAATGGCCCCTGATGTAGTCGGCGATTTCGGCATCGCTGACCGCCTCCGCGCTTGGGGTGACCTCGCCGTCGATCATCTCCTTCAGCGGTGATTGCGCGGCGATGCGGCGGTTGATGCGCACGCCTTCGATCATGGTCGCGATGTCGTCGCCGCTGGCGTCCGAAGCGAAATAGCCGGGGTCGATCGCGGGATGCTCGATCGGGTCGGCCGAGCGGAGCGTGATCTGGCCGCGGCTGTTGGGCCGCTGCAAGGTCGCATGCAGCGTGATGCCCGGCCTGGACGACAGGAAGCGGACATAGTCGCGGTGTGGGCTGATTGCGCCATAGAGCTGAAGGTCCGGTTCGACACCGGGTCGGCTGCGCACATGCGCGCCGGCGGCAACCCAGGGCGAGGTGCGGGGGCCGATGCGGTGCGCCTGCCACTCTGCGAGGCTCGCGGCGAGGCTTTCGTCGGTCCAGGCGCCGACGCCGATCTTCTCCCTGGTGTAGAAGGTGACGGGGATGTTGATGTGGTCCTGGAGATCTTTGCCGACGCCGGGCAGGTCATGCACGACATTGACGCCGACCGCCTTCAATTCGTCGGCCGGACCGACGCCCGACAGCAGCAATTGTTGCGCCGAACCGACGGCGCCGGAGGCAAGCACCACCTCCGTGGTCGCGAAGGCGCTCTTTGGCTGCCCATCCTCAAGATATTCGACGCCGATCGCGCGGCCGCGCTCGATGATGATCCGGGTGACGCGCACGCCGGTCTTCAGTGTGAGATTGGCGCGCGCCAGCGCAGGGCGCAGGTAAGCCTTGCCGGTACCGAAGCGTTCGCCGTCCTTGATGACGAACTGGAAGAAGCCCGCGCCTTCCTGGGTGGCGCCGTTGAAATCGGCATTGTGCGAGAGGCCGGCGGCCTGCGCCGCCTCCAGCCATTTCAGTTCGTTGGGATCGACGAAGGGGACGTCGGCAACGTGCAGCGGGCCGCGTGTGCCGTGGAAGGTATCGTCGGTGAAACGGGCATTGTTCTCGAAGGCGATGAATTTCGGCAGCACGTGGCGCCACGCCCAGCCCGTGCAGCCCGCCTTCTCCCAGCCGTCGTAGTCCGATGGCAGGCCCCGGATATAGATCATCGCGTTGATCGCGCCGGAGCCGCCAACCATCTTGCCGCGCGGCCAGAAGATCCGCCGCCCGCGACAGCCCGCCTGCGGCTCGGTGTAAAATCCCCAGTCGACGGCGGTGTTGAACATCGTCGGCCAGTCCGACGGAATGTCGGAGGCGAGCGGCGCAGCGCGCCCGGCCTCCAGCACCAGCACCTTGCGATGCGGGTCGGCCGACAGCCGGTTGGCCAGCACGCAGCCGGCCGAGCCGGCCCCCACGATGATCGTATCGTACATTGAAGAGCACTCCGGAGACATTTCACGCCGCGGAGTGCTTGCAAGATTTGTGCTTTGTCTTCCTGCTCCCGCAGGTGAGAAGAAAAAAGCTCAGCCGCCGTGCGATTCCACCACCTTGCGGCAGGCGTCCGAGAGCTTCGACTTGTTCTCGCGCAGGCAGGCATTCATCTGCGGCGGCTTGCCGATATGTTCGGCGCAGAATTTGCCGGCATCGCTGCGACAGGCCATCTGCTCCTGCGGCGTCGGACCGGATTGCGCGGCGGCGGGCAGGACGGTGGCGGCGAGCAGCAGCGCGGCAAAAACTGAAGTCCTCATGAAACACCTCGTTGGGATTGGTCCCGCTTGCGATCGGGCGAGCCGGACCATCTCGCGGAGATCTATGGCCGGTCCATGCCATGTTCATGGCATCGGATGGCCCTCCCGGACGCCGCACCCCCATCTTCATGGCATGTATCGGCGCGCGGTCTTTTGCCATTCAGGCTGCACGTCGGCTGCGAGATCCGGTGATTGCATCGGGGCGCCGAACGGGAAGCAGGAGAGCAGGATGTCGAAAAAACTGGGAGCGCTGAGTGCCGGGCTGACGGTGATGATGCTGGCGGGCGCGGCAACGGTGTCGCTGGGCACGAGCCCGGCGCAGGCGGTGGTCTATTGCAAGACGGTCGGCGTGCCCAAGGGCTGCGTGGTGCGGCCGACGGCGGCGGTGGTGGTTGCCCCTCGGGCGCCGGTCGCAGCAGTCGCGGTGGCAACGCCCGGTGTCGGTGCGCCCGGCGTCGGCGTTCGTGCCGGTACGCCGATGAATCGCGGCGGTCCGGTCAATCGCGTCGGCGTCCGCTGAGCGCTTTTCATTTGATGCAAGATTTCGGGCGAAGGAGCCTGCGGACGAACCCCCGTCCTCCGCCGGCAAATCATCCCGCCCGTTCCCTCTCTCCGCGCGTCCCCCACGCCCGGGGAGGGGGCTTTTCAGCCCGCGGCGGCGTCGCTGTCGGGAAAGTTCTGCGGCAATTGCAGCCGCACGCGTGTCCCCGAGGAATCTGAATTCAACGCCAATGCCGCCCCGCAGCGCGCGGCGCGGCTCTTCATGTTGCGCAAGCCCCGCGCGGATTGGCGCGTGCCTTCGCCGGCAAGCGAAAATCCCCTGCCGTCATCGGCGACGCTGATCACGCCATACGGCCCCTGACCGTCGTCCTGCGTCTCGATGGTCACCGCGATCTGCCGGGCCTGCGCGTGCTTGACCGCGTTGGTCACGGCCTCATCGAGGATGCGCACGATCTGGATGACGTGCCATGGCCTGAGTTCAGGATGCAGCGGCAGGCCCTGCGGCGTTGCGACGTGCCATGCGAGCGCGATGTCGTGCGGCCGCAATTGTGCCGTCGCGCGCTCGCGCCAGGAGCCGAGCGCCAGCATCAGGTCGCCGCCGATGTCGTCCATGGAATCGATGACGAGGCGCAGGTCCTTCAGCGCAGAGCGCGCCGCGTCCGTGATCGTAGCGCCCTCGTGGTTGCGCTCGGAGAGCGCAACGATGCTGACGAGCTGGCCGCCGAGGCCGTCATGCAGGTCGCGCATGAGTCGCGTGCGCTCGTTGGCGAGCGCCGCGGCCCGCGCACGCTCTTCCTCGCGCGCAAAGCTCGCCTTCAGCCGCTCCTCCGCCTCGCGTACGCGCGTCACGAGTTGGCTGGCAAAATTGTCGACCTGGTTCAGCGCGCGGGCGAAGCGCCAGGTCAGCCCGGCGCCGATCGCGACCAGCATCGCCGAGTAGGACAGTCGCGAGACGAAAATGCGCTCGTTGGTCATGATTTCGAACGCCGCCAGCATATCGTGGACCCAGCAGGTCAGCACGATGCTCACCGCACAGCCCAGCGTGAAGCTCGCGGCGTCCTGCCGCCGCACCACCTGTGTCGCCGTGATGCTGGCCATCAGCAACAGACAGATGCCGACCATGGGAATACCGAGGATCAGGAAGAGAATGCGCGGCAGTGGCGGGCCTCCCACCAGTCCGACCGCGAACACCACGGCGCCCGGCACGAACAACAGCGCGCCATAGCGTGGCCAGCGCCAACCGAAAAATAGCAGGGCGAAGACGACGATCAGCGCGCTCTCCGTTGGCGCTGACGCCAGCAGCACCGCGGCCAACCGCGACGTCGTGGCCGGCGGCACCGGCGGCGGCACGAACGCCTGCACCACGCCGAGCACCATCGCCGCCGCCAGCACGCCATAGACCGGCTCGCGGCGCCGCATCAGCCACATGATGGCGAGGATGACCGCGAGGATCGACTGCCAGGCGGAGAACACCACGGGCAGCGTGACGAACAGCAGCGTGCGTGTCTCATAGGACGGACGCAGGGCAGTGTCTGGCCCAACATAGACGGTGTCGAGAAAACCCTTGAGCGGGCCCCAGACGAACAGCCGCACGGTGATCGCGTTGCTGCCGTCGTGCAGCAACGAGGCGGGGATGAGCGCGATCTGCGGCGTGTTGCGGTCCGGGCGGTTGGCGTTGGCATCGCGGCGGGAGTCGAGCACGACGACACCGTTGACGGCGACCTCCACCGCGTTGCTGAAACGCGGCAGATACACGGACCATCCGGCGTTGGCGTTTCTGAAAGTGAAGGCGCCGGTGTAGAGCGGAGGATCGACGAGCGAATAACGTGACGACGTGAAATGCGGCAGCGTCACGGGACGGCTCGCGCCGTCCTCCCGCAGCGAAAATCCGCTCAGTGCGAAGTCCTCGGGATCGCTGGGCTGGAGCAGCCGCAGCCCGAGGACGGTGGCGATCACGATCATGACCTGGAGCAGCAGATAAGGCACGAGGCGCGACGCGATCAGCCGGCGTCGCGGTCGCGCAGGTGCCTTCGCCGCAATCTCGCTCACAGCTTGATCAGGCCCTGCTGCACCGCCTCGAACACCGCCTCGCCGCGCGTGTGCACCTCGAGCTTGCGATAGATGTTCTTGATGTGGCCGGGCACGGTTTGCCTGGACAGGCTGAGATGGCTCGCGATTTCGGCGTAGCTGAAACCCTTGGCGATGCCCCAGAGGATGTCGATCTCGCGCGGGGTGAGCTTTGCGGTGTTGAGCGCGGGGCCCGGCGGCGGCTCGGCCGAGCTCTGCGCGGCGCCTTGCGTCCGGCGCACGATGAAGCGGGCGATCGAGGCCGAGATCGGCGAATGTCCCGCGACCAGATCGCGCACGGTGGTGGCGATGTCGGTCGGGAAGGCATCCTTCAGCAGATAGCCGGTGGCGCCGACCGTGATGGCCGAGATCACGCTTTCCTCGTCCCCGAGCGCCGAGATCACCATGATCTCGGTATCGGGAAAGCGCCGCCTCGTCTCGCGGATCAGCTCGATGCCGTGGCCGTCGGGCAGTCGCAGATCGGTCAGCAGCACGCGCGGCGGGCGGTCGTGCAAGATCTGGCGTGCCTCGCCGAGCGTACCCGCGCTGCGCACCTCGTAGCCGGCCTTGGCCAGCGCATCCTGGAGCCGCCAGCAGGTCGGCGCGTCGTCCTCGACGAGGAGGATGGTGATGGTCTCACCGCTCTCGCCCTGTTTGCTCATGTTCATCGTCCCGCGACCCGCGTGTCCCCCGCGGGGCGCGGGCCAAGCTTAGCCGCGGCGCGAACGCTGCGACACCCATAATCATGGGGGCGTATGAACGGCTCGTCGGACGCCTCTCCCCGGGGAGCGGCAGGGTGCTTAGTCCCTTATTTGCCGTTGCCGCGGCACCTATTTCAACCGCTGCTTCCGCCGGAGATCTGGCCTGACGCCGACCGCGGCACTAGGGAAGTGAGAGACGGCTTACGTCTCGACCCTTGGCGGCGGATAGCGCCTTGCCAGCATCGACAGCGACAGATGCCGTTCGTCCTCCGGCAGCGCCAGGAAGGCCAGCACCAGCGGCCGCTTCCAGTCGCCGACGCCGAAATCCATCGCCATCCATTTCTGCGGCTCGGGACCTTCGAGGCCCCGGACCCAGACGAAATAGCGGGGGAGGTCGTCCGCGTCCGCTTCCGTCGTACGTCTCCGGGCCATCAAAGCTGCTCACACCGCATCAACACGCGTCGATGCAGGATATAGGAATTGGCGCGCCGAAGTCGAACGCCTTGCGGCGGACAATCCAAATCCCGGCACGCCGGAGCAAGTCTGAAAGCCTTTGGAGATGACCTTCAGGACCGTGACTGAATCGATCCGGATCGCGGCTTGGCCCGGACGGGTGTGGGAGGCGCTCGTCGATCCTCAGGCGGGAGACAAATGGCGCAACGCCCATTTCGAGACGGATTGGCATGTTGGCGAGCCCTTCGATATCCGGGCCAGGATCGGGACGAAGCATTATCACGACAAAGGCCGCGTCATCGAGATCGAGCCGCCTGCGCTGCTTCGTTATATCTATTGGTCGCGCGTCTCCGGCCTGCCGGACGCGCCTGAATTTTGGTCGACGATCACGATGACGCTCGAAGCAGACGGCTCGGAGACGATCCTGACGGTCGACCAGCAGGTGCCGCCTTCGCCTCCGCGCTCGGGACCGGGCTGGGAGACCGGCGAGGATTCGGGCTGGAAGCACGCAGCCTTCTACTGGCGCAGCGCGCTCGCAATGCTGAAGCGCGCCGTCGAGGACTAGCGCGGCAGCTGCCGCGCCAACGATCTTCTCACTGCCAGAGTTGGCTTTCCGCGACGCGATTGATGTCGGCCAGACGCCGGCCGGCATCGCCGTGGAGGTCGATGCTTTCGACAAGGGTCAGCAAGCGGTGATAGGCGCCGTCGGCGACCTCGACCGGCAGCGGGGTCTCGTCGAAGGCCTCGACATAACTGCCGACGAGACCGCTGAGCAGGCGGCACAAACCGCGCTGGGCGGGGTCGTCCCGGCCGAGCGTCTCGAGCTTTTGCTGGAATGTCCGGAAGGTGCGCAGGCCGTGGTGCTGTTGCGAAAGCCACGCGTGCAGGTCGTTCATAGGAGCTCCTTCGAGTTCGAGAAGAAGCTACTGGTTTATACAGGAAGGATGTGACGATTGGAAGGAGGGGAGTCGCGCCAGTCCGTCTTCGCCAAGAGGCTTCGCCGGACACGCTTCGCCCTTTCGGCTCGGCGCGGCTGCGCCACGCGAAGCCCGAAAGGGCGAAGCGTGGTGCCCCTGGCCGGATTCGAACCAGCACTCCTTGCGGAACTCGATTTTGAGTCGAGCGCGTCTACCAGTTCCGCCACAGGGGCCCTCGGTCCACCCCAAAAAGGGGCATCGCGAAGCCGGCGGACTATAGCCATGGACCCGGCGGGGTCAACCCGCGCCAAAGTGATCCTGGCCGTTCTCGACAGCTGCATGGGCCGGGGTTACAGGCTTAAGACGCGACGCATCGAGAAGAGGCTGCCGTGACGACCCAGAGTGCCGCAATACCTGCGTTCAGGCCTGCTGCGACCGGTCCCGCGCTGACCGCCTCGGCTCTCGTCACCCTGATCGCTGCAGCGACCATCGCGGGCGCCTGGTTCTTCCAGCTCGTGCTGGAGATCCTGCCCTGTCCGCTGTGCCTCGAGCAACGCTACGCCTATTACCTTTCGATCCCGGTCGGTGTGCTCACGGTCCTCGCAGCACGAAGTGGCGCGCCGCGGCCGCTGCTGCTGTTGGGCCTTGCGATCCTGGTGCTGGCGACGCTCGCCAATGCCGGGCTCGGCACCTATCACGCCGGCGTGGAATGGGGCCTTTGGCAGGGGCCGACCGATTGCTCCGGTCCCGTCGTCAATCTCGGCAACGCCGGGGATCTTTTCTCGCGCCTCGACACCGTGAAGGTGGTCCGCTGCGACGAGGTGCAGTGGCGCTTCCTCGGTCTCTCGCTCGCCGGCTACAACGTGCTGATCTCGCTGTTGATGGCCGCGATCGGCGCGTGGGGATTTGTGGCGACCGCGAAGCGTTAGCTAATCATCCACGTCGTCCTGCGTGCGCCCGAACAGGTGCACGATGCCAGGCGTTGCGATCGTCACGAACACGAAGCGCGACAGATGATGGGCGCCGACGAAGATCGGGTCGATGTGCAGCGTCAGCGCCAGCGCCAGCATCGCGTCCATCGCGCCCGGCGCGAAGGCGACGACGACGTCGGAGAATTTTACCTGCGTCGTCAGCGCGACGATGCCGACGAAGATCGCCGAGACGGCGATCGCCACCGTGAACGAGCCCAGCGCGGCATTGATGTGGCCGGCGAGCGTCTTGATCCGCATCCGCGCGAAGCGGCTGCCGATCAATGCGCCGATGCCGACCAGCGCCACGCCGCGCACCCAGTTCGGCAGGCCGCCCTCGACCCAGTCGGCGCCATGCAGCACGCTGGAGGCGATCATCGCGCCGAACATCCAGCTCGCCGGAAATTTGATGAGCCGCAGCAGCAGCGCCGCGGCGATCGAGGCCGCGACCAGCGCCACGAGCTCGAGCGGCGAGGCAATGCTCGTCGTCAGCGACGGCGCGACGGAGGGCGCGACGCCCGCGATGGCCAGCACCATCGGCAGCGCGGCGGTGAGGATGATGACGCGCATGGTCTGCACCACCGCGATGCCGGGCAGGTCGGCGCCGCGCTCGACCGCCAGGATCGTGATCTGTGACAGCGCGCCGGGACTGCCGGCGAGGAAGGCCGAGGTGCGGTCCCAGCCATGGATGCGCTGGAGGTAATAGCTCGAGCCAAACGTTGAGCAGAAGGTGGCGAGCGCGAGCAGGCCGATGGTGAGGGGATAGGCGCTGACCTGTTGCAGCAGATGGCGCGAGACGACCGAGCCCAGCGAGATGCCGAGCAGCACCAGCACGGTCTGGGTCAGGATCGGCGGCAAAGTAAGTTGACGCCCGGCGATCGCGGCGATGCCGACCGCGATCATCGAGCCCGAAATCAGCCCGCCGGGAAGGCCGGCAAGGATAAACACGAGGCCGCCGGCTGTGCCGATGACGAGCGTCTCCACCGTGCTCAAGATCTCGGCACGGCTTGGCCATTCGAACGGCAGGGAGGCGGTGATTTGCTTCACGCCACCTTATCGCAAATCAGCGAGAGGCGCACAATTGCAGGCTCGTCATGCCGCAATGCGTGCGCCTCGCGCTGACGTTCGCGAACCGTAGTGTGACGGATTTACTTCTTGTCGGCCGCGGCAGGAGCGGCGGTGCCGGCCTTCGCGTCCTTCTTGCAGTCGCGGCGGAATTTCTTGCGCTCCTTGCCCTTCAGCCCCTTCGCGTCCGCCTGCTTGGAGCACTCGAGCGACTCGGCCGTGCGCTCCTTCGTTACCTTCTTGTCGGCGGGGGCGGCGGTGGTGGTCTTGGCATCCGTCTTGGCAGCGGGCGCGGCGGTCTGCGCGAAAGCAGTGCCGGTGGCGAGCAGGGAGCTGAGGGCGACGACGGCGAGGCGGGAGGTGAAGGTCATGGTGCAGCACTCTTCTTGCGGGAATTGCGAAGGGTTGGGAACGTCGGCCCGGGTTGCTGAACGCGACATGAATAATCCGAACCGGGCGGATCACTATATTTTGGCGGCGGGCGTCATCGCTTCCTTGTCGTCCATCGCTGGCACGCTAGGATAGCAATCCTCGTTTCACTTCCGTCGGGGAAGATCAAGGAGGAGGATCCAAGGATGACCATTCAATCGAAATTACTCTGTGCCGTTGCGGTGTCGGGCTTTGCCGCGCTGGTGGTGGCCGCGCCGGCGCAGGCGCTGACCTCGCAGGAATGCAGCGCAAAATATCAGGCTGCCAAGAAGGACGGCTCGCTCGGTACCACCAAGTGGAATGACTTCCGCAAGGCCCAGTGCGGTGCGGACGCGACGGCCGCTGCTGCGCCGAGCGCGGCGGCTCCGGCTGCGCCCGCAGCTCCTGCCGAACCGAAGCAGGCGAAAAAGGAGGCGGCTCCCGCTGCTGCACCGACCCTGCCGGCCGGACCCGCGATCTACCCCAACGCGGTCGATCCGAAATACGCCAAGGAGACCGCAGGCAAGGGGCGCCTCCACACTTGCGTCGACCAGTACAACGCCAACAAGACCACCAACGGCAATGGCGGCATGAAGTGGATCGAGAAGGGCGGCGGCTATTACAGCGAATGCAACAAGAAGCTGAAGGGCGCCGCCTGAGCTTCGAATTGATGCGGTGGCCGGAGCAAAGCTCCGGCCATTTCTCTTAGTCCTGCCACTCAGTCCAGCAGCTTCTCCGCCGACTTCGCCACCAGTTGCGAACGTTTTCGCGGACCGCGTTCGACGAAAAGCAGGCTCTGGCCGAAGATGAAGCAATAGAACAGGAAGGCCTGCGCCTCGGCTGCCTCGGCGTCGAGGCCGGTCGCGCGATAGAGCTCAGTGACGTGCTTGAGCCGCGCCGCGTCCACGCTCGCCACCGCCCCGGCGGCACTTTCGTCCGAACGGGCCCATTGCCGGATCGCGAGCTCGATCGCCATGCCCTCCGGATTGAGCCGCTCCGAATAGAGGTGGATCACCGCTTTCAACCTCTCGCGAGGCGCCTCGCCGTCGAGGCTCGTCTGCTGCGCGATCGATGCCGAGCGCCCTTCGCGCCACCGCTCCAGCATGGCATCAAGCAGCGCGGCGCGGTCGGCGAAGCGGCGATAGAACCCGCCCTTGGTGACGCCGAGATTCTTGGCGAGCACCTCGACCCGCACGCCCTCAACCCCGGAGCGCGCCAGCTCGGTTAATCCTGCCTCGACCCAGACGTCGCCCTTGCCGTCGTTCATGAAGAAAGCCTCACCGGGTTTTTGATACGGTCCCGTATTGCTAACGCGGCACGGCACTGATACGCTACCGTATCAATAGTAAAAGGGCGGGAAATGCCATGGAGCAGGCGACCTATCGCGGCACGGTCTATCCGTGGCAGTGCGATCACGTCGGCCACATGAACATCATGTGGTATGTCGGCAAATTCGACGAGGCCAACTGGAATCTGTTCGCCCGCCTCGGGTTGACGCCGAGCTATTTGCGCTCCTCCGGCCGCGGCATGGCCGCCGTGCAGCAGAACATTACCTACAGGCGCGAACTGCTTGCCGGCGACATCGTCGAGATCCGCAGCCATCTGCTGGAGGTGCGCGACAAGTCGATCCGCTTCCGGCACGACATGACGAATGCCGAGACCGGCGAGATCGTCGCGTTGTGCGAGATCACCGGCGTGCATATGGACCGTGGCTTGCGCAAATCGGTGCCGTTCGAGGATGCTGTCCGTGAGATCGCCATGCGGTCTCTCGCCGAACCCGCCGAGGCCTGACCATGACCGCATTTGAGCCGAAAGATCCGGGCTACCGCGCGGCTGCAATTGCCATGTTCGACGGCCAGCCGGCGATGCGCACGCTCGGGATCGTGATCGTCCGCCTTGCGCCGGGCGAGGTCGAGCTGGCGATGTTGCATTCGGACGCATTCACCCAGCAGAACGGCTTTATCCATGCCGGCATCATCACCGCCGGGCTCGACAATGCCTGCGGCGTCGCCGCCTTTACCTTGATGCCAGCCGGGGCCGACATCCTCACTGTGGAGTTCAAGACCACGCTGCTGGCGCCCGCCCGCGGTTCGCGTTTCATCTTCAAGGCCGAGGTGGTCAAGCCTGGTCGGACGCTGACCTTCTGCGAGGCCAAGGCCTTTGCCGAGCACGACGGAAAGACCGCGCTGATTGCCACCATGACCGGAACGCTGATGGCGATGATGCCTCGTATGGTAGCTTCGTAAAGAGCCGGCAGCGTTCCACGCGTAGCATGGCGATGACATCGCGCCCGCAACGCTCTATATGACCCGTA
Source organism: Bradyrhizobium sp. 930_D9_N1_4 (assembly GCF_052076015.1). Taxonomy (NCBI): domain Bacteria; kingdom Pseudomonadati; phylum Pseudomonadota; class Alphaproteobacteria; order Hyphomicrobiales; family Nitrobacteraceae; genus Bradyrhizobium; species Bradyrhizobium sp. 930_D9_N1_4. The sequence continues at coordinate 916,812 of NZ_CP197236.1, forward strand.
ACATTTCCCGGTCCCGAACCGTATTTGCGGCGATGGGACCGAAACGGGACGAGATATGGATGGATTCAGAAAGAAGGGCCTTGTGGCGACGCGGCGCGCGGCGCTCACCCTGATTGGAGCGGGTGCCCTCGCGGCGGGCGGGATCACCCGGGCGCTGGCAGCTGCCGACGATGACGAGGTGCTGACCGAAGCCAAGGTGCTGCGCGACCCCGATGTTCCCGTCGCCGGTAATCCCGACGGCAACATCAGCATCATCGAATGGTCCGACTACAATTGTCCCTATTGTCGCAAGCTCGAACCGGAGCTGCGCCAGGTCGTCCAGGACGACGGCAAGGTCAGGCTGGTGATGAAGGACTGGCCGATCCTCGGGCCGGTCTCGGTCACGGCGGCGCGGACCGCGCTCGCGGCCAGGTATCAGGACAAGTACCATCAGGCTCACGACGCGATGATGGGGGTCAGCTCGCGCCTGACCGAGCCGCGCATCAACGAGCTGCTCGCGGCCGCCAGCGTCGACATGGACCGTCTGAAGCGTGACCTCAACGACCACGCCAAGGACATCGACGCCGTCCTCAAGCGCAACAACGAGCAGGCCGAAGCCTTCGGTTTCCGCGGCACGCCGTCTTTCATCGTCGGCAAGTACCGCGTGCCCGGCGTGCTCAGCATGACCGAGTTTGAGCAGGTCATCGCCGATGCCCGCAAGGCCAAGATGAACTGATAAGAACTGACGCAGGTCGCATCGATCCCGGCCAACACAAAGGCGCCGCCGCGAACCCGCGACGGCGCCTTGTTCTATTTGGCGGGTCGGAATTACTTCGACGAGATGCGGACCCAGTCCTTGTGCGCGCGATCGCGCAGGGCATCCCAATCGGCCTTGGCGACGTCCCAGTTCACGATGGTGCGATTGCTGGTCGCGACCTCGCCATTGGCGACCGACGACGTCTGCATGGAATCATAGACATACACGCCGCAACCCAGCAGCAGTGCGCCTAAAATCATTCCGAAAAAAGTTCTCATGGCGAGCCTCCGGTGACGCGCCGATAACGTCGGCACAGCCCGATGGTTCCGCAGCCATGCGGCGCATCTAAGGAGAGCTTGTTCATTTTCCGTTCAGCCATTCCAGCAGATCTGCGTTGATTTCGCGCGGGTAGGTGTGACTGAGATCATCAATCTCGCGATAGGTGACGTCGGCGCCGGCGGCTGAGAGCGCAGCCTCGGTCTGGCGCGCGGTCTGCACCGGAAACATCCAGTCGAGCTTGCCGTGGGTGATGAAGATCGGCAGGCCCTGCAGCCGCGTGGCGTCGGCCATCTCCGCCATCAGCGGATGGAAGGTTGCGGAGACCGGCGCAAGATGTGTGAAAGGCGAGGCGCCGTCGAGGCCGCTGACGTAGCTGAAGGTGCCACCATCGCTCATGCCGGTCAGCAGCATGTGTGAGGCATCGATGCTCCAGCGGCTGCGCACGGTTTCGAGAATGCGCATGAGATTCGGCGTGTCGGTGTCATCGCCCATCAGCGCCCAGGTCGGGCCTGTCGCGGTCGGCGCGACCAGGATCGCGCCGAGGCTGCGCGCATCGCGCAGCCAGCTCCACAGGAAGCCGCGGCCGTTGCCGCTGCCGCCATGCAGCGCCATCACCAGCGGCATCGCGCGCTCAGGCGAATAATATTCGGGTACATAGACCGAGAAGCCGCCGCGGCTGCCGGGCTCGTTGTGATCATGGAAGATGCCGGTGTCTTCGCTTGCGCCGACCTCCAGGCGTGAGAGCAGATCGTCGTTCTCGCGATTGGCTGCATTGAGGAAGAAACTGCTCACCGGGGGAAACTGCACCGCCAGCGGATAGAGCGCTTCCTGCGCGCGGGGCACATGGCGCAGCGCGCGGAAGACGGCGACGAGATCGCCATTGCCGCGCTCGACCTCGCGGATGCCGGCGAAGGCGGCGAGCGTCTCGTCGCAGGCGCGATCGAGCCGCGCGCGCAGTCCGGCGAATTGCTCCGGCCACTCCTGGATTGCTGCGTGGGCCGTTTGCAGCGCTTCGTCCGGCGTACCGATCGCGTTCATCACCGAGGCAAAGGCCGGCGGATGCAGATGCCGCTGGAAGAAGCCGAGTCCCTCCAGCGCATTGAGCAGCGGCGGCAGCACGGCCACGATATCGTCGATCACGGCCTCGCTCATCGTGGCTTCCTTACGCGGGGGATCAGTGCAGCTTCGGCGCCTTCAGCAGCTTGAAGCGGTCGGTCGAGGTCACCGTGACGTCGAAGGTGACGCCCTCATGGTGCACGGTCAGCGGCACGTCGACGCCGGCAGCGCCCAGCCCCCACATCTTCTTGTAGAAGCCGGTCTGGCTCGTGACCTTCTCGCCGTCGACCGCGAGGATGACGTCGCCGGTCTTGAGTTCGGCGCGCGCGGCCGGGCCGTTGGCCGAGATGCCAATCACAACGATGCGGTTGTCGATCTCGGTCGAATAAAGCCCGAGCCACGGCCGTGCCGGCTTGTTGACGCGGCCGAACTTGCGCAGATCGTCGAGGACCGGCTTCAGCAGGTCGATCGGCACGACCATGTTGACATGCTCGGCCTTGCCGTCGCGTTCGCGCTCGAGCTGGAGTGAACCGATGCCGATCAGCTCGCCGCGCTCGTTGAGCAGCGCCGTGCCGCCCCAGTTCGGGTGTGCGGGATAGGTGAAGAGGGCCTCGTCCAGGAGATACTCCCAGTAGCCGGCAAATTCCTGCTTGGCCACGATCTGGCTCGCCACCGAGCGGGTGCGCCCGCCGGCGCCGCCGACCACGACGCGATCGCCGAGCTTCGTGTTCGCCGAGTTGCCGAGCGGCAAGGGTTCGACATCGAGCTGGCCGAGTGCCTGCACCAGGCCAAAGCCGGTGACGGAATCGAAGCCGAGCGCATGCCCTTCGACGACGCGCCCGTCGGCGAGATGCAGCCACACGGATTCTGCCTCGGTGATGAGATAGCCGATGGTCAGCACCAGACCGCGGTCGATCACGACGCCGTTGCCGGCGCGCTCGGTGCCCAGCGTCTCGGCGCTGAAGGCATCCGGCGGGATGATGGCGTGCAGGCCGACGACGGATGCGAGCGCGCGGTCGAGATCGAAACCGTAATCGCTCGCACGCGGCTGATTGGCCGGCGGCACTCTCCATTCGGTCAGGGCGGGCATCGAGTTCTCCTGGCTGAGTGCATTGCTCCGCCGTGGCTGGCGGAACGACGCGCGAAGCACGGATAATTTAGGCCGGAGGCGGCCGTCTTGAAAGCCTCGTTCCCAACTATTCCGGAGAAGGTCGCGTGAATTCTTCGAAAGGCACGGAAACGGTACGCCAGCCTCAGCCGCATGGCTGCTGTCCCGCGAGGTGCTAGGCGGCCTGCAATGAAGCTGCTAACCATTGCCGCTTCGTTTGACCAAGAGATCACGGACCGAAGCAATGGATAACCGCAGCGATATCTGGCGTGGCGTCGACACGATCAAGGCGCGTTTCATCGACCTCAGCGACAAGGTCTGGGGCATGCCGGAGGTGTGCTACACGGAGGCGCGGTCCGCCGCCGAGCATCTCGCCGAGCTGCGCCATCAGGGTTTCCGCATCACCGAGAACGTGGCCGGCATTCCGACTGCCTTGATGGGCGAATGGGGTGAAGGCGGTCCGGTCATCGCCTTCATGGGTGAATATGACGCGCTGCCGGGACTCAGCCAGGAGGCGGGCGTCGCCGAGCACCGTCCGGTCGAGACCGGCGGCCACGGCCATGGCTGCGGTCACAATCTGCTTGGTTCCGCGGCGCTGCTCGCCGCGACCGCGATGAAGGACTGGCTCGCCGCGAACAAGGTGCCCGGCCGCGTGCGCTATTACGGCTGCCCGGCTGAAGAGGGTGGCGCAGCCAAGGCCTTCATGGTGCGCTCCGGCGCATTCGAGGACGCCGACGTCGCCATTACCTGGCATCCCCACAGCTTCTGGGAAGTGGCGGTGACGCCGTCGCTCGCCAATACGCGCGCGGACTTCATCTTCACGGGCCGTACCTCGCATGCGGCGGCCTCTCCGCATCTCGGCCGCTCCGCGCTTGACGCCGTCGAGCTGATGAATGTCGGCGTGAACTACATGCGCGAACACATGCCGAGCGACGCGCGCGTGCATTACGCGGTGCTCGACACCGGTGGCATCGCCCCGAACGTGGTGCAGGCGCATGCGCGCGTGCGCTACTCGATCCGCGCCCGCGATCTGCCCGGCATGAACGAGCTGGTCGGACGTGTCAGCAAGATCGCGGAAGGCGCGGCGCTGATGACCGAGACCAAGGTCGAGATGAAGATCATCTCGGCGGTCTCCAACATCCTGCCGAACACGCCGCTGGAGCTGGCGCTGCACCAGGTGATGGAAGAGCTCGGACCGCCGCATTTCGACGACGCCGACAAGGGGTTTGCCAGCCAGATCCGTTCGACGCTGAGCGACAAGGACATCGCGTCGGTCTATTACGCGATCGGCATGCAGCCGACCGATCGGCCGCTGGCCGACTTCTTGGTGCCGCTCGATGCCAAGCGCAACCCGCTGGTCGGCTCGACCGACGTCGGCGATGTCAGCTGGGTAGTGCCGACCGTACAGGTTCACGCACCGACGGTTGCAATCGGAACGCCCTTCCACACCTGGCAGGTGGTCGCGCAGGGCAAGAGCGGACACGCCCACAAGGCGATGGTGCAGGCCGCCAAGGCGATGGCCGGTATCGGCATCAAGGCGCTGACGGATCCGGATCTGATCAAGGCCGCAAAGGCGGACCTGACGAAACGCACCGCCAAGACACCTTATGTCTGCCCGCTGCCGGACCACGTCGGGCCGCCGCTGACCATGTCCGTGGCGTAGAATATCGCCTCGATACTTCGTCTGATGCGACGAACAAATTTTCCGCAGTGCAACGCAGAATCCGGCTTGTTTTAACGCCGGATTGCCGAACGCTTGGGCTGCGAAACGAAGTTTTGCCCAACAGACAGCCAGAACACCGTTTGCATACACATGGTCGCAGTTGACGGACGGCCTATTCGGTGTGCCATCTACCGCCAGCAAAATCCGGCGGCCGCGGTGCGGCTGCCTGCATCCATACGGGAACCAGACGGGGGACAACGATGCTGGACAAAGAACTGCGTTCGATGATCGGTGATGTGAAGGACGGCCGGATGGACCGCCGCGCCTTCATCAAGCGCGTGGCCGCGGTCGGCCTGACTGCGCCGCTCGCCAACCAGATCCTCGCGCTCGGCGGCGTCGCCATGGCGGAGGGGGCGTCCACCTACAAGCCGACCAAGCGCGGCGGCGGCGGCCCGTTGAAGCTGCTGTGGTGGCAGGGGCCGACCCTGCTCAATCCGCATTTCGCCACCGGCACCAAGGACCAGGACGGCTCGCGCCTGTTCTACGAGCCGCTCGCATGCTGGGATCCGGACGGCAACATGAAGCTGGTTCTGGCCGCTGAAATCCCCTCGACCCAGAACGGCGGACTCGCCGCCGACGGCACCTCGGTAACGTGGAAACTGAAGCCGGGCGTGAAATGGCACGACGGCAAGCCGTTCTCGGCCGACGACGTCGTCTTCACCTGGGAATACACCAAGGACCCCGCGACGGCGACCGTCACCAGCGGCACCTATCGCGATCTCAAGGTCGAGAAGGTCGACGATCTCACGGTCAAGATCACCTTCGCGAAGCCGACCCCGTTCTGGGCCGATGCGTTCGTCGGCGCCGGCTCCGGCCAGATCGTGCCGAAACATATGTTTGCCGACTATATCGGCTCGAAATCCCGCGAAGCCCCGGCCAATCTCGCGCCTGTCGGCACGGGTCCCTACAAGTTCGTCGAGTTCAAGCCGGGCGACCTCATCCGCGGCGTGATCAATCCCGACTATCACATGGCCAACCGCCCCTATTTCGATTCGATCGAGATGAAGGGTGGCGGCGACGCCGTCTCGGCGGCGCGCGCGGTGATCCAGACCGGCGAATATGATTTCGGATGGAACATCCAGGTCGAGGATGACGTGCTGCTGCGCCTTGAGAAGGGCGGCAAGGGCAAGACCATCTACGCCGTGGGCGGCGACACCGAGTTCATCGCGCTCAACTTCTCCGATCCCAACACCGAGGTCGACGGCGAGCGCTCCTCGATGAAGACCAAGCATCCGCTGTTCTCCGATCCGGCGGTGCGCAAGGCGCTGTCGATGTTGGTCGACCGTGACTCCATCAAGAAGGCGATCTACGGCCGCGCCGGCCGCACCACTGCCAACTTCCTCAACGGTCCCGAGAAGTTCGTCTCCAAGAACACCACTTGGGAGTTCAGCATCGAGAAGGCCTCGAAGCTGCTCGACGACGCCGGCTGGAAGCCCGGTGCCGACGGCATCCGCGAGAAGGACGGCAAGAAGCTGAAGCTGCTGTACCAGACCTCGATCAACGGTCCGCGCCAGAAGACCCAGGCGATCGTCAAGCAGGCCTGTCAGAAGGCCGGCATCGACGTCGAGCTGAAGTCGGTCGTGGCCTCGGTGTTCTTCTCCTCGGACGTCGCCAACCCCGACACCTATCCGAAGTTCTATGCCGACCTCGAGATGTTCCAGATTCCGCTGAGCCAGCCGGATCCGTCGCAGCACATGCGCCGCTATCATTCGCGCTACATCGCCAGCAAGGAGAACAAGTGGCAGGGCACGAACTTCACGCGCTGGACCAACAAGGAGTATGATGCGGCGATCGACGCTGCCGATTCCGAAATGGATCCGATCAAGCGCGCCGCCCTCTACATCAAGTGCAACGATCTGATGTGGCAGGACACCGTCTTCATCCCGGCGATGCACCGCCTGAAGGTGGAGGCCTCCGCAAACACGCTGCGTCCGGTGATCTCGGGCTGGGCCAACGAAACCGACAACATCTTCGACTGGTACCGCGAGGAATGATCCCCCAACACTAGACGGGATCTTTCCCTATGAGTCAGTACGTCCTGCGTCGCCTGATGATCGCGATTCCGAGCCTGCTCGGAATCTCGGTCGTGCTGTTTGTCGTGCTGGCGCTTGCGCCAGGCGATCCTTTCGGGGAGTTGGCGACCAACCCGAACGTGCCGCCCGAAGTGCAGGCCGCGCTTCGGGCCAAGTTCGGCCTCGACGATCCGATCTACCTCCGTTACCTGCACTGGCTCAACGCCATGATGCACGGCGACTGGGGCTTCTCCTTCGTCAGCCGGATGGATGTCGACACGCTGATTCTCCAGCGTCTGCCGGCCACCCTCTATGTGATCGGCTCGGCGCAGATCCTGGCGCTGCTGATTGCGATCCCTGTCGGCGTTTATGCGGCCACGAAGCCTTATTCGATCTTTGACCAGATCGCGAACACGCTCGCTTTCATCGGTTTCTCGCTGCCGACCTTCTTCACCGGTCTGTTGTTCATCCTGATCTTCTCGGTGACGCTGGACTGGCTGCCATTCGTCTACTCCACCGACATCAAGGGCACCGGCATTCGTTGGGTGTTCGAGATGATCCGGCAGGCAATCATGCCGGTGGCGGTACTCGGGCTGTTCCAGGCGGCGTCGATGACACGCTTCGTGCGTTCGGCGATGCTGGACGTGATCCGGCTCGACTACGTCACCACCGCCCGCGCCAAGGGCCTCGGTCAGGCCAAGGTCATCGTCAAGCACGTGATGCGCAATGCCATGATCCCGGTGGTGACGCTGATCGCGCTACAGATGCCGGCCGTGTTCGGCGGCGCCATCGTCACCGAACAGATCTTCCGTGTTCCCGGCATCGGCTCGTTGCTGATCTCCTCCATCCTGTCCAACGACACGCCGGTCGTGATGGCCGTGACCTTCGTCTTTGCGTGCCTCGTCGTGCTGTTCAATCTCATCGCGGACGTCCTGTATGGCTGGCTTGACCCTCGCATCTCCCTCCGCTGAGCGGCGCGCGTATTCGCCCTGGCGCGAGACGTGGCGGCGCTACAGCCGCCACAAGCTCGCCGTGGTCAGCGCCTTCCTGCTCCTCATCCTGGTGCTGGCCGTGGTGCTCGGCCCCTTCGTTTGGCGCGTGAAGATCAACGAGATCGACATCGTGGCAGGGCTGCAAGGGCCTTCGCTGGCGCATCCCTTCGGGACCGACGATCTCGGCCAGGACATTCTCGCGCGCATGATCTATGGCGGCCGCATCTCGCTCGCGGTCGGGCTCGCCGCGATGCTGGTCTCGGTGTTCGTGGGAACGCTGATCGGCTCGCTCGCCGGGATGTCGCGCGGTGCGCTCGGTCACGGCCTGATGTGGCTCACCGACCTGTTCCTGTCGCTGCCGCAACTGCCGCTGCTGCTGCTGCTGATCTATCTGTTCCGGGACGGGCTCAAGCAGGCGTTTGGTCCCGAGGGCGGTATTTTCGTCCTGATCGTGCTGGTGATCGGCGGCTTGCGCTGGATGCCGGTGGCTCGCCTCGTGCGCGCGCAGTTCCTGTCGATCCGCGAAAAGGAGTTCGTCGAGGCCGCGCGCGCGCTGGGTGCAAGTCCGGTGCGGCAGGTGGTGCGGCACATCCTGCCCAATGCGCTCGGACCGGTGATCATCGCCGGCACCATCGACGTTGCCGCGGCGATCATCGCCGAGTCCACGCTGTCCTTCCTCGGCCTCGGCTTCCCACCGGATACGCCGACCTGGGGCCGGCTGCTGTTCGACGCCAAGGATTTCCTCGACATCGGCCCGCATTGGGCGCTGTTTCCGGGCGGCGCGATCTTCATCGCGGTGGTCGCCATCAACTTCATCGGCGACGGCCTGCGCGACGCGCTCGATGCGCGACGGGTGATCTGATGGCGCCGCTGCTCGAAATCAAAGGGCTGAAAACCCACTTCTCGACCGACGACGGCATTTTGCAGGCCGTCGACGGCGTCGATATCTCCATCAACAAGGGCGAGACGCTCTGCGTCGTCGGCGAGTCCGGCTGCGGCAAGACCGTCACCGCGATGTCGGTCCTGAAGCTGATCGCGATGCCGCCGGGCCGCATCGCGGCCGGCCAGATCATCTTCGAGGGGCGCGACCTCGTGCCGCTGACCAGCAATCAACTCGACGAGATCAGGGCCAAGGAGATCGGTTTCATCTTCCAGGAGCCGATGACCTCGCTCAATCCGGTGCTGACCATCGGCGAGCAGATCGCCGAGAGCCTGCGCCGGCATGAAGCGGTGACCAGGAAGCAGGCGCTCGAGCGGACCATCGAGATGCTCAAGCTGGTGCAGATTCCCAACGCCGAAGGCCGCGTGCACAATTATCCGCATCAGTTCTCCGGCGGCATGCGCCAGCGCGTGATGATCGCGATGGCGCTCGCCTGCAAGCCGAAGCTGATCATCGCCGACGAGCCCACCACGGCGCTCGACGTCACCATCCAGGCGCAGATCCTCGACCTCCTTCAGGACATGAAGGAGCGCTTCGGCATGGCGGTGATGCTGATCACCCATGCCATGGGCGTTGTCGCCGAGACCGCTCAGCGCGTCGTCGTGATGTATGCCGGCAAGGTGGTGGAGGAGGCGCCCGTCGAAGAGCTGTTCGGCAATCCCGGCCATCCCTATACCCAGGGCCTGATCCGCTCGATCCCGCGCATCGATCTCGACAGCGAGCACAAGGTCCGCCTCGAGGCGATCGGCGGCTCGGTGCCGATCCTGATCAATCCGCCGGTCGGCTGCCGCTTCGCGGCGCGCTGCAAGTTTGCCATGAACGTCTGTACCGAGAAGGAGCCGCTGCTCCGCGAAATCGCTCCCGGTCATCGCATGGCCTGTCACCTCGGAGATACGCAGTTGGGAGGCACGGCATGACCGAGCCCTTGCTCCGCGTCAGCGGCCTGAAGAAATATTTCCCCGTGCTCGGCGGCCTGTTGTCGCGTCAGGTCGCAAGCGTCTATGCGGTCGACGGGGTCTCGTTCTCGGTCAACCGCGGCGAGACGCTCGGTCTCGTCGGCGAATCCGGTTGCGGCAAGTCGACGACGGGACGCTGCGTGCTGCGCCTGATCGAGCCGACCGACGGCGAGGTCGTATTCGACGGCCAGGACGTGCGCCAGCTCAGCGGCACCGATTTGCGCGCGATGCGGCGGAACATGCAGCTGGTGTTCCAGGATCCGTTCGCCTCGCTCAATCCGCGCATGACAGTCGGTGCCATCCTCGGTGAGGCCTTCACCATCCACAATCTCGCGTCTTCGGCCAGGGAGCGCGAGGAGCGCGTCGCGGGCTTGCTCGTCAAGGTCGGCCTCAAGGCCGAGCACATGCGGCGCTATCCGCACGAATTCTCCGGTGGCCAGCGCCAGCGCATCGTGATCGCCCGCGCGCTCGCGGTCGAGCCGAAGCTGATCGTCTGCGACGAGCCGGTCTCCGCGCTCGACGTCTCGATCCAGGCGCAGGTGATCAACCTTCTGGAGGATCTCCAGGCCGAGCTGAACCTCACCTATCTCTTCGTCGCGCACGACCTCTCGGTGGTCGAGCACATCTCGGACCGCGTTGCGGTGATGTATCTCGGCCGCATCGTCGAGTTGGCGAAGGCGAGCGACCTTTACCGCAACCCGCAGCATCCCTACACCAGGGCGCTGCTGTCGGCGGTGCCGGTGCCCGATCCAAAACTCAAGCGCGAGCGCATCCGCCTCAAGGGCGACGTTCCGAGCCCGATGAAGCCGCCGTCAGGCTGCCACTTCCACACGCGCTGTCCGATCGCCCAGCCGCGCTGCTCGGAAAGCGCGCCGGAGCTGAAGGAGGGGGCGGGCGGACATTTCGTGGCGTGTCATCTCGCCTGATGTCGGCAAGGCGAACCACGTTCATTCGTGAAGCAAGCGGAGCTCCAATAGAGCCCGCCTGAAAACGTCTACCGACGTGTGGTGATGTCCGACGAGGCCCGCCTCGCGTGCGCCGGCGACATTCGTCGCGAGATCGTCGACGAACAGGACGGTCTCGGGCTTCACGTTGAGTTCCGACAGGCAAAGACGATAGCAGCGCGGATCCGGCTTCGCCGTCTTGAAGCGGGCTGACGCGTAGATTTTGGAGCCGAACAGCGGCCGCAATTCCGGCAGCAGGGTGTCGATGTGGTCGGCGACCAGCGTGGTGTTGTTGGTCAGGACCGCAATGTCGACGGTCTCGCGGAGACGGCGGGCGATCTCCAGCATCGCGCAGTCGGCCTGCATTGCGCGGCGCCGCGCCTCAACCCACTCGTCGAGCGACAGCGGATAACCGATGCGTTCGCCGAATCCCCGCAGATAATCAGCGGCATCGAGCGCACCGGAATCGCCGAGATGCTCGAATCCGCTCTCCCAGATCGCCTTGTGGACGGAGTCGCCGTCAACGCCTGCAAGCTCTGCCAGACACGCGACACGTTTTCCCCTGTCGTAGTCGCAGAGGACATTGTCCATGTCGAAGAGGACGAGCTTGATCGCGCCAGGCACAGCAATGCTCTCAGCCCGACCGAGACATTCGGTCGTGACGAGCTTGATATCTCACCGGAACTCCGGCGACAAATCTCTTATGGATAGATCGCGGCAAGCCGCGTCATCCATCCAGTGTGAAGCCGACGCGCAACGTCACCTGATAGTGACGCACCGTGCCGTTTTCGATGTGGCCGCGCGTCTGCACCACCTCGAACCATTTCATCTCGCGAATGGTCTTGGCGGCACGGCTGACCGCATTCTTGATCGCGTCTTCGATCGAAGTCTCGGACGATCCGACCAGCTCGAGAATCTTGTAGACGTGGTCCTTCTCGTCTGTGGCCATGGCGCATCTCCCCTCGTTTGCGCTGCGGCACCGCTGCCGGCTGCGCTCCCATCAGAACGGGTGGCAGCGTTCCGGGTTCCATAGTTGGCCATGGTGCGCATGCGGCAGGCGAGGTGGAGCGGCCAGCGTCCGCCTGCTAAGCGCTATCCATGGATTCGGCGCGGCGCGACAGGACGATCGGCTCTCTCTGCCTCTGCGTGACGGCGTTCGGCTGGGCGCTGAACTGGCCGCTGATGAAGCTGCTGCTCCAGCAATGGCCGCCGTTGTTCGCGCGCGGGCTGGCGGGCGTCTGTGCCTCGCTCATTCTCGGTACCCTGGTGCTGAGTCGGAGGGAATCGTTTGCCGTTCCGCGCGAGGCGATCCCGCGGCTGCTGTTTGCGACCCTCACCAATGTGTTCGCCTGGATGGGGCTCGGTACGGTCGCGATGAAATATGTGACCGTGAGCGAGGGCGCGCTGCTCGCCTACACCATGCCGATCTGGGCCATGCTGTTCGCTTGGCCGGTGCTGCACACGCGGCCGACCGTGCGGGATATCCTGGGGCTCGTCCTCGGCGTTGCCGGCGTCGCGCTGCTCCTGAGCGGCAACGGCCTCGCGTTCAGCGCCGACAAGCTGCTCGGCATTGCGCTGGCGCTGCTCTGCGCCATCCTGTTCGCGCTCGGTAACGTCCTCAACCGCAAGCCGCTGCCGATGCCGCCGCTGGTCGTCGTCGCCTGGCAGGTCGGGCTCGGCTGCGCAACCATGCTGATCCTCGGTATCCTGTTCGAGCATCCCGATGTCACCGCGATCACCCCGCTCGGGCTCGGCTGCTTCGTCTATATGACGCTGGTGCCGATGGGCATCTGCTATATCACCTGGTTCGAGACGCTACGCCGCCTGCCGCCGACCTCGGCCTCGACCGGCATGCTGATCGTCCCTGTGATCGGCGTGATCTCCGCCGCGATCATTTTGGGCGAGCCGCTGGGCCTGCGCGAATGGACGGCGATGGCGCTCACGCTCGGTGGCGTGACGCTGGCGTTGCAGCGGGCCTAGGAATGCTGCCGTGCAGCTTGCGGCAGGGCAGGCGCAGGCTGCGTCCCGCGCCATAGCAGTCGCAGCAGGAGAACCAGCAGCGCCATCAGGGCGAAGCCGCCGAGCGCGGGCGCGAAATGTTGATCGGGATCGGCCTTCTGGCCGAACTGCACCGCGAGCCGCCCCGACTGCAACAGCCCATAGGCCCCGGCGAACAGGATCAGCCCGTAGATGACGTCACGCTCGCGCGGGCTCGCCATCCTGGCGAGATCGGGCAGCAGCAGCGCCAAGCCGATCCCGAGCATCGGCAGATCATAATCATAGGCATAGGGGCTGATCATCACGGAGACCATTACCGCGGTACCCAGGGCGAATGCCGGTGACACGCCGCGCGCCGCGCCGAGAAGAACGGCGGACAAGGCGAGCCCGGCAATTGCCGTCTGTCCCCAGAAAGCGGCGCTCGCGGGAAAGCCGGCCTTGTACAGCGCCGCATAGGTCGAGATCATGCGAAACAGCGGATAGAAGCCCTGCTCGAGAAAGATCGCGGATTCCTTGATCGCACCGAGCCATGCGAACCAGATCTGCCATCCGAACAGCAGCGTGCACAGCAGTGAGCTCGCCAGGACGACGATCGCCGCCGTTCCGAGCGCAACCCAACGCCGCGTCACCAGCAGATAGACGCCGGCGGCGATCGCAAGATGCGGCTTGATCACCATGGCGCCGAGCGCTAGGCCGGCGAGCACCTGCCGTCGCTCCAGATTGAGGCAGACGAGCCCGATCAGTGATCCTGTCAGGAAGCCGTTCTGCCCGCAGCCGATGGTGATCGCCAGTGCCGGAAACAGGATGACCAGCACCTGCGCGAAATTCTTGCCGGCGATCGCGCGGAGCGTCACGAGATACAGGGCGAGCGTCGCGGCGGTGAACAGCAGATAGCCGGCGCCGACCGGCAGGAAGGCGAACGGCGCCAGCAGGAGGTCGTATTGCGGCGGGTAGGTCCAGGGCATGAAGCCGGTGGCGCCGCCGGCGGCCTCCATCTGCATCTTCAGCAAGGCATCGAAATGATAGACTTGGTCGAGATCGCCGCGCCAGACGTGCTGCGCGACGATGTGGAAGGCATCGAAGTCGGCGAGCTCGCGGTTCGTCCAGCCGCCGAAGCGCGCGAACCAGAGCGTCTTGAAGACGGCGATCGCCGCCAGTGCCGCCAGCGCGAAGCGGACATAGACAGTCCGCTTCGACGGTGAGGACTGAACCGCTTCCAGCGTCTCGGCGAGCATGAGGAACGACCTTGGGCCTGACGGATTTGCCGCCCCTGGAGGCCGGCCCCCGAGATTGCCGCGATAGGCTTAAAGGACAGTAAGGAAAGCATAAGGATTGGGTTGGCGGTTCCGCTTTTTGGAAGTGCACGAAAATATCGTCCCTACGCACGGGCATCGCCTCCAAAGCCGTGCTCCGCGACATGGCCGCGCTTGCCCGCTCCAGTGCGGGCGAGTTAGCCTTGAGCCGTCTCCTGATACCTTCAATGTGCGGTGATGATCGACCGTTGGACGAAGGGCGCTCTGGTTGCGATCGGCCTGTCTGCCATGCCCGCGCCGGTGGCCGCGCAGGACGACCTCGATGGCGCGCCCGGCACGATGTCACTGCAAGTGACAACCGATCCCTCCATGATCGCGTGCCGCAGGCTGGACGCGGTCGATCCCGCTTTGCTCGAATTTCTGCCGCTGCGCCGGACCTTCAACGACGATTTTGACGAGCATCCGCTCGCGACAGGGCGCTGGGTGCCGCATTACGCCGGCGGCGCCGCATGGCCGGAAGCGCGCTATTGGGGCGGCGACGGTTCCGACTTCAAGCGCAAGACCAGCGCCAATGGCGAGCAGCAGATCTATGTCGATCCGCGTTACGCGGGGCGCGCGGCGACGCCGCTCGGGCTCGACCCGTTCAAGGTGAAGGACGGCGTGCTCTCGATCGTCGCCAGCCGCACGCCGCCCGAATTGAAGCCGGTGCTGTTCAACAACGAGTACATCTCGGGGATTCTCACCACGCAGGGGACGTTCGCGCAGAAGCACGGCTATTTCGAAATCCGCGCCAAGGTGCCGGTCGGCCATGCGGTGTGGCCGGCATTCTGGCTGCTCGCGGACGATGGCGGTTGGCCGCCCGAGGTCGACGTGCTGGAAGGCCGCGGCGGGCGGCCCGGCGATCTCGTGATGACGACGCATTGGCGGATTCCGTCGACCCAGAAAATCCAGTCCTGCGGTTTCGACTTCAAGGTGGGCGACGCCTCGCACGCGTTCCACAATTACGGTGTGTTGTGGGAGGAGGACCGGCTGGTCTATTTCATCGACCGCAAGCCGGTCTCCGACATCAAGGTGCCGATCGGCTTCGACGATCCCATGTACATGATCGTCAATCTCGCGATCGGGTCAAAATTCTTTCCCGGCGTCAGTCAGGTCGACGCGGAGACGCCGCCGAGCGTCGCATTCGAGATCGACCGGATTTCCGTCTATCAAATCGATATGGAGCAGGCGCGGAGATAGCGATGTTCGCCGATGTCTTCTGGCGTCTGCCCGCGCGTTGAGGGGGATGCGACCGCGGCGCAAGCACGCGGACCCTGCACGCTGCTCCTACGGATCCAGCTCCGTATCCCAGTAGAGATAGTCCAGCCAACTGTCGTGCAGATAGTTCGGCGGAAACAGGCGGCCGTTGCGGTGGAGCTGGTGCACGGTCGGGGCGAAGGCGTGCTGGCGCGGAAACATCTTGGCTTGCACCGGCGTCAGATTGCCCTTGCGCAAATTGCAAGGCGAGCACGCCGCGACCACGTTCTCCCAGGTGGTCTGGCCGCCTTTGCTGCGCGGGATGATGTGGTCAAAGGTGAGGTCTTCGGGCGAGCCGCAATACTGGCAGGCGAAACGATCGCGCAGGAAGACGTTGAACCGGGTGAACGCCGGATGGGTGGTCGGCTTGACGAAGGATTTGAGCGAGACGACGCTCGGCAGTTGCATTTGCAGCGTGGGGCTGTGAACCGCCTGATCGTAATGAGCGACGATGTTGACGCGATCGAGAAACACCGCCTTGATCGCGTCCTGCCACGACCACAAAGACAGTGGGTAGTAACTCAGCGGCCGGAAGTCCGCGTTCAGGACCAGCACCGGCCAACTGCCTTGCGAGACATGTGCGTTCAAGTAACGCTCCTGGCCTCCAACATACGCTGCGAAGCAGCATGTAGTGACATACTACATGCAGCGTGACGGGATTGTGAAGCCCGTTGAGCGACTTATTCGGGCGCATGCAATGCGGCGGCGGGGTGGCAAATGCTCAAAAGCGCCGCGATTTGGGGAGGGGGCTCCAGCCCGAACGCCCTGACGCTGTCGTTGATGCCTTACTCCTGCACCCGCTCCAGCTTCTGCAAGCACCGCGTCGCGCGCACTTCGGCTGGCATCTCCTGATCCCCGAAGCTGGCCTTCCAGTTGGTGACACCGACCTCGCCGACATAGATGTCGCCTCTCGAATCCAGCGCCAAGCCGTGCGGTGCCAGGAACTTGCCGCTGGCAACACCAGGACCGTCCTCACCGCCGAGCCGTGCGATGCGCTTGCCCTTGGCGTCCACGATCGACAGCCGCGGGCCGAGATTGGGCACATTGCGGTTGATGTCGAGGCCGGGACCGAGCTCGCCGACGACGAAGGTTGGATTCTTGCCGCCACCACAGCAGCACAGCGCACAGGGACGATGCAGATTGTTCCACTGCGTCTCGTATTTGCCCTCGCCATTGAACACCTGCACGCGATGGTTCTCGCGGTCGGCAACGTAAACCCAGCCGTCGGCATCGGTCGCGATATTGTGCACGATGTTGAACTGGCCTGGATCGGTGCCCGGCTCGCCCCAACTCTTCATCAGCTTGCCGTCCGGCGTGTATTTGTGCACGCGCGCATTGCCGTAGCCGTCGGAGACGTAGATCTCGCCCTTCGGCGACAGCGCGGTGTGGGTGCAGCGGTGAAAGGGCTCGCCGCTCATGAACGGCGCCGGCTTGTTCGGGATGCCGATGGTCAGAAGCACTTTGCCGTCGGTGGTGCATTTGCGCACGGTGTGATCGCCGTCATCGGTGCAGTAGAGATTGTCGTCGGCGTCGATATGCAGCCCGTGTGCGCGGGAGAACAGGCCTTCGCCAAAACTGCGCAGGAAATTGCCCTCGCGATCCAGCACCACCATCGGATGTGCGCCGCGGTTGAAGACGTAGACACGGTCTTTGCTGTCGACAGCGACCGAGGCGACGTCGGTCAGCGTCCAGCCGTCCGGTAGCTTTGCGAAGTTTTCGACGACGCGGTAGCGGTGCTCGCCGGTGCCGAGAATGGCTGGCATGGGTGGTCCCTTTCGTTAGCTGTATCTCTGTCGTGCTCGTCTGCATCCACATCGTCATTGCGAGCGCAGCGAAGCAATCCAGAATCTTTCCGCGGAGACAGTCTGGATTGCTTCGCTGCGCTCGCAATGACGACGGGGCTCAAGCGGGCCTCACCTCGCGCCCCAAAATTCCTTCCTCGATCGCCTTGATCTGCAGCGCCAGATATTTCGAGTTGATCCGGCACTGCGCGAGACTGCCGGCGATGAACCACAGGCCGGGCTGCTTCGTGCGTGTGTACATGTTGCGCAGCTCGAGGCCGTCGCCAAAGCCCCAGACCGGACCGACGCGGTCGGCGACACCGTCGCCGAACAGCTTTCGCACGAGGTATTCCTGCGGCTTGTAGCCGGTGGAGAGCACGATGAGATCGGCGACGATGGCCGTGCCGTCCTTCATCTGCGCACCGTTGGCCGTGAAGCCCTCGACGTCGGAGAACTGCTTCAGCCTGATCGCGCCCTCGACGATTAAATTGGAGCAGCCGACATTGAAATAATAGCCGCCGCCGCGGGTGAGGTATTTGAACTGCCAGCCGGTGCCGGCCTCGCCGAAGTCGAGCTTGAATCCGACGCGGGTGAGGCCGTCGAGCAACTCCTTGTCGAGCTCCTTCGATTGCTCGGTCAACATCACATGGGTCTTCTTCGCCAGCGGCGTCGGCATCGAGGTCGCGATCAGATCGTTGTCCTCGAGCGTGCCTTCGTTGTAGGTCGCATAGGCAAGCTGCGCCGACGGCTCGATATTGGTGACCAGCGTGGGCGAACGCTGCACCAGCGTCACCTCGGCGCCGCTGGAATAAAGATCCTGCGCGATGTCGTGGCCGCTGTTGCCGGTGCCGATGATGATCGCGCGCTTGCCGGTCCAGTTCTCGCCGTCCTCGTAGCGGCTGGAATGCAGCAGTGTGCCTTTGAAATTGTTCAGCGTCGGGATGTCGGGCACGTTCGCGATGCCGCTGACGCCGGTTCCCATCACCACGTGGTGCGGATGCATGGTCCGCTTGCTGCCGTCGGCGCGACGCAGCGTTACCGTCCAGCGTCCCCCGGCCTCGTCATAGGCGCCGCCCTCGAACTCCGTGCCGGTCCAGAAGTTCAGCTCCATCGCATCGACGTAAGCCTCGAACCAGTTGGCCAGCTTGTCCTTGGGGATATAGGTCGGCCAGTTCGGCGGGAACGGCATATAGGGCATGTGATTGACCTGCACCTGGTTGTGCAGGGTCAGCGCGTGGTAGCGCTTCCGCCAATTGTCGCCGATCCGCGTCTCGCGATCGACGATCAGCGTGTCGATCCCCAGTTGTTTCAGCCGTGCTGCGATCGCAAGCCCGGCCTGGCCTCCGCCGACCACCAGCACGGTGGGATCACGGTCCGCGTAGTCACGCGCTGCGTTGCGCAGGTCGAGCCAGTTCGGTCCGCGAAAATCGCGTGAATAGGCCTGGCCGCGCGGCCGCGAGGTGCCGAGCTGCTCCTCGAATCCCCTGAGCTCGTCGAGTGCGGTCAGCAGCGTCCACGCCTTCAGACGGTCGCCGTCGGCGGCATCGGGCACAAGCCGCACGATACCGCTGCCGCGACCGAGCGCGGTCTCGAAATTGAAGATCGCTTCGATGTTGTTGGTGCCGGCGCGGGTCACCCAGCGCGGCGCCGCGCGGTTCGGGGCGATCTTGAGGTTGGAGGCCGCCGCCTGGGGCGCGAGCTTCGTGAGCTCCCCCGCGATCGTGCCTCGCCCGGCAAGCGTTTGCAGGTTCCAGCTCAGCGCCAGCACGTCGCGCCAAAAGCTGTCGGAGAGAAAAAGCCGGTCGAGCGCGGCGGGATCGGGCTTACCCAGCGAGCGCTCGAACTCATCGAGCCAGGCCTGCGCGGAGGCAGCAATATCCGTCGTACGATCCAGCATGCGCGACCTCGTGCCGTCTTCGCGGCGTTTCCTCGCGAGCATGATCCGGAAAAGTGTGCAGCGGGTTTCCGAAGAGATCGTGCTCCAATAATCGAGGTCGACGCTATACCGGTTCGACGGCCGCCAAAAGCGCTTTACCCGAGCAGCGAGAGCATGTGGCCCTGCTCAGGCGGAATGCGCCCCTTCAGCGTGTCGAGATAAACCTGCCGCACTGCGTCGAGGCCGCGGCTCTCGATCACGGTTAGGCGCTTGTCGAGCGTCGGTGCAAAGCCCGACCAGGCCCGGCCAAAGCGCTGCTCGATGCCGCCCGGACCCCAGTCCTTGGCGCGCTTGCGGATCGTGTCGGGCGCTGAGAACCAGCGCGGCTTTGCGCCCGGCAGCGCAGCTTCGTCGGGGTCTGTGGCGCGATGCGTCAATCCGACGCGCATCGAGCATTTCATCTGGTCACCAAAATGTCGGTGCAGTTCAGCGCGCACCGCGCTATTGCCAGCCATGTCGATGAACGCGACGGGATCACTCGCCGGCAACGACGTCACGCGGTCATAAGTGACGACCTCTTCATAGCAACCAAGCGAGGTGACGAAAGCGGTGTTGCCGGCGGAGGTCAGGCCAATCACTTTGCGGCCGCGCGCGTGCAGGAGATGGCCGAGTCCGAACGCGGTCTTGCTCGACGCGCTGGAGAGCAACACGGTGCGCGCGCCGAAATCGTCGTTTTCGGTCAAGAAGTCATCGGCCAGGAACGACAGCATGAACAGCGGCCGCAGCAGCGCCTGATAGTCGCCCTGCTTGCCGGCATAGGCGGGGTCGCCGCTGACGCGCGCATAGGCATTGTAGACCGGTGCCACGCCTTGCCGATGTGCTGCACCGTCGCGCAGGCCGCGCTTGCTGACATCGGCGGCTTCGATGACGAGATGCGTCGCCATCGGGAAATAGCCGAACAGGCGCTCGCCTATGGGTACGTTCGGATGTGTCGAGGCGATCACATCGCCAAAGCCCCACACCGGAATGTTGCCGAAGCCGCTGGGTGCGGGAAAGAGCTCCCAGTATTTCGCGAGGTCGCCGAGTACCGCGTAGGTGATGTTGTTGGCGGTGAAGGCGAAACGGTCGACCTTCACCAGCAGCGCATCCTGCGGCAGCGCGTCGGCCCCGGGAAGCGTGGTTGCGATCGTCTTGCATTGTTCGAAATCGTTTCGCGCAACGATGAAGTCGGTGGCTGTCATGATGTCAGATTCCGGCTTGTGTCTGTGCCGGCATCTCATCGATCACGCGCGTACTGTTTGCAACAGCAACATAGTTTTAAACGGTGTTCGTGGCGTCCCGTTAGGTTTGGTTCGCCCAATAGGGCTCGCGCAGCTTGCGCTTGAAGATCTTTCCGGTGGCTTCGCGCGGCAGCGCGTCACGGAATTCGACGTCCTTCGGCACCTTGAAATTGGCCAGGCGCTCGCGCAGGAAGGATTGAACGGCGGCGACCGAGATCCCGGCATCCGGTTCAGGCTCGACAAAGGCGCATAGCCGCTCGCCGAATTCCGTGTCGGGGATGCCGAACACGGCGCAGTCGCGCACCCCACGCATCGTGATCAGCACGTTCTCGATCTCGGCAGGATAGATGTTGACGCCGCCCGAGATCACCATGTCGCGCTTGCGATCGCACAGGAACAGGTAGCCGTCTGCATCGAGATAGCCGACGTCGCCGACGCTGACGAGACCATCGCGGTCCGCCTCGGCGCGCGCTTCGGCCTTGCCGTGATAATCGAAGTCCGGCACCGAGGCCTGCCGCATGTAGATCTCGCCGGGTTCGTTGACGTCGCACAGGCTGCCGTCGGCGCGGAAGATCTTGACCATGCCGCCCTCGATGGCGCGGCCGACCGTGCCGGGCTTCTTCAATGCCTCCTCGGCGGAATGCCACACCGGAATCCCGGTCTCGGTCGAGCCGAAATATTCGTTGATGACCGGTCCCCACCAATCGATCATCGCTTTCTTGATGTCGGGCGGGCAGGGCGCCGCGCCATGGACGACGAAGCGCAGCGAGGACAGATCGTAGCGGCGCTTGACCGCATCTGGCAGGCGCAGCAGGCGGACGAACATCGTCGGCACCATGTGCATGTGCGTAACGCGATGGCGTTCGACCAGTTGCAGCAGGTCTTCGGGATCGAACCGCGGTTCGAGCACGATGGTGCAGCCGCTGCGATAGGCCAGCATGCCGTAGGAGTGCGGGGCGGAGTGATACATCGGGCCGTTCATCAGAACGACCTGATCCTCGTTCGGCTTGATGCCATAGGCGATCGCCCCGACACGCTCGGAGGCTGCGATCTGTTCGGGACGCATCGGCATCCGGCGCACGCCCTTCGGCATGCCCGTTGTGCCTGACGTGTAGAACATCGGTGCGCCGCGGCGTGGCGGTTCGCCAAGCTCCGCCTGGCTGTCGCGCCAGCTGTCCCAGTTCGTCAGTCCATCCGGGATCGTTGTGAGCTCGGCCGGACTGTCGAACGCCCCGGCGATCTCCGGCGGCGTCGGCACGACCAGCAAAGTGAGGCCGTCCGGCAGGCCGTCGCGAATCTGCGGCAGCAGGTCGGCGTGGCAGACCAGAACGTCGGCGCCGCTGTCGGCGAGGATGTAGCGCACTTCGGCGGCTTTCAGGTGCCAGTTGACCGGCACCACCGGTCTGCCGAGTGCCGCGGACGCTGCGACCACCTCGAACAGTGCGAAATCATTGCGCAGCATCATCGCCACCGGCGTGCCTTCGCGGTCGCCGAGCTTGCTGAAGCCGCTCGCGGCCCGCCTGATTCGCGTCTGGAGTTCCGGATAGCCGATCCGGCGTTCGCCGCTGATGATCATGGATGTCCTCTACCGGTCGTCGAGAATGTCGCCAAAACCCACCCAGCTCTTGCCGTTGAAACGCCGCAGCTGCAGCTGCTGGAATGGCAGATAGTCGTCCGTGCCGGTCGACACGCTCATTCCGGGCAGCAGCAGCGGCAGCTTTACGTCCTTCAGCGACGTGGCCTGCTTCAGGATGTTATCGCGGCTGAAATCGTCCTTGCACGATTTCAGCACCGTCATCAGCAGCGTCGCGTAATGGTAGCCGGCAGCATAGTTGGAATTCGAGAGGTCGGCAGTCGGCATGTACTGCTTCATGAAGGCAAAATATTCCTTCACGCCGGGATCGCTGGCCCATTGCGGATCCATCGTGTCCTTCTGATTGCTCGACGAGATCAGACCGACCGCGTTGTCGAGCCCCGCCGGCTCGAGGAACGAGATCGAGGAGGCCGAGGTGGGCACGAAGAACAGCTCCGGCTTCCAGCCTATCTCGGCCACGCCCTTGACCATCTGCGAGGTGAATTTTCCGAGCACGACGCCGAACAGGACGTTGGCGCCGGATGCCTTCAGCGTCGAGAGCTGCGAGCTGATCGTCGGCGCGCTGGTCTCATAGCTTGCCTCCGCGATGATCATGCTGGCGGCTTTGGCACCAAGCGCGCGCTTGAAGCCTGCGACATAGTCGCGGCCGAAATCGTCGTTCTGGGACAGGATCGCGATTTTCGCGTCGGGCTTGGACTGCAGGATGTATTTGGCATAGACGACGCCCTCGGATTCGTAAGCCGCCATGCCCGGCATCGTCCACGGGTTCTTCTGTGGATCGGCCCATTTGGTGGCGCCCGAGAGCACGAACAGCTGCGGCACCTTCTTGGCGTTGAGGTAGCGCTGCACGGCGCTGTTGGTGGCGGTGCCGAGCGAGCCGAACATCATCAGCACCTCGTCCTGCTCCACCAGCTTGCGCGTCTGCTCGACCGTCTTCGGCGGCGAGTAGGCGTCATCCAGCGTGATGAACTTGACCTTGCGGCCGTTGATGCCGCCCTCGGCATTGACCTTCTCGAAGAAGGCTTCTTGCGTCCGCCCGATCGCGCCGAAGCCGGAGGCCGGGCCGCTATAGGGCAGGGTCTGCCCGATGCGGATCTCTTTGCTATCGTCGGCATGAGCGCCGCTCGCGCTCAGCGCCAGCAGCGACATGCCGATCAGTGCGGCTGCCAGCTTCATGATGTCCTCCCGTTGTTCTTGTCAGTTCGAAGCGTCAGGCGCTCGCGCGCATCAGGAAATCCTGCCGGGCCTGATCGAATTCACCCTTCATCCGGTCGACCAGCTCGGCGACCGGAGGTGCGTCGGTGATCTGGCCGATGCCCTGGCCCGAGCCCCAGATGTCGCGCCACGCCTTGGATTTCATGTTACCGCCGGAGCCGAAGTTCATCCTGGTTTTGTCCGCGACCGGGAGATTGTCCGGATCGAGCCCTGCGGCGGCGATCGAGGGTCCGAGATAATTGCCATGCACGCCGGTGAACAGGTTGGTGTAGACGATGTCGTGCGCGGCGTGCTGCGTCAGCGCGGACTTGTAGGCTTCGTCGGCGTTGGCTTCCTGCGTCGCGATGAAGCGCGTGCCCATATAAGCGAGGTCGGCGCCCAGGGTCAGCGCGGAAGCGATGCCGAAACCGTCGCTGATCGCGCCCGACAGCAGGATCGCGCCGTCAAACCATTGCTTGACCTCGCGCACCAGCGCGAAGGGCGAGAGCATACCGGCATGTCCGCCCGCGCCGGCGCAGACCAGGATCAGGCCGTCGACGCCCTGCTCGGCGGCTTTGCGCGCGTGCTTGACGTTGATGACGTCGTGGAACACCAGCCCGCCATAGGAATGCGCGGCTTCGACGATCTCCGCCGGCGGCCGCAACGAGGTGATGATGATGGGTGCCTTGTGCTTCACACAGATTTCCATGTCCTTCATCAACCGGTCGTTGGAGGCATGGCAGATCTGGTTGACCGCGTAGGGCGCGACCTTCTTGCCGGGATTGCGCGATTTGTATTCGCCGAGCTCGTCCTCGATGCGGCTCAGCCATTCGTCGAGCTTCTCGACCGGACGGGCATTGAGCGCGGGGAACGAGCCGACCACGCCGGCCTTGCACTGGGCGATCACCAGCTCCGGTCCGGAGACGATGAAGAGCGGCGAGCCGACGACGGGCAGCTCCAGATTGTTCTTGAGCAAAGCGGGCAGTGCCATCCGATCCTCCTGACAACGCGCGTCAACGGCCTGCCGGCCGAGAATTGAGCGCTTCCATGTTGATTGTCGCGCGGGCGGGGTGTCCGCCGCTGGGCGTGTTTGACCCCACTATAGGGTTGGACGGCGGGCAGGGGATCGTTCAAGATTGAACATACGCCTATTCAGGTTTGAACGGAGCCGGCGGTGGATTGGGATCTCTGCAAGACCTTCGTCGCGGTCGCCGACACCGGCAGTTTCACCGCCGCAGCAAAGCGCCTGCACGCCAGCCATCCAACCGTCAGCCGCAAGATCGCCGCGCTGGAGGCGCAGCTTGGCACCAAGCTATTGGCGCGGGCCGCCGATGGCTTCGTGCTCACCGCCGATGGCCGTACGCTGCGCGAGCATGCGGAGGCGATGGCGGTCGCAGCACTCAGGGCCGAGGCCGCGGTCGGTGCCGGCGGGCGCAAGGCGCGCGGCACGGTCAAGCTGTCGATCGGCGCGACGCTGGCCTCGCACTGGCTGATGCCGCGGCTGCGGTCCTTTCTCGGCGCGCACGATCACATCCGGCTCGAGATCATCACCCATCCGTTCCCTGCCAGCGTGCGGCGCCGGGAGGCTGATGTCGTGCTGCGCCCGGTCGATAGCGGCGAGGAAAATCTGGTCGGCCGCAGGGTCGGCCGTCTCGGCACCGGTTTCTATGCCTCGCGCGACTATGCGGCCGGCCGGTCCTTGCCGGAACGGAGCGGCGAGTGGAAGGGGCACAGCGTCATCGGCTTCGCCGATCAGGATTCCAACGCGCAGCTCGCGCGCTGGAGCGATACGATCACGCGCCAGGGCACGATGGTGATGCGCTGCTCGTCGCAGGGCGACATGCTGGCCGCGGTGCGCGCGGGCATCGGAATCTCCGCGCTGTCCTGCTTCGTCGCGGAAAGCTATCCGGACCTCGTGCGCGTCGCGCCGCAAAAGCTCGTCAGTGTCGCCGATCTCTGGCTGCTCGCCCATCCGGACCTTGTCGAACTCTCCGCGGTGCGGGCGGTCGTCGACTTCGTCGCGGAATGCGCCCGCGCCGATCGTGAGCGGCTGCGGGGCTAGGGCTGGTTGGTGATGACACCTTCGCGCTTCTTGATCACGCGATAATAGCTCCACCACAGATGCGCGGCTGCGCCGCGCAGCGGGCGCCATGGCTCGGCGATCGGCGCCATCTGCTTTTCCGTCGGCCGCGCCTGGAGCCCCAGGCCGACCTTGATCCCTTCCTGCACGGCGATGTCGCCGGCCGGCCAGGCATCGCCGTGTCCGAGGCAGAACAGCAGATAGACGTCCGCCGTCCACGGCCCGATGCCGGGGAGCGCAATCAGTGTGTGATGCGCGGCCTCGGCGTCTTCCTCCGCGAGCACGTCGAGGTTCAGCCGGTCCGCGGCGATCTCGCGGGCGAGATGCTTCAGCGTCTTGATCTTGGCGGCGGAGAGGCCGAGGCGCCCCAGCCGGTCGGTGCAGGCGCGGCGCACCGCGTCATGGTCGAACGGTTCGAACGCCGTCGACAGCCGTCCCCAGATGGCCGCGGCGCTGGCGGTCGAAAGCTGCTGCCCGCAGACGATGTGCGCAAGCCCCGCAAAGCCGGGTTCGCGCCGCCGCAGGGCCGGCATGCCCGCGATCTCCAACACGGGCTTGAGACGCGGATCGCGCTTGACCAGCGCGTGGACGGCGTCTTCGAGATCGGACTGGGTTTCGAGGTGGATGGTCATGGCGTCATCGACTCGCCGCGATGCGGATTGGCCGTCCTGTGGACGGCTTGGGACGATAGGATTAAGACCATACTATCGGAATCTCGGAAGCGTTCGATGACTTTGAGAAGTATTCCTGTGGAGATGGACGGCGAGAAAGTCGCCCTGATCGATGCCATGCTGGATCGTGTCGTCGACGAGCACCGCGTCTTCCTGCCGCTGGCGATCGAGAGCGGAAGCCGGGCCTGGGGTTTTGCGTCCCCTGACAGCGACTATGATTGTCGCTTTGTATATGTGCGCCGCGCGGTCGATCACATCACGCCATGGGTCAGCCGTGACGTCATCGAGCTTCCGTTCGAGCGAGATCTCGACGCCAACGGTTGGGACTTGCGCAAGGCGCTCCAGCTCCTCTTGAAGGGCAATGCAGTGATCGTGGAGTGGCTGTGCTCGCCCGTCGTTTACCGGGGGCGCGCATGGTTTCGCGACGAATTTCTGGCGTTTGCCAGAGAGGCCGCGAGTCGTGAGGCAGTTTGCCGCCACTATCTTCATCTCGGCGAGCGGCAGCGACGGATCTATTTCGGCGACGGGACGAGCGTTGCGCAAAAGAAAATCTTCTATGCACTTCGGCCCGCCGCCGCTTTGCGATGGTTGCGCATGCGTCCTGCCGAAGCCGTGGCGCCGATGCATTTTCCGACTCTCATGGAGGAGTGCGACCCACCGAGCGAACTGAAATCGGAGGTTGTCGAGCTGATGGCCCGGAAGTCGATGACGCACGAGCTCGGCTCCGCCCCTCTGCCGAGGATGGTGGCCAACTTCCTCGATACCGAGTTCGAGATTGCTCGCGGCCTCTTCGAGGGTAGTGGACCAAGTGCATCGGAAGCGATGATCCTTCGGGCGGAGCAGTTTTATCGCGGCGTGGTCGAGCGCCTGGAACGTGAGAGCGGTGACGTTCTTCCGTTCCGGCTTGCCTGATGCCACCCGTTTTCCGATTTGCCCCAAGCCCGAACGGCCTGCTCCATCTCGGCCACGCATATTCCGCGCTGCTCAATTTCGACCGCGCGCGCGAGGCCGGCGGGCGGCTGTTGCTGCGCATAGAGGACATCGACGCGACGCGCTGCCGGCCGGAATACGAGACGGCGATTGACGAGGATCTCGCCTGGCTCGGTATTGCCTGGCAGAGGCCGGTGCGGCGGCAGTCCGAGCATCTGGCCGACTATCGCGCCGCGCTGGACAAGCTCTCTGCGCTCGGTCTGGTCTATCCCGCCTTCGAAAGCCGCGCCGAGATCGCAAAGCTGGTTGCCGCGCGCGAGGCAGGCGGCCCGTGGCCGCGCGATCCCGATGGCGCGCCGCTTTATTCTGGCGAGGCCAAGTCGTTGGCGGCGGAAGAGCGGGCAGGGCTGATTGCATCAGGTGTGCCGTATGCGTTGCGGCTGGACATGGACGCCGCCTGCCGGCGCGTTGCCGGCCTGACCTGGCATGAACTGGGCGACGGGCCCGATGGCGAGCACGGCGTCGTCGCCGCGCGGCCTGAGGCCTGGGGCGATGTCATCCTCGCCCGCAAGGAGACGCCGACGAGCTACCACCTGTCGGTCGTCGTCGACGATGCCCTCCAGGGCGTCAGTGAGGTGGTACGGGGGCAGGACCTGTTTCACGCCAGTTCGGTCCACCGCCTGCTCCAGGCCCTGCTCGGCCTGCCGGAACCGGCCTACCGCCACCATGCGCTCATTCGGGACAGCGAGGGGCGGAAGCTGTCGAAATCGAGCCGTTCGACCGGGCTGCGCGAGTTGCGCGACGCCGGTGCTTCGCCTGCCGGTATCCGCCGATTGGTGGGATTAGGCTAAGTTTCTCTGGGGGTTAGCGAAACGCTGCCGTGACTCCGGGGGTTCCGCCGTGCCATGCTTGCCTCACGGCCCGGGGTTCGAAGGGGATACTTCGAAGGGGAGTTATGGCGGCGAAAACGCGCGCAGCGCGCACTACGCGGACGTCGAAACCAGTGGTTCGGAAGCGGTCCGTGCCAGCCGGCCGGTTGCGCAAGCGCAGCACCAAGGCGGTCACGCCGGACGTGGTCCAGGCTGCGCTCGCCGCCTTTGCCCATGAGGTCCGGACCCCCCTGACCGGCATTCTGGCGATCAGTGACCTGCTCGCGACCTCCGATCTCGGCGAACGCGAACGGCGCTGGGCCGACACCATCAAGGCCGGCGCCGAGCATCTGGCGAGCCTGGCGACGCTGTTCGTGGACGCCGCCCGCACAGGGAATGGCGGCAGCACGCTGCGGCAGGATCTGTTCGACCTGCGAACGCTCGCCCGCAGCGCCGGCGATTCGCTGGCCGGTCGCGCCGCGGCCAAGGGTCTTCAGGCCCAGGTCGAGATCTCGGAAAAGTTGCCCGGGCTGGTGGTCGGCGATCCCGTCCGCCTGCGTGCTGCACTGGAGAACCTGATCGACAATGCGGTGAAGTTCACCGAGCATGGCGGCGTGGCGCTGGCGGTGGCGCCCTGGCGGTCTGCCAAAGACAAAGCGAAGGGCAAGAAGAGCGACAAGACGAAGGGCAGGGTCGGCGTCGCCTTCTCGGTCTCCGACAGCGGCATCGGCCTGACCATGGCCGAGATCAACCGGCTGTTCCGCCCGTTCACGCAGGCCAATGTCACCATTGCCTCGCGCTTCGGCGGCGCCGGCCTGGGGCTCTCCTCGGTCAAGCAACTGGCGCGCGCGATGGGCGGCGATATCTCTGTCGCACCGCGCCGCGGCGGCGGCGCCACCTTCACATTGACGGTGTCGCTGGATGCAACGGGATCGACAAGGTCGCGTAAGTCGAAGGGCGAAGCCGAGCAGGATGCGGTGGCCGCGCTGCGGGTGCTCAGCGTCGAGGACAATCCGTTCGGCCGCGTTGTGCTCAACACCATTTTGACAGAGCTCGGCCATCATGCCGAGTTCATCGGGCGTGGCGAGGACGCCGTCAATCGGCTTGCGCAGGGCGCGTTCGACGCGGTGCTGATGGACATGGTGCTGCCGGGCATCGACGGCATCGAGGCGATCAGGCGGATCCGCACCATGGCGCCGCCGCTGGCTCAGATCCCCATCATCGGCGTGTCCGGCCGCGGCGAGGACGAGGCCGCCTCGCGCGAGGCCGGCGCCGACGCCTTCCTGGTCAAGCCTGTGTCTCCGCGGGCTTTAGCGACTGCGCTGCTTGAAGCGAAACGCCGTGAGGAAGCCGCGACTTGATGATCGCGGCGTTGAGCTCGCCGCCGTAAACGAAGATCGCGGCGATGAAATACAGAAACACCAGCGCGATGATCACCGAGGCCAGCCCCGCATACATCGTCACGTAATTGTTGGCGAAGCGCGCCAGATACTGGCCGAACACGATGCCCGAGATCAGCGAGGCCACCATCGTGAAGATGATGCCGGGCAGGATCTGGAGGAAGCTGCGCCGCCCTGCCGGTAGCCAGGCATGCAGGATGATCAGCGCCACGATCAGCGCGCCGATCGTGATTCCATAGCGCAGCCAGGTGAGAATGCTCTCGTTGGACTCGACGAACAGCGGAATGTGGCGCCGCGCGGCCTCGATCATCAGCGGTCCGAGCACGATCAGGAACGCCATGGCGAGCGCGGTGAAGGCCGCGACCAGCGTATAGCCGATCGACTCCAGACGCAGCCAGTACCAGCGCCGCATCTCCACCACGGCATAGGCGCGGTTCAGCGCGACCCTGAGCGCTTCGACGCCGTTCGATGCGAAATAGACCGACAACGCCGCGCCGATGGTCAGCACGCCGGTGCGGGTGGTGGTCAGCACGTCGTGGACCTCGCCCGAAATCGAATCGGAGACCTGCTTGGGCCAGACCTCGAGCATCAGGCTGGCGGCCTGGTCGGCGAGTTCCTTGGAGCCGAAGAAGCCGGCCAGCGAGGTCAGCACGATCAGGAACGGGAACAGCGCCATCAGCGTCGACAGCGCGATGTGGCTGGCAATGGCCCAGCCGTCGTCGGCCAGGAACGTGTAGAACGCGTCCATCACGACGACGTAGATGGTGCGGATGGCTTTCACGGCCTGCCCTGGAGCATGCGCTCTCCCCGCAAGTGGGAAGAGACGAAGACGGTCAGTGATGGATGCAAATCGAAAATCATTCGGCCAGCTTCTGATATTCCTGGCTCAAAAGCCAGATCGCGAAGCACCTCGCGTCGCCCCGGAATGACGCCGTTGGCTGCCGTTGCACCATGGCGGACGGGCACACACGGTGTTATCTAACCCCGATGGCATCCATCCTGAGTACTTTCATCCTGCCGGTTGCAGCCGGCGCCGTGGCGTTGGTGCTGCTGCTCGGTCTCATCAACATGATGCGCGGCGGCTCGCCCAACACGTCGCAGAAGCTGATGCGCTGGCGCGTATTGCTTCAGTTCGTGGCGATCGTCATTGCCATGATCGCGGTCTGGGCGATGGGACGCTGAACATGGTCACGCTCAACCGCATCTATACCAAGACTGGTGACGACGGCACGACAGCGCTCGGCTCGGGCGAGCGCCGTCCGAAATACGATCTGCGCATCGCGGCCTATGGCACCGTCGACGAGACCAACGCGGCGATCGGCGTGGTCAGGCTCCAGACGCACGACATGCCCGAATTCGACGCGATGCTCGGCCGCATCCAGAACGACCTTTTCGACCTCGGCGCGGACCTTGCTGTGCCCGAGCGCGAAGGAAAGGCCGAACGGCTCCGGGTGGTGGCAAGCCAGGTCGAGCGGCTCGAGCACGACATCGACGCGCTCAACGACAAGCTCGCGCCGCTAACCTCCTTCGTGCTCCCCGGCGGCACGCCGGCCGCCGCCTACCTCCACGTCGCCCGCACGATTTGCCGCCGGGCGGAACGGGTGATGGTGGAACTGGCGGCCCAGCCTGGCGAGACTGTTGGTAGCGCTGGCATCCAGTATATGAACCGACTGTCGGACTTCCTGTTCGTGGCCAGCCGCGCCGCCAACCATGACGGCGCCGGCGACGTGCTCTGGGTTCCCGGGCAGAATCGCTGACCCAGCTTCGCTGCCCATTGAGCAGCGCATTTCTAAGGTCTAAAATTTGGCCCTGTCGCGCGTTGACCGGGCCGGATCAGGCCTTTAGGTTCCGCGCCAGTTGAATACCCCCCTCCCAAATTGAGTGAAAGAGGATCGATGAAGGTCTTGGTGCCGGTAAAGCGGGTGGTCGATTACAACGTCAAGGTCCGCGTCAAGGGCGATGGATCGGGCGTTGAACTCGCCAACGTCAAAATGTCCATGAACCCGTTCGACGAGATCGCGGTCGAGGAAGCGCTGCGCCTGAAGGAAGCTGGCAAGGCGACCGAGGTCGTGGTGGTCTCGATCGGACCGGCGCAGGCGTCGGAGACGATCCGTACCGGTCTTGCCATGGGCGCCGATCGCGGCATCCTGGTGAAGGCCGACGGCAATGTCGAGCCGCTCGCCGTCGCCAAGATCCTGAAGAAGGTCGCGGACGAAGAGCAGCCGGGACTGATCATTCTCGGCAAGCAGGCGATCGATGACGACAGCAATCAGACCGGCCAGATGCTGGCCGCGCTGCTCGGCTGGTCGCAGGCGACCTTCGCCTCGAAGCTCGAGGTCGACGGCTCGGATTTCAAGGTCACCCGCGAAGTCGACGGCGGTCTCCAGACCGTCAAGCTGAAGGGACCGGCGATCGTCACCACTGATCTTCGTCTCAACGAGCCGCGCTATGCCTCGCTGCCCAACATCATGAAGGCTAAGAAGAAGCCGATCGCGGACAAGACCGTCGCCGACTATGGCGTCGACGTCACCGCGCGCCTCGAAGTTCTCAAAACGGCTGAGCCCGCGGGCCGCAAGGCCGGCGTCAAGGTCAAGGACGTCGCCGAGCTGGTGTCGAAGCTCAAGAACGAAGCCGGGGTGCTCTGATGACGACATTGCTGATTGCCGAACACGAACACGAAGTCCTCAAGGACTCCACCAACAAGGCGCTCACTGCGGCTTCCCAGCTCGGCGGCGACGTCCATGTGCTGGTCGCCGGCGGCGGGCAGGGCACCAAGACGGCGGCCGAGGCGGCCTCGAAGCTTGCCGGCGTTGCCAAGGTGCTGGTCGCCGAAGGCGAGCTCTATGCGCACGATCTCGCCGAGCCGCTGGCCGCGCTGATCGTCTCGCTGGCCCCGTCCTATGACGCGATCGTCGCGCCCGCGACCTCGCGCTTCAAGAACGTGATGCCCCGCGTCGCCGCGCTGCTCGACGTCATGCAGGTTTCGGAGATCACCAAGGTGGTCACCCCCGACACCTATGAGCGTCCGATCTATGCCGGCAACGCCATCCAGACGGTGAAGTCGAAGGACGCCAAGAAGGTCATCACGGTCCGCACCTCGACCTTCGCGGCCGCCGCTGCCGGCGGCAGCGCGCCGGTGGAGAGCGTCTCGGCTGCCGCCGATCCGGGCCTGTCGACCTTCGTCGGCGAGGAAGTCGCCAAGAGCGATCGTCCCGAGCTGACCTCGGCGAAGATCATCGTCTCCGGTGGCCGCGCCATGCAGAGCCGCGAGAACTTCGCCAAATACATCGAGCCGCTCGCCGACAAGCTCGGCGCCGGCGTTGGTGCCTCGCGCGCGGCGGTGGACGCCGGCTATGCGCCGAACGACTGGCAGGTCGGCCAGACCGGCAAGGTCGTGGCCCCCGAGCTCTATGTCGCGGTGGGCATTTCCGGCGCGATCCAGCATCTGGCCGGCATGAAGGACTCCAAGGTGATCGTCGCGATCAACAAGGACGAGGACGCGCCGATCTTCCAGGTCGCCGATTACGGCCTGGTCGCCGACCTTTACCAGGCGGTTCCTGAGCTGACGGACGAACTCGCCAAGCTCGGCAAGTAAAAACGCGATAAAAACACCGGCCGGAGTGGTACACTCCGGCCGGTTTTTCTTTTTCGAGGCGTTTTCTTTGGCGTGGGGCACGCCGGGGGAGCGATCCAATCTAGGTTTCGAGCCGAGATTCTGGTTAGATCAAGCTTCTGATGAAATCAGATCTCCCGGCTCAGGGGATAAGGCAGGCGCGATGTGCGCGCCGTTCCGGTGGATGATATTATGGCGGCAGTGATCAAGAAGGTCGGCGTGATTGGCGCGGGTCAGATGGGCAGTGGCATCGCGCATGTCGCGGCGCTGGCCGGTTTCGACGTTGTGCTCAACGACATCTCGGCCGACCGTCTCAAGTCCGGCATGGCCACGATCAACGGCAATCTGGCGCGCCAGGTCTCCAAGAAGGCTGTTTCCGAGGACGAGAAGGCCACGGCGATGGCGCGCATCAAGCTCGCCGAGAAGCTCGACGACCTCGCCGACTGCGACCTCGTAATCGAGACCGCGGTCGAGAAGGAAGAGGTCAAGCGCAAGATCTTCCACGAGCTGTGCGCGGTGCTGAAGGCCGAGGCGATCGTCGCTTCCGACACGTCCTCGATCTCGATCACGCGGCTGGCCGCCGCTACCGACCGGCCCGAGCGCTTCATCGGCATTCACTTCATGAATCCGGTGCCGCTGATGGAGCTGGTCGAGCTGATCCGCGGCATCGCCACCGACGATTCCACGTTCGAGGCCTCCAAGGAGTTCGTCGCCAAGCTCGGCAAGCAGGTCGCGGTCTCCGAGGATTTCCCGGCCTTCATCGTCAACCGCATCCTGCTGCCGATGATCAACGAGGCGATCTACACGCTGTATGAAGGCGTCGGCAACGTCGAGGCGATCGACGCGGCGATGAAGCTCGGCGCCCACCATCCGATGGGCCCGCTCGAGCTCGCCGATTTCATCGGCCTCGATACTTGCCTGTCGATCATGCAGGTGCTGCACGAGGGCCTCGCCGACTCCAAATACCGCCCGTGCCCGTTGCTGGTGAAATACGTCGAAGCCGGCTGGCTCGGCCGCAAGACCCAGCGTGGCTTCTACGACTACCGCGGCGCCAAGCCGGTTCCGACGCGCTGACGTCGTAGGGTGGGTTAGCGAAGCGTAACCCACCACTTCTGTCTCTGCGGATACCAAAGAGGTGGGTTACGCCTTCGGCTAACCCACCCTACGTCCATCCGCACTGTGACAATTCATGTCGCGTTAACCCATCAGCCCTAGTGTCCTGCCGGTAAGAGGGTTTGCGTAATGGACATGATGGCGATGGTCAGCACCATGCTGGCCGCTCAGCAAGGCGCGCTGCAGTCGAATATCGCGGCGACGCTGACCAAGCAGAACATGGACATGGAGAAATCCACCGTCCTCACGCTTCTCGGCGCCGGTCAGCCCTCGCTCGCCAATGTCGGCGCTGGCGTCGGCGGCAACCTGAATATTTCCGCCTGAACCCCTAAAGTCCCGCCGCGGCCTTGCCGGTCGCCGCCCGGATCAGCTTGAGCGCGTCCTCGCTCGCCCATTCCGCCGGTCCCGCGATCGTCGCGATTTCGCATCCCTGCGGGTCGACCAGCACCGAGGTCGGCATGCCCAGCGCCCGGCCTATGGCCTTAAGGTCCTGGAACACCTTGGCTTTCTGGTCGCTGAAATAGCCAAGCCGGGTCAGATTGGCCTCCTTCAGGAAGGTCTTGGGCTTCTCGGCATCGCGGGTGTCGATGTTGATCGCCACCACCTCGAAATTCGGGCCCGCCAGCTTGCCCTGGAGCTCGTCCAGCGCCGGCATCTCCTTGCGGCAGGGCACGCACCAGGTGGCCCAGAGGTTCACCAGCAGCGTCTTGCCGCGGAAATCGGACAGTTTTTTCGGCTTGCCGTCGGAATCCTCGAAGGCGAGATCCGGCAGCTTCAGGGGGGCGCTGGCCATGGTCAGGGCGGCCAGTTCGCCATGGGCCAGCGGAGCGATTTTTTGCGCCGTTGCCACCGCCGCCCGGCAGGTCGGATCGCCCGAGGGAGCCCGGCTCAGGCCAAGGCCGTACAGCGCGGCAAAGCCCGCCAGTCCCCCGATCGCGACGGTGGCGATGACGATGGGGATCCGGCGCGTGGCGGAGGGCTTCTGGTCGAGCATATCGTTTGTCATCCGGTCGCAGATATGGCTATCAGGGGCCTCTTAATACGGCTGGCGGCGGCCAGCAAACGTGACCAGCGACAAGCAAGGCGTGAGCAGGGGATCATGAGCAACAAGATGTGGGGCGGCCGGTTCTCGGAACGTCCCGATGAGATCATGGAAGAGATCAACGTCTCCATCGACGTCGATCGTCACCTCTATGCCCAGGACATTGCCGCGTCCAAGGCCCACGCCGCGATGCTGGCCAGCCAGGGCATCATCACGACCTCTGATGCGAAAAATATCGGCAAGGGTCTAGACACGATTCTGTCAGAGATCGGCAAGGGCGGCTTCACGTTCAAGCGCGCGCTCGAAGATATCCATATGAACGTCGAGAGCCGGCTGACCGAGCTGATCGGCCCCGCTGCCGGGCGCCTGCACACCGCGCGGTCGCGCAACGACCAGGTCGCGACCGACTTCCGCCTCTATGTCCGCGATGTTCTCGACGAGACCGATGCGGCGCTAGCCGCGTTCCAGGCATCGCTGGTCAATCGCGCGCTCGAGCATGCCGCGACCGTGATGCCCGGCTTCACGCATCTCCAGACCGCGCAGCCCGTGACATTCGGCCATCATCTGCTCGCCTATGTCGAGATGGCCGCGCGTGACCGCGGCCGTTTCCAGGATGCTCGCAAGCGGCTGAATGAATCGCCGCTCGGCGCCGCCGCGCTCGCCGGCACCTCGTTCCCGATCGATCGTCATGCCACGGCGAAAGCGCTCGGTTTCGACCGGCCGATGGCGAACTCGCTCGATGCGGTCTCCGACCGCGATTTCGTGCTGGAGACCTTGTCGGCCGCCTCGATCTGCGCCGTGCACATGTCGCGCTTTGCCGAGGAGATCGTGATCTGGACCTCGCCGCTGGTCGGTCTCATCCGGCTCAGCGACAAGTTCACCACCGGCTCCTCGATCATGCCGCAGAAGCGCAATCCTGACGCCGCCGAGCTGGTGCGCGCCAAGACCGGCCGCGTCATCGGTGCGCTCAACGGTCTCCTGATCGTCATGAAGGGCCTGCCGCTCGCCTATCAAAAGGACATGCAGGAGGACAAGCAGGGCGCCATGGAGGGTTTTGCCGCGCTGTCGCTAGCGATCCGCGCCATGACCGGCATGGTCCGCGATCTCGTCCCGGACGAAGCGAAGATGAAGGCAGCTGCGGGCGAGGGCTACGCCACGGCGACCGACCTTGCCGACTGGCTGGTACGGACGCTGAAGATGCCGTTCCGCGACGCCCACCACGTCACCGGCCGCATCGTTGCCAAGGCCGCCGAGGGCGGCGTGGCGCTGCACGAGCTGCCGTTGAAGGAGATGCAGGCGATCGAGCCGAAGATCACCAAGGACGTGCTCGGCGTGCTCTCGGTCGAATCGTCGGTGAAGAGCCGGACCAGCTTTGGCGGCACTGCGCCGAAGAACGTGATGTCGCAGGCCAAGGCCTGGGCGAAGCGGCTGGAAAAAGAGCGGAAATAGGGCTGAGGGCAAAATTTCGCTTATGTTTCATGGTCATCCGGCTCTCGCCAGAGCGCGCCAATCTCTGTATGGTGCGCCCCGCGTAGTGGGGATTTCGTCGTGACGTCAAAGTTTCGCCCGGCCGGCTCGGGGTGGGCCATCATTGTCTTGAGCCTGACGGCGCTCGCGCTTGCCGGCTGTGGCCGCAAGGGCCCGCTCGATCTGCCGCCGACCGCGTCCAGCGCGTCCACGGCCAATGTCGCAGCTCCGACCGACACCGAGACCGAAGCCCAGAGGACGCCGAGCGTGTTCAATCCCACCTATGGTGCGGATTCAGGGCCTGCCGCGACCAAGGGCAAGAAGAAACCGTTCATTCTCGACCCGCTCCTGGACGAAAGACCCAGCAGATAGGCTGGGGCAATTGAGCCAACGCCATGAACCATTTCGACTATCGCAACGGCGTGCTGCACGCCGAGGCGGTGAACCTGTCCGAGCTGGCCGCGACCGTCGGCACGCCGTTCTATTGCTATTCGACCGCCACGCTCGAGCGCCACTACCGCGTTTTCGCCGAGGCCTTCGCCGGCGAGAAGGTGCTGGTCTGCTACGCCATGAAGGCGAACTCCAACCAGTCGGTGCTGCGCACGCTGGCCAAGCTCGGTGCCGGCGCTGACGTCGTCTCCGGTGGCGAGCTGAAGCGCGCACTGGCCGCCGGCATCCCCGCCAGCAAGATCCTGTTCTCCGGCGTCGGCAAGACCGAGACCGAGCTGCGCGCAGCGCTGGCCGCCGACATCCTCTGTCTGAACGTCGAATCCGAGCCCGAGCTGGAATTGCTGTCGCGGCTTGCGACCGAGATGGGCAAGACCGCGCGCATCTCGATCCGCGTCAATCCCGATGTCGATGCCGGCACGCACGCCAAAATCTCGACCGGCAAGTCCGAGAACAAGTTCGGCATCCCGATCGCCTATGCTCGCGAGGTCTACGCCCGCGCCGCCAAGTTGCCCGGGATCAAGGTGACCGGCACCGACGTGCATATCGGCAGCCAGATCACCGATCTCTCCAAGATGGAGACCGCGTTCCGGATTCTGTCCGAATTCGTGCAGACACTGCGCAGCGACGGCCACGACATCAGCCACGTCGATTTTGGCGGCGGCCTCGGCATTCCCTATTACATGGATCGCGAAGCGCCGCCGGCGCCCGATGCCTATGCCGCCATGGTCAAGCGCGTCAGCCATAATCTCGGCTGCACGCTGATGTTCGAGCCGGGCCGCATGATCGTCGGCAATGCCGGCATCCTGGTCGCCAAAGTGATCTATGTGAAGCACGGCGATGGCAAGAATTTCGTCATCATCGACGCCGCCATGAACGACCTCATTCGCCCGACGCTGTACGAGGCGCATCACGACATTCTGCCGGTGACGCAGCCGGCCAGGGACGCAGTTACCATCAAGGCCGACGTGGTCGGCCCGGTCTGCGAGACCGGCGATTATCTCGCGCTCGACCGCACGCTGCCGACGCCGAAGCCCGGTGATCTCATCGCCATCATGACCGCGGGCGCCTATGGCGCGGTGCAGGCCGGGACCTACAACACGCGGCCGCTGGTGCCCGAGGTGCTGGTGAAGGGCGACCAATACGCCGTAGTGCGCCCGCGCATCGAGGTCGAGCAGCTGATTGCGATGGACACGCCGGCGCCGTGGCTGTGATGGAGTGAGGCCTGACTGTGAGACGCGATGCCGGCTCTACAATCTCGCTGTCGTCCCCGCGAAGGCGGGGACCCATAGCCACAGGCCGTAGTTGGTTGCCTAAGCTGTAACTCCGGATCCCCGTAATCACACCTTCCTGTGGTTATGGGTCCCGGGCTCGCGCTTCGCGCGCCCCGGGACGACGAGGAGAGTGTTGCGCGCTACTTCCCCGCCAATCCGCCCTTTGTTCCGCCAACCACGACGCCCGCCTTCTTCTCGATCGGCTTGATCGCCGCGGTAAAATCGGACTCGGCGCCTTCCGCGCTGATCACGGTCTCCCATAGCCGTCCGACGGCATCGGCGACCTCCATCGAGAGCCCCAGCGATTTCATCTCCTCCAGCGCCAGCCGCACGTCCTTCACCATCAGTCCCGTGGCGAAGCCGAAATCGAAACTGCGCGGCAGAACCGAGCGCGGAAACTTGTCGCGGCTTGCGGTGTTCATGCCCGAACCGGCGTTGATGACGTCGATCATCACGGCGGGATCGAGCCCGGCTTTCACGCCCATCACCACCGCTTCCGACGTCGCCACCATCGCGGTCGCCGACAGGAAATTGTTGGCGAGCTTCATGGTCTGTGCCGCGCCGGGCTTCTCGCCGATGAAGAACACTTTTCCGATCACGTCGAGCGCGGGCTTGAGCAGCTCGAAATCCGCTTTCGGCCCCGACACCATTACCGCCAGCGTGCCCTTTTCGGCGCCGCCGACGCCGCCTGAGACGGGGCAGTCGATCTGCACGATGTCGTGCTTGGCGAGCAGGTCGTGAATTTTCGTCGCCATGGTCGAGCCGACGGTGGAGAGATCGATGAAGCGCTTTGCGCGGCTCCCCTCGATCACGCCGTTCGCGCCCGTTGCCACCGCGAGCGACGCCTGCAGCGAGGGCAGGCTCGCCATGACGGTCTCGACCTGGTCGGCGACGTCCTTCGGCGATGTCGCCACAGTCGCGCCGCGCGCCACGAGCTTGTCGACGACCTCCTTGCGGGTGTCGAACACGACCAGCTTGTGTCCCGCCTCGACCAACCGCCGCGCCATCGGGAAACCCATGTTTCCGAGGCCGATGAATCCGATGTCCATGATGTTTCCTTTTTTCTTCGTTGTTGAGAAAGATGCTTGCTCCGTCCCCGCTGTCGTCCCGGGGCATCGCGAAGCGATGAGCCCGGGACCCATATCCGCAGGGATAAATCGTGATGCGAGACGGTCACTCCGAGTCCCGCTAACCACATTTGCCTGTGGTTATGGGTCCCGGGCTCGCGCTTCGCACGCCCCGGGACGACGTCGGAGAGAGGTTGGCCTCAAGCCTTTCCTCACGCCTTCGCGTCGATCTCCGCGAACACCTCGCGCGCGATGCGGAAGCTGTCGACCGCGGCCGGCATGCCGCCATAGATTGCGACCTGCATCAGGATCTCGCGGATCTCGTCGCGGGAGACGCCGTTGGTGAGCGCGCCCTTCAGATGCGCGCGAAACTCGTGCTGGCGGTTGAGGATCGCGATCATGGCGATGTTGAGCATGCTGCGGGTTTTGCGCGGCAGTTCCTCGCGGCCCCACACCGTGCCCCAGCAATATTCGTTGAGCATCTCCTGGAACGGACGGTTGAAATCGTCGACGTTCTTCAGGGCATTGTTGACATAGGCCTCTCCCAGCACTGCTTTGCGGACTTCCAGGCCCTTGTCGTGCATCTTCTTGTCCATGGTCGTTTCCTCATCTCTTTTTTGGGAATGGCGCGCGGAAAGTACGGGGTTGCAGCGGGCCAGTCACGTCCTCGTGTTATGCGGGAAAAGGGGGCTCTCCCGTACAGGAACGGATGCCTCAGTGCTGCCGTTGTGGTACGTTTCCCTACCGGGCAACCTGGAGAGTTGATTGAACGGCGTCACCCCCGACCCGTCAGACCCGATCCGCGACGGCGACGCTCTGTCGCGGCTGAAGCTGGCGCAGGCCCTCGAGCGGGCCACTTATGCCATCGCGTGGGAGCGTGCCTGGCCGCATCTGGCGCGGGTGCTGACTGTTGTCGGCCTGTTTCTGGTGGCATCGTGGGCCGGCCTGTGGCTGGTGCTGCCGTCTGTCATCCGTGTCATCGGCCTCGTCATTTTCGCCGGCGCCGCCATCGCCGCTCTCGTCCCCTTGATTCGTTTCCGCTGGCCGGGCCGCGACGAGGCCTTGGGCCGGCTCGACCGTGGCTCCGGCATCCGTCATCGCCCGGCGACGACGCTGACGGACACGCTGAGCTCGAAGGACCCGGTGGCGCTGGCGCTGTGGCAGGCGCAGCGCGAGCGCACGCTGGCCTCGCTCAAGCGCATCCGCGCCGGTTTGCCGCATCCGCGCCTTGCGCTGCACGACCCCTGGGCGCTGCGTGCCCTGGTCATGGTGATGCTGGTTGCGACCTTCTTCGCCGCCGGCGACGAGCGCGCGATGCGGCTCGGGGCTGCGTTCGACTGGAAGGGCGTGCTGGCGCCGACCAATGTCCGCGTCGATGCCTGGGTCACCCCGCCGCTCTACACCGGCAAGCCGCCGGTCATTCTGTCCGCCGCCAACAAGGAGGCCGCGGCGCTGCCCGCCAGCGGCCCGCTCGCGGTTCCCGCCGGTTCGACCCTGATCGTGCGCTCCTCCGGTGGCAATCTGGATGTCGCGACGTCCGGCGGCCTCAAGGAGATCGCGCCCACCGAGGCTGCGCCGAAGGGTACAAGCGAGAAGCATTTCACCATCGCGGGTGATGGCACCGCGCATGTCCGCGCGCCCTCGGGCCAGCCGCAATGGGCCTTCACGGCGACGCCGGACCGGGCGCCGACCATCGCGCTCGCGAAGGATCCTGAGCGTCAGGCCTACGGCGCGTTGCAGCTCTCCTACAAGATCGAGGACGATTACGGTGTCACCGGTGCGGCAGCGCAGATTGTTCCGCGCGCCGCCGAAGGCACCGACGCGACCAATGACACCGACGGCAAGGCCGCGCGGCCGCTTTACCAGCCGCCGCAATTCGCGCTGACGCTGCCCAATGCACGGACCCGCAACGGCGTCGGCCAGACGGTGAAAGACCTCAGCGAGGATCCCTATTCCGGCGCCGATGTCACGCTGACGCTCACCGCCAAGGACGAGGCCGGCAACGAGGCGAAGAGCGAGCCGTTCAACATGCGCCTGCCGGGCCGGCTGTTCACCAAGCCGCTCGCCCGCGCGCTGATCGAGCAGCGCCGCATCCTTGCGCTGGACGCCAACAAGAATTCAGACGTCTATTCCGCGCTCGACGCATTGATGATCGCGCCCGAGATGTTCACGCCGGAGCCCGGGCAGTATCTCGGCCTGCACAGCGTCGCGCGCGAGCTCGAAGCCGCGCGCACCGACGATTCCCTGCGCGAGGTCGTGGCGAGCCTTTGGGCGCTCGCGGTGACGATCGAGGACGGCAATATCAGCGACGTCGCCAAGGCATTGCGCGCGGCGCAGGACGCGCTCAAGCAGGCGCTTCAGCGCGGCGCCAGCGACGAAGAGCTCAAGAAGCTCATGGACAATCTGCGCACCGCGCTCGACAATTACATGCGGCAGTACGCGCAGCAGATGCGCAGCAATCCGCTGGCGCGGCCGGCGATCGGCCTCGACGACCAGATGAAGCGCATCGAGCGGCAGATCCAGCGCGGCAATCGCGAAGCTGCCGCGCGCGAGCTGGATCGCCTGGCGCGGGCGCTGGAAAATCCGCCTGGGCCGCCCAGCGCCGAGCAGAAAGAGATGGACGAGATTGCGCGCGAGCTGAACGATCTGCTCCGCGAGCAGAACGCGCTTCGCGACGAGACCGACCGGCAAAGCAAGGATTCCAAGCGCGGCCAGCGTACCAAACCGCTGCCGCCCAAAGTCGCCGAGATACTGCGCAAATCGAGAGAGCTGCGGCAGAAGACGCGCGGCGCGACCAGCGATCAGCTGGAGGATTTGGCAAAGCAGCAGGACTCCTTGCGCGAGGAGCTCAGGACCTGGCGTGAATCCCAGGGAGCGAGATAGCTCATGAGACACACATCGATCCGCCAAAGCAGGAAGGTCGCGCGCGGAACGCTCGCAACGGCTTGTTTCGTCCTTGCTCTGTCCTGCTCCACGGCTTCGATTGGCTTCGCCCAGTCGTCGCGCGCCGACCAGAAGAGCCTCGATGCGCTGCTCGACAGCGCCGAGCGCTCGATGAAGCAATCCGCCGACAGCCTGAAGGGCAAGAATTCGGACGAGAGCGTCGGCCAGCAGTCCAAGGCCATCCGGGACATGGAGAAATATCTCTATCCCGATCCGAACGATCCCTCCGCGTCGCGCGAGGGCTCGCAGGATACGCAGGGCCGGCAGGAGCAATTGAAGAAGCGGCTGGAGGCCCTCAAGAAGAAGCTCGCCGAGATGGGCTTGCAGCAGGATGGCCAGAAAGGCCAGCGCGGGCAGAAGCAGCCGGGGCAGCAGGGCCAGCAAGGACAGCAGGGCCAGGGCCAGGACGGCGATCAGGATGGCGATGACGGCTTCGACGCCGCCGAGAACGCCATGGGAGACGCCGGCAATCAGATCGGCGAAGGCGATGCCGACGGCGCGACGTCGTCACAGGGCAAGGCCATCGACGCCCTGCGCAAGGGCATGCAAGATCTCGCCGACGCGCTTGGCGGGCAGCAGAATGGCGAAGGCCAGGAGCCCGGTGACGGCGAGGGTCCCGGTCAGTCTGTCGGCCGCCAGCAGAGCGGCGGCGAGCGCACTGATCCGTTGGGCCGGCCGCTGCGCGGCAAGGAATATAGCGACGATTTCTCGGTCAAGATTCCCGGCGAGATCGACGCCCAGCGGGCGCGGCGCATTCTCGAAGAGCTTCGCCGCCGCCTGAGCGATCCCGCCCGCCCGCAGCTCGAGCTCGATTATCTCGAGCGACTGCTGAAGGATTTTTGACGTCACACGTGGTGTCATCGCCCGACTTGATCGGGCGATCCAGTATTCCAGAGACGATTGCGATTGAACCGAGAGGCCATGGCGTACTGGATGCCCCGGTCAAGCCGGGGCATGACAGCGGAATGCGTGGCGGCCGCCCGCTAACCCTTCTTCGCCGCCAGCGCGTCCGCCACCGCCGTGCGGATATCTGCGACCGAGAACGGCTTTGTCACGACATCATGCACCAGCGCATTGAGATTGGACGCGCGCTCGCGCTGATCGGCAAAACCGGTCATCAGCAAAATGGTCAGGTCGGGGAAATCGCGCGCGGCGGAGAGTGCCAGCGCAATGCCGTCCATCACAGGCATCTGGATGTCGGTGAGCAGCAGATCGAACGCGCCGTCCGCACTGGTCAGGATCTCCAGCGCCTCGGCGCCGTCCTGCGCGGTGACGGTCTCGTGGCCGTCCATGGCGATGGCGCGCGCCACCAGCTGGCGCATCGAATCCTCGTCGTCGGCGATCAGGATTTTCGGCATGAGACCAACCTTGGGACCAACCTCGCGGCCAACTTTCCCTGCGAAATCGATTATACGCTGCCGCCGGCAATGTCGCGCCGGTTGAAGAAGCGAACGTCGATATTGCGGCCCTCCGGCGGCGGCGAGGCGAGGCGCGAGCGGAAGAAGGCTCGCTCGCCCGGCTGGAGTACGGTCTGTTCCAGCACGGTGTTCCAGGCGTAAATCTCCGCGCCTTGCGCGTCGCGCACCGCAAAACGCAGCCGCGGGATATCGAGTGGCTTCTTGCTTTGGCCGACGATCACGCCCTCGATCACCAGCACCTGCTTACCGTCCACGGTCTCGCTGGAGAGCTTGACGTCCTTGAAGGCCAGCCCGCGCAGGTTCACGTCAAAGCCGACCATCTTGTAGAACGCCGCCGTCTGCGGCAGCAGTCGGACCATGTCGCCGCGCCAGACGATCAGGGCCAGCACCAGCGCGCCCATGGCGGCGCAGGCCGTTGGCAGGCCGAAATGGGATTTTCGCGGCGCCACGGCGGGGGCCTCACGCCTTACCTTTGCCCCGCGGCGGCTGAACAGGCCGCGGATCCAGGACTGGTGCTGCGCGCCCACGACCTCTTCCTCGGCGGCCCGGGCTGCCGCGGACCATTCGTCCTCGATCTCCCTGCTGTCCTCGGCCGGCCAGTCGCTGGCGATCGAGGGGCTGTCGACAACAGGCGTCTCGGCGGCGGTGTCGTCCTTGGCGTAGGAGTTCCATTCCGCGGCAAGGTCGGACTGGTCGTCAGACTGGCTGGCCGCGGCCATGGCCGGGACGGATGCCTCCTCGATGGCATCCTCGGCATAGGCGACCCAGGTCTCCTTGCAGCGGGAACAGCGGACCGTCCGGCCGTTCGCCCCCAGGCTCGCAAGC
This sequence comes from Bradyrhizobium sp. 930_D9_N1_4, assembly GCF_052076015.1. Lineage (NCBI taxonomy): Bacteria > Pseudomonadati > Pseudomonadota > Alphaproteobacteria > Hyphomicrobiales > Nitrobacteraceae > Bradyrhizobium > Bradyrhizobium sp. 930_D9_N1_4. The sequence goes on from NZ_CP197236.1 coordinate 960,989, forward strand.
TTGATGGCGTAGGATGTCGTACAATGGGGGCAGACGATATGCATGGACACGAGCCTTGATGCACGGACTGGTCTTGACGATGCCACGGGCGAAGAGAGCCGGGCATCCCAAATGCTACAGGGCGACCGTTAACGAACCGGAAACCATAACGGTCGCACAACCCCTTGATCGCGTGTGGTGGGGTGCCGCAGCGCGGCCTCCTCTCGAACGGAGCTGAACTTGGTTCGGTTCGAAAATGTCGGATTGCGTTACGGACTGGGGCCGGAGATTCTGCGCGACCTCAGTTTCCAGATCCCGGCGCATTCGTTCCAGTTCCTGACCGGCCCCTCCGGCGCCGGCAAGACGTCACTCTTGCGCCTGTTGTTCCTGTCGCACCGGCCGACGCGCGGCCTCGTCAATCTGTTCGGTCATGACATCTCGCAGCTCGGCAAGGACGAGATCGCCGATCTGCGCAAGCGCATCGGCATCGTGCTGCAGGATTTCCGCCTGCTCGACCACATGACGACCTATGAGAACGTCGCGCTGCCGTTCCGCGTCATGGGCCGCAGCGAGTCGAGCTACCGCAAGGAGGTGATCGACCTGCTACGCTGGGTCGGTCTCGGCGACCGCATGGATGCGTTGCCGCCGATCCTGTCGGGCGGCGAGAAGCAGCGCGCGGCGATCGCGCGCGCGGTGATCTCGCGACCGCAGCTGCTGCTCGCGGACGAGCCGACGGGCAGCGTCGATCCGACGCTCGGCCGCCGGCTGCTGCGGTTGTTCATCGAGCTCAACAAATCAGGGACTGCCGTCATCATCGCGACCCATGACATCGCGCTGATGGACCAGTACGAAGCGCGCCGCTTCGTGCTGCACCAGGGACGTTTGCACGTCTATGAGTAGGACCGACGAACGCGGCGTTCTGGTCGACCTCGGACAGGAGCGTCCGCCGCTTCCGGCCAGGGCGCGGAATCTGTCGCCGATCGTGCCGCGCGCCTCGATCCACGGACGCGCGCTGGTCGCCGTCGTCGCCATCATGACGTTCCTGGCATCGATGACCACGGGCACGGTGCTGCTGGTCAGCGCCTCCGCCGCGGAATGGCAGTCGGATGTCGCCAGCGAAATCACCATCCAGGTCCGCCCGCAGACCGGCCGCGATCTCGACCGCGACACCGCGGCGGTGACGGAAGCGATGCGCGCGCAGGCCGGCATCGTCGAGGTCAAGCCGTTCACCAAGGACGAGAGCGGCAAGCTGCTCGAGCCCTGGCTCGGCACGGGCCTCTCGATGGACGACCTGCCGGTGCCGCGCATGATCATCGCGCGTGTGCAGCCGGGCACGGCGATCGATCTCGCTGCCCTGCGCGCGCGCGTGACGCAGGCGGCGCCGAGTGCCAGCGTCGACGATCACCGCGCCTGGATCGAGCGGATGCGCTCGATGACCAACGCCACCGTGCTCGCCGGCATCGGCATCCTCGCGCTCGTCATCATCGCCACCATCATCTCGGTCTCGTTCGCGACCCGCGGTGCCATGGCGGCGAACCGCCCGATCGTCGAGGTGCTGCATTTCGTCGGCGCCGGCGACCGCTACATCGCCAACCGCTTTCTGCGTCACTTCCTCCGGCTGGGCCTCGAGGGCGGCGTGATCGGTGGTGGTGCAGCCATGCTGGTGTTCGGCTTCTCCGAGTCGATCGCGGGCTGGTTCTCCGGCACGCCGGTTGGCGATCAGTTCGCAGCTCTGCTCGGCACCTTCTCGCTACGGCCATCCGGCTACGTCGTGCTCGCGGTGCAGGCCGTTCTGATCGGCGCCATCACCGCGGTCGCCTCGCGCCAGACGCTGTTCGCGACACTGAATGACGTCGATTAGGCCCGATAAACCGGACTCCACTTCGCCTCAAAACGTCCTAAAATCGTCCGGGGAAGGGATCACCGACATCACATGAGCTCGCCGACCGACGATCGATCGCCGAAACTGCCGCGCGGCTGGCTGCGCGCGGTCGTCGTGTCGACGATCGCGCTCGCCTTCGTCGGCGCGGCGGCGGGCTTCATCGCGTTCCTGTCGCAATTGCGCGGCGCCGAGATCGCGCCGGACCGCAAGGCCGACGGCATCGTGGTCCTGACCGGCGGCTCCTCGCGGGTGTCGGACGCGATGGAGCTGCTGGCTGCGGGCTACGGCAAGCGGCTCCTGATCTCGGGCGTGCATCCGACCTCGACCGCGAGTGACATCTCCCGGACCTTGCCGGAGAACCAGTCCTTCATGCATTGCTGCGTCGATCTCGACCGCACGGCAATCTCGACCCGCGGCAACGCGGCGGAGGCGCGGCGCTGGGCCGAGGGGCGCGGCTTCAGGTCGCTGATCGTGGTCACCTCGAACTATCACATGCCGCGCGCGCTGGTGGAATTCTCGCATGCGATGCCGGAGACGACGCTGATCCCGTTCGCGGTGGTCGGCGACAAATGGCGTGAGGAGCCGTGGTGGACCTCGGCCTCGACCTTGCGGCTGCTGCTGTCCGAATATGTCAAGTACATCGCGGCCGAGCTCAGGGTGCGGCTGGAGGATTTCGGGATTGACCTTTCGCCCGAGATGTCGGAGCAGCCTCAAGGCCTGGCGCCAAAGCGGCCCGCGACCGCACAGGCCAACTGATCGGACCATCGATGCCTCTGATTTTCCTGCGCTCGCTCCTGTTCAACGTGCTGTTCTACGCCGTGCTGGTGTGCCTCGCGATCGTGGCGCTGCCGACCTTCGCGTTGCCGCCGCGCGCCATGCTGACGGTCGCGCAATGGTGGGCCAAGGCGACGCTGGTCCTGATGCGCGTGGTCTGCAACATCAAGGTGGAATTCCGCGGGACCGAGAAGATCCCGCAAGGGCCGCTGGTGATCGTCGCAAAACACCAGTCGTTCTGGGAGACGTTCGTGCTGCCGGGCTTCTTCCATCGCCCGATCTTCATCCTCAAGCGTCAGCTGATGCAGATCCCGGTGTTCGGTCAGTTCCTGGTCAAGACCGGGATGATCGCGATCGACCGCAAGGCCGGCGTGAAGGCGCTGCTGGACATGACGCGCCGCGCCCGTGAGGCGGTGCGCGGGGGAGGCCAGCTCGTGATCTTTCCGGAAGGCACGCGCCGGGCGCCGGGCGACGTGCCCGACTACAAGACCGGCTTTGCGCAGATCTACGCGTCCTGCGGCGTGCAGTGCCTGCCGATCGCGCTCAATTCCGGCCTGTTCTGGCCGCGCCGCACCTTCATGCGCTATCCCGGCACGCTGGTGGTGGAGTTCCTCGATCCGCTGCCGGCAGGCCTTCCCAAGGACGAGTTTCTCTCCCGCGTGCAAACCGCCATCGAAGACGCCACCGGCCGTCTCGTCGAAGCGGGGCGGAAGGAGCAGGAGCAGCTGATCGGCACCGCGCCGAGCTATGCGGGCGCCGGGAGCGGACATCGCGCTCCGTAAAGGCGGCGAGAGGCGACGCGTCAATTCGCGGCCGCGCTCGCGTCATCCGTGCTGATGATCCTGACGATGTCCGCCTGAGGCTCGCGGCAATTCTGCTCGGCGAAATCGGCGCTGACGGGCGTCTTCGTTTCGTCCTTGCTGAGCCCCGTCGTCGCGACCCTGGTGACTGCCGGAATTCCGCTCATGCCGAGGAGCACGGCCGTGCAGACGGCCTTCGGCGCGGAATACAGATCGACGATCCAGTGCTTGCCGTCTTTCTGAACGCCCACCGCACCCCACGGCAGGGACAAGCGGTCTTCCGCCGTAAACAAGCCGGGCACGGTGACGCCCGCTTTCCGCAGCGTCTGCAATTCGATCCGTCCGCCGGTCGCGATGCGCGACTGTCGCAGAGCGCCGATGAGCTCAGTGGTCGCCGCGACCACCTCGTCGGGAGAAACCTGTCGCGCCGGCTGGTCGCGCGCGGTGGGACGGTTCGCGACGATGATCCGGACAAAACCATCGCTTGATTGCGCGCAGGCCTGCTTGACGTGCTCCGGCGTCACCGGAACATCGGCTTCGTCCTTTGACGCCGCCGATGTGGCAAGCTGGGCGACGCCCTCGATCTGATTGGCGCCGAGCAGAAGCGTCGCGCAGGCGCTCTCGGGGACCGAATAGAAGTCGAGCACCCATCGCGGGCCGTCCTGCGACACGACGAAATCACCCCAGGGGCCGGCCAATTCGCTGCCGCCCGTCAGCGCATCCGGAACGGCGACGCCGCGCGCGCGCAACGCAGACAGCGTCATGCGTCGCTGCTGGTTGTCTTCCGCGGCTTTCAGCTCGCCGATCAGCTTGGCGACCTCCGCGACCACGCGGTCGGCGGAAAGCCTGTCGACTGGGATTTCGGCGAGATGATCGAACGCATCGACCGCAAAAACCCTGAGCTCGCGCGTGCCGATTCCATCGAGGCATTCCTCGGCGAGGATCAGCGTGAAACTATTGGCCACATCCTCCTCGCCGAGATCGGTCGTCCGCGTCGCGCCGCAGAAGCGATCGCCCAGCGCGACCAGGATGTTTCGCGTCTCGCCATCCTGCTTGCCTCCTGTGATCTGCACATCGATGCGCGCGGAATCGGGAATTGCCGTGCGCTTGACACCGTTCGGCCCGAGCATCCTGGCGACGGTGCCGGGCGTCAGGGTGAACTGGAATTCACCGACCGACCGGCCGATGTAATTCCGGAACTCCCCAAACCCGTACAGGTCGGCGCTCGAAACGCCCGTTCCGAACCAGCGGAGGCGCCGCTTGAGCGTAGGGTCTGCGCGATGCGCGGTCGATTTGACGGTTTCGGCGGGCACCGCCTGTCGGATCGCGTTGAGGAACGACGTGCCCTGGACATCCTCCGGTCGGTCAAAGCCGAGATAGTCGAGGATGGTTGGGTAGACGTCGATCGTCGTCACCTCGTCGAGTGAGACGCGCGCATTGGCCTGTTCCGGCAGCTTGACCAGGAGAGGGATCGCCGCGACGTCGGACTTGTGAGACACGTTCGGATCGCGCGGCGCCTCGCCCGGCCACAACGAGACGCCGTGATCGGCGACGACCACGATCATCGAATGGTCGTATGCACCGGTCGCTTTCAATCGCGCAATGATTTCGCCGAGCAGCTTGTCCGCATGCATCGATTGCAGCAGATGAGCCTGGGTGTCGTGCATGATCCGCGCATTGTCGACGCTGAGCTTCGAGGTCTTGCGATCGAGCGAGATGTAGTCACCCCATCGCGGCGGCGGATAGGATGTGCCCGACGGGTAATGGCTCCAGCCATTGTGCGGGTAGATGTTGTGATAGACGGCAAGGAACGGCTGTTTCGCATCGCTCAGCGCAGCGATGAACCGCTGATGATGCGGCGTGCCGTGCGGCAGCGCGGCAATGTCTTCGCCGAAGCGGTTGTGCTGCCGGTTGATTGGCGGAAGGTTGCGTACGAATTGCGGCGGCGTGACGATGTGGGCGTAGATGATTGCGACGTCGCGCGCGATCCGCCATGTCCGCGCGGAGAACGACGGCTCGAAATTATCTCCGGACTGCCCGAAAGGGTTGAGATTGGTGACGGTCTGGAGGTCCAGGACATTGTAGCTGGCGCCCAGCATGTAGAAGATGTTTTTCGGGTAGACCCCGTAGGTCGCGGGCGCGTCGCCTTTCGTCAGTCGCCCGGACATGATCGCGGGGACGGCGGTCTCGGTCTCTCCCGACACCGAACGCGCATCGGCAAACCAGGTGCTGCCCTGCGCGAGCTGGTGGAAGTTCGGAAACTTCTCCTTGTCGATCAGCCCGTCGCCGTCGAGGATCGTGGTGAGCGGAAATTCGTCGTAGACGATGAGCACGACGTTGGGCCGCGAGGCGATGTCGAGTTTTGGCGGAGGCGGAATCCGCGACAGTTGGATCACGCCGAATTCGGTGCCGCGCAGCAGCATCAACGCGGGGAAGACGACCGTCATCACGCCGAGAAGCCGGACCACGCCGCGAAGCCCGGGTTTCGACAGAAGCAGCCATGCCAGGGTGCCTGACAGCGCCAGGAGCACTGCTCCGGCGATGATTTGCTCCGAGCCTGGAATGAACGGCGCCTGACGTGCCAGCTGCCGCACGGCGTTGGTGACCGCGAGCCAGATATACGTCGCGAAGACGATGAACGCCAAAGCCCGACCGAGATAGCGGTGCAGCCGGGAGCCGAGTGTGACGAGCAAATAGGTCAGGAGCGGCGGCACTGCGTAGATGAGCAGGATCCACGCTGCGAACTCGATCCCGCTCATTCGCCAGGCCACGAAGAAATTCAGGGTCGTTCCGGTGACCGAATAGAACGGCTGGGGGATCGCGATCGCCGACAGCGCGAGATGCAGAAGGAAGGAACCCCGTTCGGTGGCCGCGCCGCGGTTCGTGCCGGCCCTCGCGATCATGTCGCGGTCTCCGGGCGCGCCTGTGCTTTCGGCTGGAGCAGATAGATCCGCCTGCGGCCGCCTTTGAGCGGCGCCGAATCCAGAATGTCGAACATCGACCCTGCGACGGACTCAAACTGCTCCTGCGTGTAGCCCGGATGAACGCCACGCCTGTTCTGGAGCAATTGCAGCGTCATTTCGTCGTCCGGCCCCACGAATTCGAGAATGACGTTGGCTCCGAACTCGCGAATCCAGTCCAGGAAGTCCCGCAACGGAATGTTTGCGGAAATCACCATGTGGTGGATGAGTGCAAGACACAGGATCAGATCGGGACTGGCGCGATGCTCGAACGACTTTCTTTCACGGCCGCGCCAGCCTTGGTCCGGCGACGTGTTGCTCAGCTGCATGACCAGAGGCGTGATGTTGCCGCGTTCCGGCGTTCTGATGCGCTGGTAGAGCTTGTCGACGGCCAGTTCGTCCTGGTCGATCGCGACGATGCAGTCGGCCTGTTCGCTGCACAGGCGAGAGAACGTGCCGGTGTTGCAGCCGAGATCGTACACGAGCGGCCAACGCCGGCTGCCGACATGCCGCTCGATGAAGTCCTTCTTCTCGGAAAAGGACGCATCATCGTAGGAATGCGTCTCTTCGTACGTTGACCAGGATGTCCGGCCGCCCCGGCGTTCGAGCTTTTCGACCAGTCGCGTAAGTGACTGGACCATGCGAAGCGTCATTTCGCTGGTCTGCCTGATCGCCCATTTGGGCGCAGCCGAAGATGCCGCAGCCTCGGCGCGCCGCGCGCGAGCCTGCAATCTGGCATGAAGATAGATGTGGGAGAGGACGCCGCGGCGGAACATGTCGCGCACCGAGAGGAACTTCAGCGCCTGTTCCGGATCGATGCCTTCCAGCTCGCTTCGGCACAGCGCCGCCGTGTCGATGCCGCGATGGGCCTTCAGTAGCAGGGGAATGAGGAACATCATGCAGAACTGGCGATATCCGATCCAGGAATCGCCGGGGCGGTACAGTTCGAAGGACGAGACGTCGATGAAGACGGGCTGCTGCCCCCGCCACTGAACGTTGTAGGCGGAGCCGTCCTTGAGCGTCCAGCCGTTCGCGAGCGCGTCTTCGAGAATGCCGAGGTGCAGCAGGGCCGCATCCTTCAACATGCCGAATGTCCACTCGTACGGATAGGAGATGAACGGAATTCTCTCGTGCCGGAGCAACTCGCTCCACCGGCCGGAAAGCGCCTCCGCTCTCACGTCGGGCCGGTCTTCGGTCTCGGTGGCAATGACGGCCCCGCGCTTGACCAGCGCCTGAAAGAACGGCGTCTGGCGAAGTTGATGCCAGTGAGCAGCACTCTCGGCATCGAGGGCCCGGAAGACCTGTTCGTCGCGGTAGAAAACCTGATTGCCGGGATCGCGAAACGAGCCCGGCTCCGGCGTCATCAGTTCCTCGTTGAGCCGAGAGGACTGGAGCATTCTCGCTGCGTCCGTGCTGAGGGTCAGTCTTGCTCCTGCGCCGGAGAGCGCGTGGCGTCGCGATGCTCTTTGCGGAAGAAGCTCGTGATCCGATGCAGATATCCCTTGAGCGTATAGATCGTCGCTGCAAGGATTCCGAGGATCGACGTCAGGATCATGCTGCCTGCGCCGGGATCGAGATAGGCAAAGCTTTCATGCGTCGAGGTGAGATAAAATACCAACCCCAATGTGAGCGTGCCTGCGATCTTGTCGAGGCTGCCTGGCATTCCCAGTCCTTCCGGATTCATTACACGAACCTGACAAGGTCTACTCTCGGGTGGAGGCTTTTGCAATTCCCGCGAGCATCGCGGTGCGGTGGTTTGTCGCGTCAAAAGTCGTCGGTCGAAAGTATGATCCCGACTGTTTCTATCGAGAAACAAAGCGGTGCAGCGATCTGCGGCCTTTACCGGTCAAGCGACGTTTGCGTGCGCGGATCGACGGCGTGATGATCGTGCAACATTGTCGCAAGCTGATGCAGTTGTGCGTCGCGAAAGCCTTCGGATTCGATCGCTTTCACTGTTGCCGTCACGTAGTCGCGGTTGGCGCCGGACTGGCCATGGCCCTGGACGACATGGCGGTGCTGGTCGGCGAGCGACAGCCGGCCCGCATATTGGACGTGGCCGCGATCGACGACATAGGCGAGCGCGGAGACGCGCTCACGTGCATCGTTATCGAGCCACACCGAGCGGATCACCTCGCGATAGACCGAGGTGACCTGTTCACGCGCCCGCAAATAGGCGACAACGTCGGCGCGGTCCTTTTCAGCGACGCGAAAAGCAATGCCGCGGCAGGCGCCGCCGCGGTCGAGCCCGAGCACCAGGCCCGGCTTCTCGGGCGTGCCGCGATGGACGAAAGAATAGACGCAGAGCGCGCGATGCTCGCCGACCAGCCGGGCGGGAAGGCGTTCCTGAAATTCGAAGCCCGGCCGCCACATCAGCGAGCCATAGCCGAACACCCAGAGGTCGCCCTTGGCTGTGGTGACGGAGGGGAGGGTGATTTCGGACATTTCGGGCACGGCTACCAGAGTGGAGGCCCCAAACGAAGCGAATTCTCAGCCTTTCGTCGGGGGCCGGCCACGCTTACATTCGCCAGAATCAGGGGTCAAAGGGTCGCCGCATGTCCGATATGACCGTTGCCGCAGGCCGGCGTTCCCGTTGGGGCCTTTTCATCGCCCCCATCCTTGTCCTGATCCTCGCCGTCGCGTGGAGCTGTTTCTGGTTCTATGCCGCGTCGCAGGCGGAAGTCGCCGCAGACGCCTGGCGGGCGCAGGAGGCCAAGGCCGGCCGCATCTACGATTGCGCCAAGCGCTCGATCGCGGGTTTCCCGTTCCGTTTCGAGGTCCAGTGTTCCGGCGCCAGCGTCGCCTTGGTGTCGCAGAACGCCAGCAAGACGCCGTTCACGGCCAAGCTCGACAACATCCTGGTCATCGCCCAAGTCTACGATCCCAAGCTCGTGATCGCCGAATTCTCCGCACCCGCGACGCTGACCGACGGTGTCACGCAAAACACCTTCGTGGTGAACTGGAGCAAGGGCCGCAGCAGCGTGGTCGGCTTGCCGGCCGTGCCGGACCGCGCCTCCCTCGTGTTCGATGATCCCGTCATCAACCGCGTCGACGGCAGCGTTCAGGTGCCGCTCGCGCGCGCCAAACAGGTCGAGCTGCACGGGCGTCTCGCGGAGGGATCGAAGTCCGATCATCCCGTGATCGAGACCGTGCTCCACGTCGCGCAAGGCAGCATCCAGGGCGTTCACCCCCTGCTCGCCGAGCCGTTCGAGGCGGACACGCGCGCGAAGATCACGGGCCTGTCCGATCTCACGCCAAAGCCCTGGCCGCAGCGTTTCCGCGAGATCCAGGCCGCCGGCGGTCACATCGAGATCGTGCAGTCGCGGATCCAGCAAGGCGAGATGATTGCGATCGCAGCCGGCACGCTCGGCCTCTCGGTCAATGGCCGGCTCGACGGCGAGTTGCAGATGACGGTGACGGGCCTCGAGCGCGTGATCCCGGCGCTCGGCATCGAGAAGATGCTGGAGGAGGGCGTGCCGCAGGCAACGCTCGACCGCGTTGCGCCCGGCGTGAAGTCGCAGGATCTCAACAACCTGTTCGGCGCGCTCGACCGCGCGGTGCCCGGCCTCGGCAAGGTGATCAAGCAGAACGCCAATGCCGGCGTTGCCGCCGGCATCAACTCGATCGGCACCGAAAGCACGCTGGAGGGCAAGAAGGCCCGCAGCTTCCCGCTGAAATTCGTCGACGGCGCCGTGCTGCTCGGCCCGGTCAGGGTCGGCCAGATCCCGCCGCTGTATTGATCCCTCCGTCATTGCGAGGAGCGCAGCGACGAAGCAATCCAGACTTTTTCCGAGGAGAAAGTCTGGATTGCTTCGCTTCGCTCGCAATGACGGAGGAGAGACGGTCGGCTACGGCTTCTTCAACGCCCCGTGCTGGCGGCCAAAGTCTGCGGCCGCCGAATCCTGGCCGATCTCGACGATGCCGCGGCGGATGGCGCGGGTGCGGGTGAAGTGGTCGAACAGCGCCTCGCCGTCGCCGCGGCGGATCGCGCGGGTCAGCTTGGCGAGATCCTCGGTGAAGGTGCCGAGCATTTCCAGCACGGCTTCCTTGTTGGCGAGGAAGACGTCGCGCCACATCGTCGGGTCGGACGCGGCGATGCGCGTGAAATCGCGGAAACCGCCGGCGGAGAATTTGATGACCTCGGATTCCGTCACCTGCGCCAGCTCGTCGGCGGTGCCGACGATGGTGTAGGCGATCAGATGCGGCAGATGGCTGGTGATCGCGAGCACCAGATCATGATGATCCGGCGTCATGATCTCGACCTTGGCACCCATCGCCGCCCAGAACGCGCGCAGGCGGTCGGTCGCAGCCGCATCGACGCCTTCCGGCGGCGTGAGGATGCACCAGCGATTGATGAAGAGCTCGGCGAAGCCGGAATCGGGCCCTGAATGTTCGGTGCCTGCCACGGGGTGCGCCGGCACGAAATGAATGGTCGTCGGCAGATGCGGCGCCATGTCCCTGACGATCGCGCCCTTGACCGAGCCGACGTCGGAGATGATCGCGCCCGGCTTCAGATGCGGCGCAATCTCCTGCGCCACCGGCCCGCAAGCACCGACGGGAATGCAGAGGATGACCAGATCGGCGTCCTTCACCGCTTCCGCATTGGTCGCCACGACCTGGTCGACGATGCCGAGCTCCATCACCCGCGCGCGGGTCTTCTCGGAGCGCGCGGTGGTGACGATCTTTGAGGCCAGGCCCTGGAGCTTTGCAGCACGCGCAATCGAGCCGCCGATCAAGCCGAAGCCGATCAGCGCGACGCGCTGGAAGTGCGGCTGCGCGCTCATTTGCCCGCCATGAAGTCACGCAGGCCGTCGACGACGAGGCGGTTGGCCTCCTCGGTGCCGATGGTCATGCGCAGTGCATGATGCAGGCCGTAGTTCTTCAAGCCGCGCAGCACGAGGCCGCGCTTGGTGAGGAAGGCGTCGGCCGCGTCCGAGGTCTTGCCCGTTTCCGGGAAGTGGATCAGCACGAAATTGGCGACGCCCGGCGTCACTTTCAGCCCGAGCTTGCCGATCTCCTCGGCCAGCCAGTTGCGCCAGGTCTCGGTGAACTGCTTCGACATCGCCTGATGCGCGGTGTCCTCGATCGCGGCGACCGCGGCGTACATCGCCGGCGTCGACACGTTGAAGGGGCCGCGGATGCGGTTGACGGCGTCGATGACGTGCTCGGGGCCGAACATCCAGCCGATGCGCAGCGCGGCGAGGCCGTGGATCTTGGAGAAGGTGTGCGTCACCACCGTGTTCTCGGTGGTGGCGACGAGCTCGATCCCCATTTCATAGTCGTTACGGGAAACGTAGTCGCAATAGGCCGCGTCCAGCACCAGCAGCACGTGCGACGGCAGGCCGGCACGCAGGCGCTTGACCTCGTCGAACGGCACATAGGTGCCGGTCGGATTGTTGGGGTTGGCGAGCCAGACCAGCTTCGTCTTCGGCGTCACCGCCTTGAGGATGGCGTCGACGTCGCAGGTGAGATTCTTCTCCTGCGCGACCACGTTCCTGGCGCCGACCGCCATGGTCGCGATCGGGTAGACCAGGAAACCGTGCGTGGTCGAGATCGCCTCGTCACCCTGGCTGAGATAGGTGTGGGCGAGCAGATTGAGGATCTCGTCCGAGCCGGCGCCGCAGATGATGCGGTTGGGGTCGAGTCCGAACGAGCGGCCGATGGCTTCGCGCAGCACGCGCGAGGTTCCTTCCGGATAGTCTTCCAGATGCGACGCCACGTTCTTGAAGGCCTCGAGCGCCTTGGGCGACGGTCCGAACGGCGTCTCGTTCGCCGAGAGCTTGAATACCTTGCGACCGGGCTCAGCGACCGGGCTCTTGCCGGGGGTGTAGGGCGCAATATCGAGAATGCCGGGATTCGGCACGGGGCGGGACATCTTCAACTCCGGAATGGCTCAAGCGGTACGCGATTTACGATTTCGGCCCGGTCGGGGCCACCGTATAGCGCGTTGCGTGGCTGCCGACGAGGGCCGTGGAGCGCACCGAGGCCCCCGCTTCGATCAGGGCAGCCTTGATTTTGTCGATGCTGGTCGCGCCCGTGACCGAGATCAGCAGCGCCGCGCCGTCGAAGGCGGTATCGGGCACCGCCACGATCTCGGCGAGCGGCGACAGGGCCCGCGCGACCTCGGCGTTCCACCCTGATACGCGCACGCTGAAGGTCTCGACCTCCGTCACCACGGCGCTGTCGGCGACGCGCGAGATCGCAAACACGGGCAGCGCCGCCGGATGATCGGCGCGCTCGACGAAGGGCAGGCGCGCGATGATCTTCGGCGCACCGTCGGCTTCCAGCTCCAGCCACCACGGCGTGCGGCTCGAGGTCGCCGAGACCAGCGCCAGATCGCCCTTGGATTTCGCCACCGCCTCGACCGCGGCCTGCGCACTGAAATGCGCGACGTAAGGTACCGTGAAGCCGAAATGGAAACGCACGGAATCGCGCATCGCCGGCTCGCTCACCGAGATATCGGCATGCACGGAGAACGGCGCCTGGACGTAAGTGAACGTCGAGATGATGACGCGCCAGATGCTCTCGACCGTGTCGAGCGGCAGGATGCCCCGATGGCGCTGCACGATATCGCGCATCATGGAGGCCTCGCGCGCGGGGCGGAACGCGGAGCCGACCTCCTGGGTCTGCTTCACCTGGATCAGGCGGTCGATGATGTCGCCGCGCTGCATCAGCAGGCGATGCATGCCCTCGTCGATCGCGTCGATCTCCTTGCGCAATTCCTGGAGCGATGGTGGCGCGGGCGGGCGTTGGGACATATCTGCCGGATACTGTTTTACGACGTGCTGTTGCGAGGTGTTCCAATGCGGGCCGGCCAATGAAAGTGGCAAAGTCAGACCCGCTGCGGTCGACGTCCTGATTAGGCAGTCGGGGCAGCGAAAGCAAAGAGAAATCACGGCTTTTTCGACCGGGATGACCGAGACGAATTTGGCTAATCCGGATCGCATCTTGACGAAAACCGCCCAAGACAGTAGGTTTTGCCCGTTCCGTGGTCATTTGAGCCGGCCGGCTTGCAGCCACGTTAAAAAACTCGCTAAACAGGCCGGGGACCCTTTCGATCCCGGCCGAACCTATCGTTCAGGCCGGGTTTTTCATGGCCTGATCTCACCGCGGTCTCACGTCTGATCGCAAACGAGGTCGATGTCAGAGATGGTTGGCGTCAAGTCTGTGCCGAGTCCCGCGATCAGCGCTGACGACCGGTCGCACGAGGTGGATCATCCGAGTTCGCAGGTCGCGCAGTTCGGCGCAGAGCAGCCATTGCGGCTCGATTGCGGCGTCGACCTCTCCCCGTTCCAGATCGCCTATCAGACCTATGGGGAGCTCAACGCCGATCGCTCCAATGCGGTGCTGATCTGCCATGCGCTGACCGGCGATCAGCATGTCGCCAACGTGCATCCCGTCACGGGAAAGAATGGCTGGTGGGAGACGCTGGTCGGCGCGGGGCGGCCGCTTGATCCCGGCCGCTACTTCATCATCTGCTCCAACGTCATCGGCGGCTGCATGGGCTCGACCGGGCCGGCCTCGATCAATCCCGCGACCGGCAAGGTGTGGGGCCTCGATTTCCCCGTCATCACGATTCCCGACATGGTGCGCGCGCAGGCGATGCTGATCGACCGGCTCGGTATCGACACGTTGTTTGCGGTGGTCGGCGGTTCGATGGGCGGCATGCAGGTGCTGCAGTGGACCGCGGCCTATCCCAAGCGCGTCTACTCGGCGCTGGCGATCGCCTGTTCGACACGGCACTCGGCGCAGAACATCGCCTTCCACGAGCTTGGCCGCCAGGCCGTGATGGCCGATCCCGACTGGCACAATGGCGGCTATGCCGATCACGGCATCCATCCGCATCGCGGCCTCGCGGTCGCGCGCATGGCCGCGCACATCACGTATCTTTCGGACGCGGCATTGCATCGCAAGTTCGGGCGGCGCATGCAGGACCGCGAGTTGCCGACCTTCTCGTTCGACGCCGACTTCCAGGTCGAGTCCTATCTGCGCTACCAGGGCTCGTCCTTCGTCGAGCGGTTCGATGCCAACAGCTACCTCTATCTGACCCGCGCGATGGATTACTTTGACATCGCCGGCGACCATGGCGGCGTGCTGGCGAAGGCGTACGCGGACATCCAGACCCGCTTCTGCGTGGTCTCCTTCACCAGCGACTGGCTGTTCCCGACCTCGGAATCGCGCGCGCTGGTGCACGCGCTGAACGCGTCGAGCGCGCGGGTGTCGTTCGCCGAAATCGAGACCGATCGCGGCCACGACGCCTTTCTGCTCGACGTGCCTGAATTCCTCGACATCTCCCGCGCCTTCCTGCAATCGGCCGGCAAGGCGCGCGGGCTTACGGCCAAGGACGGTTAGCGATGTCTGTACAGGAAGTGCTGCCGCTGGGTGGCCTCACTGCGGAGCAGTCCAATCATTTCCGCGCCGACCATCTGCTGGTCGCCGAGATGGTCAAGCCCGGCTCGAAGGTGCTCGACGTCGGCTGCGGCGACGGCGACCTGCTTCAGTTGCTGGAAACGCGCGGCATCGACGGCCGCGGCATCGAGCTGTCGCGCGAGGGCGTCAACCGCTGCGTCGCCAAAGGTCTTGCCGTGGTACAGGGCGACGCCGACACCGATCTCGTGAATTATCCTGATGACGCCTTCGATTACGTGATCCTGTCGCAGACGCTGCAGGCGACGCGGCAGCCGAGGGTGGTGCTGGAAAATCTGCTGCGCATCGGCCGCCGCGCCATCGTCTCGTTCCCCAATTTCGGCTTCTGGCGGATGCGGCTCCAGCTCCTGGTCGGCGGCCACATGCCGCGCACCGACAATCTGCCGGCGACCTGGTACGACACCGCCAACATCCATTTCTGCACCATCAAGGATTTCGTCGAGCTCTGCGACGCCATCGGCGTCAAGATGGAGCGCGCCGAGGCGCTCGACCTCTACGGCCGCCCGCTGCGGCTGCGCTTGCCGTGGTGGGTTTGGAACATGTTCGGCGAGCAGGGGGTGTTTCTGCTCACGCGCGGGCAGGGAAAGTAGCTGCTCGTCGTTGCGAGCGTAGCGACGCAATCCAGAGTCTATCCGCGGAGGCAGTCTGGATTGCTTCGTCGCAAGGGCTCCTCGCAATGACGGAGTATGTGGCGACGCCGGCGCCCTAATGCCCCATCAGCGACCTCGGATCGCGGACCGGCCAGCGGCCTGCTTCCACCAGCGTCACGAACCGCTCCACGGTCTCATTGAACAGCGCGGGCTCTTCGAGGTTGAGCACGTGGCCGGACTTCGGAAACATCGCGAGCCCTGCCGCCGGCAGGTGCTTCTTCAGGAACAGGCTCGCCCCGACGCATGGATCATCCTCGTCGCCGCAGATGATCAGCGCCGGCGTCGCGACCTTCGCGATCGCATCCGTCAATGTGTAGAGCGAGGGGCGGCCGCCCTGGAATCCGCGCATCGTGTTGGCCGAACCCTTGGCGTCATGCCGCGCCAGCGCGGCGTAGAAATCGGCGTGGCCGCGGGGGTCCTTGACCAGGAAGGGAATCCGGCTCGGCGCCTCGCGCGTGACCTTTGCGACTTCCGCGGAGCCCAGCGTCTCGAATTGCTCGGCATTGGCGCGGCATTGTTTGCGCCAGGCGTCGAGATTCTCGAGCTCGGAGCCGGAGCCGACGCCAGCCAGTGTCATCGACAGCGCGCGCTCCGGCGCATTCAACCCGATCTGGAGCGACGAATAGGCGCCCATCGAGAGCCCCACGAGATGCGCGCGCGCGATCTTGAGATGATCGAGCACGGCGAGCGCGTCGCTGTAGAAATGCGTGTAGGTGTAGACCTCACCCGCCGGCACGTCGGACGGCGTGTAGCCGCGCGCGGAATAGGTGATGCAGCGGTGGCCGCGCGAAAAATAACGCATCTGCGGCTCCCAGTTGGTGAAGTCGGCCGCGAACTCGTGCAGAAAAATGATCGGCGTTCCCTGGCCCGCTTCTTCGAAATAGATGCGGACGTCGTCCCTGGTCGTGGCGTGGGGCATTAACCGTTTCCCTCTCTATAAGCCGCCTTTGCAGGATCGCAGTTAACGGTGTTGTCCGCAATGCGGCAGCACCTGGCGAGCATCGGCGGAAAATCATCGCAGCTATTCGCGGGCGCGGCGTCTTTTTCTCGCCACATCGGACGGCTTAACGGCCTGAGGGATGTCGGCCACCGCACGGGCCGAATGGGAAGTGGGGTGTCAACCAAGGATGAAGAATGTTCGAGTTGTTTGCGTCTCGCCTGTCGCGTTGTGTTATCGCGCTGGCGATTGTCTTTGCGGCGGTTGCCGCGTTCGTCTCTCCGGCCTCAGCGCGGCCTCATCATCGTCATAGCGCAGAGCGGCACGCTTACGTGCACCACGCCAGACATCATCATTACCGTCATTATCGGCACCATGCCCGCAGCTCGCGCTTCGAGCGCAGCGCCGCGCGGTTGCAGGCGAGCGGCTTTGCCGACGCGCAGGCCAGCTATGATCCGAATGCCAATGTCGGCGGTATGGCCAATAACGGCATGACCAGCACTGCAATGGCCGCAAGCGGCGGCTTTGGCGGCGGATCGAGCCTCGTGTCCGAGGCGCGCCGCTACGTCGGCGGCAATCCGACCGGGCGCGGCAGCCTGTGGTGCGCGCGCTTCACGAACATGGTGCTGGAGCATACCGGCCATAAGGGCACCGGCTCCGACATGGCGAGCTCGTTCGCACGCTACGGCACGCGCGTCTCCGGCCCGCAGGTCGGCGCCATCGCGGTGATGTCGCGCGGCCGCCGCGGCGGTCATGTCGGCATCATCACCGGCATCGACGCGCAGGGCAATCCGATCATGATCTCCGGCAACAACGGCAACCGCGTCCGCGAGGCGCCGGTCTCGCGCGGCCGGATCTATGCGTATGTGATGCCGAATTGACGCCCGTCATTGCGAGCGAAGCGAAGCAATCCAGAATCCCTCCGTGGAAATAGTCTGGATTGCTTCGTCGCTTCGCTCCTCGCAATGACGGAGCGTGTTGCGACGGTGTGCCGTCACACCAATCTCGGCTCTTCCATCGCGACTGCATCGCCCACGCCAATCTCGCCGTCCGCGATCACCTCGGCGTAGATGCCGCAGTCCATGTGGCCGAGATGGCGCGAGAGCGTCGGCGGGATCTCGAGATCGCGCTTTGCGGTCTCCGGGTCGACATTGGTGGCCGGGCAGCGGACGATGCGCTTGACCACTTTCAGCCGGGCCTCGCCGATTGCAAGCGTCTGTCCGACGAGATCGAGCTCCGACCAGGCCGGCCAGCCCTTGACATAGAGATTGGCGCGGAAGCGCAGCGGATGCACGGCGGTGCCGCCGAGCATGGCCTCGATGGCGCGGACGCTGCCGAGATTGATGATCGACACGACCTTGCGGGCGACGTCGGAAAAGCTGTGGTCGCGGCCGGACACGACTTTTGGCGGGCCCTTCAACTCCGGCTGAAAGTTCTCGGTAAAATAGCTTTCGATCGCCGCGCGCCCGGCGGCAGTTTCGAGATCGCCGCTGGCGACGATCTGGCCGTCCTTGCGAATGGTCATTTGATTGGTCGCGTCCTCAAAGCGGCTGTCGAGGGTTGCCAGCCGCTCATTGCGCGCCAGCATCAGGAACTGGATTTTCGGCTTCCACTCGGGCGCATCAGGGTCGAACCCGCTCGGGCCGTTTTCGATGGCGTAGCGGCGGTCGGCGGGCAGGGTCCGGCCCGTCCGCAAAGGGACGCGGGACAGGGCCTCGGGCGTCAGGCCCTTGATCGGGTAGCGGTAAAGGCCGGTAATCTCGGCGGTCTGGCTGGCTGTCATGACGCTACTTAGGGGATTCGACCCGGCCCCGCCAAGCAGGCGGATCAGCGCACGAAATTGTGAACTCGCCTCTACCGATCCGAGAACACGCTTCCCACATCTGGGGCAGGCCGGCGCCAGCGCCGACTGATAACGACCGTTGCCGGTTGAGAAACGTCAATGCGGTAATCGTAACCCCAATGAAGATGCCGTTTGGAGTGCCTTAGAGGGCTCCAGGGGCAGGCCGAGGGAAAGAAAAGACATGAATATCGACAAATATACCGAACGCTCCAGGGGCTTCGTCCAGTCCGCGCAGTCGCTCGCGGTGCGCGAGGGGCATCAGCAGTTTTCCACCCTGCACGTCCTGAAAGTGCTTCTGGACGACAATGAAGGCCTGGCTTCCGGTCTGATCGACCGCGCCGGCGGCAATTCCCGCGCAATCCTGAAGGCCACCGAGGACGCCCTCAACAAGGTGCCCAAGGTCAGTGGCGGCGGTGCCGGCCAGATCTATCTCGCGCCCGAGCTCGCCCGGACCTTCGACGCGGCCGAAAAGGCCGGCGAGAAGGCCGGCGACAGCTTTGTCACCGTCGAGCGGCTGCTGCTCGGCCTCACGCTGGAAAAGACCAGCGAGGCAGGCAGCCTCCTCGCCAAGGGTGGCGTCACCCCGCAAAACCTCAACGCTGCCATCGAGGCGCTGCGCAAGGGCCGCACGGCTGACAGCGCGACCGCCGAGAACGCCTATGACGCGCTGAAGAAATATGCCCGCGACCTGACCCAGGCCGCGCGCGACGGCAAGCTCGACCCGGTCATCGGCCGCGACGAGGAGATCCGCCGTACCATTCAGGTGCTCTCGCGCCGGACCAAGAAC
Source organism: Bradyrhizobium sp. 930_D9_N1_4 (assembly GCF_052076015.1). Lineage (NCBI taxonomy): Bacteria > Pseudomonadati > Pseudomonadota > Alphaproteobacteria > Hyphomicrobiales > Nitrobacteraceae > Bradyrhizobium > Bradyrhizobium sp. 930_D9_N1_4. The sequence continues at coordinate 980,025 of NZ_CP197236.1, forward strand.
AATCCCGTCCTGATCGGCGAGCCCGGCGTCGGCAAGACCGCCATCGCGGAAGGGTTGGCGCTGCGCATCATCAACGGTGACGTGCCGGAGAGCCTCCAGGACAAGAAGCTGCTGTCGCTCGATCTCGGTTCGCTGATTGCGGGCGCAAAATACCGCGGCGAGTTCGAGGAGCGGCTCAAGGCCGTGCTCCAGGAAGTGACCGCGAGTGACGGCAATTTCATCCTGTTCATCGACGAGATGCACACGCTGATCGGTGCCGGCAAGGGCGACGGCGCGATGGATGCGTCCAATCTGCTCAAGCCCGCGCTGGCGCGCGGCGAGCTGCACTGCATCGGCGCGACCACGCTTGATGAATACCGCAAGCATGTCGAGAAGGATGCGGCGCTGGCGCGGCGCTTCCAGCCGATCTTCGTCAGCGAGCCGTCGGTCGAGGACACGATCTCGATTCTGCGCGGGTTGAAGGACAAGTACGAGCAGCACCACGGCGTGCGGATCACCGATTCCGCGCTCGTGGCCGCCACGACGCTGTCCAACCGCTACATCACCGATCGCTTCCTGCCCGACAAGGCGATCGACCTCATGGACGAGGCAGCAGCGCGGCTGAAGATGCAGGTCGATTCCAAGCCCGAAGAGCTGGATTCGCTCGACCGTGAGATCATCCGGCTCAAGATCGAGCAGGAAGCGCTCAAGAAGGAAAGCGACCTCGGCTCCAAATCCCGTCTCGAGACGCTCCAGAAGGAGCTCGCCGAGCTCGAGGAGAAGTCGGCAGCGCTGACGGCGCGCTGGAGCGCGGAAAAGAACAAGCTCTCCGACGCCCAGAAGCTGAAGTCCGAGCTCGACGCCCTGCGCGTCGACCTTGCCGATGCGCAGCGGCGCGGCGAGTTCCAGAAGGCCGGCGAGCTCGCCTATGGCCGGATTCCGCAGCTCGAGAAGCAGCTTGCGGACATCGAAGCCAAGGAGAATTCCGGCGAGATGATGGAGGAGGCGGTGACCGCCAACCACATCGCGCAGGTGGTCTCGCGCTGGACCGGCGTGCCCGTCGACAAGATGCTGGAAGGCGAGAAGGAGAAGCTCCTGAAGATGGAGGAGCAGCTCGGCCGGCGCGTCGTCGGCCAGGCCGAGGCCGTGCGTGCGGTCGCAACCGCCGTGCGCCGCTCGCGTGCAGGCCTCCAGGATCCGAACCGGCCAACCGGCTCGTTCATGTTCTTAGGGCCGACCGGCGTCGGCAAGACCGAGCTGACCAAGGCGCTCGCCGAGTATCTGTTCAACGACGAGACCGCGATGGTCCGCCTCGACATGTCCGAATACATGGAGAAGCACTCGGTCTCGCGGCTGATCGGCGCGCCTCCGGGCTATGTCGGTTATGACGAGGGCGGCGCGCTCACCGAAGCGGTGCGGCGCCGGCCTTACCAGGTCGTGCTGTTCGACGAGATCGAAAAAGCGCACCCTGACGTCTTCAACGTCCTGTTGCAGGTGCTCGACGACGGCCGCCTGACCGATGGGCAGGGCCGTACCGTCGATTTCCGCAACACCCTGATTATCATGACCTCGAACCTCGGTTCGGAGTATCTGGTGAATCAACCCGAGGGCGAAGACACCTCTGCCGTGCGTGAGCAGGTGATGGGAATGGTGCGGGGACATTTCCGCCCCGAATTCCTCAATCGCGTCGACGAGATCATCCTGTTCCACCGCTTGCAGCGGAGCGAGATGGGCCGGATCGTCGAGATCCAGTTCGCGCGGCTGCAGAAGCTGCTGACCGATCGCAAGATCGTGCTGACGCTCGATACCCCAGGCCGCGACTGGCTCGCGGCCAAGGGCTGGGATCCCGCCTATGGCGCGAGGCCGCTGAAGCGGGTGGTCCAGCGTTACGTGCAAGATCCGCTCGCCGAGATGATCCTGGCCGGCGACGTCAGGGACGGCGATGCCGTTGCGATCTCGTCCGAAGGCAACGTCTTGACCTTCAACGGCAAGGCGCCGCAGACCGCGGAGATCGCCCAGTTCGAAGCGCCGGTGTCGAAGCGCAAGTTGAACTGATCGCGGGCGTTCGTTGCTCAATAAAGTCCCCCCGAAGAGGATTTCTCTCCGGGGGGACTTTTTTTAATTGCGCCGGCTGGCTGGCTCACCGATTGCGGCGAACCGGACGCTACTTTCTTCACCACCTTGTAGATCGCGTTCTCGATGTCCGAGCTGAAGTAGATGGCGCCCGTTGCCCCGATGGCGACACCCGTCGGAATGTTACTCGGCAGGCCGCCGGGCGCGCCGGTCAGGCCGATCGGAAGATTGGCCGCGATCTCGGTGACCTTGCCGCTGTCAGGCGCGATCTCGATCAGCCGCTGGGCGCCGACTTCCGCCACGATCAGTCTGCCGTCGCTGCTACGCGCGATGCCCTCGGGCATTTTCAGATCCTTGGCGAGCACGGTCTTTTCGCCGTTCTTGTCGATCCTGGAGACGGCGCCCGCAAAGGCTTCGGTGACGTAGACTTCACCGTTTGCGCCGCCGACCAGCCCGACCGGACCTTCGAGCGCGCCGATCAGCGTGGTGCGATCCTTGCCATGCTCGCCGCTCACCCGGACCAGCGATTTGGTGCCGAGTTCGGCGACCAAAATGCTGCCGTCCTCTAGCACGATCGCGTCATGCGGCGCCTTGAAGCCGTGCAGCATGTCGCGCGTCTTGCCGGTCTTGCCGTCGATCACCTGCACGGTGCCGGTGAACCAGCTCGACAGGATCACGTCGTTGCCCTTGGCCGTCGCGCTCATCGGATATTCGAGCGTGGTGCCGTCGGCGTGCATGCGCGCCTTCTCGGTGACCTCGCCGGTCGAGCCGTCCACCGTGCGATAGGCGAACACGTCGGCGACGTGGATCGTATCCTTGCCATTCTCCGAGGTGACGCCGATGCCGCCGGGCAAAGCGAGCTTGCCGATGATGATCTGCTTGGCCTGGCCGGTCGCGGGATCGACCTCCTGGATGCCGTTGTCGGCCATATTGGAGACGTAGATGCGGTCCTTGTCGTCGATCGCGAGATTGTCCAGCGACGGCTTCAGCTGCGCGACCATGGTCTTGGCGCCCGATTTGGGATCGACCCGGACGAGCTGGCCGAGCGCGGTGTCGACCACAAAGAGATTGCCTTTGGAATCGAAATTGACCGCGGCCGGCACCTTGAAGCCGTCGGCGACGACGGTCAGTTCGGCCTTGTCGACGTCGATCTTGGCGACCTGTCCCTTGAACCAGAGCGGACCGTACAGCTTGTCGTCGGGGCCGAACTCGAAGCCGTTGAGGCCCCCCATCTTCTCCATGATCTGGCGGGGCGGCTTGACGCCCTCGACGTCGATCTCGAACAGCGCGTCGCCGAGGAAGACGGTGGTGGCGTACAGCCGGCCATCCTTGCGGAAGGCGAGCGAATTAATGCCGGGAAGGCCGGACGCCAGCTTCCTGATCGGGCCGTCGCCCTTGCGTGCATAGAGATCGCCGGCGAGGAAGCCGGTCCATGCCATGGTGCCGTCGGGCGCGAATGCGATGTCGTCGGCCATGCCGACCGGAGACGGGATTGCAACCTTGGCGGTACCGCCTGCAATGTCGACCTCGTAGAGCGCCGCGCCCGCGACGCTGCCGGCGAACAGATGGCCGTCCTTGTCGATGCCGAGTCCGTGCACGCCGTGGAATGCCGAGCCCGGGACGAGCTTCGTCACCTCCCAGGTTTCGGCGGATACACTCGTGGCGGCGAAAATGGCAGCGACGAAGGCTGCGCAGGCGAGCCTGTTCTTCATGGCGAGACCTCCCGTTTTTTTGGAAAGTATTCGCTCCTCGCGCCGCTTTGGCAAACAAAACTTGAAATTGTGGCGCAGTGAAATGACGTCGCGTTACGATGTCAAATTCAGTCAGAATTTTCTGAAAATTTCAGGTCGATGTCGGCCGGTTACGAAATCAGCGGTTGCTGACCTGGAGCGGGCCACCCGTCGCATCCGACATGCGCGCGATGGCGCCGTTGCGGCCGCTCATCATGGCTTCGAGCCGATCGCGTTCCTTCTCGAAGCCCGCCAGCACCGGGCCTTCCAGCGAACGGCCGCGCGGCAGTTTCACGCGCAGCGGATCGACGAAGCGGCCGTTGACCAGGATTTCGTAGTGGACGTGCGGGCCTGTCGACTGGCCGGTCGAACCGACGAAGCCGATGACCTGGCCCTGCCGCACCTTCTTGCCGATCTCCATGCCCTTGGCGAACGCCGACATGTGGCCGTAGGCAGTCTCGTAACCGTTGGAATGCTTGATGCGGATATATTTGCCGTAGCCGCCTTCGGGGCCGGCCTTCTCGATCATGCCGTTGCCGGAGGCGAAGATCGGCGTGCCGTAGGCGGTGGCCCAATCGACGCCGGTGTGCATCTTCACATAGCCCAGGATCGGGTGGCGGCGGCCGCCGAAGCCGGAGCGCATGATCGCGTTGTTGACGGGTTTCCTGACCAGGAACTTCTTCGCGCTCTTGCCGGTCTCGTCGTAGTAGTCGACGACGCCGTCGTCGGGGCTCTGGTAGCGGTAGTATTTTTTGGTCTCGCCGCCGACGGTGAGGGACGCGAACAGCACGTCGTTCTTTTCGTTCGACGTCGTGCCCTCTTCCTCGCCGGCGTAGAACACGTCGAATGAGTCGCCCGGCGCCACCTTGCGCTGGAAATCGACGTCGTAGGAGTAGATCTTGATCATGTCCTCGATGACCGGCATCGGCACTTTGTTGCGCATCGCGGTCTCGTAGATGCTCTGGTAGAGCCGCACGCCGGTGCCGTCATCGTCATCGTCGTCGCTGTTGGCGTTGGCCGCAGCGTCGGCGACGGTGTTCATGCTGGAGACGTCGACCGCGACGTATTTGCCGAGATCGGACAGCGCCGCGATCGCCTCGACCATGGTCTCGTTGGCGACGACGACGCGGTAAGGTTGCAAACGGGCGCCGGGGCTTGCGGGCGCCATCAGGATGCGGAGCTTTTCGCCTTCCTTCAGGCCGCCGTCACGGCCACGGGGCCCGAGCGTTGCGGCGATCGCCTTGATTTCCTCTGCCGTCGCGCCGAGATCGCGCAGGACGGAGCCGACGCTGTCGCCCTTCTTGACCATGTGGACGCGTTCGCCGTTGGGATTGCCGCCGGTGATCTGCTCCTTGGTCTTCGGCAGCAGCGTGACGTTTTCCGGCACCACGCGCGTCTCGAAGCCGGCATAGGGATCGGACGGCGACACTTCGGTGGCGTAGGCCATCTTCATGTCGGACGGGCCGGTCGCGCCGGAGATATCGGCGGCGGCATTGGCGAGCGAGGCGTAGCGCACCCCGCCATTTCCGCGCCAATTGGCAGCATCCCGCACCCGCATCAGGATGTCGTCGAGTGCAACCACCGCGGTAATCTTGGCCTTCGGCAGCACCTGCGACAGGTCCTTGGTGACGAAGGAGACCTCGGCGTCGGGCTCGACGGCTTCCGGATTGTTCGGATCTTCCGCCGCGGTCTTCGGGTCGGAGCCGACGTCGGTGAGCAGGCGCTGGGCGTTGAACGGCGGAATCTTCGCCGACAGATCGCTCGTCGTCATCGACAGATTGCCGGCGATCCGGACGAACGGGCGCACCCGCATCACGTCGCGATTGCCGACGCGGGCGACCGTCGAGACGCGCACGATGTTGCGCGACGCCGAGGATTCGTTCGGCGGCGGCAGGCGGTCGCTCTTGTGCAGCGTGGCGGCGCGATCGGCTGCACCAAAGGCGCCGCGCAGCGCGCCTTCGACGCGCTCGGGCACCTTGGCGAAAGTCATTTCACCGTCGAGCGACGCAAAAACGGCGCCGCCGATCAGGGCTGCGCCGCAGAGTCCGGTCAGAATTGTCCCGCTGAACCATTGTACCGAGACGCGACGGCGATCGATGACGGCGGCCTCGGAGCCATCGACGGACAGCGGCGGCTCGTGGCCGAGATCGATGATCCCGGTCTCACGCCCGTAAGCGCCGCGTGACGTCCTGTGGCTCAACCCAAGTCCCCCAATCAACGACCCAAGATGCCGTGTTTCGAACCCTTGTCCGCGCCACCCTCTTGCAGGGGGATCACCGGAAAAGGCAAGCCGCACAGGCGTCCGCGCTCAGAAAGCCCCGCGACGGGGCCGGCCGAAATTACGAACAGCTGGACGGAAAAAGCGCTCTCGATGTCTCTCGAATGTCTGAAGAAGGCCGCGTCATCCGTAAGATCGCCTTCCTCTGACCCATGAAAATCGCCGGCAGCCCCCACTGGCATCCCCGCGATTCAAGCTTGTCTCTTATCAGAACGCCGCGGGAATGTGGCTCAAGTACGGCGCCTAATATGGAAAAGTTTCCTGAACGGCCGGGCGCCGGGAGCTCCGTAGTTGGCCGGGGCAGGAGCCGTGTCCGGCTTTAGGGCGGGCTCAGTCCGGCTTGAGGTGTGGCCGGTCCGGCCGGGACGGAGGGTCTGTCCGGCTTGGGTCCGGATTGGCCGGGCTCCGCCCGTCCAGGCGTGGAGGGGGCGTTCAGGGGGCTTAAGGGGAGGGCGCCAGGAAGGGGGTCCAAAGGCCCCTCCGGAGCCCGCCGGTGGGCAAACTTTTTTTCAGATTTTTTGCGGCGCGGCCTCGGTCGGCTCGCTGGCGGCTCCTCTAATGCACTGGAATCGTTCGAATTTTTTCGATAATCCACCGTGCGACGATTTGTTGACAATGGTCGTTGACAATCCCGAGTGCGGGGGCCTATAACCCGACCACTGAGCGCGGCGCCGCCGGGTCACTGACCAAGGCGAGCGAACGCGCCACTGATGCTCCTCACCTCGTTGAGTGCACAACAGCCGACACAAATCGGTTGGAGTTCATTCGTCGCTGGTAAGGGTGTCGGAACCCTTCCTCTCTGGAAGGATGGGGCCTCTGAGGTCCCGGGCTGTTTGACAAGTGAAGATGAAGAAAGAGAAACGTGGACGGCGGAGTCCTTGCGGGTCTCGCATTTGAAAAGCTTCGGCTTTTTGGATCGGGACCGGACGAAAGACTTCGGCGGTACACGTTTTAAAGGAAACACCATCGTTGCCAGCGATGTGAATCGCGGGCAGCTCGGCGGCTTCGGTCGTCGGAAAAATGGTGGGACCTCGTCAAACGTTGTGATCAGCCGGTTCAAAGTTCAAGTCCAACTTGAGAGTTTGATCCTGGCTCAGAGCGAACGCTGGCGGCAGGCTTAACACATGCAAGTCGAGCGGGCGTAGCAATACGTCAGCGGCAGACGGGTGAGTAACGCGTGGGAACATACCTTTTGGTTCGGAACAACACAGGGAAACTTGTGCTAATACCGGATAAGCCCTTACGGGGAAAGATTTATCGCCGAAAGATTGGCCCGCGTCTGATTAGCTAGTTGGTGAGGTAATGGCTCACCAAGGCGACGATCAGTAGCTGGTCTGAGAGGATGATCAGCCACATTGGGACTGAGACACGGCCCAAACTCCTACGGGAGGCAGCAGTGGGGAATATTGGACAATGGGGGCAACCCTGATCCAGCCATGCCGCGTGAGTGATGAAGGCCCTAGGGTTGTAAAGCTCTTTTGTGCGGGAAGATAATGACGGTACCGCAAGAATAAGCCCCGGCTAACTTCGTGCCAGCAGCCGCGGTAATACGAAGGGGGCTAGCGTTGCTCGGAATCACTGGGCGTAAAGGGTGCGTAGGCGGGTCTTTAAGTCAGGGGTGAAATCCTGGAGCTCAACTCCAGAACTGCCTTTGATACTGAAGATCTTGAGTTCGGGAGAGGTGAGTGGAACTGCGAGTGTAGAGGTGAAATTCGTAGATATTCGCAAGAACACCAGTGGCGAAGGCGGCTCACTGGCCCGATACTGACGCTGAGGCACGAAAGCGTGGGGAGCAAACAGGATTAGATACCCTGGTAGTCCACGCCGTAAACGATGAATGCCAGCCGTTAGTGGGTTTACTCACTAGTGGCGCAGCTAACGCTTTAAGCATTCCGCCTGGGGAGTACGGTCGCAAGATTAAAACTCAAAGGAATTGACGGGGGCCCGCACAAGCGGTGGAGCATGTGGTTTAATTCGACGCAACGCGCAGAACCTTACCAGCCCTTGACATGTCCAGGACCGGTCGCAGAGATGTGACCTTCTCTTCGGAGCCTGGAACACAGGTGCTGCATGGCTGTCGTCAGCTCGTGTCGTGAGATGTTGGGTTAAGTCCCGCAACGAGCGCAACCCCCGTCCTTAGTTGCTACCATTTAGTTGAGCACTCTAAGGAGACTGCCGGTGATAAGCCGCGAGGAAGGTGGGGATGACGTCAAGTCCTCATGGCCCTTACGGGCTGGGCTACACACGTGCTACAATGGCGGTGACAATGGGACGCTAAGGGGCAACCCTTCGCAAATCTCAAAAAGCCGTCTCAGTTCGGATTGGGCTCTGCAACTCGAGCCCATGAAGTTGGAATCGCTAGTAATCGTGGATCAGCACGCCACGGTGAATACGTTCCCGGGCCTTGTACACACCGCCCGTCACACCATGGGAGTTGGTTTTACCTGAAGACGGTGCGCTAACCCGCAAGGGAGGCAGCCGGCCACGGTAGGGTCAGCGACTGGGGTGAAGTCGTAACAAGGTAGCCGTAGGGGAACCTGCGGCTGGATCACCTCCTTTCTAAGGATGATCCTTCAGCGAGCTTCGGCTCACTATCGGATCGTTTTAGAAACATCAGTGGCCAACGGTCGTCAGGATCGTTGAGCTGCATTGGCGGGATTTCGCCGTCTTCGTTTCTCTTTCTTCGCGGACGAACACGCGCTGGGGCTGCAGGCTTGCAGATCCCTGGTCCTTGACTGGATATGCGTTAGGGGCTTGTAGCTCAGTTGGTTAGAGCGCGCGCTTGATAAGCGTGAGGTCGGAAGTTCAAGTCTTCCCAGGCCCACCACACTCATCGGGTGAGCATTCGTCTTCTGGTTACGGGGCCATAGCTCAGCTGGGAGAGCGCGTGCTTTGCAAGCATGAGGTCGTCGGTTCGATCCCGTCTGGCTCCACCAGATGGTTTGATCACCGAGATCTTGTACCGTCGTCCGCGAAACATCACTTCGCATCCTGCTAGTCTGGATAGACAGCAGATTGCGTGATTTCTGACATCGTAAAGAGGAGATCGATCCGAGTTGGATCGTGCAGCAAGCAATTGCTACGCGATACTTCATTATCTCCGGATCATTTCGGCGCTCATGCGTCTTTCAAGGTAGCTCACAAGGCTGCGTTTGAGAGACACACGAGTTGTAAATGATCCTTTTAGCGAAGCTTGACCGCCTCGCTATCGGAACGATCTTACGAAGCAAGCTGGTCTTTCTAATCATTGTCCGGCTGCAGATAGCGTTCATCGAGGGCGCGTGCCGCAAGGTAATTCTGCAGACAACATTCTGCCGAGTGTGTGGACATTGATAATGAGAGCAATCAAGTGCCTTAAGGGTGTTCGGTGGATGCCTTGGCGCTGAGAGGCGATGAAGGACGTGCTACGCTGCGATAAGCCGTGGGGAGCTGCGAAGAAGCTTTGATCCATGGATTTCCGAATGGGGAAACCCACCTTCGATAGCCGGAACTCCAAGACCTCAGTCGAAAGACTGTGGTGTGGGGTTCGATCAGAAATGAGAGATGCCTGGACCTTTAGATTTCGATCGAAGAGGTTTTGGATTTCCGGTTATCAAGAGAAGGTATGAGACTTCTGAATACATAGGAGGTTTCAAGCAAACCCAGGGAACTGAAACATCTAAGTACCTGGAGGAAAGGACATCAACAGAGACTCCGTTAGTAGTGGCGAGCGAACGCGGACCAGGCCAGTGATACATCAAAGACAATCGGAACCAGTCAGGAAAGCTGGGCCTCAGAGGGTGATAGCCCCGTACGAGTAATGCGATGATGTATCCACGAGTAAGGCGGGACACGTGAAATCCTGTCTGAACGCGGGGGGACCACCCTCCAAGCCTAAGTACTCCTCAGCGACCGATAGTGAACCAGTACCGTGAGG